>NZ_FSRM01000001.1:0-640419 GCF_900141745.1 Paraburkholderia phenazinium | reverse complement strand
CGTCGTACGAGCAGGCGATCCACGCAATCGGCAAGGCGGCCGGCGGACGCGGCATCTACGAAGGCCCGGGCATCTCTATCAAGCTCTCGGCGCTGCACCCGCGCTATGCGCGCTCGCAGTACGAACGCACGATGAACGAACTGCTGCCGCGCGTGCGCTCGCTCGCGATCCTCGCGCGCCGCTACGACATCGGCCTGAACATCGATGCCGAAGAAGCCGATCGCCTCGAAATCTCGCTGGATCTGCTCGAAGCGCTTTGCTTCGATCCGGAACTGGCGGGCTGGAACGGCATTGGCTTCGTGGTGCAGGCATATCAGAAGCGCTGCCCGTTCGTGATCGATTACATCATTGATCTGGCGCGCCGCAGCCGTCATCGCATCATGGTCCGTCTCGTGAAGGGCGCGTACTGGGATAGCGAAATCAAGCGTGCTCAAGTGGACGGCCTCGAAGGCTATCCGGTCTACACGCGCAAGATCTATACGGACGTGTCGTACGTCGCCTGCGCGAAGAAGCTGCTCGGCGCGCCGGACGCGGTGTATCCGCAATTTGCCACGCACAACGCGCATACGCTCTCGGCGATCTATCACCTCGCGGGGCAGAACTACTATCCTGGCCAGTACGAGTTCCAGTGCTTGCACGGTATGGGCGAGCCGCTGTACGAAGAAGTCACGGGCCGCGACAAGCTGAACCGGCCGTGCCGCGTGTATGCACCGGTCGGTACACACGAAACGCTGCTCGCGTATCTGGTGCGACGCCTGCTGGAAAACGGCGCGAATACGTCGTTCGTGAACCGCATCGCTGATGAAAACGTGGCGATCAAGGATCTGGTGGCCGATCCGGTCGAGGAAGCGTCGAAGGTCGTGCCGCTCGGCGCGCCGCACGCGAAGATCCCGCTGCCGCGCAATCTGTATGGTGCGGAACGCGTCAATTCGATGGGGCTGGATCTGTCGAATGAACATCGTCTGGCGTCCTTATCTTCGGCACTGCTGGCGAGTGCGCATCATCCGTGGCGCGCGACCCCCATGCTCGAAGACAACGAAATCGCCGTGGGTACCGCACGCGATGTACGCAATCCGGCTGACCATCGCGATCTCGTCGGCACGGTTGTCGAAGCCACGTCGGAACATGTGAGCGCGGCGCTGTCGAATGCGGTAGCCGCCGCGCCGATCTGGCAAGCGACGCCGGTCGAAGCGCGCGCCGATTGCCTCGCGCGTGCGGCCGATCTGCTTGAAGCGCAGATGCATACGTTGATGGGCCTGGTGGTGCGCGAAGCGGGCAAGTCGCTGCCGAACGCCGTCGCCGAGATTCGCGAAGCGATTGACTTCCTGCGCTACTACTCGGCGCAGATCCGCACCGAGTTCTCGAACGACACGCATCGTCCGCTCGGGCCGGTGGTCTGTATTAGCCCGTGGAACTTCCCGCTGGCGATTTTCATGGGTCAGGTTGCCGCCGCATTGGCCGCCGGCAACACGGTGCTGGCGAAGCCGGCCGAACAGACTCCGCTGATCGCGGCCCAAGCGGTACGTATCCTGCGCGAAGCGGGTGTGCCGGCAGGCGCGGTGCAACTGCTGCCAGGTGACGGCGAAACGGTCGGTGCGGCGCTGGTAGCCGATGCCCGCACGCGAGCGGTGATGTTCACCGGTTCGACCGAAGTGGCACGCCTGATCAACAGGACGCTTTCGAGCCGTCTGGATGCAGAAGGCAAGCCGATTCCGCTGATCGCGGAGACCGGTGGCCAGAACGCGATGATCGTCGACTCGTCGGCGCTCGCCGAGCAGGTAGTGGCGGATGTGCTGAACTCGGCGTTCGACTCGGCCGGTCAACGTTGTTCCGCGCTGCGCGTTCTTTGTCTACAGGACGATGTGGCCGATCGCACGCTGGAAATGCTGACCGGCGCGATGCGCGAGCTCGCGGTGGGCAACCCGGATCGTTTGTCGATTGATGTCGGTCCGGTGATCGACGTCGATGCGAAGCGCGGTATCGACGCGCACGTTGCGGCGATGCGCGAGAAGGGCCGCAAGGTCGTGCAACTGCCGATGCCGGAAGGTGGCGCGCAAGGCACTTTCGTGCCGCCGACGCTGATTGAACTCGACAGCATCGACGAACTGAAGCGCGAAGTGTTTGGTCCGGTGCTGCATGTGGTGCGTTATCGCCGCAACGCGCTCGACAGGCTGCTCGAACAGATCCGCGCGACCGGTTACGGCCTGACGCTCGGCATCCACACACGTATCGACGAAACGATCGCACATGTGATCAGCCGCGCGCATGTGGGCAACATCTACGTGAACCGCAACGTGGTGGGCGCGGTGGTCGGCGTGCAACCGTTCGGCGGTGAAGGGCTGTCGGGCACGGGTCCGAAGGCAGGCGGCGCGCTTTATCTGCAGCGTCTGCTGGCGACGCGTCCGGCCGGTCTGCCGAAGACGCTGGCGCAGTCGCTGATCGCCGACGCCCCGCAGGCGACGGAAAACGGCGACAATCCGTCCTCGGCGCTGACGGCGCTGCGTGACTGGCTGATCAACGAACGTCAGGCGTCGCTGGCGGCGCGTTGCGACGGCTACCTGTCGCAAGGCCTGGCAGGCGTCACGGCGGTGCTGCCTGGCCCGACCGGCGAGCGCAATACCTACACGCTCGGCGCACGCGGCACGGTGTTGTGCGTGGCGTCGACGGCGAGCGGTGCACGCGTGCAGTTTGCTGCGGCGCTTGCCACCGGCAACCGCGCGCTGTTCGACGGCGCTGCAGGCGAGCAACTGGTGTCGGCGCTGCCTGCGGCACTCAAGCCTTATGCAAGCGTGAAGAAGAGCGCCGACACGCCGTTCGACGCCGTGCTGTTCGAAGGCGACAGCGATGAACTGCTTTCGCTGGTGAAGGAAGTGGCCAAGCGGGTGGGTCCGATCGTCTCCGTACAGGGCGTGGCGGCTCGCGCGCTGGAAAGCGGCGAAGAGGACTATGCGCTCGAACGTCTGCTGACGGAGCGTTCGGTCAGCGTAAACACCGCAGCTGCAGGCGGCAATGCGAATTTGATGACGATCGGTTGAGCGAACCTTTAACGGTCGATTCAATTAAACGGAAGCGGTACGGCGACCCCGAAACCGCTCCACTCACACCTGGTACCAAGGAGAAGCTATGCAACACAAGATGAAACAGCTGGCAGGCGCCGCGCTCGTCGCAGCCATGTCGCTGGCGGGGACAGCACACGCACAGCAGGTCGAAGACGTGAAGGTCGGTTTTGCCGGCCCGATGACGGGCGCACAGGCCCACTACGGCAAGGACTTCCAGAACGGCATCACGCTGGCTGTGGAAGAAGAAAACGCAAGCAAGCCGATGATCGGCGGCAAGCAGGTTCGCTTCGTTCTCGATTCGGCGGACGACCAGGCGGATCCGCGCACCGGCACGACCGTCGCGCAGAAGCTGGTGGACGACAACATCAAGGGCATGCTCGGCCACTTCAACTCGGGCACGACGATCCCGGCTTCGCGCATCTACGCGAACGCGGGCATCCCCGAAATCGCCATGGCGACGGCGCCTGAGTACACGCAACAAGGCTTCAAGACGACTTTCCGCATGATGACGTCCGATACGCAGCAAGGTTCGGTTGCCGGGACGTTTGCGGTGAAGAATCTTGGCATGAAGAAGATTGCTATTGTCGACGACCGCACGGCTTATGGGCAGGGGTTGGCTGATCAGTTCGAGAAGGCGGCCAAGGCTTCAGGTGGGGCGATCGTTGATCGTGAGTTCACCAATGACAAGGCTGTTGACTTCAAGTCGATTCTGACCAAGTTGAAGTCGGTTAATCCGGATCTCATCTATTACGGTGGTGCGGATTCGCAAGCTGCGCCGATGGTCAAGCAGATGCGGGAGCTTGGTATCAAGGCTCCGCTCATGGGCGGTGAGATGGTCCATACGCCGACGTTCCTGTCGCTCGCTGGCGATGCGGCTAATGGGACTGTTGCTTCGCTGGCTGGGCTGCCGCTTGATCAGATGCCTGGTGGTGCTGACTATGTCAGCAAGTATAAGAAGCGTTTTAATGAGGATGTGCAGACGTACTCGCCGTATGCATACGATGGTGCTATGGCGATGTTCGCTGCCATGAAGAAGGCTAATTCGACCGATCCGGCTAAGTATTTGCCGTTCCTCGCCAAGACCGATATGCCGGCTGTCACTGCGGCGCATCTTGAGTATGACGGTAAGGGTGATCTTAAGAATGGTGGGATTACGCTTTACAAGGTTGTTGATGGGAAGTGGACGACTTTGCAGAGTGTTGGTGGGAAGTGAGTTTTTTTGCCTCGCGGCGCTTGAGGGTGGTTCGGTTTAGTTGATTTTTCAAGCGTTGAATGGCTGGCTTGGTGTTTTGTGCCCTACGGGTCTCTCATGGCTCGTAGGGTTTTATTTTTTTGCCGAAAAGGCAAACGCCAGGCTCAAGCCCTATGGGCGGATATTGGGAAAGTATCCACTCGCTACGTCAGTCTTACCGCCACCCGGTTGGTGGAAAAATTCCAATGGTGGAATTTTTAAAATGCGTCTGCGCTGCCGGTGACGTCGGCTCACGTCTGCCACCTTTCTATGATTTGACTCAGTGAAAATCAACCTTGGAGGGCGCTACCTGCCTTATTCCATCGAAAATTTTATTCGAGAAACTTTTATAGCGCGAGGCTTGACACTCCTTGTCAAAAGCAATATTCCCGCGTTTGGACACATACAGCTCTCCTGGCCACACTGAAGACACAACGTAAGTGTACATTCCGCGCGTAAATTTCAAGTGTAAGCCATGAATGCTTCCCTCGGAAACGTCAGATATCGCAAATCTATCACCCGGTGGCATATTTTCGAGGGGATAATTGAAACTGCTTTCTTTATTTCCGTACTCATATCTAACGTAACCTTGGTTCGGGCTGACGTTATTTTTCGCGCAAACTGAAATTGTCTTCCCATTCTCTAGCGGGCAGCTGAAGTAAATGTCCTCGCCTTCACGACAAAGCGAATCTTCGCTTGGCAAAGATTGAACTTGTGCATTCGCCGCACTGACGCGTAGGCAGAGCATGAAAGTAAGAAAAATAGATTTCCTCATAGATATCACTTCAATCCTTGCCAGCTGTGAATGGCGGAAAAATTATTCTGTCTATCGACGATGTCGGCCATGTTTTCTGCGTTAATAGGCTGGCCAAGACGGTGGGAAAAAAGCCCTGGATTTATCACCTTAGTGATATTGTCTACAACGTTGCTTGATGTGCCTTCATCCGCAATTTGATACATTTGGTTGTCTACCCAATAGGCAGCCGCTGACCTTGTCGCGTATTTGATCTGTCCGACCAATTGGAAATCATCTAGAAAATCTAAATTCGCCTCATTTGGCCATCCATGCGAATTCTGCCGATGCCACGCTGAAAATTTCCCATATTGCGCTCTCCCAGTAATCTGTATCAAACCTCTTCCGCGGTAGTTCCACCCATCTCCATTCTGAACGTTGCCGTTTCTGCCTCCGTAGGCGCGGTTCGCGATAGCTTCCTGATCGGCGGAGTGTGCGCTCGTGCGCCCATATTGTTCGGCTTCGTTAGGATGTTGCTGAAAATACGAGAATTTTTGTATCAATCTTGATGGCGGGTAGTTCAAACTCTCGCCATCATGGACCGCCAATGACGGACCCGCCTCCCGGCGGACCTGAGCAAAAAAATGCTCTCGCCTAAGGGATGTGTCCAGCTTGAACAATTCAATATTTGTATTCAGTTCGTCTATGACGACCTGCAACGTTGCAACGGTCGCTGTGGGGAAAATGTGTTGCACCATTTCCAGCGTGAATCGGAAGCCGTACCGCAAGAAATTCCCAATCAAAGCCACCGGATGTATGTGATTCACCACTGGGCTGGACGGAAAACCTTCCACCTTATCTTTCACTGAATCCCACCACTGAAGCTTTTTGATCCGCTCCAGCTCGCATTTCCAGTTCTCGGCCGCGTTACGCATGAGCGGCGTAAGCGCTTCCCAGCGGTTCATGCCACCGCCCCATTCGCTCTCGTATTTCAAGATGACATGGCACAGATCACTTGCCAGCCATCGCCGTCCAAGTGCCTGCCGTAACTTGACCGCCGTCACAATTACGCTGCCGTCCTTACCTCGTTCATCTTTTACTCCACGAGACGACGGCAAGCGACTTACAGTCTGCTCAAGCTTTGACAGGAGAGCACTGTTGCCTACCGCCTCAGTGGATGGCGCGAATGCTTTCTGTTCTTTCGGATTCGCCGAACCGGTGACCGAAAGATTTCGTTTGAAGGCGTCGGTGAGGTTGATCCCTGTTGCGTCCACAATTTCAAAGCCCGGCCATGCCCACGGACTCTCCCAATGTGTGCCTGGATGGGTTGCACTACTGCCCAGCTTCGCACCACAAACCCAACCCGATGCCGTTTGTCCCGAACCCGTGCCGAGTTCGAGGCGCCACCAGGTTACTCCCTTGTCATCGACAGCTACATTTCCATCACCGAGTGAATCAAGCTCCGTGCCTGGATATGCCACCAGATCTGCATTGACTGGTGAACCCACCTGGCTCAATTGCAGCGGGAACGATTTCCAGGCCGGGAGACCGTTCGGAGAATCGAGACGGCTCAACCCCGAACGAGCAATCCAGACGGGATTCTGGTATTGCTGCGCATGACCTGCACCATCAATCCACGGCTGGACGTGAACCCAGGGCCCAGTTTTCGGGCTGGTAGAGGTAAGGGTGAGCTTGGCAAGCTGCACCGCTGCGCCAAGGTAGAGGTCGGCGTCAGTCGGCTTTGCGACAAGCTTCGCACCCGCTTGGATAACAAAGATGGTTCGATCACTTACCGGCAGTTGCGTTGCCCGTGCGCGACTTTTTTCGATGAAACTCTTTAGTGTTTCGTCGGCAAACACTTCAAGATGCAGCAACTGCCGACTCGGGACGGGCGGCAAAGGCGTCGAGGTTTCGTAATCGATGTATTCCCCAAGCCGGCCCAACAATGTTCCCGCCTTCACTTGGATCGGCGTGGTCCCGGACGGCGTAATCACCGTGCCGACACCTATCGGCTCTTTCACGGCCTGCTGATCGTGCAGGTAGATCCACCCCCAGTCGTTTTCAGGTGTAACGGGTGCTGTACCAGTTGTGTCGTCGTCTGGATGGACCCATGGGACATTCAGGTCGTCCGACCCAAAAACGCCACCACTCGTGGGCGAAACCATATTGCCTGCGGTGATCTCCTTGATATGCCCCCACGGCCCACGCGTTTCACTGATTGTGATTTCGCTGCCTTCTGGCAGAAAGCCAACTCGCTCCCCCTTGATGTACCGGCTTTTGTTCTTTCCTACCGTCGGAGCCGTGTACACGAACGCACCGGATGCGCCACTGCCATTCTGCGTGTCTTTCGCCCCGATACGGAACGCGTCCACGCCTGGCCACCAGCCTGGCCGCACAAGCTTACTGTCCGACAGATAGGTGCTCCAGTCTGCCATGTGCAGATAGAGACTGAAGAATGTCAGCGTCTCGTCGGCGGGCTGTGCCGCGTTACTACCCGGTGCAGCCGGCATCGTCATCTGGTGGCGCACCAGTACAAAGCCGGTCGAATACATGGACCAGCGACGATCCTGTGAGAAAAGCAAATGCGGGTACGCATCGTCGAGCTTGAACGCGACGATATCGCCGTCGGCAATCACGCGCACGCCTTTGGACTGCTCCAGACGTGAGGCCGAGGCCGGCCCGAAATGAACGCCGCCGTGTGGGAAGCCATTGACACCGAGAGGGAAGACGCCGTCACTCATCGCGCCCAGTGCGCTGTAAAACACCTGCGGATCGGCGGCCTCCTTACCGTCCCTTGCGGGAAAGGGATAGCGCCAGGTCAGCGGCGATGCGGACTGGGGTGCAGCCGCGGGCGCAGCCGGAGTGATAGCCGGATGGTTCTGCGGGGCCGGTGGATGGCTTTGGGGGAGGGTCATTTTTCGGATTCGATGAAGTTAGCCGGAAAACCGCGAGGCATGTGCAGTCAGGTCGGGCCGATGATTCGGAGCAGGGAGCGTCGGGGCTCCCCCATCTTCTCGGTGGCCTCGAAAGATACGACTGAGAGCGTCTCTACGCTGTCTGTGCCGGGTACGTCGAGGTGATACGCCTCTCGACCCGGTAGGGCTTGCAGTGCGTCTTGCAGATCTGTCATTGACCTAGCCTCCCTGCGGTTGTTTTGAGAGGCGCGACCTGATTCAGCAGGACTGCAAACGTTAGGAGGCCGCGATGCGGAGCCTATTTAGCTCCTGAAGATTTTTACCCCGCGTGCCATCCCAATTCAATGCAGAAAAGTCTGCAAATTGGTCGTTGATAGTCGAGGCGCAATTCGGCCGGCGAACAACCCTGGCCGCGCATACAGACGGTGTCCGCAAAAATATCCGCAATGCCAGCATTGCTGTCCTCTCGTCTGTTCGGATGCCGCGACTCTGGAGTCCATCGGACGGGCGTTGCCGGTTCGTCTCTCCACGCCTGGCCATCCGGATGACTCGTCGGTCGATCAAAAGTCCTCAACAATTGCGATGGTGTATGAAATCGGTCACATCGACATTTCATACGATAAACGTCGTATAATTCGGGGGTGCTTTTGACGATACCAGTTAAATATCGCGAGGTTAAGCAGGCGGTCGTCGCCGCGCTTAGGTCCGGCAGGTTTCAGCATGAGTCGCGTCGTAACGTCGATGTCAAAAACCTTCTTGCTATGGCGGAGGTGACGCCGCAGTTAGTGGAACGCGTCATCGTCAAGAGTGATGACACTGAATACGTATCGTCGCCGCATCACAGGTTCGCGTCGATCGATGTGCATGTCATCGCGTCAGGTGGCTGGTACGTGAAGTTTTACTTCGTCGGCGATCCATACACCATGTTTATAAGCGTTCACCAGTGAGCAGGACCATGAACACAAAACTGTATGAAGAAGGCGAGAAGAGCAAGGCGATCTGTCACAGCTGTCAGCAGCTCGTGAGTTCGACCTTTGCGCGCCGCAATGTGCCGTTCAGTGACGGCAAGGGTGAGGTCAAGGACATCCTCGTCTCAGTTTGCGACGTGTGCGATGAAGTAGTCGCCATCCCCGCGCAGTCCACGCCGGCTATTCGCGAAACCCGTCAGAAGGAAGTGAAGGCCATCGAGGCGCAGTTGCCCGCTATTTATCTGGATATGCTTGATCTCGCTGCGTACACAATCGATAGCGCGAGTTCAACCGAGTTTCGCAAGGTTTTAATGATCTTGTATCTGCATCGGTTTGCCTCCGGCGAGTATCCTCGGGAGCGGTTGATGAGGGCGCATCGCTCAGCCGTGGCGCGCTTCAAGGAGCAGCGTGGCGCCGCGCGCAGGCGCCTCTCCATAAAGGTCACGCCGCGCATCGCCGAAGACATCAAGACGCTGACTGAAGATACGGAGATGAATCAGACCGAAGTGATCAAATCCGTGATCTATCAGATTCAGATAGATGTGATCGAGGGGCGCAAGCCGGCTTTGATGAAGGAGCTCGGCGCGTTGGCTGTGATCTCGGCCTAGCGGCCGTCGTCGCGAGAGCGTCGAGCGGCCGCGCCGACAGAGTCATTCGTACGTCAGCTATTTCCCTTCACCCCTTAACTTGCGCCCCTGTTCCCGAATCTGCTCCAGAGTCGCGCCAGGCGTGCTCGCTTCCTGCGGGATGCGAATCTCGATTACCGCTGCGCGTTTCGCCGCGAGCGAACGCTCGAGCGCCGGCAGGAAATCCTCGGTACGTTCCACTGTCTCGCCATGTGCGCCGAAAGATCGCGCGAACGCCGCGAAATCCGGATTGGTGAGGCCGGTGCCATGCACGCGGTTCGGATAGTGCCGCTCCTGGTGCATGCGGATCGTGCCGAAGTGGTTGTTGTTCACGACGATGAACAGAACGTGCAGGTCGTATTGCATCGCCGTCGCCAGTTCCTGAGCGGACATCATGAAGCAGCCGTCGCCGGCCAGCGCTACCACCGTGCGCTGCGGATAGAGCGATTTCGCCGCAATGGCCGCTGGCACGCCGTAGCCCATCGCGCCGCTGGTCGGTGCGACCTGCGAACGGAAATGCCGGTATGAGAAGTGTCGATGCAGCCACGTCGCGTAGTTGCCTGCGCCGTTGGTCACGATGGCGTCCTCGGGCAAGTGCGCGCGCAGCTGCTGAATCACCTCGCCCATTTGCACGTCGCCGGGAATCTGCCGCGGCACTCGCCACTCGAGGTAGGAGCGATGCGCCTCTTCCGCAGTTCCCGCCCATGCCGGTTTTGAAGAAGGAGGCGGCAGGGCCGCGAGAAGTGACGCGAGTTCAGGCATTCCGGAGACGATCGGCAAATCTGCCGAATACACGCGGCCCAATTCCTCCGCGCCCTGATGCACGTGAACCAAAGTCTGCCTGGTCTTCGGAATGTCCAGCAGCGTATATCCGCCGGTCGTGGCTTCACCCATTCGCGGGCCAAACACGAGCAGCAGATCCGCATCCGCGATGCGCTTGGCCAGCGCGGGATTGATGCCAAGTCCCACATCGCCTGCGTAGTTCGCATGCTCGTTATCGAGCGTGTCCTGAAAGCGGAACGCGAGACCGATCGGCAACTGCCAGTTCTCGACGAAGCGCTGCAGGTCCGCGCTCGCCTCAGATGTCCAGCCGCTACCACCGGCGATGACCATCGGCCGCTGTGCGCCTTCGAGCAACTGCCGAAGCTGATCCATCTGTGCCGCAGACGGCGATGCCGCCACACGGTGATAAGCCGGCGCGCCTGGCACCACTGCACACGCGTCGCTCAAGACATCTTCCGGCAACGACAGCACGACAGGCCCTGGCCGTCCTGACGTCGCAGTATGGAACGCGTGACTCAGATACTCCGGAATGCGACGCGGATCATCGATCTGCGCGACCCACTTCGCCATCTGGCCGAACATGCGTCGATAGTCGATTTCCTGGAACGCCTCGCGGTCGAGATGTTCGCGCGCGCATTGGCCGATCAGCAGGATCATCGGCGTCGAGTCCTGGAACGCGGTGTGCACGCCAATCGACGCATGCGTCGCGCCGGGTCCGCGCGTGACGATTGCCACGCCGGGACGACCGGTCAGTTTGCCGACCGCTTCGGCCATATTGGCGGCGGCCGCTTCGTGCCGGCAGACAACGGTCTGGATCCGTTCAGTCTCGTCGTGCAGCGAGTCGAGCACGGCGAGAAAGCTCTCGCCCGGCACACAGAAAACACGTTCGACACCGTGCGTCAGCAGGGCATCGACTACAAGGCGCGCACCGGTGGTGGTGGCGGAAGCGGGAACATTCGTCAGCGGCATTGCGGTGAAGCCTCCAGTCGGATCTCGTCGGTCGGCTGGTCGGCCACGTGGGGCCGACGGGCTTCGACAGCTTACGCCGACTCGGCGGCCGGTGTCACTGGAAAGGGCAAGGGCAATGTCGGGTCGCTAATCGGGCTATTGGCACAAGCTGCCAAGGCAACGCCGCGCAGCACAGCAGCGGCGGCGCGTTGTAAGGGATGCGTTGGCTACGACTTGTATGAAGTCACCGAGCCGCTGCTGGTCGTATGGTCGAACGAAGCGAATCCGCCACAAATCAGCATTCGACAATATTCACCGCCAACCCGCCGCGTGAAGTTTCCTTGTACTTGGTCTTCATATCCGCGCCGGTTTCGCGCATCGTCTTGATGACCGAGTCCAGCGAAACATAGTGGCTGCCATCGCCGCGCAATGCCATCCGTGCCGCGTTGACCGCCTTCACCGACGCCATTGCATTACGTTCGATACACGGAATCTGCACCATGCCGCCAACCGGATCGCAGGTCAGCCCGAGGTTATGTTCCATGCCAATTTCCGCGGCGTTCTCGACCTGCTCGGGCGTGCCGCCCATCACCGCCGCGAGCGCACCGGCGGCCATCGAGCAGGCGACACCCACTTCACCCTGGCAACCTACTTCGGCACCGGAAATCGACGCATTCAGCTTGTACAGAATGCCGATCGCTGCTGCGGTCATCAGAAAGTCGATCACGCCTTGCTGGTTCGAGCCGGACATGAACCGCGTGTAGTAATGCAGCACGGCGGGGATGATGCCGGCGGCACCGTTCGTCGGCGCAGTGACGACACGACCGCCGGCCGCATTTTCTTCATTGACGGCAATTGCGTACAGATTGATCCAGTCCACCATCGACAGCGGATCACGCAACGCCAGTTCAGGATTTCCCGACAGGGAGCGATACAACTGCGGCGCACGCCGCTTCACCTGGAACGGACCTGGGAGATTGCCGTCCGCATCCGGATTGCCGATGCCGCAACCGCGCGCCACGCACGACTGCATCACGTCCCAGATCTTCATCAAACCGGCGCGCGTTTCTTCTTCGGTATGCCAAACGCGCTCGTTTTCCCACATCAGTTGCGCGATGCTTTTGCCGGTCGCCTTGCACAGCGCTAGTAGCTCGTTGCCGCTGCGGAATGAATGCGGCAATTGATCGACCGCACTCAGCACCTTGGTATTCGGCGCCCCCGCAGTGACCACAAAGCCACCGCCGACGGACAGGTAAGTCGCCTCACGCAGCGTCTGACCTTGAGCATCGAACGCGTGCAGCTTCAATCCGTTTGGATGCTCGGCGAGCGCCTGCCGGTAGAAAGAAATGTGATCCTTCTGCACGAACGGCACCGGGTGTGTGCCAAGCAGCGGCAAAGAGCGCGAAGTGCGCACCGCTTCGAGACGCTGCGCGATCGTATCGGGATTGACAGTATCCGGCGCGTCGCCCATCAAGCCGAGCATCACACCGCGATCGGTGCCGTGGCCCTTGCCGGTCGCGCCGAGCGAGCCGTACAGATCCACCTTCACCGAAGCCGTACCCGCAAGCAGTCCGTCGCGTTCGAGCCCCTGGACGAACATCAGCGCCGCGCGCATCGGCCCGACCGTATGCGAACTGGACGGACCAATGCCGATTTTGAAAAGGTCGAACACACTGACTGCCATTACTGCTCCTGCATATAAAAAACGGGGTTAACGTGCCGGCAGCGGCAGGCACACGGCCAGCCACGCGGGCGGGGTCGGCGCGAGCCGCAGCGCGATCGGCGCATAGCGGCCATCGAGACGCGCCGCGAGGTGAAACAGTTCAGCCGCGTTCTTCGGATCCCAGTCACCCGAATAGCCGGGCAAGCCGGCTTCGCGACGCTTCGCATCGAACGGGACGTCCGAATGCACAAATTCGTCATGCGTTTTGGTGCCCAACGCGTAGGGCGTCAACCAGTTCAGCGCGGTGCCCAGCGTCGCGTCGTTGGTGGCCTTCTCCGGCAACCAGTTGCGGTTGTGACGGCGTGCGGCCAGCGCGGCGGTCACGAGCGGCTGCAGATCGTAAGTCACGTAATGCAGCGCATCGCGTTCCTTAAAGTCGATCGTCGAACCGTCCGGCTCGATGTTGTCGCCAATATGTTCGACAAACAGACGCTGCGCCGCGTTGATCATCTTGCGGTTGTCGAGCGTGAAGGCGGCCATCGCAATCAGTTTGACCCGGTGGCTCTGCCAGTTATTGCGAAACGAGCCGGTTAGCGGGCGCGGTTGCGCGTCGATCTGCGCGATGTAACCGTTTCCAAGCTTCGTCAGAAACGCCATCGCTGCGTTACGCGTTTTCACCGGCAACGCGCTTGCGGTCATGTCGTAGGCGAGGATCAAGCCTTCGAAACGGGTTTCGTCGATCGGGTTGAAGCTCGGCTGGTAGGTCGTGACCCAGGCGTACAGCAGACGATCGACCAGTTTCAGATAGCGGTCGTCACTGGTGGCGCGCCAGGCGAGCGCCGCGTCACGCAGGAGGTCCAGATCTTTCTCCGCTTCGACGCTTTGATCGTAAATCCCTTCGTGCGGTAAGGTGCCTTCGGTATGCAAGGTCGCCACCGCGTGCGCCTGATCGTTCAGATGCGCTTCCACGTTGGCGACCAGTGCCTTGACGCCTGGATCGGCATTCGTGCGTTCGCTGGTTTGCAGCGCTGGCGCTGCACAGAAATTCATCGCTGCGCGGGCGTGCCGCACCGGCAGCATGACGGCGCCGCACACCAGCAGCAGCGTCGCGAGCGGCGTGCCCGCGGCCTGCCAGGACGGCATGCGCCGTGAATAGCTCGGGCTTTCCATCATTAGCACCTTTCGCACCATGCGACACTCCTTCGTTGGGCTGATTGGTGTGTGATGTTAGCCGTTCCCGGGCGCGAACGACAGGACCGCGCGTCACCGTCAGGTGGCGCGCGGTTCAAGCCAGCGAATGCGACGCGGTTACTCGTAATCCGCGATGGGTACGCAGGAGCAGAACAGGTTGCGGTCGCCATACACGTTGTCTGCACGGCCAACCGGCGGCCAGTACTTCCTCGCAATCAGCGACGGCAACGGATACGCAGCGGTTTCACGCGCATACGCATGCTTCCAGCCGTCCGCAATCACCACGGCCGCGGTGTGCGGTGCGTGCTTGAGCGGATTGTCTTCGCGGTCCGAGCGGCCATCTTCGACGGCGCGGATTTCCTCGCGGATCGCAATCATCGCTTCGATGAAACGGTCGAGCTCTTCCTTCGATTCCGATTCGGTCGGCTCGACCATCAGCGTGCCCGGCACCGGGAAGCTCATGGTCGGCGCGTGGAAGCCGTAGTCGGCGAGGCGCTTGGCGACGTCGTCAACGGTGATGCCGCTGGTGTCCTTGATCGGGCGCAGGTCGAGAATGCATTCGTGCGCGACCAGTCCGCCGGGGCCCGAGTACAGCACCGGATAATGCGGCGCCAGCTTGTTGGCGACGTAGTTGGCGTTGAGAATCGCGGTTTCGGTCGCAGCCGTGAGGTTCTTCGCGCCCATCATCGCGATGTACATCCACGAGATCGGCAGGATCGAAGCGGAGCCGTACGGCGCGCCCGACACGGCGCCGATGCCTTGCGGCGCACGCTCGTAACCCGACGACGTCTGGTTCGGCAGAAACTTCGCGAGATGCGCGCCGACTGCCACCGGACCGACGCCTGGGCCGCCACCGCCGTGCGGAATACAGAACGTCTTGTGCAGGTTCAGGTGCGAGACGTCGCCGCCGAACTGGCCCGGCGCCGTGAGGCCGACCATTGCGTTCATGTTGGCGCCGTCCACATACACCTGACCGCCGTGTGCGTGCACGATCTCGCAGATTTCGCGCACGTTGGCTTCGAACACGCCGTGCGTCGACGGGTACGTGATCATGATCGCAGCCAGCTTGTCCGCGTGTTGCGCGGCTTTCGCCTTCAGGTCTTCAATATCGACGTTGCCTTGCGCATCGCAGGCGACCACCACGACCTGCATGCCGGCCATCTGCGCCGACGCCGGGTTCGTGCCGTGCGCCGAAGCGGGAATCAGGCAGACGTTGCGATGACCTTCGCCGCGCGAAGCGTGATAAGCGTGGATGATCAACAGACCCGCGTACTCGCCTTGCGAGCCGGCGTTCGGCTGCAGCGAAACCGCTGCGTAACCGGTTGCCGCGACGAGCATCTGCTCGAGCTGATCGATCATTTCGCGGTAGCCGACAGTTTGCTCAGCCGGCGCGAACGGGTGAATCTGACCGAACTCAGGCCACGTGACCGGCAGCATTTCCGAGGTCGCGTTCAGCTTCATCGTGCAGGAGCCGAGCGGGATCATCGAGCGGTCGAGCGCGAGGTCCTTGTCGGAGAGGCTGCGCAGGTAGCGCAGCATTTCCGTTTCCGAATGATGGCGGTTGAACACATGGTGCGTGAGATACGCGCTGGTGCGTTCGAGCGCGGCCGGCACGCTGCTTTCCGCGGGCAGTTCGGCGTCGAGCGCGTCGATTTGCGGCACTTCGCTTACGAACGCCGCTTGCGCGAACACGGCCAGCAGATCGGCGAGATCGCTGCGCTTGGTGGTTTCGTCGAGCGAGATGCCGACGCGCGTGTCGCTCACGCGGCGCAGATTGATGCGCTTGGCGACCGCCGCGTCGTGCAGCGCCTGGGTGCGGGCGCCGGTTTCGAACGTGAGCGTGTCGAAGAACGTTTCGTTGACGAGCGTATAGCCGAGCTTTTTCGCACCGGCCGCGAGCAGCGCGGCGACGCGATTCACACGCTGGGCGATCGTCTTCAGACCTTGCGGGCCGTGATACACCGCGTACATGCTGGCCATGATCGCGAGCAACGCCTGCGCGGTACACACGTTCGAAGTCGCCTTTTCGCGGCGGATGTGCTGTTCGCGCGTTTGCAGCGCGAGACGCAGCGCGGGTTTGCCCTGTGCGTCGACGGTGACGCCAACGAGACGGCCCGGCATTTGCCGCTTGAATTCGTCGCGCACGGCGAGATACGCCGCGTGCGGACCGCCGAAGCCGACCGGCACGCCGAAACGCTGCGTGTTGCCGACAGCCACGTCGGCGCCCCATTCGCCCGGCGGCGTGAGCAGCGTGAGCGCGAGCAGATCGGCGGCAACCACCACATAGCCGCCGGCAGCGTGGACAGCTTCAGCCAGCGCACGGTAGTCGCGCACATCGCCGTTCACGCCCGGGTATTGCAACAGCACGCCGAAGGCGTTGGCGTTCGCGGCATCCGCAGCCGGGCCAACCTTCACTTCGATGCCAACCGGTGTGGCGCGCGTCTTTACCACTTCGATGGTTTGCGGCAGCACGTCGTCGGCGACGTAGAACACGTTCGACTTCGGCTTGCCCACGCGTTGCAGCAGCGTCATCGCTTCGGCGGCGGCGGTGGCCTCGTCGAGCAGCGATGCGTTGGAGATGGCGAGGCCGGTCAGGTCGATGATCATCTGCTGGAAGTTCAGCAGCGCTTCGAGACGGCCTTGCGAGATTTCCGGCTGATACGGCGTGTAAGCCGTGTACCACGCCGGATTTTCAAGTACGTTGCGCAGGATCACCGTCGGGGTGTGCGCGTTGTAATAGCCCTGCCCGATATAGGAGCGGAACACCTGGTTCTTGTCGGCCAGCTCACGCAGCGCAGCGAGCGCTTCGGCCTCGCTCTTCGGTTGCGCGAAGGGGCCGAGCGGCAGCGTTTCGGTGCGGCGGATCGTCTTCGGAATCACGGCGTCGATCAGCGCGGCGCGCGAGGCGAAGCCGAGGGCTTCGAGCATCGCCTGGCTGTCGGCCGAATCCGGGCCGATATGCCGTTCAGCGAAGGCGTCATGCACTTCGAGCGCGGCGAGCGAGAGAGGAGTGCGGTTCATCAGACGATCCGGGTGTTCGAGCTTCATGGGGTGTTCCTGGCGGCGCGGCCATCCGCGTTCGTCGGACGCCGCACCTGACGGTTAAAGCGGGTTTGAAATAACTTACTCGCCGATCGACTTGCTGTACGCGTCGGCGTCGATCAGGCGGTCATGCGTCGCATCGGCTGCCGGCTTGATCTTGAACAGCCAGCTGTCATACGGCGTGCTGTTGACGGAGTCGGGCGTGTCGGCGACAGCCGTGTTCGCTTCGATGATTTCGCCCGAGACCGGCGCGTAGATATCGGAGGCGGCTTTCACGGATTCGATGACGGCGACGGTGTCGCCGGCGCTAACGGTTTTGCCCAGTTCCTGGACTTCGAAGAAGACGATGTCGCCGAGCGCTTCTTGCGCGTGGTCGGTAATGCCGACCGTCAGCGTGCCGTCTGCTTCGGTGCGGACCCATTCGTGCGATTCGGTGTATTTCAGATCGGCCGGGATGCTCATCGGATGCTCCTGTGCGGTGTGTACGGTAAAAACTTAAAAAGGAGGAAGCGCGCGCAACGAAAGCTTAAGCAGCAAGAACTTTGCCGTTGCGCACGAACGGCAGTTTTACCACGCTTGCGGGAAGGGCTTTGTCACGGATTTGCACGTGGACGACATCGCCGGGCTTCACGTCCTTCGGCACGCGTGCGAAGGCGATGGATTCCTGCATGGTGGGCGAGAATGTGCCGCTGGTGATTTCGCCTTCGCCGTGCGGCGTGACGACCTTCTGATGGGCGCGCAGCACGCCGGCAGCCTTGCCGTTTTCCTTTTGCAGGATCAGTCCGACGAAAGCGCACTGGCAACCGTCCGCTTCAAGTTTCGCCTTGCCGACGAAGTCGCGCGGCGAATTCAGATCTACGGTCCAGGCGAGACCGGCGTCAAGCGGCGAGACATTGTCGTCCATGTCCTGGCCGTACAGGTTCATGCCGGCTTCGAGGCGCAGCGTGTCGCGCGCGCCGAGACCGGCGGGGCGCACGCCCTGGCGCACCAATGCGTCCCAGAACTCGCAGACGGACGTGGAAGGCAGCACGATTTCGAAACCGTCTTCGCCGGTGTAGCCGGTGCGGGCAACCATCAATTCGCCGAACGGCGTGTTCTCGACGATGGCGGCGTTAAACGGCTTGAGGAGTTCGGTGGACGTACGGGTGGACGGCGCGACTTGCCAGACCTTCTCGCGGGCGTTCGGACCTTGCACGGCGACGATCGACAGATCGCGGCGCGGCGTGATGGTCAGGCCATAGCTGCCTTCGCCGTTGAGCTTGCCGAACCAGGCGATGTCCTTTTCTGCGGTGGCAGCATTGACCACCAGGCGGAAGTGGGTTTCGGAGAAGAAATAGACGATCAGATCGTCGATGACGCCGCCGTTTGGGTTCAGCAGGCAGGTGTAGAGCGCTTTGCCCGGCGTTTGCAGCTTGCCGACGTTGTTGGCGATAGCGTGTTCGAAGAACGCGCGGACGCGCTCACCGGTGAAATCGACCACACACATGTGCGACACGTCGAACATACCGGCGTCGGTGCGCACCGCGTGGTGTTCGTCGATTTGCGAGCCGTAGTTGACGGGCATGTCCCAGCCGCCGAAATCGACCATGCGGGCCTTCAGCGCGCGATGGGTGGCGTTAAGCGGGGTGTGTTTGAGTTCGGTCATCAGGGCCTCAGGCAATCTCGACGGATAACAAAAAGGCCATGCGGCTTCATTCCTCGCGGCCAAAAGCCTGCGAGCGATGCCATGCATGACCCCTCTGTCCTCGATACCTGAGAGATTGCGCTGCCGTGCGGGTTTGCAAGTGACTGCAAGCCATCACGGTGAAGCGCGCGCCCCTTCGGTGGGCAGCCTGCCTGGCTCGACGATGGTCGATGCCGGTGGCTACTGCCGCTCTCCAGAGTGCAAAAAACCGGTGCCTGATGAAGCCCGGACGATGCCGGAATCAGACGGGTTCTTCGACGCAGCCGGTCCTTTTGCCTGAGAGTTTGTGGGTGTGCCCCTTCGGCGGCGCGGCCCACAAAAAACATGGCGGCCAACGCTCTCTCCCGACGCGTGCGGCGAATGTACGCGAGGCCCCGAGGCTTGTCAAATGAAGGCTTTGGAGAGCTATGCGGCGGTGCAGCGGGCGGCGCGAGCGCCAAAAAAAAGCGCGGGGAATGACCCCCGCGCCTGTGCTTTCACAGCGAATTGCTGAACAGATTGACTGAGCGGCTTACTCGCCGATTGCGTGTGCTGCGCCGTCGAGTTCCTGGTTCAGCACGCGTTGCTCTTCGCCCGACAGGCCACCACCATGCTGGGCAGACATGTCACGCGCTTCCTGACGGATCACGTCGAGGCGGTGATGCAGCGCGCCACCTTGCGGGGGCGGGTAGTAGCCTTGATTGACGTGATTGTCGATGCGGCGGCTCAGGTTGTCGGCACGGCCGTAAACCTGATTCAGGCGCTGAACTGCGATTTCGTGCGGGTTAGGTCCCGGGGGCGGTGCCTGTTGCGGGACCACACAGGCGGCCAGCGAAGAAACCAGTGCCAGACTTGCCAGCGCACGGGTGAAACGTTGCATGCGTACTCTCCTTTTGTTGGTCGGAGTTAGCGCTTGAGCGCTTACTCCGGTCCCATGCAGTTGCCTGCGGTCGTCGTGGTCTTGATCGACGGTTAGATCGATATCGTGAAGCAACGGCTAGCCGCAGCCACACGATGACCTGAATTCAGAAACATATTGTAACGGACCGTCCCTTTCGGAACTGTTAGCAGCGGTTGTCAGCATGTAAGCTGCGACTTGCGCGGCGATCTCAGCGAATTCGCTCGAAGGGCAGGCGCCGGCCTTCCTCTTCGCTGCGCGCGGCCAGTTCGATGATCGTCATGACGTCGACGGCGTCCTGAGGACTAACCGGGAAACGCTCGCCATCGAGGATGGCTGCCGCCAACGAGCGATAGAAGCCGATATAGTCGCCGTCGCGGGTCGGCAGGGCGCGTTCAGTTTCCTGATTGCTCGCGTCCAGTACGCGCAGCAGACCCGCCGGGTTGCCGCCAGCAAAACCGGCGTCACCCGGGCGCAAACCTGCTCGCAACTGATCTTCCTGGGTGTCGAGTTCACGCTTGACGTAGCTGCCGCGCGTGCCGTCGATTGCAAAGCGCGGCGGCGCGAGCGCGGTGAGGGTGGTTGCGTGCAGCACGACTTCGAGATCCGCGTAGCCCAGCTGCAGATGAACGTAGTCGGTGGCGCCCCCGCCATCGCGATGCGTTTTGACGGTGGCCGACACCGTGGCGGGCGTGCCGAAGAGCGCCAGCGCCTGGTCGATCAGATGCGGCCCGAGATCGAACAGCAGGCCGCCGCCGCGCGACGCTTCCTCGCGCCAGCGCGGCCGCACATCCGGACGGAAGCGGTCGAAATGCGACTCGTAGTGGGTAATACGGCCCAGCTCACCGCTGGCGAGCAGGTCGCGAACGGTGAGGAAATCGCCGTCCCAGCGACGGTTGTGGAACGGCGCGAAGGTGAGGCCTCGCGCCAGCGCCAGGTTGGCGAGCGTGAGCGCCTCCGTGGCCGTCAGCGTGACCGGTTTGTCGACCACCACGTGCTTGCCGGCTTCGAGCGTGCGTTTGGCGAGGTCGAAGTGGGTGTCGTTTGGCGTGGCAATCACCACGCATTGGATGTCGTCGAGCGCGAGCAGCGCATCGAGATCGGGCACGACTTTGGCGTGCGGACAGTCAGCCCGAGCCGGCTCGGGCTTGCTTGTCGCGATCGCAGCGACCGTGGCCCGGCCGCAGTGCTCGATCACCGGCGCGTGGAAGGTGGCGCCAGCAAAACCGTAACCCATCAATCCTGTTTTCAGCGGTGCAGACATGTGAGTTTCCTGCAAGAATGCGCGCCGCTTTGCCACCGCGGCGACGACGCGCGGCCTGTAATTGTGGCATGTCCGAGCCGTCACCGGCTTCGTGTTAGCATCCCTGCCCGCACCCTCAACCCGCAACACCCCCCGCCCAAACACGATGTCCGCTGGCCTAAATCCCGCTCAAAACGAAGCGGTGCGCTACCTCGATGGTCCCTGTCTTGTGCTTGCCGGCGCAGGCAGTGGCAAGACGCGCGTGATTACGCAGAAAATTGCGCACCTGATCGAAGTCAAAGGCTTCGAGCCGCGCCATATCGCGGCCGTTACCTTCACGAACAAGGCGGCGGCGGAAATGCGCGAGCGCGTCGGCAAGCTGCTCGAGGGCAAGACGCTGACCACGCCCGGCAAGGAAGGCCGCAAGGTGCCCGTCAATCAGTTGACGGTGTGTACCTTCCACTCGCTCGGCGTGCAGATTCTGCGTCAGGAGGCCGAACACGTGGGCCTGAAGCCGCAGTTCTCGATCATGGATTCGGACGACTGCTTCGGCATGATCCAGGAACAGGTCGGCTCGACGGATAAGGGTTTCATCCGCAAGATCCAGTCGATCATCTCGCTGTGGAAAAACGGCCTGATCATGCCGGAAGAGGCGGTGGCGATTGCGGCGAACGAGGACGAGCACCAGGCGGCGATTGTTTACCGCAACTACGTCGCTACGCTGCACGCTTACCAGGCGGTGGATTTCGACGATCTGATCCGCCTGCCCGCCGAGCTCTTCGCGAAGAACGAAGCGGTGCGCGACCGCTGGCAGAACAAGCTGCGCTATCTGCTGATCGACGAGTACCAGGACACCAATGCGTGCCAGTACGAGCTGCTGAAGCAGCTGGCCGGCCCGCGCGCTGCATTCACGGCGGTGGGCGACGACGATCAGGCCATCTACGGCTGGCGCGGTGCGACCCTGGAGAATCTGGCGCAACTCGGCAAGGATTTTCCGAAGCTGCATCTGGTGAAGCTGGAGCAGAACTACCGGTCGACGGTGCGGATTCTGACGGCCGCCAACAACGTGATCGCGAACAACCCGAAGCTGTTCGAGAAGAAACTGTGGTCCGAACACGGCATGGGCGACACGATCACCGTGACGGGCTGCAATGACGAGGAACACGAAGCCGAGTCCGTGGTATTTCGCTTGTCCGCGCATAAGTTCGAACGGCGTGCGCAGTTCCGCGACTACGCGATCCTGTATCGCGGCAATTTCCAGGCGCGGATCTTCGAGCAGGTGCTGCGGCGCGAGCGGATTCCGTATGTACTGTCGGGCGGGCAGTCGTTCTTCGACAAGGCCGAGATCAAGGATATCTGCGCGTATCTGCGGCTGATCGCCAACGCCGACGACGATCCTGCTTTCATCCGCGCCATTACTACGCCGCGGCGCGGCGTGGGCAACACGACGCTCGAGGCGCTTGGATCGTTCGCGGGTCAGGCGAAGGTGTCGCTGTTCGAGGCGGTGTATATGGGCGGGATCGAGGCGCGGCTGTCGGTGCGCCAGGTCGAGCCGCTGCGCACCTTCTGCGATTTCATGCAGCGCCTCACCGACCGCGCTGAAAAAGATCCGGCCACCGAGGTGCTCAACGACCTGATGGACGCGATCCACTACGAGGCCTACCTTTACGACGCGTTCGACGAGCGCCAGGCTCAGTCGAAATGGCAGAACGTGCTGGAGTTCGTGGAGTGGTTGAAGCGCAAGGGCACCAAGCCCGAGCCGGAAGCGGGCTCCGAGGCGACCGGCTACGACAACGCGGACGGTCTCGCGGATACCGGCAAGAACCTGCTGGGCCTGATCCAGACGGTGGCGCTGATGTCGATGCTCGAAGGTAAAGAGGAAGATCCGGACGCGGTGCGGCTTTCGACGGTGCACGCGTCGAAGGGGCTCGAGTATCCGCACGTGTTTCTGGTGGGCGTCGAGGAAGGCATCATGCCGCACCGCGGCGGCTCGGACGACGCGCCAATCGACGACGCGCGCATCGAGGAAGAGCGCCGGCTGATGTACGTGGCGATTACGCGGGCGCAGCGCAGCTTGCATCTGAACTGGTGCAAGAAGAGAAAGCGCGCGCGGGAGACGGTGGTGTGCGAGCCGTCGCGGTTTATTCCAGAGATGGGACTGGACGAGGCGCCGCCGCCGACGGCGGAGGAAGCCCCGATGACGCCGAAGGACAGGTTGGCGAGTTTGAAGGCGTTGTTGCAGAAGCCTTGAGGCGTGGCTTTTGCCCCTATGGCGTCCGGTGCCTTAGCGCTAGTCAGCGCCTGAACGTAAAAAATCTCTGCTCGTGTTGCCACGGTGCAGGGATTTTTCTTTTGGGTCTTGCTGTTTAGCTGGCGCCTGGCCCGCGCACCGGTTACCGCTTACTTCGCTGCGCTGACCATGTAGTCGACGGCGGCCTTCACGTCGGCATCGGACGCGTTCGATCCGCCCTTAGGCGGCATCGCCCCCTTGCCGTGCAGCGCGTAGTTGTAAATCGTGTCCATCGGGTCCTTGAGACGCGGTGCCCATGCCGCTTTGTCGCCGAACTTCGGGGCATTCAGCACGCCAGCGGCGTGACACGCCTGGCAAACCTGCGTATAGAGCGCTTTGCCGGCCTGCGAGGCGTCCGCGCTTTGCGCCGCGTCTCCGCCAGGCGCGGCTGCGGGTGCGCTGGCGATCGAGGCAAGCGCGGCCGCTGCCTGGGACGCCGCTGCTGCGCTGGCGTCAGCCGGGGCGCCGGACGCGGGTGCAGCCGCCGCGGCAGCGCCTGAGGCCGCTTGCGCTGCTGTCGGGGCCGCCGGTTGGGCAAAATTGCCGCCGGAATTGTTCGCCATATAGACGACGGCGCGGGCAATCTCGAAATCGCTATAGTCGTCTGGGCTGGTGCCGCCGCGGGGGGGCATGGCGCCCGTGCCGGTCAAGGCGGTGTGCACGAGCGTGTCGTAGCCTTGCGCGATGCGCGGTGCCCAGTCCGTGGTGTTGGTGAACTTCGGTGCGCCTGCCGCTCCGGTGGCGTGACAGGCCGAGCAGACCGCCTTGTAGACTTCCTCGCCGGTCTTGTAGACGCGCGGCGCGTTGGCGTCGCGAATGTCGACCTGGGCTAGCGGCGCGATGCGGGCGCTGACCTCGGCGTCGGAGAGACTGTCGGTACCGGCGCCGGTGCGCGTCCAGTTGTCCGCGTAGATCGCGAGCAGGACGATGATGACGACCGGAATAGCAAAACCGGCAATGATGGCGGCAATGAGCTGCCCGGGTGTCTTGATCGGGGCTTCGTGATTTGGTGCTTCGCTCATGCTTGTCTCGTCTCCCGTGGGTATTGTGAGCGGTACAGCGTGACGCCAACGACCTTATTCTTTATAGCCACTGGCGATTATAGACGGAAGGTTTCAGCGGCGGCGAGGGCTGGCGGGGGGTATTCAGCGGGCGTTTACCCCTATCGGCGGTTTGGGCTGGGGGATATGGGCTGGATCGCCCGTGGCGTGCGCCGGGCGGTCGGTGGACGGGTCGGCTGAAACCGGGTATCCTCTCGGTCTCGATTTGGTGCCGGTTTCACGGTTTTACGGCGCTTTTCGTGTCAATGCGCCCGTAGCTCAATGGATAGAGTACTGCCCTCCGAAGGCAGGGGTTGCTGGTTCGATCCCAGCCGGGCGCACCAACTTTGACAGGGGTTCTCGCGAATTTGCCTGTTTCTGCTTTCCTGAACCACGCCTAAATTACACCCACTCGCTGACGTATGGCGTGGGGTGTGCGTCATACGCGGTGCGTCTTGAGCCAGTCGCACAGCCCGTCATTCATCCGCGTTTGCCAGCCGTCCCCGCTTGCTCGGAAGCGATCGATAATCCCAGCGTCGTATCGAACCGTTACCGCGACCTTGAAGCTGATCGACCTTTCCCATCCCTGAGTCGGTCCAGGCAACCGTCACGCTTTGATGTAAAGCGGTCGTGATGCTCGACCTGCGCGCGCAAAACGCACCAGTGGGCCAACGACTCGGGCTCCATCTCTCCATGCTTCGACCATCACAAACGATACCGAGAAGGTAAAATTTCGTTGCACCTTGTCGGGTGCGCTTTCCTGTCGGCGCGGCGAGTCAGGTACACGGTTTGCTTTCTATTGGGGGATTTGCTGATTCCGCGGCGGCCCCTTGTTTGAACCTTCGCAGACGATTCAAAAAATGACAACTCACACATCTCCAGCGTCGCGCCATTCGAACGTCGAAACGGGTGTACCGGGCCTCGATACCATTCTCGGCGGAGGTCTGGTCGGCGGCGCTTTGTACCTGATAGAAGGCATGGCTGGCGCGGGCAAGACAATTCTGTCGAGCCAGATCGGCTTCCATCGTGTCCTCCAGGGCGAGAAGGTGCTGTATATGACCTTGATCGCTGAATCGCACGACAAACTCCTCGGGCATTTGAGCGCACTCAGCTTCTTTGACGAGAAAGCGGTCGCGGAGAAAATGTTTTTCGTCTCGGGCTATCACGCGCTTATGCAGGGCGGACTTGATGGCTTCCTCAAGCAGGTTGCCTTGAGCCTCCACCAGTACCGCCCGGGTCTGCTCATCGTCGATGGCTTTCGCAGCGCACGCGAGTTCAGTGAAACGGACCTCTCGCTGTCCAAGTTCATCCATGAGTTGAACGCGCTGGTTGCTGCCATGAACTGTACGACGTTGCTGCTGGCTCCTTTGTCGGGTAATGAGCCGCATCCCGAACATACGCTCGTCGACGGCCTGATTGAGCTCAACCGTTACAGCGATGGCATGCGCCGCACACGCGAAATTGAAGTCCACAAGATGCGTGCTCGCGATCACATGCTCGGCAAGCATTTTTTTCGTATAACGGACAGCGGCCATGTCATGTTTCCACGGCTGGAAGCACGATGTGCGGAGCAGCCTGGACCGGCCGATCTCAAGGCGCGCCTCGGATCGGGTATTCCACGTCTTGATGAGTTGCTCGGCGGAGGGTTTATAAAGGGCTCCACGACCACGCTGATGGGCGCATCAGGAATCGGCAAGACGCTGCTTGGGCTGCAGTTTCTATCGGCCGGTGCGCAACGCGGCGAAAAGTCCGTCTATCTTGGCTTTTACGAGTCGCCGCAACGGCTCATCGGCAAGGCTGAATCCGTTTCAATTCCGTTGCAGGCGGCGTGCGACGACGGGCGGCTGACCGTCCAGTGGCAACCGGCCATTGAACTGGCAATAGACGAACTGGCAGCTACCGCTCTCGCTACGGTAAAGCAGACCGGCGCGACGCGCCTTGTGCTTGACGGTATCGACGGGTTTCGTGATTCAGCAATGCGCACTGGCCGGTTTGGTCTGTTCCTCAACGCATTGACTCATCAGTTACGCGCCGCAGGGGTGACAACGCTTCTCACAGAAGAAGTGCCGTTCAATTCCGATCCCTCCGTTATGCGCGGGATGCGTCTCTCGGCCATGACTGAAAATCTCATTTTGCTGCGCTATGCGGAAACCGACACTGGTCTGCATCGAATGATCTCCGTGGTCAAACAGCGCGAAAGCGCGCACGATTCTTCGCTTCGGGAGCTCGTCATTACCGAGAAAGGACTCGATGTTGTCGACGCTTTTCCGGGTGCGGCGAGTTTGCTCGGTGGCCGCGGGGCCGCCGCAGGGATTGTTGGCCGGCTCGACAGTTGACGCGCCATGAAAACGATCATGGTCGTGGATGATGAGTTCGATCTTCTGACTATCTGGAGCCTGCTGCTCGAACAGGTCGGCTATGCCGTCATGACAGCGCCCGACGGTGCGGTCGCGCTTGAGCTGATCCGCAAGGCCCGGCCGGACCTCATTCTCAGTGACTGCATGATGCCAGTCATGTCCGGCCCAGAGCTATGCGCTGCCCTCTTCGCAGATCCGGACCTGCGGTCAATCCCGATAATCCTTTGCAGCGCAGCCGTTGACATACCGCGACAGCCCAATCCCGTGATCGCCTATTGCCGCAAGCCTCTCTCACTCGACATGCTGCTTCCAATCATCGAGAAAATGCTGCCTTGAGCCTGGGCCCCTGGCGAGGGCATGAATTGGTCGATTGATCGCTCGCGACCCTACCACGTGCCGAGCGTCCCAAAGTAAGCACCTATGTTTGCACGCGTCTCGCATAAAGGTACTCGCGAGAAGACAAACAAACGCTGTGGCGGCGAGCGCTCCTTGGGACCGTTTCTTGCGCAACGTGGCGGCAGCGAAAAACGAAAACTGACCAATCGGTGGCCACAGATGTACTCTATCTTGCTCGTGGATGATGAGCCGCAGCTTCTCACCGTCTGGTCACTGATCCTTGTCAACGAAGGATACAGGGTGACTTGCGCGAGCAATGGCATCGAGGCGCTCGAATGCCTCAAACACGACGTGCCCGACCTCATTGTCACCGACTGGATAATGCCATTGATGGACGGGCTGACCCTAAGCCACGCGATTCGGGCTCGACCCGATCTCGCACATATCCCGATTCTCGGACAGTCAGCCACGCCACCACCGGATTTTCTCCAGCCCGGCTGGGATCTCTGCTTAAAGAAGCCAGTGGCCGTGGCGCTCTTTCTTACAACCGTTAGCGACTTGTGCACGCGCCCTCTAACGGATCCCGACGGTGCAGACGAAAGCCTGTAAAAAAACGCCCGCCTCAAGGACGGGCAATTCCATATCAGCAGGCGATATGGAGAGGAGACAAGGCCACGATAGTCGCGGCATTCGCGGATTGCAACTCTCCAAAAAAGCGCCAGCTGCTGCGGAATGTGAAGCGCCGTAGCCTACCTATTTCGGCCCGTCACCTCGTCGGGAGCGGAGGGGACGTTTTTGAGGCACTGCGGCCTTTGGCTCCATCAAGTTGGCTGGAGGTCGGATGACCAAGGTGATCGGTGTTGCTGGATCGGCGTAGCGCTCAAGGGCTCGTGACCGTATCGTTGGTCCGAAGGGTCCGGCCACCATCGCTCAAAAATAGCTCTGCTTTTTTGCAGTCCCCTCCGCGCCTGCGGGCATCGCTTGGCTGGGTGGTTTTAATGCATCGGGCCACGTGGCGACAAGCGCCTTGCGGCGCCGATTAGCAACTTGGTTCGTCGCCCGAAGGAGTGATGCGTTTAGACGCACTTCGACGCCGGCCAACGCAAATACTTAGGTACGCGCCTTTGTGGAGTCCTCTGCCGCTTTTTGGCGTTCTGCCTCTGCTTTCAGAAATTCCTTATCTATGCCTTCTCTCCGAAGGCGCAACCGGTGTCGCGCCAGTCGAAACTCGGACGGACGCAGATAAATGAGCGGTGGCGGCGGAAATTGTAACCATACCCATTTAACGCCACCGCTCCGCTTGAGCAGGTCACGCAGATTTAGGATTGCCGCGGCTTGGGCACTGTTCCCGCCTCGGTTGACTTTATCAGTAAACCCGATGTGAGCGTGGGCGAAGTCGATTTTGTTTCTCACCGCAAGGGGCGCATCGATGACTACAAATTGTTTCGTGCCGTCATCCGATTTCAAATCTCTAAGCGCTCGACTATTGAAGCGTTGCGTGCCCTTGACTTTACGCTCGGGCTTATTAAGAAGAAGTTGGTCAAAAACAAAAAATTTCAGCCGCGCGGGCGACGAATAACATTGCCTCGCTACCGATTGTTGGCGTGCTTTTAGATATTTCTTTTGAAACGCCTGGCCGTTGAATACGCCATCCTGCCAATTCATTGGCTCCACCGCTGCTAAGAGGATATCTTCTTCGTCGAAAACCTCCCCGGGCGAAATTTCTGAGTCATCCGGCTTATGCTCGGTATTAGTGTCAGCCATCGCTTGAAAATTAGGCAGTAAGATAACTCGTCAAGTCTTCGGGAATCCCGTTTCCTGCGACCGCAACGGACTTTCCAGGAACGTATGTTCCGTTACGGAAGTATGCGTATCCATAATCGTCGTCACCTTCGAACATTGCGGCAGCTCTCTTTAAGCCGTCTTGCCATTCCAGCGTGACGATGCCGTCGAAAGCGATAGTAGCCTTCGGTAGCGGTATCTCTTGCGGAAGCTCCCCTATGAACACGAGTGCCTCTGGGACAGCTTGGGTTAGCAGATTCTTCGCTTCCTCGTCCTCAAGGCCGTCAAGATTGAGGAAAGTGAGGATCTGTCGTTCGAGGAGTAGTTTCTCGCGCGCTCTGTCTGCAGGACGAGTTTCCACGATTATTTCAGCACCTGTCGCGGAGCTTGTAATATCGATTTTCATTGAAAAAATTGAACCACCTATCACAGTACCCATCGGCATACTGTAAGCAGAGGAAGGTTGTCGCTCTATCTCAATGACCGGAAATCCTTCTAATGTCGTATCCGTCGACGACGAAAACGGCCACGTGATGGCGCGGGTCTGGTGAAACGTGGAATTATATGTGGTCGCAGTCATCTCTTCTCCTCAGGGCGCATCAACTCAATTAGGCGAGGTGTCGCAAGGGATTGAAATGCTTCGCGCGCAGCAATGTTGGCTTCGCGGAACCAAGGCATTATTTGCTTCGGCTCTGTTTTGGAAGTCTTCTCGACTGCGAGCTGCAATACGCATCCAGGCGTTTGATTGACCAATCCTTCTGAAACTTGAACTGTTATATAAGAATCACTTGGCGTTGAGATAGGCAGCTTAGTTTGCGAGTTTGTCGAAATTTCAGCCGCCGTCACACCAATTCGTTCAATAAAAGCACTAGGCAATACGGATTTCAATCCCAAATATGTAGACGCAAATTGTGCGTAAGTTTGGTAGTCATGCTTGTTAGTGAATGCATTGAGATATTTAAGCTGCAACGATTTGAGTCGCAGAAATTTCTCTGGCGTGGGGAACGATTCAATCAGTGCTCCGACGGCTGAATCGACTGCTGGCTGAAAGTCCGGCCAACCCGTGTAGTTCGGGCCGGCCATGTTAACGGTGAAGATGCCTGGTCCGAGCTGGATTTTGGGCCATGTATCCGGCGCTGGCGCGAAGCGCACTATCGGTTGCCACGCCAGAAATTGCCGGGGCACTTGCGGGTGCGCCAATTCCTGCGAATTCACGAATCCTGCCGCATTTAAGCGTGGGGTCAGGTCGGCTCGGATCACATCTAGGAACGGGTCCACGCCCATGTTAGGCGGAATCGCGACGGGCGTAAGTTCCCAATGAAGCTCGCATATCACTTCCACGAGAGACGGATTCTTATAGATGATGCCCATCGAAGTGGCCCAGCCTGCGTTAAACGTGCGTTGATAGCGCAAGGATATCAGGAATGGGTGCGCGAAAGACACGTTGTGAAGCGCTACCTTGATGCGATCGGGCAGGTTGCTGGTCTTGATTGCCGAACGGTCTGTACAGTGAAAATACAGTTGGGGCGGCCTTGGATGGCCTTGATTGACCTTGTTTAGCCTTGGTTTTGCAGTTTGCAAGTTGCGCAAGACATTGATTTATAGGGGATCGTGGTGCGCTGGTAAAACTCTGAAGGCAATGGTTGCTGATTCGATCCCAGCCGGGCGCACCATCTCGATTCCCGCTGAAATTCGCTCAAATCCTGAAAATCACCGCCAGAGAAGGCGTTGCGGGATTTTTTCGTCCAGGGAACGCCAGTGTTGAGACGACCAGAGTGCCGGTCCGCGTATCCGCAGCGGCAGCACTGTGCCCTGCGATACGCATGGCTGCGACGTCTCGCCTGTTAACCCAAAGTCGCTGGCCGCGCAACACGATTCCTACTTGATCTCGGGTTCGCCACGTAAATGCGGTCGAATGCGTGCCCACTCCAAGACTTTCAACTCGCGATCAAGTTCTTCGAGTTCCTTCAACGTCTCTATCGGATCAAACACCTCCCTGGTGGCAAACGTGTTGCCCTTTCGATCCGAGGGATATCTATGGCGCTGATCCAATGTCGAATGGAACCGCTCCTGATCGTCCGGAAATAGGTCGAAGTTTAGGCTGACGCTGAAGCGGGGTGGGACTTTGAAAGAAAACCTTAACTCGGGATAAAGGCGACGATAGTCGAGGAAGAGTCTGCTTAAGTCGTGGGTCTTCGGCGCTGAGCCTTGCCCAGAAACAGCGGCAATCGCTCCTTTCAGGAACAACTCAACGCCTTGGCGAGCTAGGTGCAATATGACTCGACTCGAGGAATACTGAGAACTGAAACCACCTTCGGACATGCTTTCGCACAAGCATCGACTCGCTTCGAGGAACGCGCGCGAGAGCCAAAAAGCTCGATCCCACTCGGCTAGGCCAGCAAGTTCTTGGGAAAACGATGGATCAGAATCCTCTTTCACGTCCTTTCCCCAGTGCTGCGTAATCTCCGTAACCCGTTTGCAACGATATAACCCGTCGCGAGTGCCAATGCGCCGCACACCTGTCGATAACGGGCAATTACGCCTGATTCATTCTGCCACGCTCGTCCCCTCTGCCCGAGAGGCCGCGGCCGACCTTGCATGAGCAAACAATCATAGAGTTTTTAGGGCGGGTGTGCGCAGGCGAATCGAATGATGGCAATGGGCTGAATATGCCTTGCACATAAGTTGACTGCAGCCTGCAATGGCTGCTGCATTCGATAACCGCTTGTGTTGTCGGCGGTCGCTCGCCGAGAGGAGCCGACTCCGTTGGTCCATCGACTCGCCATCCCGCCCACACGGCCATCACGCTGCCCAAACCCGGACATTGAACACTTACCCCACCTCAAGCATTCATCCCCCCATCGACCGTAAGATTCGTCCCGGTAACGTACGACCCCTCCGGCCCAGCAACGAACGCCACCATCGCAGCAATCTCCTCAGCGCGCCCATATCGATCAAGCGCCGTGGCAGCCTTCTGCGGCACAGCCCAATCGCCCGAAGCGGGATTCAGGTCCGTATCAATCGGCCCCGGTTGAACGTTGTTGACCGTAATACCCCGGCCCCCAACCTCTCTAGAAAGCGCCTGAGTGAACATCCTGACAGCCGCTTTGGTAGCCGCGTAAGGCACCAACCCAGGCGTAATAGCCCGCTCGCCCACCGCCGAACCGATCATGATGATGCGACCACCGTCACTCAAACGCTTCAGCGCAGCCTTGGTCGTAGCGAATACGCCGCGGATGTTGATGTCGATCACTTTATCCATCTCCTCCAGCGTCGTGTCTTCGAACGTTTTCGGAATGGCTGTACCGGCATTGTTCACCAGCACATCAAGCCGGCCGAAGGTCGTAAAGGTCTTTTCAACCGCAGCCTCGACAGCGTTAACATCAGCAGCGTCGGCCTGAATCGCAATAGCCTTCCCGCCGCTGAGTTCGATCTCTTTGACCACGGCCGAAGCCGCGTTCGCGTCCTTCGCGTATGTGAGCGCCACGCTCGCCCCATCCGCGGCGAGGCGTTTCGCAATTGCCGCACCAATACCGCGTGAACCGCCGGTAACGAGGGCCACTTTGTGAGCTAAGTTAGACATGTCATTTCCTAAGGAGTCCGTACGCGATTCATCGCGTCACTGATTCGGTTGACGATTCATTGCCCGTTATCTTTGCCCGGAGCACTTTTAGAACGAGTATCTTCCTGGCTCCGCACCATCGCAGCGATCGACGAAAGCCACCTTCGTACGCTTTAAACGTCGACGGCAGTACGGCATTCGTCTGCGAGGGTTCCAGCAATCAGGCAAAGAGCTTTGTAGCGCCACCTTTAACCGGTGGCCGTGCAAGGACTATAGGTTTCCGCAGAAGGCGCAACAAAGACCTTGTGGGCAGGGGGACATGCCTTTCAGGCATAGCAGGAGCGGGCGATATCCGTGATAGACAGCCGCGAGACAGGCGCAAGTGCTCAGAACCCGACAGTGTTTTTTTAAGTCCTTTCAGCGTATGCAGGGTTCAGCCAAACAAGGCGGCGACTCACATCGCCCCCCTCTCATTACTCATCCACAAGCGGCAGCGCAGCACGTCTCTCCACTCGCCCCGCGTTCCTGCGCTGCGTCCCAAACACCACCCCCGGCCGCATAAAAAACGTCATCCCCACCCCACAAACCATCACCCCGATAGAAAGCAAAAAAGTCACATCCCAGCTCCCCAACCGATCAACCAGATACCCCGCCACAACCGGACTAACAATCGCCGCCGTGAACCCCGTCCCACTCATAATCCCGCTCGCTGTCCCAGACCGGTCATAAGCGATATCCATCGGCACAGCCCACATAGGCCCGATATTCATCTCATTGAAGAACATCGCCGCAGCGAGAAAAACCAGCGAATACATCGGATCGTGTATCAGCAGCACGGGCAGCAACGACAACCCCGTCAACGACATACAAACCGAAACCATATAACTGCGCGCCAGCTTCAGATTTCCAGTACGCCTTAGCAACCGGTCGCTGACCAACCCACCCACCAGATCCCCAAACACCCCCGCAACGAACACCCCGGAAGTAAACAGCACCGCCTTCTTGATGTTGAGATGGAAGCTATGCATGAAGTAAAGCGGCATCCAGTCGAGCATCAACCAGAGAATCCAGTTGTAGCAAAAGTAGACCCCAGATACCGGCAGCAAGCGCCGATACAACCGCAACCACGTCCCTGGTACTTCCGCGGGCCGAACCGTCGGCGGCGGCAAGCTGCTAATTTCCTCCGCAGTAATCCGCGGATGATCCCCAGGCTTCTCGGTATAAGTCACATACCAAAGCACCAACCACCCAGCGCTAAGCGCACCGAGCAGATAAAACGAAAACCTCCAGTTAAACGCGGTCATCAACGCGAGCACGAGCATCGGCGCCACCGCGTTCCCTAACCGCGCCGACGAGTGAGTAATCCCTTGAGCCAACCCGCGTCTGTCGCGCGTCACCCACGAAGCCATCGCACTCGTAGACGCCGGAAACGTAGCCCCTTCGCCGAGCCCCAACAGCAACCGCGCCGCAACAAGTGTCCCGAACCCACCCGCCAATCCAGTCAGCGTTGTCGCCACAGCCCAGATCAAAGCGCAGGCGATCAACGTCCGCTTGGCCCCAAACCGATCGCTAACCCACCCGCCGATAAACTGAAACACCACATACGGATACGCAAACGCCGAAAAGACGAAGCCCAACTGCGTGTTGCTGAGCCCCAGTTCAGACTTGAACTGCCCGGCAGCGGTACTTATGTTGACGCGGTCGACGTAGGTGATGAAGTACATCAGGCACAGCATCACAAGGACGGTGGTGGTCGCCTTGAGCTGGAATCGTTTCATGTCGGTCTCCTCACGTTTCCGTGTCGTTATTTCTTTGAGCCCGAGGTGAAAGCGACCACGGCGTCCCTGAAGCGGGCGCTGCCGTAAACCTCTTCGATCAGGTCTTCATCATCGAGCCGTTGTTCGACGACAATGCGCCGCAGGCTCTCCTTTACCGCTTTCTGCGTAACCGGCGACAACGCAATGAGCCGCTCCGCTAACGCATGCGCAGCGTTGCCCAGTTCATCCTGTCCGCAAACGTCATAGACGTACCCGCACGCCAAGGCTTCCTCAGCCGAGAGATAGTCGGCGAGCATCAACATCTTCTTGACCCTGGGCACGCCAAAAGCCGCGTGCAACCGCGCAATATTGCGCGACGACAGCGTGTTGGAAAGCGTCTTGGCGATAGGCGCGCCAAACCGCGAGGCACCGCTGCACACGCGAAAGTCGCAAGCCGTCGCCAGCGCGAGGCCGCCGCCCACGGCCCACCCATCGATCACAGCAACCGTAGGGACCGGGATCCGCTCCACCGCATCGATGACCCGCTCGACAAGCGCCTCATAAGCGACGCCATCGCGTCCATCGCGGAAGTCCTTGAAGTACGAGATATCGGTGCCCGAAATAAACGACTTGCCACCCGCGCCACGGAACAGAATGCAGCGCACGGCATCGTCGCTTTCGCACTCGCTGACCAACGCCAGCAGCGATTCGTACATCGCGATCGTCATCGCGTTATGCCGTTCAGGCCGGTCAATCACAATCTCAGCCGCCCCCGACTCATGGACGGTCAATCTGACGGGTTCGTTCATGGCTTGGTCCCGTTGATTTCGGCGTAGATCTCGTCGTTGTGCTCGCCTAGCAGCGGCGGATGACGACGCACCGTCTGTGGCGTGCCGAGCATCTTGACGGCAAACCCGATGTTCTTGACCTTGCCTTCGTTCGGATGATCGATCTCCATGCACATGCGGCGATGCGCGGCGTGCTCGCTCTCGAACGCCTCTGGATAAGACAGAATCGGGCCGGCCGGAATGCCGGCGGCAAGCATGACGTCGACCCACTCCGCGCTGTCGCGCTTGCCGAATTCCTGCTCCAGCGCTTCGATCAACGCCTCGCGATTCTTCAATCGTAACGACACGCTCGCATAGTCAGGATGACTGACAAGATCAGGGCGCTCCAGTAACTCGCACAGCTTCTTCCACAGTTTCTGGTTGGTCGCGCCCATCACGAAGTAGTCGTCGCGTGCCTTCACGGCCTGATAGGGGGCGCTCATCTTGTTGCTGGTGCCGAGCGGGGTCGGCGGCACACCGGTGCCCCAGTATTCCGACATGTCCCAGATTGAGAACGCCATTACCGAATCGAACAGTGAGGCGTCGATATGCTGTCCCACGCCCGTCTTCTGAGCGCCTATGTACGCCGAAAGCACCCCGTACACAGCAAACAGCGCACAGCCGATGTCCGCCACCGGCACGCCCGCCTTAACCGGTTTTTCACCCTTGTAGCCGGTCACGCTCATCACGCCCGACATGGCCTGCGCCATCAGATCGAAACCCGGTCGCGATGCCCACGGTCCGCTCTGACCGAAGCCTGAAATGCTGGCGTACACGATCTTGGGATTGATCTCCCTGATCGTCTCGTAGTCGATGCGCAGCCGCTGCACGACACCTGGCCGGTAGTTTTCCACGATCACGTCGGCGGTCTTGGCGAGCTCGTAGAAGAACTCGCGTCCTTCGTCGCTCTTGAGATCCAGCGTCAGCGAGCGCTTGTTGCGGTTCATGTTCAGGAAGCCCATGCTGTCTGGCCCCTTCATCTTGAAGCCCATCGCGCCGCGCGTCTGGTCGCCTTCGAGGGGTTCCACCTTGATCACGTCAGCGCCCATGTCCGCGAGCAGCATGCAGGAAAACGGTCCCGCCATGACCTGGCTGACGTCCAGCACGCGGATGCCTTGCAGCGGTAGATGCGTCGATTGCGTCATCTCATGTTTCCTCGGAAAAAAGTTCAGTGGAGGTACGGCGTTAAAGCCGCGCAGAGCAGCAACCCGGCGGCACGCATAGCGTCAGCCACAGCTGCAATAAGGGATCAGAAAGAGGTTTGGGCAGCGGCGATAGCCGCAATGAGGACGCGCAATGGCATCTCGTCTCCAGGTAGTCGTTATGCGATCACTGTCGCCTACCGGGGGAGCCGCCGCAAGGATGAGGGAATCATGTCTGGTTTCGCGCCTCGCGAAACCGGAGAGGTGGCACTACGCCGGTTTGCGAAGAAGCTCGTCCATGACGTTGTGCAGGGTTTGCTGTTGCGCATGCCCTTCGAGACAGGACAGAACGTAGTTGCGCTGATGCCAGTCGCCGACAAGTTCCACCGACGCCAGCGCCTCTTCAGGATGAAAACTGCGCAATACGTCAGGTGGCATCAATCCCACACCGAGCCCGTTGCGCACAAGCGCCAGCATAGTGTCGAAGCCGGTGACGGTGAAATTGTTGGGAAACTCGCGCCCGCGGCTGCGATACGCGCGCTGCACGGCGGACAACACAGCGGACCCCTTGCCGAGGCTCACAACGGGCAAATCGAGAAACTCGTCGATGCTAACTGGCGCGTCACGAAACCGGAAATGCGCGCGGCTATAGACCAAAACCAGCCGGTCCTCCCGGTACGGAAACTTCGGCAGATCCAGGAACCCGCTTTTGTTCTCGTAGATCCCCACGTCGATCACCTTGTCGCGCAGCAGCTGTTGCACGATCTTGCTGTTTTCTTCGACAACCTTCAGCGAGATGCGCGGGAATTTGCGCTGGATCGCAGCAATCTCACGAGCAAGAAACTGGATGACGACCGCCTTGGGCGCGCCGATGATAATGCGTCCGTCGAGCCCTTCGTTGAGTGCCCCTGCATCGCCTTCAAGTCGGTCGATGAGGTTGTCGATCTGCCGGATGTAGTCCAGCAGCTTGGTACCGGACTCGGTGATCTCAACGCCATGCGGCACGCGCTGGAACAGTTTGATGCCCAGTTGCGCCTCGAGATCCGACACGCGCCGGGACGCAGCAGCCACCGCAAGGCTGAGTTTGTCGGCGGCCCGGGAAATGCTGCCTTCATCCGCGATGGCCAGGATCAGCCGGACTGTCGTCGTGTCGAATTTCACTGTAGTCAAAGTTGCTGAAGCGGTTCGGCCCTGTTCAGCCGTGGCCGCAGGTATAGGACGTCGCAGAGTAGCATTTTGCAAGAGGGCGGTGATTTGAACTCCGCTCTGGGCATAGCGGCCCAAACCGTTCAAGAGCCGCTATGCCAAACTGGGCCAGAATCATCCGCCCGTTGCGCGGTGCACCATTCACCCGCGTTCGTGGGCCGGACCAACCGGACAGGAATACCTACGCCATGAATCTCCGAGCCCTGCAATATTTTGTCGTCCTCGCGGAGGAGTTGAATTTCAGCCGGGCGGCGGAGCGATTGCATGTGGCACAGCCCGCGTTGAGCCAGCAGATTCGCAGCCTCGAGGAGCGACTGGGCGCGCAGCTCGTCGACCGGGGCAGCCGGCCGCTACGCCTGACCGAAGCCGGCAGCTATCTATGCACCGAGGCGCGGCAGATCCTCGCATCCTGTGAGCAGGTCGCGCTTGGCACTCGCGAAATTGGCCTTGGGTCGCGTGGCTGGCTCAGCATCGGCTTCACGCGTTCGACGATGTACAGCGTGCTTCCGCCTGCGCTGAAAGCGTTTCACCAGGCCTATCCCCAGGTCGAGCTCAAGCTCTTCGAAATGCTGACCGAGGAGCAAGGCGACGCGCTGCGCGATCAGAGGATTCACATCGGAATCGGCAGACAGGCCACCGTGCTCCCCGGATGTACAACGTTGCCGCTACTGCATGAGCGCGTAGTGGTCGCGCTTGCACCCGAGCATCCGCTGGCCGCATCAGAAACCGTGCGCATCGCCGATCTCGCCGACACCCCGCTGATCCTGTATCCGAAGTACCCGCACGCGCAGTTCTCGCGGTTCGTCGAATCGTTGTACCGCGACGCCGGCATTACGCCGCCGGTTGGCTATCGGGCGTACGAGATTCAGACGGCCATCGCGCTCGTTGCCGCAGGACTCGGCGTGACCTTTATCGGTGAATCCGTCGCGCGGCATGGCCGCTCCGACGTGGTCTATCGTCACCTTGACGGGCCGGTCTCGTCGCAGATCACCACGCTCACCGCACGCTTTCGCACGGACGACACCTCGCCGCATCTGCGCGCTTTCCTCGATTGCCTGCCCGAGTGCGACAGCAAGGAAAACGTCGCACTATAAGAAAAGACTTATACAAGAATAAGGAACACGTCTTGGACGCCCGTTGGCCCGGTTCCTTATGATGGGATTGGACTCGCGTCAAAGTAGTACTGTTGTTCGACCGACGCCTGAATAAACAGGCGCGCAGAAACATGATGGAGACGATGATGACCGATGCGATCGAAGCGGAGACCATGCGCAAAGTCTATAGGCGGCTGATGCCCCTATTGTTTGCGATGATGTTCTTCAACTACCTGGACCGGATCAATATCGGCTTCGCCGCGCTCGACATGAACAAGCAGTTGGGCTTTAGCCCGGCCGTGTTCGGTTTCGCCGGAAGCATCTTTTTCTTCGGCTACATGCTGCTCGAGGTTCCGAGCAACCTGCTGCTGCATCGCGTCGGCGCCCGTCGCTGGATAGCGCGCATTCTGCTGACCTGGGGCGCCGTAGCGGCCGCCACCGCATTTGTTTTCAACGACTCCAGCTTTTACATCCTGCGCTTCCTGCTGGGCGTCATGGAGGCGGGCTTTCTGCCCGGAGTGGCGGTGTATCTGACCAAGTGGTTTCCGGTGCGCTACCGGGCCCGGGCGGTGGGCGGATACATCATTGCCGGCTCGTTCTCTGCCGTGCTGGGCGGTCCCATCTCCACCACGCTGATGACCTACGGCAACGGCATTCTCGGGCTCAACGGCTGGCAGTGGATGTTCATTCTCGAGGGCGTGCCAGCCATGCTGCTCGGTCTGCTGACGCTGCGCATCATGACCGAGCGCCCCGCCGAGGCGGCGTGGCTCAGACCTGAACAGAAACAGTGGCTCGAATCCACGCTGGAAGCGGAGCGCGAAGCGCTCGGCGGACAGACGCATTTTTCCTTTCTGCGTGTGGCCGGGGATATCCGCGTCTGGAGTCTCGCATGCCTGTTCGGCTGCGCGCTCGTCGGAATTTACGGCCTGTTCCTGTGGTTGCCGCAGATCGTCAAAAGCCTCGGACACCTGAGCAATATCGAAGTCGGCTTTCTGTCCGCCGTCCCGCCGCTCCTTGGCGTACTGGGCACTTTCCTCATTAGCCGTAGCTCCGATCGCACCGGCGACCGGAAGAAGCATCTGGCCTTCGTGTACGGAATGAGCGCGCTCGCCATCGCCGGCAGTGCCTATGCGCCGAATCCGGTGATTGCCTACATACTGCTTTGCGTAACCGGACTCTTCATTTACGCGGGTAATCCGCTGTTCTGGAGTCTCGCCTCGTCGTTCCGCTCCGGCGCCGCGGGCGCCGCGACGATCGCGCTGATCAACACCGTAGCGCAGGTCGGCGGCCTGGTCGGTCCGTGGAGCATTGGGCTCGTGCGAAACGCGACGGGCAAATTCGATCTCGCACTCCTGACGATTGCCGCGTTTCTCGTGATCGCCACGATCATCGCGTTGGTGATGCGCGTGACGCCGCGTGAAAGCGATCTGGATTCGGTGCCGCCCAGCGACACGCACCCCGAAAATCTCCCCATCAGCCGCAACACTTAAAACCGCAATGATCATCGATTGCCACGGCCATTACACCACCTCGCCGCCCGAGCACGAAGCATGGCGCGCCAAACAGATCGCAGCCTTGAAGGACGGTACGTCGGTGCCGCCCCGTCCGGTCATCACGGATGAACAGATTCGCGAGAGCATCGAGCGCGGACAGCTGCGCGTTCAGCGCGAACGTGGCACGGACCTCACCATCTTCTCGCCGCGCGCAGCCGGGATGGGCCACCATCTGGGCACGGAAGACGCGAATGCGCGCTGGTCGCAGGAATGCAACGACCTGATCCATCGCGTGTGCGGATTGTTTCCGCGCAACTTTGTCGGTGTCTGCCAGTTGCCGCAAGCGGTCGGTGCAGCGCCGGCGAATTGCATCGCCGAGTTGCGTCGGTGTGTGGAGGAACTGGGCTTTATCGGCTGCAATCTCAACCCCGATCCATCGGGTGGTCACTGGAACGGCTTACCGATGACCGACCGCTCGTGGTACCCGCTGTATGAAGCGATGGTTCAGCTCGACGTGCCGGCGATGATTCACGTGTCGTCATCGTGCAACCCGAATTTTCACGCTACGGGCGCGCACTACATCAATGGCGATACCTCCGTCTTCATGCAGTTGCTGAGCGCCGATCTGTTCGCCGATTTCCCGACGCTGCGCTTCATCATCCCGCACGGCGGCGGCGCGGTTCCGTATCACTGGGGACGCTATCGCGGCCTTGCTCAGGACATGAAGCGGCCGCTTCTCACCGAATACCTGATGAAAAACGTGTTCTTCGACACGTGCGTCTATCACCAGCCAGGCGCCGAGCTTCTCGCCAAGGTGATTCCGGTCGGGAACATCCTGTTTGCCTCGGAGACGATCGGAGCCGTGCAGGGCATCGATCCCGAGACGGGGCACTACTACGACGACACGCGGCGCTATATCGACGCGATTCCGTGGCTCACGCCCGCGGACCGGCAACGCATCTTCGAGGACAACGCGCGCGCGGTGTATGGGCGCCTGTCCAGTCAACTCGAACGCCAGCTTTCCTGAAAGGAGACTCCTGTGACGAACCCCATTGGATGGCACCACAACGAATCCGCGCCGCAAGCCAGCCCGCAGATTCTCGAGACGTTGCGTGGCCTGGCCGTTTCGCTGCTGAGCGACAACATGGCGCGCGCGAGCGGCACAGTCGGGCTGCAGCCCTATCACCGGCCCAAGCCGATGGCTGGAACCGCAGTGACGGTCCGCACGCGCGGTGGCGACAACCTCGCGATTCATCGCGCTTTCGATTTTTGCCGGCCGGGCGATGTGCTGGTGATCGACGGCGGCGGCGACCTTTCGCAGGCGCTGATGGGCGAGATCATGTCTAGCTTTGCCGAGAGCCTGGGGGTTCAAGGTCTGGTGATCGACGGTGCCATTCGCGACGTCGGCGCGCTTCGGCAGGGCGATTTCCCCGTGTATGCGCGTGGCGTGACACACCGCGGTCCGTACAAGAACGGGCCTGGTGAGATCAATGTGCCGGTGTCGGTGGGTGGCATGGTCGTGCATCCCGGCGACATCATCGTCGGCGATGAAGACGGTGTGCTGGCGATCCCGGTCGCCGAAGTCGAGGCGGTGATTGCTGGGGCGAAGAAGCAGGGGGAGAAGGAGGCTGCGGCCCTGCAATCTATCGCGAGAGGTGAGTTCGACCGCTCGTGGGTCGTTCCGCATGAAACGCGGATGATGGGCGGCTGAGCTTTGGAAAAACCGCCCGGCACGCGGCGCGGCGGCGGGCAGGTCAGGCCGCGTGCGCGCCGGTGCGTCACTGCGTACGGCACCGCGTAGGGTACGGCGCGTGGCGCCGCCCATCACCGTCCCTTCATTTACCCGTTGCCGCCGCGTCCGCATCGCCCTTGAACATGGTCCGCCAGTCGTCCTTCATATCGATCAGCAGCCAGCCCTTCACATTCGCTTCCTGCAGTCCCTTATCCAGCTTCCCGCTGCGTGCCGTCTGATCGTAGGCGTATTCGCGCTGCGCGTCGGTGTGATGCAGCAGCGCCGCAAAACGCGGACCGTTGCCGGAGGTGGTCCATTCGAGCATCGGCAGGTCGCCGTCGGCATTGCCGAACGCCATTAGCGGCCGGCGCCCGATCACGGCCTGAATGGTCTGCGCTTTCATCGCACCGTCGTTGAGCGTGTCGACCTGCGCGAGCCGTGTCAGTGTCGCCGTGCCGTTCGTCAGCCCGTACTGATAACGAACCGTGCTGCCGATCACGTCTTCAGGCGGCACGCCGTACATGCTCTGCGAGATCGTGCGAACGAATTCGACACTGTCGGCCGAGACGATGTACGTTCGGAAGCCATTGGCTCGCAGGTAAGCGAGCAACTCGACCATCGGCTGATACGCGAGCGCCGTATAGGGCCGGTTGAAGCGTGGGTCGCTCGCGGTGTCGAACCAGTCGTGCACCATCGAGGCGAAACTGTCCGTCGTCATACCCGCGTGGGTGGCAGCCAGCAGCTTCATCGCGCCGGCGTTGCCGCTGCTTGCTACCGGTTTCAGATTACCGCGCAGAATCGACCGGAACGGCTCCTGGCGCTTCCACTCAGGGTGATGCGGCGCAAGCGTCTTCACCTGTTGCAAGGTGAAGACGAGTTGCACGGAGGCCGGCTGTTCGACCCAGAGCGTGCCGTCCAGATTGAACACTGCAATCCGCTCGGCGCGCGGCACGAAATCCTTCGATTCGGGCGTCGTCACGCGGGTGACGAAATCGATGATCGAACGCTCCGCCGGCGTATCGTTCCACGATGCCATGGTCGAATTGCTGGAAGGCGCGCGGGCGGGACGCGACCCTTGCGTCCCGCCCGTGTGGGGCGTGGTCGTGCACGCGCAGAGAACGACGACGGTCAAGCCGATCCAGGATCTGCGCATCAAGCCAATCATGAAAGCCTCGTGAGTATGTGATGTCGTGCGGCGCTCGGTGCGCCGCTAGTCTTTTCGCGCCTACTAGATAGCACATCCGGCGCGTTTATTTAACGGTTTGCCACGTATTTTGCCGGCGCCGGGGGGCGGTGGACACCTGTGCGCCGAGTTCAGACCTTGGTTCGCCAGCCCTGGCCGGGTCACGACACGCTCCGGGAAAAATTGTTTTTATATTCGAATCAATTCCTTGAAATTGATGTCGCTATTTCAAAAGGAGATTTGTTTTGACCGTTTTAAGCATAATAAAAACTGGAAAGACAGGCTTTCGTTCGTGTTACAAATTTATTTCCATATTTTTTGAAAACGTTTGCTAGTATTTTCAGGCGATGACAGTGATTGACTACAACTCATGGCATCTATTTTTGGCCCCCGCGAGACTCGTCCGGGGCGTGCTTTGGCTTTCAGGCCATTCCCCCACGCGCAAGTGAGAAGGGGCCATCAGCGCTTGATCCAGCATTAACCGATTACCCGATTTAATAGTCAGACTTCTATTTGCGTCATGCAAATGGATACGCTCGTTTGTCCATTGCCGTAAAGCCGGGAAATCCAATGACCACGAAGCGATGTCTTGCAGCGAGTACGGTGTTGTGGGCGGCGGCATTCTCGTCAGGCGCTTATGCGCAGGCTTCGGCAGACGACGCCAACAAGAGCAATAACCCGCTGAATCTGGCGCCCTCATTCAACATCCAGGACTACTACACCCCGAGCCTGTTCGGCGTCGGCGGTCACACCAACGACCTGCTGCTGCGGCCGACCGTTCCGGTGGGGCCGCTCGGACCGATCGGAGTGCCGGAGATTTTCCGCGCCACGGTGCCGATCAGCACGCGCCCGGACCCGACCGGCGGCTACAACACGGGCCTCGGCGACATCAACCTGTTCGACATCTTTCTGCTGTCGCAATCGGACGTGCAGATTGGCGTCGGTCCACTGATCACCGCGCCCACGGCCACCGACCCCAGTCTCGGCACCGGCAAGTGGCAGGGCGGTCTGGCAGCGGTCGCCGTCAATGCGACCCCCGCGCATCTGCTCGGCGCGCTGGTTCAGTGGCAACACTCGTTTGCCGGTCAAAGCGGCCGGCCGACTACCCAGTCGCTTACTGCGCAGCCGTTCGCCATCTTCAACCTGCCCGGCGGCTGGTACATCCGTTCCACCGGTATCTGGAGCTTCGACCTGCAGCACGGCACGTACTACATCCCCGTCGGCCTTGGCGCGGGCAAGGCATGGAAGAGCGGTTCGACCATCTACAACGCGTTCATCGAACCGCAGTATTCCGTCGCCCATTCCGGTGCGGGCCTGCCGCAAGTGACGATTTTTGCCGGAATCAACCTGACGTTCGGCAAGTAGCCAACCTCCTCTGCGAGATGCCTATCCATGAAAATATCCAGGCTCCTGCGCCTTGGCGCGATATCGGCAGGGATGACGCTCATGACGCTGTCGCACCAGTACGCCGGTGCTCAGGCGAGCACCGCTGCAGCGACGATAATCGCATCACCCGAGGAGGCGCGCGGCATCGCCAAAGATGCGTACATCTACGCCTACCCGATGCTGTTCAACTACCAGACGCTGTACGAGCAGGTACTCGATCCCGGTTCTAAGTCTTACGTAGGCGGCTTCGGTAAATTCCGCAACTATTCCCATCCGTACGGTCCCGAGAACAAGGAGATCGTCACGCCGAACAACGACACGCCGTACTCGTGGGCGTGGCTCGATCTGCGTCGCGAGCCCTGGGTGCTGACGGTGCCGGCAGTGAAGGACGACCGCTACTATGTGTTCCAGTGGATCGACCTGTTCACGTATAACTTTGCCTATGTCGGCTCGCGGGCCACGGGCAACGGCGCGGGTCATTACCTGTTTGCAGGCCCCGACTGGCACGGCGATACCCCGAAGGGCATCGACAAGGTGTTCCGCTCGGAGACTGACATCATCCTCACCCTGGGCCGCACTGCCTTGAATGGCCCAGCCGATGTGAAGAATGTCCAGGCGATCCAGAAGCAATACCAGCTCACGCCGCTTTCCGCGTTCGAACATACGAGCGCACCGCCGCCCGCGCCGAAGGTCACGTTCCCGAAGTGGGATGAGGCGAAAGCGACCTCGATCGATTTCATCTCGTACCTGAATTTCATGCTGCAGTTCACGCAGCCGACGGCGCCATCTGAAGTGGATCTGATGCAGCGCTTCGCGAAGATCGGCATCGCACCGGGAGAGCCGTTCGATCCCGCCGCGCTACCTGCCGCGACGCGCGAGGCCATCGAACAGGGCGTCGCCGACGGCAAAGCGGCGCTGGCCGACGCCGAGAAACACACGACCAGCTCTTACGATCTCTTCGGCAGCCGGCAGGATCTGAACGGCGATTACATGAAACGCGCGGTAGCCGCCGGGATGGGCATTTACGGCAACACGAAAGAAGAAGCGGTCTACGTCGGCACACGTGTTAATGCCGATCACGAGCAATTGCTGGGCTCGCAACCTTACCTTATCCACTTCGACAAGAAAGACCTGCCGCCGGCGAAGTTCTTCTGGTCGATGACGATGTACGACCTGCCGGGGCGCCATCTGGTGGCGAACCCGATCAACCGCTATTCGATCGGCGACCGTACCAAGGGCATCAGATACAACCCCGACGGTTCGCTCGATATCTACGTCCAGCACACCACGCCCGGTGCTGATAAGGAGTCCAACTGGTTGCCCGCTCCCGAGGGTGCCTACAACGTGATTGCGCGCATCTATGGACCGGACGCGTCGGTATTCGACGGTACCTGGAAATTCCCGGCACCGCAAAAGCGATGAACTCAAATGGACGAGTCGGAGCCCGACATGAATAAGAAAGCTGCAACGTGGGTCACCGCGGCGGTGCTGGCGTCGCTCGCTAGCCCGATCCTGGCGCGAGCGCCGAGCGGTTCGCAGGCGCAGGCTGCAAGCGCGCTCTCAGTTCCGGGCCCGGTTCCAGGCTATGCCGTCTCGGAGGCCTACGCCCGGCTGGTGGCGCGCCAGACCTACTTCTGGGCGTGGCCGATGGTCAACGTCTACAACCGTCTGCTGGCCATGCAGAAGGTGCCGCAGTCGGGCCTGAATGGCGGAATCGTGCCGGTTGCGCCGCCTAACCACCTGTCGATGCTGCACGACTATATCGAGCCGCAGGAGCGCTTCGTCGCGTGTCCGAATCAGGATGTGGTGTACGGCTCGGCCATCTTCGATCTGAACCAGACGCCCGTAGTGGTGCAGGTACCGGATTTCGGCGAGCGCTTCTGGGTATATCAGGCCGTTGACTTGCGTACCGATGGCTTCGCCAGTCTCGGCAAGCTGTACGGTACGAAGCCGGGCTTCTATCTGTTCGTCGGGCCTGACTGGCATGGACAGGTGCCCAAGGGCATCCGCCAGGTGTTTCGCTCCGGCACGGCGGTGGGCAGCTTCATTCCGCGCGTATTCATGGACGACACACCGGAAGACCGGGTGGCCGTTCAGGCGGTCATCAGCAAGGTGGGTCTGTACCCGCTGAGCGAGTACGACGGCAAGATGAAGGTGACCGACTGGTCGAAGCTGCCGAGCTTCGGCTCGGGTGACGCGAGTGCCGAAGAGATCAAATGGGTCGACCCTGCAAAGTTCTGGGACGAACTGCCGACGGTGCTCGAGCAGACCCCGCCGCAACCTGGCGAGGAGGCGTTGTATGCCCAGGCGAAAGCGCTGCTGGCTGCCGCGCAGAAAGATCCTGCCATCAAGTCCGCGATCGTGGACGAGGCTGCGCAGACGGACGCCAGGCTGGTCGCGCCGCTCTTCAATTTCAACACGTTCGGCAAGCCTTTGCCTGCGCACTGGAACACCATCAGCAACGGTGCGGAATTCGGTACGGACTATTTCACGCGCACGGCGGTGGCGAAGTCGAACATTTTCGTCAACAAGCCCAACGAGACGAAATACTTCTATGCCGACTCCGACGCATCCGGCGCGCGCCTCAACGGCGCGCAGCGCTATACGGTCACTTTCCCGAAGGGGCAACTGCCGCCGGTCAAGGGCTTCTGGTCCTTGACGCTGTACAACGCGCATCACTTCTTCTCGCCGAACGATCAGAAGCGCTATTCACTGGGCACCAAGAACAAGAACCTGCAATACAACGACGACGGCTCGCTGACGATCTACGTGCAGAGTTCGACGCCGGGCGCCGGCAAGGAAGGCAACTGGCTGCCAGCGCCGGCCAACGAAGATTTCTCGCTTTACGTGCGGGCCTATTGGCCGGAACCGGCGGCGCTGGATGGCACGTGGACGCCACCCGGCGTTGTGCACGAAGCACAGTAGTAGATCGGGTTTAAGTTGGAAATGACATAAGGGATACGAAGTAAACAATAACGATGCGGGCAACTGTCCTGGCCACGGGAGGTCAGGCGAAATTTGTGAGGATCGCCATGAATAAGCGTCGTCTCGTGTTTCGCGGTGGTTATCTTGCCGCGCGGTTTTCTGCTGGCGCGTTTGCTGTCGCCGCCGCCGGCCTGGCTTTTTCACCGCGGGCGCTGGCGACTGAAGGCGGTGTCGGACGCCCCATCACCGGCATGCAGATCGCGCCGTATGCCGGTATCGTGCCACCCACGGACGACTGGATCATCTCGGTCACCTCGATCTACTACGAGGGCTCGCTTGGCGCGAGCAAGACGTTGCCGATCGCCGGGAAGGTCACGGCCGGCCTCGACTACCACATCTCGTACAACATCGTGAACGCGATCAAGACCTGGGGGATCACCGCAGGGGGGTGGAATTTTGCGTCGTCGTTTGGCGTGCCGCTGCAGTACACCGATGTTTCTTCCTTTCACGGCCGCTTGCCCGATGACCACGCCACGCAGTTTGCCGATATCTTCTTTACTCCGGTGGTGGCTGGTTATCACCTGACCAAGACCGACCACATCGCGTTGAGCGTGCAGATCTATGCGCCCACCGGGGCGTACAACACCAGCCGGCTCGCCAACGCCGGGCAGAATACGTGGACGTTCACGCCGACCTTCGCGTACACCAGGTTGCTGCCGAAAGAGAACATCGAGCTGTCGTTGAATTACGGGGTCGAGTTCTACACCGTCAATGACCAGACGCAATATCACAACGCACCGATCAGCGTGCTCGATCTGCTGGCGCTCAAGCGCTTCGGTTCGGGCTGGGGTGTCGGCGTGGTGGGTGGCTATATCCAGCAGTTCGGTCACGACAGCGGCGGGATCGCGGACTTCGTGGGCGGGGCCGAAGGGCATTCGGTGGGCATCGGGCCGATGGTCACGTGGAACGGCAAGATCAGCAAAACCCCGGTCGGCGCGACGCTGCGCTGGGTGAATGAATTCAATGTGAGCAACCGGCCGAAGGGGAATTCCGTGGAATTGTCGTTGAATGCCACGTTCCAGTAGGGGGGGCGCCGCGGGCCGGTACGCCACATCCAGACCGGGCACGACTGGGCCTCGAACCACGATGATTTGCGCCCGTCAGCAAGGCGTATCGGAGAGCACCCCCGTTCTCGTCTCATCGCCCAAATTAGACCCAAATCTGCCGTCAGTTTGACGACTGGCAGCGCCTGGGTCTCGGCCATACTACGGAGAATGCAGATTGGTATGGGCTGGCGACGCGTGGGCGGAAGCTCCAGTTAGCGGTCGCTGATTGAGTTGCGGGGAGCAACAATGACGACGAACGGTCAGGTGGAGATGAACGCGAATATTTTTCAGGTCTTCCATGACGAGTCTGAGCGTCAACGGCTGGATCATGGTTTCAGCGAACTGGACAATAGCGCGAGTCTCAAGCCGGAATGGCGCGAGTACTCGGCCATTCGCGATTTCTTCCTGAACCGCGCCGTAGATGAGAACGAACTCTACGGTTTCCTTTCGCCGGACTTCGCCGATAAAACCGGACTCACCGCACAGGGCGTGCATGAATTTATCAGCAGCAATCCTGATGGGGAGGTGTACACCTTTTCGCCATCCCTTCAGGACAGCGCGTGCTATCTGAATGTGTTCGAGCAGGGTAATCGTCTTTACCCGGGTCTCGTCGAGGCGGCCGAAATCTATCTGCAGGCCGTGGGCCTTGACGTTGATCTGCGAACGCTGTCGATGGATTCCCGCTCCACGGTGCATTTCAATTATTTCGTCGCCAGGCCGTCCTTTTGGCGGACATGGTTTGCGCTCACGGAAAAGCTCTACGACCTTTTCGAAGGCGACGACGCCACGTTCCGCGCGCAATTCCGTGCGCGTGTGCCGAATCGCCCGCAGGTTGCGATGCAGGTGCTGCTCCTCGAGCGGATCGCGTCTCTTGTGCTGACATTGTGTCCAGACATCAAGGTTTGCGCCTACGACGCGAATCTGATGCCCTCGTCGAATCCCGTCTATCGGACCTATGACGATCAACTGGTGTTTCTCAACGATCTGAAGGTGCAGTATCAGTCGGCACCGGAGAAAAGTCGGCTGGACAGTTTCTACGCACTTCGAGGGGCTGTCCTGCAGGTGTGCGAGGGCAAACGGCTGGCACGGGCGAAGGACGGGTTTCTGGAAACCCCGCTGCGGGCTTCGCACGATATGCTGTATGTCTGCTTCACTCACGTGGCGAAGCCGGTTGAGTACCCTTCGTATGTTTCGACGTTTTCTCTGGGCGGAGCTCAGGGGCCAGGTAAGACCAATCTGCGCGATCTCGCGCCCGAGTGGGAACCGTATCACCCGCAACTAGGCGGAGTCGCCGGCAGCTTCGCGCTGAAAAACTATATCGTCGAAAATCAGATTCAGGCGCGGCATGTCGGCATTTGCCAGTACCGGAAATTTGTCACTGCGACGCGGATCGACGCGACACCTGGCAAGGCTATTCAGGTGGGCGATAGCTGGGACTGTCACGCGCTTGACGATGTGCCGCTTGCCGAACTCATGGCGCCCGGCGAGCGCGACTTCCTCCTTGTGAGGCCAGCGTTGCTCGAAGGCGGATGCCTGAACCAGTACAACAAATTTCACCTCGTGCAGGACTTCCTGCGTTTTGCGGCAGAGGCGGTGGAACTCGGCGTGCTGCAGCCGGTCGATGTGCCGAAGTTCGTTAATGGCGAGGTGTTCATCGTAGGCGGCATCGAGCTGGGCGTTTTTCCCATGGATTTCTGGGTACGCACCATGACGTCGATCGAATCGGTCGTGCGGGCATGCTTCGCACGCTTTCCTGGAAAGCGGCCGGGTTACCAGGCGCGCGCCTGGGCGTTTTGCGCAGAACGGCTAGGTAGCTACCTTCTGTTGAAGCATCTCACCGCGACCTACGACGCAAAGGTCTGGGAGCAGAAGTTCATTGGCCAGCTCAACCTGGTGACTGGCGATCGCCGCACCATGCACGTGGCTTGAAACAGATAGAACGAACCCCCGGCCACTTTTTCAGACCATACGTATGGCAGATAACCCGTTAAGCGCACTGTCCATAGCGGGCGCATTTGTAGCCCAAAGCACGCCGAGGGGCGACGCCCGCGGCAGCTTCATGCGGCTATTCTGTGCGAACGATTTCGCAGAGGCTCACGGTGCGCGGCAGATCGTACAGATCAACTGGTCGCACACGGCCCTGGCCGGCACGGTGAGGGGATTGCATTTTCAGCACGGTGCCGACGCGGATGCGAAGTGGGTTCGGTGCGTAGAAGGCCGCGTGTGGGACGTGATCGTCGATCTCCGCCCCGACAGCGCCACGTTTATGCAATGGGAAGCCGTGGAATTGTCCCCGGAGAATTGCCGGGCCGTGTTCATTCCGGAAGGATGCGCACATGGCTTTCAGAGCCTCGAGCCCGACAGCCGCCTGCTGTATCTGCACACCGCCTTTTACAAGCCGGCGGCCGAGCGGGGCGTTGCCTTCGATGATCCTCAACTCGCCATTGCATGGCCACGCGAGGTGACGCTGCTGTCGGATCGGGATCGCGCGCTGCCAACGGTGCAGACGTTATTCGGTCAGGCGGCGGGCTAAGCCGCCGCACCGTTCGCGTCACAGATACCTGACGCGAGGCAACGCTACCGCGAATCGCACCTCTGAACCGAGCACCGGCTTCTGTTGTGCGACGACCTCATCCGAGATATTCCACGGCAGGATCAATACCACTTCCGGTTTCGCACGGGCGAGTTCTGCCGGCGAGATGATCGGGATGTGGCTGCCGGGCATGAATTTGCCCTGCTTGGACGGTGCCGCATCGCACACATAAGGCAGCAGATCCGGTTTTACGCCGGCATAGTTGAGGAACGTGTTGCCCTTCGCTGCTGCTCCATAGGCGCCGACTTTGGTCCCTGCATCCTTGCAGTCGAGCAGAAAGCGTAGCAGACCGTTCTTGGCTTCGTCGACGCGTTGCTGGAAATCCCGATAGGTGTCGAGCCGCGTGATGCCGCGCTCCTGTTCGAGCGCGCGAATGCGTTCGACGGAAACGTCATCCACGCGTGGATCGTCAGCATGACAACCGAATACGCGCAGACTTCCGCCGTGCGTTTTCAGCTGATCGGCGCGGCAGACGCGCAGGCCCGCCGCGTGGAAAATATGTTCGACGGCCTGCAGCGAAAAATACGAAAAGTGCTCGTGATAAACGGTATCGAACTGCACTTCGTCGATCAGGTTGACGAGATGCGGAAACTCCAGCGTGATGGTGCCGCCGGGTTTCAGCACAGTCTTCAGACCCTTGGTGAAGTCGTTGACATCCGGCACATGGGCGAACACGTTGTTGCCAACGATCAGATCCGCCAGTTGACCACGTTCGACCAACGTACGCGACAGTTGCTCGCCAAAGAATTCGCGTAGCACCGGAACGCCGAGTTCCTCCGCGCGTGCCGCTGTACTCGCGGTCGGTTCGATGCCCAGACAAGGGATCTGCGCTGCGACGAAATTGCGCAACAGGTAGCCGTCGTTCGACGCCACCTCGATCACAAACGAGTCGCGGCCGAGCGACAGCTCTTCGGTGATCGACGCAGCGTAGTGCCGCGCATGCGCCAGCCAGCTTTCCGATACCGAAGAGAAGTACGCATAGTCCGCATCGAACAGCGCCTCGCGCGCGGCGTAATCTTCCGTCTGCACGAGCCAGCAGGCATCGCAGACAAAAAGCTTGAGCGGATAGTAGCGTTCCGGCCGCGTCAGATCGGCCTCGGTCAGATAGGCATTCGAAGGCGGTGCGAAGCCGAGATCGAGAAACGGGAACGTAAGGGGTTGACCACAGTGGCGGCAGTTCAAGACTTCAATCCTCGCAATTACCCGGCAGCGAACGTGGCCCCATGGGCCGTCATCCTGCCGATCCTGGCTTCGTATTGCCCGATCTGTTCGAGCGTGATGTGTCGCACGCTTTCGCCGCGTTGCCGCGCGCGGTGCCACTGCGCAATCCAGACGAGCGCTTCTTCCAGTTTGAGCAGCGACTCCCAACCGAGCTCGCCGCGCGCCTTGCTGGCGTCAAGCAGCAGGAGGCCGGCTTCGTGCGGAGCGTCGGCTTCTTGCTGTACGACGAAACTCGCGCCTTCGCCGAGCGCGGAGGTCAATGCCTCGGCGATCTCGTCGACGGCTCGCATATCGTCGGGACGCGGCCCGAAATTCCACGCGCCCGAGTAGTGCTCAGGCTGAGCATGCAGACGTTCGGCAAGCGCCAGATATCCTGCAAGCGGTTCAAGCACGTGCTGCCACGGCCTCACTGCGTGAGGGCGGCGCACGATAGCCGGTTCGCCACGGTCGAACGCGCGCAGCAGATCCGGCACCAGCCGGTCGACTGCCCAATCGCCGCCGCCGATGACATTGCCGGCCCGTGCACTAGCGATTCCAGCGCGCGTTGCAGTGCCGTCACTGTGGCCGTGGCCGTGTGCGAAAAACGATTGCCGGAACGCCGCTGTCACGAGTTCCGAGCAGGCCTTGCTGTTGCTATACGGATCGCGGCCGCCGAGCGTGTCGCTTTCAATATACGCGCGGCGCGTCTCGAGATTCTCGTAGCATTTGTCCGTTGTGACGTTGACCACGGCGCGCACGCTCTCGACATGACGCGCGGCATCGAGCACGTGGACGGTGCCCATCACATTCGTCGAATAGGTTTCGACCGGGTCCGCATACGATTGCCGGACCAGCGACTGCGCGGCGAGGTGGAAGACGACCTCAGGGCGCGCATGCTGTATCGCGTTGCGCAGCGCAGCCGCATCGCGCACGTCGCCCACAATGTGTTGGATTTCACGCGCGACTTCGGCCTCTTCGAACAGGGACGGCTGCGTCGGCGCATCGAGCGAGAACCCGGTCACCTGCGCGCCAAGCCGCTGCAACCAGAGGCACAGCCAGCTTCCCTTGAATCCGGTATGGCCGGTCACGAAGACCCTGCGTCCGGACCAGAAACTCGGCGTCATCATCACCAGGTCTTCCATGGCGCGTTGCCGGTCGCCCAGATCGCGTCGAGTTGCATCTTGTCGCGCAGCGTATCCATCGGTTGCCAGAAGCCGTCGTGCCGATACGTCTGCAGTTCGCCCGCTGAGGCGAGTTGTTGCATCGGCTTGTCTTCCCAGGGCATCGAGTCGCCTTCGATGAAGTCGAGTACGCGCGGCGAAACCACGAAGTAGCCGCCGTTGATCCACGAAGAGCCATCCTGCGGCTTTTCCGCGAAGCCGACTACGGCGTTTTCGTCTTCTGCGAACTGCAGGACACCATAACGTCCCGGCGGTTGCACGCCGGTCACGGTCGCGAGACGGCCGTGGCGCTTGTGGAACTGCACCAGTTCGGTGATGTTGACGTCGCCTACGCCGTCGCCGTATGTAAAGCAGAACGCCTGCTCGTCCCGCAGCAGGTGCGATGCGCGTTTCAGACGGCCGCCTGTCATCGAGTGTTCGCCGGTGTCGAGCAGCGTGACGCGCCATGGTTCGGCGTAGCGCTGGTGTACCTCCATGCTGTTGTTCGCAAGGTCGAAGGTGACGTCGGACGAATGCAGGAAGTAGTTGGCGAAATACTCCTTGATGACATAGCCCTTGTAGCCGCAGCAGATGATGAAGTCCGTCATGCCATGTGAGGCGTAGATCTTCATGATGTGCCAGAGAATCGGCCGGTCGCCGACGGTTACCATCGGCTTGGGCCGGGACTGCGTCTCTTCGGACAGTCGCGAGCCGAGCCCGCCAGCGAGAATCACGACTTTCATGTTGGTTCGCTTGATGAGAATGACGATTGAGCCGTACCTGAGTCCTTCAGTGCGCGCTCGAGTTTGTCTCGCGCGCCCCAGAAAGCCATGGGCTCGTAGTCAGGGTAAGGATAGTGGCCGAGTTCGAGCGCAATCTTCGCTTGGCGCTCCTGCAGGAATTGCTCGACGAGGCTGCGCACGGAACGCGGTGTGCCGGAACAGACGTTGACGATTCCGACGTTCTGCTGCCTGAGCGCCAGTGCGACCAGTTTTGCCGCGACCTCATTCACGGGAAGGTAGTCGCGCAACTGTTCGCCACCCGACATCCTGAAGCTTGCTTCACCTTGCGCAACGGCTTTCTCGAGTTGCGGAAGCAGGGACGTAGCGGCTTGCCCTTCGCCATGCATGAAGAACAGACGGGCCCACGTTAGCGCGAAGCTGGACTCGCCATTGCGCTGCAGATATTCGAGCTGCCGACGCAGCGCATCTTTGGCGAATCCATACGGCGTGATGGGCGATGTCGGGTCCGTCTCGCTGAGTGCGCCGCTGCGCAATCCATATTCGAGGCACGTGCCGGCAACCAGCAACGACTTCAGGCCGGCCGCGCTCAGTTGCCGAAGGAATGCATAGTGCGCCGGGAGCTCCACTTCGAAATGACGCAGCGCGCGATAGTTCGGCAGACCGCCCCACGCGAGGTGAATCAATACGTCAGGCTTCCCAAGCAATTCAAATGCATTGGGCGGCGCCGACGCGACGTCGAGTGTCACCCATCTGACGTTGCGGATCTGTGGCGTATCCGGGCGCTCGCCTCGAACTGTCGCGACGACTTCGATGTCATGCGCGGCGAGTGCGGTGAGTACGTGTCGGCCGACAAATCCTGTGGCGCCGGTGATTGCGACTTTGATCATCGTGCGTCAGACGTTGGACACGTCGAAGGATTCCGCGGGCAGGCCGGCGCACCACCGCCGCCACATCACACGCAGTGCCCGTGTGGCACTTTCGGCGATGATCTGCGGCTGGAACATCGGCGATTGCTGGCAGCGCGCGCGCAGGCCCGAACGCAGCACGGCGAGTGCCGCGACATCCGAGGCCAGCGCGACACCGCGGCGTACATAGTCCTGCTTGTCGGTCGCGATGAAGTTTTCGAGTCCGACGTGAGACATTGCCGTCAGTCCGCTGCGACCGGGTACGGTCTGGCCGGGCATTGTGAGTGTCGGTACACCCATCCATAGCGAGTGAAGGACGGTGGTGAGGCCAGAGTACGGGAAGCTGTCGAGACAGATATCCACATGATGATGCTGCTGAAGATAGACCGGCACACTTGCACGCGCCTGGTACTCGACGCGCTCAGCCGCAATGCCGTCCTCAGCGAACCATTCGGTGAACTTGCCGCGGCTGCCGTCGCCCGGCATACCGCCGATCATCATCCGGGAGTTGGGTACGGCGTGAAGCAATTCGGACCACAGGGAGATCACCTCGCGGCGAATCTTGTCCACACGGTTGAAGCTGCCGAACGTGACATACCCTTTGTACATCGCCGGCAGCAGGTTGGGCGGCGGGCTCATCTGGTCCGCCAGAAACGGCGCGACCGCGGGAAGATACACGATCTTCTCGGTGAACTGGTTTCTGAACTGCTCGGAGGGTACCCAGAACCGGTCGGCGAGGAAGTAATCCACCGCGCTCAGGCCCGTTGTGCCCGGATAGCCGATCCAGCAGACCTGAACGGGCGCTGGCTTGCGTGCGAGCGTGAGCAGCTTGTTATTCGCCGTGTGTCCGGACAGATCGATAAGGATATCGATCTGATCCCCGCGAATCAGATCCGTCACGTAATCGTCTTTCTGACCGAAGAGGTCGTACCAGGTGCCAAAGAGTGTGCAAATCCGTTCCGTGACATGGTCGCGTCGCGGCGTATTCGAGTACGCGTACAGCGAGAGACTCGGGTCTTTGGAAAGGTGTATCAGTAACGGCTCGATAAAATTGGCGACCGCGTGGTGACAGAAGTCACCGGAGATAAAGCCGACCCGAAGTTGCCGATCGGGGTCTTTCGAATTGTCGTGCTGTGGCCAATGAGGCTTGAGCGGCCGCTCGAAGTGGTCGCCGAAGCGGATGTGTTCGGCAAATACTTCGGCAGGCGTGACATCTTCCCGCGCGGTGTAACAGAACGCCAGATTGTTGTACGAAAGATCGTGATCCGGATCGAGCTTGATGGCACGGCGGAAACAGTCGCTCGCTTCGACGAGTCGACCGAGCTTGATATAGAGCACGCCGAGCGTGCAATGGGCAAGCGCGGATTTCGGCGCTACCTGCATCGCCTTGAGACAGACCTCTTCCGCTTCCAGCACGCGCGAGAGAGACATCAGCACGATGCTCAGCACGCGAAGCCCTTCCAGATGATTCGGGTCCAGCTTTAACAGGCTTCTCAATGCTGCTTCAGCTTCGACGTGCTTACCTCTCGACTCATGGATCGCGGCCGACGCTTGCAGAAGATCGATGTCGTCTGGCCACAGCTTGAGAGCCGTGGGCATGTATTCCATCGTTTCGTTGTACTTGCCGAGGCTGTACAGGATCAGGGTCAGCAGCTTCCAGCCGAATCCGTGGCTGGGATAGCGTTTGACGAGTCCTCGCGCGGCGATGAGCGCTTCGTCGGTGCGTCCGGTGTTGTAGAGCGCGGCATAGCCCTCGAGTTCTTTTCTGTCTGGCACAGCCTCCGGCGCTGAGGACGAGGCGGCTTCGGGCGTGGGTCCGGATTCCGGTGCGGCATCTGCAGCCGGAGCCGTGTCCGCATTCGTGGAGGGCTGCGTCGGCCGGATCTTGTAGGAACCCGTCGTCGACATCGCCGTCATGATCGCAATCAGCTGATCCACTGCAGGGCCGCTCAGCCCTCGCTGCTGTCCCATCTGCAACGCCATCCAGGCCGCCTTCATCTGCCCGGCCTGCACCAGGGCGTCGACGTAATTGGCCCAATACTGCATCTTGTTCGGGTCGCTTCCCAACGCGCGCTCGAGGTAAGGCACAGCAGCCTCGGCTTGCCCCAGCCGGATGGCGATGACGCCCAGCTTGTGATTGGCATCCGGATGATCGGGATAGACGGCGAGTACTTCCTGCAAGGATTTGCCGGCATTGACGAAGTCCCGCTTCGCGTCGAGCGCCAGGCCTTCCTCCATCGCGGCGGCCGCCCGATGGTAGCGTTTGAGTTCGTCGTCGTACGGCAGGAGGGAAGTCGCTCTGGTAAGCGGCAACAGTGCCCCGGCGAGATCGCCTCGTCGCAGGTGCGCATAAGCGAGCGTTTTCCAGCCGTAGCCGTGCTCTGGCAGCAACTGCACCATCTGTTGCGCGAGTTGCTCGAAGCTGTCGTTGAGTCCCTTTGCGGAAAGCGTTTCGAGCGTCGCAATGAATTCGTTTGCGACCGCATCCATCGGTTCGGCGGCCGGTTCACCCCCAGACTGCTCCGGGGCGGCGGCAATGGCGTCGAATACCAGACCATGCTCCCGCGCCGATTCAAGCACCTGAGCTGCCCGCTCGCGTTGTCCTGCGAGAACCAGCGCATCGGCATAGGCGGCCCAGTAGTCGCGCCGTTCAGGGCACAGGGCAACTGCGGTTTCGAGGAAACGCAGGCCCTCCGCGGGCCGCTTCAGCTGGACGACGAGAATCCCGAGGTTATGGTTCACCTCCGGATGGTTCGGCTGGGTCTTGAGGATGGCGCGATAGAGCTGTTCCGCTTCCGGGAACTGCTCTGCTCGATGGTGGACCACCGCTATCTGCAAGTCGACATCGGTACTCATTGTTTCCCTTTCTGGCGCGTCCGAACAGTCGTACGGCGATCTTGATGTAGAGAGTCTAGAGATCTTCGGTTTCTGCGATCCGGCGAGTAAAGGGCAGATTTGCCCGCTTTTCGCGCCTGGTCCCGCCTGTTTCAGCCGTGCTGACGGAGGACGAAAAAAAGCCCGCGCGAAGCGGGCTTGAGGCGAACGAGCACGCCTGAACGACAGCGTGTTGTTGTTATTCTGTGATGGAAAACCCTAAGGAACAGCGGCTGTTCTATCTCCGCAGCAGCGCCATCCGTTGATACTGGCTCGCCGAACGGCTGCGCTGTATCGCCGCGTGATATTCCGTTTCCATTTCGTCTCGCGATGACCTGGCGTCTTGCATCAGTGCGTTGTCGAGAGACTGGATCCGGCGGATCAGTTCGAGCGAAGCCGTGGTCTGCTGTGCGCGGATCGACATCAACAACGGCGAGCGCACGTCGGCCAGACGCGATGCTTCCTGCCAGTCGGCGAGGCTCGCTGCATGGCCGATAGCGAGAGTCAGTTCGTAGACCCGCTCGACGAGCTGGGTCTGGTCCATATCGTTGCGTTCTGCCGTCATTTAAGGGCTCCTTTACTCCGAGCTTGCGGTCGCCATGGCGCCCGCGCTGTTAGCACCGCCGAACAACTGGGTCAGGTATTCCGAATCCGAGTTGGTCGTCGCCATCAGGTTGTTCAGCGCGGTGAACTCGTTGTTGTACTGCGAGGTCAATTGCGCCGTGTAAGCCGCCAACGCCGTCTGCTGGGTCTGAACGCTCGTCATGTCGTCGCTGAGCTCGGTCGAACGGTCGGCAATAACGCCGTTCGTCCCCGTGAACGCGTTGATGCTGGTGTTCAACTGCTCGGCGATGCCGTTCGTCCCGTTGAAAACCGACGCAACCTGCGCGGGATCGTTGGTGACCGCGTTGGTGAGCGTGGTCGTGTCGATCGTCAACTGGCCGTCCGATTGCAGCGAAATGCCCAGTGCGCCCAGCGTCGAGCCCCCGGTGGTGCCGCTCACGATATTGCCCAGCGTGGTCTGGATCGTGGTGAGCATCGAGTCGCCCACCAGTGCCCCGTTCGCGCTCGATCCGGCCGACGAGAACGACGACAGCGACGACATGGCGCTTACGACGTTGTTGTACTCCGTGACGAAGTTCTCGATATCGCTTATCTGGGTCGACGTGTCCGTTGCGACGGTGATTGTTTGCGTCGAGTTAGCCGACTCGGCTGCGGCGGCCGTCAGATTGATCGTCACACCGGACAGGGCCGACGTGATCGAATTGCTGGCGCTAGTGGCCGCGGTCCCATTGATCGTGAACTCGGCGTCTGCTGCTGATGTGTTCTGGGTCCATGCGATGCTGCCCGCGGAGGTGATCGACGACGAGGTACCCGAGTCGTTGCCCGCGGTCGACGTGACGCCGAGGCTCGATATCCCATTGTCGCCGGACACGTTGCTGACGCTGACGTTGATGACGTTCGATGCGCCCGTCGCCGTCGAACTGAGCACCAGGTGGGAACCGTTCGAGCCGGTGACGACGGAGGCCGAGACGGCGACGCCCGAGGTCGAGGCCTGACTGTTGATGGCGGCAGCGATGCCGCTCAACGAATCGTCCGATGAGGTGATATTGACGTTCATCGACTTGCCGCCGATCGACACGGCCAGCGTCCCGGTGCCCATGGCCGCTGCCTGGTCGGTGCTGAAGGCGCCTGACGACATGCTCTGCGAGGCTGCGACCTGCGACACGATCATTGTGTATGTGCCGGCCGCGGCGCCGGTGCCGGCAGTTGCCGTGATGCCCGTGCCGCTAGCGGTCGCGGTAAAGCTTGACTGCAGCGAGCCGTTGAAGAGCGGCGCGAGACCGATCTGCAGTTCCGACAACACGGCCGAGAGCGATCCGATCGCGGACAGCTGAGCTGTGTCGTTTGCCGATTCGGTTTCCAGCGCTGCTGTCTGACCCGCAACCTTCGCGTTGACGAGTGTCGACACGAGTGAGTTGACATCCAGCGAGGAATTGCCCGTCGAACCGGAAATGAGCGACTGTCCCGCTTCTGCCAGGGCCGCGGAGGCGGCGGCGGATGCGCTAGACGTCGCGCTCGAAATAGTTGACATGAATAAACTCCGTACGTGGCGTGGACCACGCGACTGGTGTCGTGTCTAAGGTGTCGGGTCCGTATGCGAGGCGGGAGGACAAGCCTCCCGTTTCAAATGCTTTCGCGGATGAGCCGGTTGGTGTAACGACCGGCTCACCCGCGTCTACTGCTCACGCTATTGCTAACTTACCGATTACTGCAGCAGCTTCAGAACTTGCTGCGGGTTGGAGTTGGCTTGTGCCAGCACCGAGATACCCGCTTGTTGCAGCACCTGTGCCTTGCTCAGGTTAGCCGTTTCTTGCGCGAAGTCCGCATCGGTGATCTGCGATTGTGCGCTCGACAGGTCGGTGGACTCATCTTGCTGCGACGTCGAGATGCCGGTGAAGCGGTTCTGTGCTGCACCCAGCGTTGCCTGAATGTTGCTGATGGTAGCCAGTGCGTTGTCGACCGTTTCCATCGCCAGGTTGGCGCCTTGCGTCGTGCTGATGTTGATCGCCGAAACCGACGTCGGTGCGTTGTTGACGTTGACGCTGTACAGCAGCGTACCGGACGTTTGACCGCCGCCGACACCCGTACCCGAAGCCGTGCTGCCGAACGTGCTGGTCGGCGTGGTGGCGAACGAGATGCCCGTGCCGCTGGTGGTGAACAGGCCGGCCGTCGCACCCGTCGTCAACTGGTTGCCGTTCTGGTCGACGAACTCGATGCCGCCGTTGCCGTTTGCTTCGACCGTAACCGAGGTGATTGCGTTAGCCGTGCCAGCTGCAGCGTCAAGGCCCGTGTCCGGATCGACGTCAATGCCCGAAATCGTGCCGAACACCGTGCCAGCCGCCGTCGTCGACGACGAAGCAGCCGCAGCAGTCTGAATGCCGGTCATTTCGCCGGTCAGGCTCAGGCCGTTGGTTGCGGCGGCGCTGGTTGCCAGCGAAAGCGACTGAATACCGCTGCTCGACGTCGTGGTCACGAACAGGTTCGAAACAGCCGTGCTCGACAAAGCCTGGTTGTTCTGGTCCGTGAACGTGAAGCCGCCCGTGCCGTTCGACACCACGTTGATTTGCGTGATCGCGCCAGCAGCACCGCTGGTGTTTTCTGCGCCGGTCGAGGTCAGGTCGAGACCCGTGATCGTGCCGAGCGTGTTGCCGGCTTGCACGAAACCACCACCCAGCGAAGCAGCCGACACACCTTGGCTCAGGTCGAGGGCAACGGTCTGCCCGACGTTGGAGCCGACTTGAACGTTGATCAGGCCAGCCGAACCGTTCAGCAGGTTGATACCGTTGTACGTCGTTTGCGAAGCCAGGCGGTTCACTTCAGCAACTTGCTGCGCCACTTCCTGTTGCAGGGCTGCCTGGTTGGTCGACGACAGCGAGCCACCTGCTGCCTCGTTGGCGAGCGAGCGGATCGTTTGCAGGCTTTGCGTGATCTGGCTCAAACCGGTCGAAGCCGTTTCCACCATCGACACGCCGTCGTTTGCATTCGACACGCCTTGGTTCAGGCCGTTGATTGCCGTTTGCAGCGTTGTAGAAATCGCCAGGCCAGCAGCGTCATCTGCCGCGCTGTTGATACGCTTACCCGACGAGAGGCGAGTAATAGCTTGCTGGAGCGCATCGCCCGAGCTGTTCAGGTTTTCCTGAGCCACCAGCGAGCTGATATTACTGTTAATGCTGAGCATGAAAATCTCCCAAGAGGCTGTTGCCCTAAAGTTACTGCCACGTTGACATGGGCGGTGCACTCGTTCATTGCTGGCCGCCTCTGAGCAGGATGTCGGCGTGAGAAAAAAAAACTTGAGGGACTTTGTTCAACTCGGACCTAATTGTCTTACCAGGAATTACGGTGCCGGACGGTCGAAAGCCGGTTTAAGCGGCCTGTTGGCAGGCTGTTGGCGCCGACGACGGAGGTTGAAAAGTCGGCGTATTCTTTTTCTTTCCAAATCGCATTCCCTGGAGAAATCATGCAAAGACGCAGGATTGGCAATTCGGAATTGCAGGTGGCGCCGGTCATGTTCGGCGGCAATGTATTTGGCTGGACCGCCGATGAGGCGACCTCGTTCGCGATCCTCGATGCCTTCGTCGACGCCGGTCTCGACTTTATCGACACCGCCGACGTTTATTCCGCCTGGGTGCCTGGCAATCGGGGCGGGGAGTCGGAGACAATTCTCGGCAAGTGGTTTCGCCGCAGCGGCAAGCGCGACCAGATCGTGCTGGCTACGAAGGTGGGCAACCACCCGGAGCGCAAGGGTTTGAGCGCCGGCAACATCCAGGCGGCCGTTGAAGATTCGCTGCGGCGTCTGCAAACCGATTACATCGACGTGTATTTTTCGCATAAGGACGCGGCCGATACCCCGCTCGCCGAGACGCTGGGCGCCTATCAGCGCCTGATCGAGGCCGGCAAGGTGCGGGTGATCGGGGCGTCGAACTACAGCGGCGCGCGTATCCGCGAGGCGCTGGCGGTGTCGCGGCAGCACGGTCTGCCGGAATACCAGATTATTCAGCCCGAATATAATCTGTACGACCGCGAGGCTTATGAAACCGATCTCGAACCGGTCATTCTGGAAGAGCACCTCAGTGCGGTCGTGTATTACAGCCTTGCAAGTGGCTTTCTGTCGGGCAAGTACCGTTCGTCCGCGGACCTGGCGAAAAGCGCGCGTGGCGGCGGCATCAAAAAGTATCTGAACGAACGCGGCACGCGCATCCTCGATGCGCTCGATACCGTGGCCGACCAGCACGGCACCACGCCCGCCACGGTGGCGCTGGCATGGCTGATCGCCCGTCCCAGCGTGACGGCGCCGATCGCCAGCGCGACTTCCGTGCAACAACTCGAGAGCCTTGCGGCGTCAGTCCACCTGATGCTGACCGGCTCGGACATGCGTCTGCTGGATGACGCAAGTGCCTGGCGGAATGGCTAAAATGGTGGTAGGCACGGTATTTTCCTGATATCATCGGGAGTGAATTGAGATCTTTGCCTGTTTCGTGGTGAACTCCCCACCTCTCTTTTCCGGCCTCCGTGGCCGCTTTGCCTTTCGTTTCGTTCATGGTTTCGTTTGCCTGTTATTGGCCATGTTGCGAAATGACCGGAGGCCGGCGCGTACGTGGCACACACCACTGCGCAATTACCCGTATCCAGCGATTTAGTTAGGAATTACATGACGACGATTCTTCTGAAGGAAAACGAGCCGTTCGAAGTGGCGATCCGCCGCTTTCGTCGCGCAATCGAAAAGAATGGCCTGATCGCAGAACTGCGTGAACGCCAATCGTACGAAAAGCCGACGACGGCTCGCAAGCGCAAGAAGGCCGCTGCTGTGAAGCGCCTGCACAAGCGCCTGCGTAGCCAGCAACTGCCGAAAAAGCTGCACTAAGCACGCTTTTCAAGCACAGCCGAACGGCGGTGTGAGCTTCGCAAGAAGCCACACCGCCGTTTTGTATTTGGGCGAGCAATTCCAGCGAGGCTTCCGAGGATGTTTCTGGGAAGCCTTATGGCGGCTCAGGCGGCGGTTTTCAGCTGCGCTGTGGACAAGCCGAACTGACGGGCAATCGAAACCAGCCGTTCCTGCCATTCCCACGTGCCGAATACGTCGTGCACGTTTTGTAGGCAACTTAGCAGGTCGATGGTGGCGGGGTCGAAGATATTGATATGGGCTCGCAGCAGCGCTTTCTTGAGTGCGGCCACTCCGACATCCATATAGGCAGGCACTTCGATCGGGGTTTTGCCGATATAGCGCACCGGAATGCCTTCCATTGCCGTCATATAGTCGCGCGGCTTGATAAAGCTGCCGACCGGGCAGCCACCGCAGTAACCCCGATAGGCTCCGCCGCCACGCGGCAGAAGTGCGGCGCGCCCCTGACCGTCAAGATGGCTGACGGCTTTGTCGAATATCTCCTGATACGTCAGGAAGTTTGGATTTTTCATGGTTGTTCTCCCCCTGCGTCTACGCGCAGCGGTCATTCATGGGTGGTTCAAGCGCAGTTGTTGTCCCTTCAATCGTTATAACGACTGAATCAGGTAAAAACGTAGCGGTGCAGCGCGCAAGTCCGCAATTTTGACACGATTCGAGAGATCTGCAGGTGGTGGAGTGCCCGCAAAGCCAAGCTGGGTAAGGCTGTGAGGGGGCGGCACGGGCGCGCTCAGGACTTTCCCGCAGACGCTGGGTTTTGCGTCCGAAGTGTGGCGAAAACCACACGAGGCCGGGGCGCAGATCCGAGACCGGCGACGCGCCTGGCGTACCTTCGGCCCCGGAACTCGCGGATGCGCCTCAGCCGGCCTTCCGCTTGCGCCCCTTTTTGCCGAGGGCGGCGCAGCGGGCGTAGCAATCGCAGTCGGTCTGATGGTCGTTCACCATGCCGACAGCCTGCATAAATGCATAGCAGATCGTCGAACCGACGAACTTGCAGCCGTAGCGCTTGAGTCCCTTGCTCAGCGCGTCGGAAATCTCCGTTGAGGCCGGCGCGTGCTGGTACGAGGTCCATTCGTTCTGGATGGGCGTGTCATTAACGAAAGACCAGATGAACTGCGCCAGCGACCCGTGTTCCGCCTGGATCTGTTGCACGGCGCGCGCGTTGGTAATGGCCGCTTCGATCTTGCCGCGATGCCGTACGATCGATTCATCGGCGACCAGCGCGTCGACATGCTTTGGCGTGAAGCGGGCCACCTTGTCGATATCGAAGTTGGCGAATCCCCGACGGTAGCCGCTGCGTTTGTTGAGGATCGTGGACCATGACAGACCGGCCTGCGCGCCCTCCAGTACCAGCATTTCAAAGAGATGTTGATCGTCGCGCGAAGGGACACCCCACTCGATGTCGTGGTAGTGTGCGAGCGCTTCGCTCGATACCCAGTTGCATCGCTGTGTCACGTTCCGGCTCCTGCATTTGATGTGTCGAAATCCCGGCGCGTCCGGGCTTTGCCAGCATAGCGGAACGCCCGCGCATCGCAAGCCGGCCGTTCGGCCAGTTGCCGGATTCACGCTGGTCTGCCACGCTATGCGGCATTCCGGTTCGGCAACTCTTTTCACCCACACTCACTTGATGAATACAGACCTCTTTCTGATCGGCGTCGACGGCGGCGGCAGCGGCACGCGTGTCGTACTCGGTGACGCCCACGGCCGCGAACTGGCTCTGGCGGCTAGTGGCCCGTCCGGCCTGGGCCTCGGTATCGAGCGTGCCTGGCAGGCCATCCTGGCAGGTTGCACCGAGGCTTTCCGGCAGGCCGGGGTCGCCCCGCAATGGGAGCGTTGCGTACTGGGCTGCGGACTGGCGGGATTCAACAACCCCGACTGGCTTGCTGCGTTTCACGCCCAGGCGCCGAAGCTAGCGGGTCTCGCCGTGGAACACGATGCCTACACGACCCTGCTCGGCGCGCACGGCGGGGCGCACGGTGTCATCGTGGCGCTTGGCACAGGCAGCGTGGCTGCCGCGGCAGATGGTGTCGGCGAGTACCGGATCGCCAGCGGTTTCGGCTTCCCGTCTGGTGATGAGGCAAGTGGTGCCTGGCTCGGCTTGCGCATAGTCGTGTACGCGCAGCAGGCGCTGGATGGCCGCGCGCCGCTGGATGAACTGGCCCAAGCACTGCTCGAACGGGTGGGCGCGCAAGATCGCGACGGCCTGATTGTCTGGCTTTGCAACGCCAATCAGACCGCCTACGCGAGTCTCGCGCCCATCGTCATCGCGCATGCCAGCCATCCCTTCGCCGCGCGCCTGCTCAAAGAGGCCGGAGAAGAAATTGGCAAGATGATTACAGCGCTAGACGCGTCCGGAGAGCTGCCGGTGGCCTTGTGCGGTGGCCTCGGCCAACCGTTGCGCGACTACGTACCGCAGCATTTACAGGCCCGGCTGCGCGCGCCGCTGGGCGATTCGGCGCACGGTGCGTGGCAGCTTGCGCAGCAGGAAGCCGCGCGGCTCGGTTTGAATCTGGCGGGCTAATCCGGGGAAAGCGTCGCAAGCAACGATAAAATGGCGCCTTCGATGCTGCCGGCTGCTCACACCATGTACCAAGTCATTGCCACCGATCTCGACGGCACCCTGCTCGACGGAGACCATCAACTCGACCCATTCACCGTTGCCACGGTTCGGCGGCTGGAGGCGGACGGCCTGCAATTCATCATTGCAACCGGCCGCCATTACCGCGACGCGGCGGGCATCCGCGATCTGCTGGGCATCCGGCCGTACCTGGTCACGTCAAACGGCGCGCGCGTGCATGCGCCGGACGACACCATGATCTACGGGGACGATCTTCCGCCCGCCACCGTGCACCGGCTCGTGCAGCCGGAAATCGCGGGCGCGCATGGGCGGGTGATCGTCAATCTGTTTGCAGATCACGATTGGCTCATCGACCGGGACGCGCCAGAACTTTTGCGTCTACATAAGGATTCGGGCTTTAGCTACGAAGTGACCGACCTGCGGCGGCATCACGGCGAGGGCATTGCAAAGGCGCTCTATATTGGCGAGCCGGCCGATCTCGCACCGGTCGCGGCCAATCTGCAACGCGAGTTCGGCGACACCCTCTATGTCACCTACTCGCTGCCCGATTGCCTTGAGGTCATGACATCGAACGTGTCGAAGGGCCGCGCGCTGAAGTTCGTGCTCGACCGCCTCGGCGTAGAGACCGGCCGCTGTATCGCCTTCGGCGACAACATGAACGACATCGACCTGCTCGAAACCGCTGGCCATCCGTTCATGATGAAAAACGCCAACCCGGATCTGATCACACGCTTGCCGAACGTGCCGCGAATCGGCAACAACTTCGAAGCAGGCGTCGCTCGTCACCTGCGCAAGCTGTTCGCCATGGACGATGAGCTTGCCTAATGCACTGCATCTGAAGCCGCCGCGGGCGCCAACGCCGCGCATGGGCAATCCGTAGACCGCCCATTCAGCCCTTCTTCGCTATGCTGGAAGCTCGCACGCGGCGAGCCGCCCTGCCAGTCGAGCTTCACGATATAAATACTGTCGAAATCGTCGCTGTGCCACTTCGGCACGTCTGCGGCGTTGCCGCCATGAGCGCTCACCATCTGGCGCACCAGCTTCTCGATCAGTTTGTGCTCCCATGCCACCACCACCAGCTTGTTGCGATATGCCGGATCGATCAGCGTGGCGCCGAGCCGGTCTATCTGCGTCAGGCCATAAGGCGTTTGCACCGGCATCTGGAATTGGATGGCGGTGGGTTCGATGGTGGCCAGCGGGCGCACATAGTAATAAGGATGGCCACCGTCGTTTTTCTGCTCGCCCGGATCCGGCGCGAAGATCGCGTCAGGTTTGCCGAACTTGGCGGCGATTACCGCGGGCAACGCTAGCGCCCGGTTAAGACCTTGGCAATTGAGCTGACCGAGCCCTTGCGCGGGCTTCTCGCCGTGACGGACAAACACCAGCGTTTCAACGGCGGTGCCGGCCGCCTGGCTGCTGGCCGCATGCGCGGTGACGGGCAACATGGCGGTGCCACACGAGGCCGCGAGCCAGAATGCGACGCCTTGCAGGAATCGACGGGAACGGTTCATCGGGAGCCTCTTTGCGAGCCGTGTGAAAGTCGGACGATTCTAGCAGTGGCGCTACGCCTTGCCGCGCGTCGCTCGCACTGAGGGCCGCCTGTGCGTAAGGCCGTCCGTAAAGCAGAAGCGGGCGCCACAGCGCCCGCTTTGCAGATAGATTCGCCCTTTGGCGCTACGGATTCGTCAATCCGCCAGCGCAGAGCGCGACTCGAGCGGCGCACGGCTTGCCGCGACAACCGGATACACGAGACCGGCAATCACAGCGCCGAGGATCGGCGCGACCCAGAACAACCAGAGCTGGTCGACAGCTGCGCCACCCACGAACAGCGCCGGACCCGTCGAGCGGGCCGGATTGACCGAGGTATTGGTGACTGGAATCGAGATCAGGTGGATCAGCGTCAGGCACAGTCCGATGGCGATCGGCGCGAAGCCAGCCGGCGCGCGCTTGTCGGTGGCGCCGAGAATCACGAACAGGAAGAAGCCAGTCATGACCACTTCGCAGATAAACGCCGCCATCAGCGAGTAGTGGCCGGGCGAGCGATCGCCGTAGCCATTGCTGGCGAAGCCGCTCGACACGAGGTCGAAGCCCGGTTTGCCGCTGGCAATCAACGACAGCACGAAGGCGCCGAGTACGGCGCCGACCACCTGGGCAACGATATACGGTACGAGGTCACGTGCCGGAAAGCGGCCCGCCACGGTCAGGCCGACGCTCACCGCCGGATTCAGGTGACAGCCCGAGATATGGCCGATGGCGTAGGCCATGGTCAGCACCGTGAGGCCGAATGCAAACGCGACACCGACAAAGCCGATGCCCAGCCCATGGACCGGACCGGCGAAATTGGCGGCGAGGACCGCGCTGCCGCAGCCCCCGAGGACGAGCCAGAATGTGCCGAACAGCTCGGCAGCGAGGCGCTTTGACAACTGCATGATATGGAATCCTAAAAAGTTTGACTTGCTGGAGGCGGTACATGGGTATTCGGGTACCCACCTCCGAGCGCCAAATTCTAGGGAAATATCGGCGAATCGGGTGTCAAGAATTGTCAATGTCGCCGTAGGCAGTTTGGATTATTTACCGATAAAGTCCGAATCGATTTAACAATTCATCGCTCTTTAATAATTATCAGACGATACCTCAATTGTGAGTATTACTGTCCATTGCGAAATTCGGTAATTACGGCTAGTCTGCGTCACAATGAGTTCTACAAAAAGGGAGTAGGGAAATGTCGCAATATGCAGAACTTAAGGCGCAGATCGCCAGACTGCAGGCTCAGGCGGACGAAGCACGACGCACTGAACTCGGCAATGTAATCGAGGAGATCCGCGGCAAGATTGCCGAGTATGGATTGACTGCCCAGGACCTGGGTTTTGCGGTTGCCGCCCGGCGCGGACGCCCGCCCAAGAAGGCGCCGCTGCCGCCCAAGTATCAGGATCCGAAGTCCGGTAATACGTGGAGCGGACGAGGCAAGCCGCCCAAGTGGATTTCCGGCAAGAATCGCGAACGCTTTCTGATCGAACAGGTTTAGTCGCGGCGGTTAATTGTCACGGCGAAAGCTTCCTGAAGGTTAATGGCATTCGGGAAGCTTAAGCGGCGAAATATGTATCAGATTTGTGCTGGAATTGGGCGGTAAAAAAGCCGCCTTTGAGAGGCGGCTTTTATGAAGATGAGCGGCTAATCGACGCGGTTCCGCTCGCGCAAACGATTCACACGGTGTTTTTCGCGTATTTAGCCGGCATCAGATGCATAGGCCGTTCAGCCTACGGCTACCTGGCGCAACATCGGACGGCGTTCAGCTTCGATAAGCGCCGTATAGCCGTCGAGATAGTTCTGCGCCATTGTCTTCGCGCTAAAGCGGCGTTCGAACTGGGCGCGGATTTCCGTACGCGACAGGTCGCCCAGCCGCTGCAGCGCCGCGACCGCACCTTGCACGTCCTCAACCACGAAGCCGGTTACGCCGTGGTCGATCACTTCCGGCACCGAACCGCGGTTGAAGGCGATCACCGGCGTGCCGCAGGCCATTGATTCGATCATCACGAGACCAAACGGCTCCGACCAGTCGATCGGGAACAGCAGCGCCTTGGCGCCCGACAGAAACTCCGGCTTTTGCGCTTCGTTGATCTCACCGACGAATTCGACGTGTGCCTGCGACAGCAGCGGTTCGATTTCCGTCTTGAAGTATTCCTGGTCGACCTTATCCACCTTGGCGGCGATCTTCAGCGGCAGACCGCTTTGTGCAGCGATCTTGATGGCTGTATCGACGCGCTTCTCCGGACAGATACGGCCGAGGAACGCCAGATATTCGGGCTTCTTGTGCGTCTGCGGCGTGAGCAGATTTTCCGGCAGACCGTGGTAAATGGTGTTGAGCCAGTTGGCCTGCTTGAGCGGCAGACGCTGCGAGTCCGAAATCGACACCACCGGCGCCTGCGAGAACGTATCGAAGATCGGCTGCAGTTCGGGCAGGTCGAGACGGCCGTGCAGGGTGGTCACGAACGGCGTGTCCATCGTCGAGAACAGCGGGAAAGGCAGATAGTCGAGGTGGAAGTGCAGTACGTCGAACTCATGGGCGATGCTGCGCACCCGTTCCATCAGCAGGACGTGCGGCGCCATGGCGTCGCGCACCGTCGGGTCGAGGCGCAGCGCGCGCGGCCAGGCGGCCTCGAGTTTGGCGGAGGTGACCGAATCGCCGCTCGCGAACAGCGTCACGTCGTGACCGAGCTCGACCAGAGCCTCGGTCAGGTACGACACGACGCGCTCAGTGCCGCCATAGAACTTGGGCGGGACGGCTTCGTATAGGGGCGCTATTTGTGCGATTCGCATGCGTACTCTCCTGTGACGGCTGGAGTCGGCCCTTAAGAGCAAACACTCCAGCCCATGCAACATAAGTTGCGGTTCGTAACGGCGTTCGCAAAATCTGCCCGGATCGGGCGAAGAGCGAATACCTTTCGGACGGACGGACGCGGTAGGCCGCCGCCCGGTGGCAACCCGGCACTGCATCGGGTTATCCCTTAAGGCCATTATCGGGATCGACCGGCGCAATTCGAGTTATTTTTCAAACGCTTAATGTTGTTACAGCGCGAAACACCGTGCGTAACAGGTGAGACCGGGGTGCAGCATAGCCGGCACGACACCCCTCAGCAAGCACCGTGCCGCGCCTTGTGCCCCGGCCTGAAAGGCGGCGCGATGCGTCGCGAATAGCGAGCGATTGTTGCCGCAGCGTGAAAAAGATCTATAATTTGCTCGCACCTGTAACGGTGCAAAAAACCGCGCGGGGTCGCGCACCGATCGATCCCCAAAAGCTGTCACTCACCTTTCATCCCATCCGCGCTACGCGTTTTGTAGGAAAAATTCCTACACAATTTATGGAACATTCCGGCAATCAGACGGGGTGTCTGTCCGATTTCAGTCGCAGTTACATTTAGACACAATGCTTGCAAGACCATAAACGAGCCGTTCGTGCGGTGTGCGGTGCGCGCGTTCGAGCAAACGTTTCCGTAACGGCCTGACCAGCCAGATCGACTCGGGGGAATCATGAGCACCACTAGTGACATGCTCAATGAGATACGAGAAGTGAACCTCTCCTATCTCCTGCTCGCTCAGCGTCTGCTGCGTGAGGACAAGCCCATGGGGATGTTCCGCATGGGTATATCGGATCAGTTGGCCGATGTGATTGCCAATCTGTCTCTGGCACAGACCGTCAAGCTGGCTGCATCCAGCCAGGTTCTCTGCCGCTTTCGCTTCGACGATCACGCCGTCCTGTCCGCACTTGCGGACAAGGGCAAGACCAGCAGCGCCGTTGCTCAGGCGCATACCGCGATCTTGATGGCAAGCCAGCCCGTGGAACAGATCGGCTGAGGCCGGCATTCTACGGCGGCAAAACCGACCAGCAACACCAGGACGCGGGAAGCGCAGCGCATGGCCACTAAAAGCGTAGTACTCGAAGTCAGGGAAATTACCCTGGCGATCGAATTGATCGAACTCGGCGCGCGTCTGCAATTGCTCGAGGCCGAGACCAGCCTGTCACGCGACCGGCTGATCAAGCTTTACAAGGAATTGAAGGGGGTTTCGCCGCCCAAGGGCATGCTGCCGTTCTCGACGGACTGGTTCATGACCTGGCAGCCGAACTTTCATTCCTCGCTGTTCTATAACATCTACCGCTTCATGGCGGACCATGGCGGTTGCGAGACGATCCAGTCGATCGTCAAGAGCTACCGGCTGTATCAGGAACACGTCCATCTGCACGACGACGAGCCGGTCCTCAGCCTGACCCGCGCATGGACTCTGGTGCGCTTTTTCGACTCCGGCATGCTGCAGATGACCTCGTGCTGCCGCTGCGGCGGCCAGTTCGTCGCCCATGCGCACGATCCCCAGCACGGATTTGTCTGCGGACTGTGCCAGCCGCCGTCCCGCGCCGGTAAGACAAAGAAAGTTGCCGAAGCGAAAGTACGCGCGAACCAGCTCGCCGAACTGGACGCTGAACTGGAAGTTTGAGGCGCGGGCGGGCAGGCCCGCCCCGCTTGCATCGCAGCCCAGGCGTCCGCCTCGCGCTCGCGCCCCCCGCCTGTGGTTTACACCGCCTCGCCAACTTGCTTTTCCACCAAAGTTTTCCGCCCGGTTGCCGTAAACCAGTCTAACGACGGTCTCCGTCGCTTCCTTGTGAGGGCTCGGCTGTGCTGATTTTCGTGGGAACACTCGTGACGCTGTTGTCCGTTTTCGGCGGTTATGCGCTGGAAGGCGGACACTTGGGCGCGCTGATGCAGCCAGTCGAACTGCTGATGATCGGGGGCGCCGGCGTCGGCGCGTTCGTTCTCGGCAACGGGATGAAAACCATCAAGTCGACGCTGGGCGTGCTTCCGACCCTCTTCAAGGGGTCCAAATACAACAAGGACGTCTATATGGAGCTGATGGCGCTCCTCTACGTCCTGCTGGCGAAAGCGCGCAAGGAAGGCACGCTGACGCTTGAAGCCGATATCGACGATCCGTCGAAGAGCCCGATCTTCACGCAGTATCCGAAGATCCTCGCCGACAAGCACATCATCGAATTCCTGACCGACTACCTGCGTCTGATGGTCGGCGGCAACATGAACGCCTTCGAAATCGAAAGCCTGATGGACGAGGAAATCGAAACCCATCACACCGAAGGCGAAGCCCCGGCGCATGCACTTGCCAAGGTCGGCGACGCCATGCCGGCGTTCGGCATCGTCGCGGCGGTGATGGGCGTGGTGCACACCATGGCCTCCGCCGACAAACCGCCTGCGGTGCTCGGCGAGATGATTGCCCAGGCGCTGGTCGGCACCTTCCTCGGCATTCTGCTTTCGTACGGTCTGATCGGGCCGCTCTCGAGCGTCGCGGAACAGCGCGTCGCCGAGTCGACCAAGATGTTCCAGTGCATCAAGGTGACGATCCTCGCGAGCCTGAATGGCTACGCGCCGGCGATCGCCGTCGAATTCGGCCGCAAGGTGCTCTTCTCGACTGAACGCCCGTCGTTCAGTGAGCTGGAAGAGCACGTGCGCCGCGTGAAAGCCAAGTAACCGCGCGGACCAGGGGCTGACTCGATGAGCAAGGATAAAGACCGCGCAATTGTCGTCAAGCGTTCCGCGCCGAAGAAGGCGGGGCACCACGGCGGCGCCTGGAAACTCGCCTACGCGGACTTCATGACCGCGATGATGGCGTTCTTCCTGCTGATGTGGCTGCTCAGTTCGGCGACCACGGTGCAGTTGCGCGGTATCGCGGACTATTTCAACCAGCCGCTGAAGATCACGCTGTGGGGCGGTGACCGCAGCGCCGAAGATTCGAGCGTCCTGAAGGGCGGCGGCCGCGATATTTCGACCGACTCGCAGGGCATCACGCGTCAGAGCGACGGCACGACCGCGCGCGCGCAGCATACCGTCGCGCATAGCGACGACGAAGCGGTGAACCAGGCGCAGGGGCAACTCGAGCGCCAGGAGCAGGCCCGCCTGCACGATCTGCAGGTCAAGCTGATGGCCGCGATCGAAGCCAATCCGGTGCTGCGTCAGTTCAAGCAGCAGATCCGTATCGATTCGACCTTGACGGGGCTGCGCATCGAGATCGTCGACTCGCAGAAGCGGCCGATGTTCGACACCGCCAGCGACGAGGTCCAGCCGTATATGCGCGACATCCTGCGCGCCATCGGCAACACGCTGAACGACGTGCCGAACCGCATCGTCGTGCAAGGTCACACAGACGCCGTGCAGTACGCCGGCGGCGAGAAGGGTTACAGCAACTGGGAGTTGTCGGCGGACCGTGCGAACGCTTCGCGCCGCGAGCTGATCGCGGGCGGCATGGACGAAGCGAAGGTGATGCGCGTGATCGGCATGGCGTCGTCGCAGAACCTGAACAAGAGCGATCCGCTCGACCCCGAAAACCGCCGGATCAGCATTCTGGTTCTGAACAAGAAGTCCGAGGACGCCATGATGCACGACGACTCGACCACGACCACCTTGTCGGACGATGCCGCCGGTTCGGGGCAGGCGCCCCTGCTGCAACAGATTGCGCAACCGCCGACGGTTGCACCGAAGGCGCCCACCGTGGCGCCGCATTGAAAGACACGATGGCCTGTCCGTGCCGCCGCGCATCCGCGGCACAGTCAGGCGATTCATAGTGAGCGCAGCGAGGATTTAATGATCAGGCACATTCTGGCAATCGACGACTCGGCATCGATGCGGCAGATTCTCTCCGCCACGCTGACGACGGCCGGCTATGAGGTGACGCTCGCCGCGGACGGCGAAGAGGGCCTCGAGAATGCGCTCGCGATGTCGTTTGACCTCGTATTGACGGACCAGCATATGCCGCGCAGAACCGGCCTCGATCTGATCGCCGCGCTGCGCGGCAACCCGGCTTACCAGGCGACGCCGATCCTCGTCCTTACGACGGAATCCGGCGAACCTTTCAAGGAGGCGGCGCGAGCGGCGGGGGCGACCGGCTGGATTGAAAAACCGCTCGACCCGGACATGTTGACCGAGCTGGTCGCGGCGCTTGCCGAGCCCGGCGAGGCCTGAGCCACACAACTTTTTAAACAGCGCCTTTAGACAAGCGGCACGGCTGCCAAAGCCCAGACAGGATCTCTCGCGGTGACCCAGGCATGACACTCGATATCACTCAGTTCTATCAGACGTTCTTCGACGAAGCGGACGAACTGCTCGCGCAGATGGAGCAGTTGCTGCTCAATCTGGACATTGGCCATCCGGATCCGGAAGACCTCGCAGCGATTTTCCGTGCGGCGCACTCGATCAAGGGCGGCGCAGCGACCTTCGGCTTTACGGCACTGACCGAAACGACCCACATCCTCGAATCGCTGCTCGATCGCGCGCGCAACAACGAACTCGTGCTGCGCAAGGACATGATCGACACGTTCCTCGAGACCAAGGACGTGCTGTCCGGCCAGCTCGCCGACTACCGCGCGAGCGCCGAGCCGGACGCGGCGGTGGCGAAAGCGATCTGCGCCAAGCTCGAACATCTCTACGCGGAAAGCATCCGCGGCGAGAGCGAGCCGGCACCGGCCGCTGCGGCAGCACCGGAAGTGGCTGTGTCGGCTTCGGCAGTCGTCGAGGCCGATGACGGCCCGCCGCCGTCGCACGTGGTCGATCAGGCCGTCGACGTGGCGAGCGAGATATCAGGCATTGAACCGGCCCAGACCGGCGCAACAACAACAGCAACAACAGCAACAACCGGGACCGCCGCCGAAGACAGCGGCCCGCATCTGAAAATCACGCTACGGGGTGTAGGTGAGAAGGACCAGGAACTGCTGGCCGAAGAGCTCGGCAACCTGGGGCATATCGTTGGGCAGGTCAAGGCGGGCGGCGATTTCACGCTGTGGCTGCAGACCGATGTCACGTCCGACGACATCATCGCCGTGTGCTGTTTCGTGATCGACGACAGTCAGATCTCGATTGGCCGCGGCACAGCACCGGTGGATGAATCGCAGCAAGGCGAACCTGGAACGCCTGCCGCTGCGGAGCATGCACCGGCGCCTGCACCGGCACCGGCCCCCGCGCCGGTTGCCGCGCCGCAGGCAAGCACAGCAGCGCCGACGCACGGATTGTTCGAAGCGCCGGCGCAGGCAGCACCGGCTGCGGCTCCGGCGCCCACGCCGGCGGCGGTCGCACCGGCCCCTGCTCCCGCGCCGGCACCGGCCGCGGCAGCAGCGGGCGCAGGCGAATCCGACCGCAAGAGTGGGCGTCCGGCGGCTGCGGCCGCGGCCGAAGGCAGTTCGATCCGGGTCGGCGTCGAGAAGGTCGACCAGTTGATCAACCTGGTCGGCGAACTGGTGATCACCCAGGCCATGCTGGCCGAGACCACCAGCACCTTCGATCCGGCCTTGCACGACCGTCTCTTCAACGGCATGGCGCAACTGGAGCGCAATGCCCGCGATCTGCAGGAAGCGGTGATGTCCATCCGCATGATGCCGATGGATTACGTGTTCAGCCGCTTCCCGCGTCTGGTGCGCGATCTGGCGGCGAAGCTCGGCAAGGAAGTCGAACTCGTCACCTTCGGTCAGGCGACCGAACTCGACAAGAGCCTCATCGAGCGGATCATCGACCCGTTGACCCACCTCGTGCGCAACAGTCTCGATCACGGTATCGAAACGGTGGAAGCACGGCGCGCGGCGGGCAAGGATTCGACCGGCCAGCTGGTGCTGTCGGCCGCGCATCACGGCGGCAACATCGTGATCGAAGTGAGCGACGACGGCGCCGGTCTGCGCCGCGACAAGATTCTCGCCAAGGCGGCCAAGCAGGGCATGCAGGTCAGCGAAAGCATGACCGACGACGAAGTCTGGAACCTGATTTTCCTGCCGGGCTTCTCGACCGCCGAACAGGTGACCGATGTGTCGGGCCGCGGCGTCGGCATGGACGTGGTGAAGCGCAACATCCAGGCGATGGGCGGTCACGTCGAGATCAGCTCGCAGGCAGGCAAGGGCAGCACCACGCGCATCGTGTTGCCGCTCACGCTGGCGATTCTCGACGGCATGTCGGTGAAGGTCGGCAACGAGATTTTCATTCTGCCGCTGAACTTCGTGATGGAGTCGCTGCAGCCGCAGGCAGAAGACATTTACACGGTGGCCGCCGGCGAACGCGTGGTGCGCGTGCGCGGTGAATACCTGCCGCTCGTCGCGCTGCACGAAGTGTTCTCGGTGGAAGACGCCAAGAAGGAGCCGACCCAAGGCATCGTCACGATCATGCAGACCGAAGGACGGCGCTTCGCCATGCTGATCGACGAACTGGTCGGCCAGCAACAGGTGGTCGTGAAGAATCTGGAAACGAATTACCGCAAGGTGCACGGCATTTCCGCCGCGACCATTCTCGGCGACGGCAGTGTCGCGCTGATCGTGGACGTGGCGGCGCTGAACCGCGAGACGCGCAACGCGCACGGCGCAATGAGTCTCGCATAGGCCTCGGGCAACCTCGGGCAACTTTTTACTTAACTTATTTCATCCCAACCGTTTGGGGGCTAACGTGGCAGAAGTCCAATCCATCAATTCGAGCGTCAGCCGCCGCGATGCGCTGCAGGCAGACGCTGGCGGCCAGGAGTTTCTCGTCTTCACGCTCGGTGCCGAAGAGTACGGCATCGACATCCTGAAGGTGCAGGAAATTCGTGGCTATGACAGCGTGACGCGCATCGCGAACGCACCGGACTTCATCAAGGGCGTCATCAATCTGCGCGGCATCATCGTGCCGATCGTCGACATGCGCATCAAGTTTCATCTGGGCCGCGTAGAGTACGACCACCAGACGGTGGTGATCATCCTGAACGTCGCGCATCGCGTGGTCGGAATGGTGGTGGACGGCGTGTCGGACGTGCTGACGTTGCAGGTGGACCAGATCATGCCGGCTCCCGAATTCGGCGCGACGCTGACCACTGAATACCTGACGGGTCTCGGTACGGTCGACGGCCGCATGCTGATCCTGATGGACATCGAAAAGCTCATGACCAGCCGCGAAATGGCTTTGATCGAAACGATCGGCGGATAACCGCGATCGGCATGCATGTGACGGGACATTAGGGAGCATCAAGATGCTAAGCAGGTGGTCGATTCGAACCTCGTTGACCGTGGTCGGGATCGTTCTGGTGGCGCTCACGCTCGTAGTCGGCGCGCTCGGCCTGACCGCGCTCAGCCGCGCCAGCCAGTCGCTCGACGGCATTGCGCGCGGCGATCTGGTGGCTATTCACGCACTCGACGATGCCTCGTCGTATCTGTTGCGCTCGCGCGTTGCGGTCGACCGGTACAACACGCTCACTGCCGCCGGCAATGCCGACGAAGCGAAAAAGGTACTGGACCGTGGCCAGGAGCTGCTCGGCAAGGGCAATGAGAGCTGGCAGACGTTTCTCGATGCGCCCAAATCCGGCATCGATCAGGCCTTGCTCGACGACCTGCTGGCGCGCCGCGCAACCGTGATGCACGACGGCGTGGAGCCGGAGTTCGCAGCGCTGCACGCAGGCGACCAGGCCGCCTTTCACGCCATTGCCGATACGAAAATCAGCCCGCTCTTTATCGCCTACGACAACTCCGCCTCGGCGGTTGTGAAGGCACTGCAGCAACGCGCGGCCGATCAGCAGACGGCGGCGCAGTCGAACGTCACGCTGATGACCTCGCTGATCATCGCGGTGGGCGTGTTCGCGCTGGTGCTGGTGGTGGTGATCCGCATCGCGCTGCGCGGCCTGATCGTGCAGCCGCTCATGGACGCCACCGAGTGTTTCGAGCGGATCGCCGCAGGCGACCTGACGCACGCGGTAACGGTGTCCAGCACCAACGAAATCGGACGCCTGTTCCGCGGCATCAAGCAGATGCAGGACAGCCTCTCGACGATGCTCAAAGGCGTGCACGGCAGCACCGAATCGATCGACACCGGTGCGCGCGAAATTGCCATGGGCAACACGGATCTGTCGCAGCGCACCGAGCAGCAGGCCGCTTCGTTGCAGCAGACCGCATCGAGCATGGAGCAACTGACGGGCACCGTGCGGCAGAACGCCGAGAACGCCCGCCAGGCGAGCCAGCTCGCGGTCAACGCGTCGGACATCGCGACGCGTGGCGGCGACGTAGTGGGCCAGGTCGTGCATACGATGCAGGACATCGCCACCAGCTCGAACAAGGTGGTGGACATCATCAGCGTGATCGAAGGGATCGCCTTTCAGACCAACATCCTCGCGCTGAACGCTGCTGTGGAAGCAGCTCGCGCGGGTGAGCAGGGCCGCGGCTTCGCAGTGGTGGCCGGCGAAGTGCGCAACCTCGCGCAGCGCAGCGCCAGCGCCGCCAAGGAAATCAAGGAACTGATCGGCGACTCGGTCGACAAGGTGCAAAGCGGCTCGGCCCTGGTGGGCCGCGCAGGCTCGACGATGGAAGAGATCGTCCAGGCCGTGCGTCGCGTGACCGACATCATGGGCGAGATCAGCGCGGCGTCGGAAGAGCAGTCGACCGGCATCGAACAGGTCAACCGCGCCGTGGTGCAGATGGACGAAGTCACGCAACAGAATGCAGCGCTCGTCGAACAGGCGGCCGCAGCGGCGGCGTCGCTCGAAGAGCAGACGCGGCAATTGCGCAGCGTGGTGGGCGGCTGGCGCGTGGAAGGCGGACAACGCGCCGCCGGCGCTGCTGCGGCACGCAGCAAAGCCGCGCCGCGCGCGGCAGCTCAACCTGTGGCAGCCGCACCGAAGGCGGCCGCAGCGTCAGGCCATGCGCCGGCAGCGGCAGCCAGACACGACGCGAAGCACGATACAAAGCACGACGCGAAGCAGGACATCAAGCACGACGCACCGCGCGCGAGCGCACCGGCACGTACCGAACCCGCTCTCCGGCCGAAGACCTCGGCCAGCGCCGCGGCGCCCGCAGCACGGCCGGCCGCAACAGGCGCATCCGCGGCAGGCCCGGATGCAGATTGGGAAACGTTCTAAGGGAAGATGGTTAGTTATGCAGGCTTTCGGCTCCTCGCCGCAGTACGGGCGATTCATTGAAGCACGCTCGCAAGGCGTGGTTCGAGCCGTCGGTCAGGAAACATTCGCGGGCAGGCGCGACCCCGCGATGCACATCACTCGCCCCGCAGGGAATTCCCCTGAGGCCGCGAGCGACGCTTCGTATCGCAGGCAGGAACTTTGATAATGGTAACGCGCGCACAGCTTCGTCCCGACAAGGTCGAACCGGCAAAAGCCGCTGACCCGGGACGTGATTTCGAATTCACCTCGGCGGATTTCGCTCGCATTCGCGAACTGATCCACCGCGGCGCCGGCATTTCGCTGTCGGACCATAAGCGCGACATGGCGTATAGCCGGCTCGCGCGTCGTTTGCGTGCGCGCGGTCTCGACAGCTTCCGCGAATACCTCGATCTGCTCGAGTCGGAGAACGATCCGGCCGAGTGGGAGGCGTTCACCAATGCGTTGACCACCAACCTGACCGCGTTCTTTCGCGAGGCGCACCATTTCCCGATCCTCGCTGAATTCGTCGCACGCCGTCAGGGACCCGTGTCGGTGTGGTGCTCGGCGGCTTCGACCGGTGAAGAGCCGTATTCGATCGCGATGACGCTAATCGAAGCGCTCGGCGACAGCGCCGCGCGCCAGGCCACGGTGCTCGCCACGGACATCGACACCCAGGTGCTCGCCAAGGGTGAAGCAGGCATGTACCAGTTCGATCAGGTCAAGCACCTCTCGCAGGAACGGCTCAAGCGTTTCTTCCTGAAGGGCACCGGCGCGCACGCGGGCATGGTGAAAGTGCGCCCGGAAGTGCGCGCGATGATCCGTTTCCAGCAGCTGAACCTGACCGACCGCGACTACGGTTTGCGCTCGCAGTTCGATGCGATCTTCTGCCGCAACGTGATGATCTACTTCGACAAGCCGACCCAGTCGCAGGTGCTGTCGCGCTTCGAGCCGCTGATGAAGGGCGGTGGCCTGCTGTTCGCCGGTCACTCGGAGAACTTCACCTACGTGACCCAGGCATTCCGCCTGCGTGGCCAGACTGTTTACGAACTGACCCGCGACGGCGGCGCAGCGCGCGCCGGCCAACGCAGCCAGACCCAACCGGCTCACTCGTCGACTAGCGGGGTGACTGTATGAGTAGCGCCCTGCCGATCGCCACCAATCTGTACTTCGACAATCACTTCCAGCGCCCCGGCGTGAAGTTGTTGCCGAACGAGTTCTATACGACCCACGACGACATGGTGCTTGTTACCGTGCTCGGCTCGTGCGTGGCCGCCTGCATCCGCGACCACACGGCGGGCATCGGCGGCATGAATCACTTCATGCTGCCGGACGACGGCGCTGACGTCGGCCAGGCCGCCTCGGATTCGATGCGTTACGGCGCCTATGCGATGGAAGTGCTCATCAACGAGCTCATCAAGGCGGGCGGCCGGCGCGAACGTTTCGAAGCCAAGGTATTCGGCGGCGCCGCGGTGCTGGCCGGCATGACGACGATGAACATCGGCGATCGCAATTCGGAATTCGTGCGCCGTTATCTGGCGCTCGAAAAAATCCGCATCACCGCCGAGGATCTGCAAGGCGGCCATCCGCGCAAGGTCGCCTTCATGCCGCGCACCGGCCAGGTGATGGTGAAAAAACTGCGCCTGCAGCAGGAAGCCGGGGTGGCCGAGCGCGAACAGGCGCTTGCCCGGCAGACCTCCGAGCAGCGCGCCGAGCGTCTCGCAAAGGCCCGCGAACGCGTCGAACTGTTTGCCGCGCCGGCTGGCGGCCGGCCAAAGATCGAACTGTTTGGTGCAAGGGCCGCTGCTGGTTCAGGGACGGGCGCCCCGGCTGCGAAGCCGCGCATCGAGCTATTTGGCGCGAGCCCGCGTCCGAATAATTCAAACAACGCCAGAACTGCCGAGGAGGCGTGAGAGCTGTGCAAAAGATCAAGGTATTGTGCGTCGACGATTCGGCGCTGATCCGTAGCCTGATGACCGAAATCATCAATGGCCAGCCGGACATGACCGTCGTCGCAACCGCGCCCGACCCGCTGGTCGCGCGCGAACTCATCAAGCAGCACAACCCGGACGTGTTGACGCTCGACGTTGAAATGCCGCGCATGGACGGTCTCGACTTCCTCGAGAAGCTGATGCGTCTGCGGCCGATGCCAGTGGTGATGGTGTCGTCGCTGACCGAGCGCGGCAACGAAATCACGCTGCGCGCGCTGGAACTGGGCGCGGTCGATTTCGTGACCAAGCCGAAGGTCGGGATCCGCGACGGCATGCTCGACTACTCGGAGAAGCTCGCCGACAAGGTCCGAGCCGCTGCGCGCGCCCGCGTGCGCCAGGCCGCTCCGGTGCATCACGCCGGCACGGCGGCCGGCCACGCGGCGGGTGCCCAGGCTGCGACGCCGGCGCCGAACTTCAACAACCCGCTGCTGAGTACGGAAAAGCTGATCATCGTCGGCGCCTCGACGGGTGGCACCGAAGCGATCCGCGAAGTGCTCGTGCCGCTGCCGCCAGACGCCCCCGCGGTGCTGATCGCACAGCATATGCCGCCAGGGTTTACAAAATCTTTTGCTCAACGCCTTAATGGCTTGTGCAGAATTACCGTTAAAGAGGCAGAGCACGGCGAACGTGTGCTGCCGGGACACGCGTATATTGCCCCCGGTCACGCTCACCTGTTGCTAGCACGTAGCGGCGCGAACTATATTGCACACCTCTCCGACGACCCGCCGGTAAATCGGCACCGTCCGTCTGTCGACGTGTTGTTCCGCTCCGCTGCGCAGCACGCCGGCAAGAATGCGGTGGGCGTGATTCTCACGGGAATGGGCCGCGACGGTGCGGCTGGACTGCTGGAGATGAAAAAAGCAGGCGCGTATACGCTTGCGCAGGACGAAGCGAGTTGCATTGTGTTCGGCATGCCGCGCGAGGCGATCGCACTCGGCGCTGCCGACGAAATCACCTCGCTGCCCGAGATGAGCCGGCGCGTCATGGCGCGTCTTTCGTCAATGGGTGAACGCGTCCAGCGGGTATGATGCGCGCCGGGTCAGAACGCAGGCGTCTTGCATGGGACCTGAGTCAGCGCTGAAACGCGGACTCCAGTCGACACACTCGCTGCACCATCTGGGTTTAGGGAAAGGGAATTGAAATGGATAAGGGAATGAAGATTCTGGTCGTAGATGACTTTCCGACGATGCGCCGGATCGTCCGCAATCTGTTGAAGGAGCTGGGCTATTCGAACGTCGACGAGGCGGAAGATGGCCAGGCGGGTCTCGCGCGTCTGCGTAGCGGCAAGTACGACTTCGTGATCTCCGACTGGAACATGCCGAACCTCGACGGTCTGGCCATGCTCAAGGAGATCCGCGCGGATGCCAGCCTCACGCATTTGCCGGTGCTGATGGTGACGGCCGAGTCGAAGAAGGAAAACATCATCGCGGCGGCGCAGGCCGGCGCGAGCGGTTATGTGGTCAAGCCGTTCACAGCGGTAACCCTCGACGAGAAGCTCAACAAGATTCTCGAGAAGATGGCGAAAGCCGGGAGCTGACGTGAACCAGCCGACCAACGCGGCAGCCGTCGAAGCGCAAGACGGCGGCGACCTTGCAAGCGATCGCATCCTTGCCCGCATCGGGCAACTGACGCGCACACTGCGCGACTCGATGCGCGAGCTCGGCATCGACAAGCACGTCGAGCGCGCCGCCGAAGCGGTGCCCGACGCGCGCGACCGTCTGAAGTACATTGCCAACATGACCGAGCAGGCAGCCGAAAAGGTGCTGAGCTCGATCGAGGTCGCCAAGCCGTTGCAGGAGCAGTTGCAGCAGGACGCAGCGGTGCTCGACGCGCGTTGGGAGCAATGGTATGCGGCGCCGATCGAACGCGAGGAAGTGCGCGCGTTGATGAACGACACGCGGACCTTTCTGCGTGGCGTGCCCGAGGTGACGACGGCCACCAACCAGCAGCTGCTCGAGATCATGCTGGCGCAGGACTTCCAGGATCTGACCGGCCAGGTCATCAAGAAGATCACCGAGGTCGTGTATCTGATCGAGCAGCAACTGCTCGGCGTGCTGATCGAGAACATCGCGCTTGAACGGCGCGAGCAGTTCGCAGCAACGGCAGCGGCGCTGGCGGCCGAACCCTCGTCGACCGGCAGCCCGGAGAACCTGCTGAACGGGCCGCAGATCAACCCGGAAGGCAAGGCCGACGTGATGCAGGATCAAGGCGAAGTCGACGATCTGCTGGCGAGCCTTGGCTTCTGACACGGCTTTCGAACAGCTTTCCACATCTGAACCGCGCCGGCTCCCGGCGGTCGAACATGGCACGCGCCCCGCTCCACAGCGTTCGGCGCCGCCGTGTACCGTCCCGCACTCCGGGCGCAGGTTTCTTGCCGGCTAGCCATCGCGCATAGCGGATACCCCGGCCAGGCACCCTGGAGGAAACCTTCCTGCGGAGCAGTGGCCCGGTACCGTATGATCTTGGATAAATGCGAGCGCACGTGCGATGCACGGGCCGTATCGCAGTTGACCGGGAGGAGTGTGGCTATGCTGAGTCGTGTACGCCGCGCCGTCGTCATGACAGCGCTCGGATTGTCCTGCGTGGTGCCCGCCGTTCAGTCCGCTCATGCGGCGCTGGGCGGGAGTCCGATGACGCCGCCCGCCGGCGCGTCCGTCAGTTCCCAGACCGTTTCCCCTGTCGCCGTTCTACACGCCGCATCCGGCGCCGCCTCCGCAGCCAGCAGCAGTTCTTCATACACCGTACGTCAGACGACCTACGGCAGCGGCACAGTCGTGCGCGAGTATCTCGCCGCGGACGGCACCGTCTTCGGCCTCGGCTGGAACGGGCCGCAAATGCCTGATCTGAACAATCTGCTCGGTACTTATTTCCCGCAATACCTGGCCGGTGTCGAGGCCGTGCGCGCGGTGCGCGGCGGCCACGGTCCGGTCGCGGTCGAGCAGAGCGGCCTGGTGGTCCATTCCGGTGGCCATATGGGCGCATTCTCGGGTGATGCATGGCTGCCGCAGGCGCTGCCTGCCGGCGTCAGCGGTTCCGACATCCACTGACAGTGACGGACGGGAGACGAGACATGCAATTTGCAGCAAAGCTCAGAGGGTGGGCGCAGGTCGCGGTGACGGTCGCGTTGGTGTCGCTGGTTGCCGCGTGTGGCGGAGGCGGTGGCAGCAACAACAGTTCCAGTTCGTCGAGTGCGAATAACGGCTCGTTGCCGGCCAGCCCGACCGCACAGCCGGTTGCGGCGACTGCGGCCAACACCGCCGCGATCACGGTGAGCACGGGCGTGGCGAACGTCATCAACATTCCGACGGTGAGCGTCACGGTTTGCGTGCCCGGGACGAGTACCTGCCAGACCATTCCAAATGTGCAGGTGGATACCGGTTCGTATGGGCTGCGGATCGCCAGCGGCGTGTTGAGCGTTGCGCTGCCTGACGCTGCTATCCCCAGCGGTGCGTCCGGCACGCTGGCTGAATGCACGAATTTCGCGGATGGCTTTTCGTGGGGCTCGGTACGCACGGCAACCGTAACAATTGGCGGCGAGACCACGACCGCCGGCATTCCGGTCCAGGTGCTGGGTGACCTGAACAACAGTGTGCCGACAGGCTGTGCCAACGGCTCCGAAGAGAACACTCCCAGCGCGCTTGGCGCCAATGGCATTCTTGGCATTGGCAACGCACCTTACGATTGCGGCGCGACCTGCGCGAGTTCGACGACCTTTGCCCAGTTCAGCAACTATTACGCGTGTACGACCTCAAGCTCGAGCTGCACGACCGCTCAGGTGCCGAATGCCAACCAGGTGACGAACCCGGTCACGAAATTCCCCACCGACAACAACGGCGTGATTGTCGAGATGGCGCCCGTTTCGAACAACGGAGCTGGATCAGCCACCGGTACGCTGGTGTTCGGCATCGGCACGCAGTCGAACAACGCGCTCGCGGCGGCGAAGACCTTCACGACCGATGCCTTCGGTGACCTTAACAACAGCACGTTCAACGGCAGCACGCTGTCGGCCTTCTTCGATTCCGGCTCGAACGCTTACTTCTTCACCGACAGCACCCTGGCGTTGTGCGGCAGCAATTTCAGCGGCTTCTATTGCCCTTCGACGGCGCAGACGCGCACGGTCACCGTGGTTGGCCTGAACGGCGTCTCCGCTGCGGCTAACGTCGGGATCCTGAGCGCGTCGACGTTGTTCAGCAACGGCAACAACTACGCCTTCAACGATCTCGCTGGCCAGATCGGCACCTCGGGTAGCTTCGACATCGGCCTGCCGTTCTTCTACGGCCGTTATATGTACTTCGGCATCGACCAGACCGCGAGCGGCGGCCAGGCACCTTACGTCGGCTACTGATCCAGGGTCCACGGCGCCCCGTTCCGCCCGTTCCACGCCTCCCGGCCCCGGAACGGGCGGCCCTCGGCGGCAGCGCCCCCCGGCTCCTCGCCCGGCCCCTCCCCCTCCCGCCCGTAGCGGCCCCCCGCGCCGCTCCATCTCCCGAAATACCCCCGTTTCCCCGTCCTTATCCGCCGATCATGGCTTGAGTTCTGCAGGAATAATCGCTCTCACTGGAATTGGGCATGGTGCCTCGACCGTCTGGAGAGCTGCGTGGCAGGGGAAAGCGACCTCGAAAAAACAGAAGACGCCACCCCCCGGCGCCTGGAGAAGGCACGGGAGGAAGGGCAGATCGTTCGTTCGCGGGAACTGGTCTCGTTTGCCTTGCTGTCGGCCGGTTTCTATGGCGTCTGGGCGTTGTCGGGGAGCATCGGCGATCATCTCGGATCGATGCTGCGCGGCGCGCTCATGTTCAACCACGACAGCGTCTTCGAAACCCGGCGCATGCTGATCGGCGCAAGTGTCGACGGCATGCAGGCGCTCCGTGCGCTGGTGCCGATCCTCGCCCTGACCGGCGGCGCCGCGCTGCTCTCGCCGCTCGCGCTGGGCGGCTGGCACGTCTCCTCAGGAGCGCTCCAACCCAAATTCAGCCGGCTCGATCCGATGGCCGGCCTTGGCCGGATCTTTTCGATCAACGGGCCGATCCAGCTCGGCATGTCGCTCGCCAAGACCATCGTCGTGGGCGGGGTCGGAGGCGTCTCGGTCTGGAACCGCCGCGAGGAGATCCTCGCGCTCGCGACCCAGCCGCTCACCGTGGCGCTCGCCAATGCGGCTCACCTGATCGCCGTGTGCTGCGGCATGACGGTCGCCGGCATGTTCCTCGTGGCAGCGCTCGATGTCCCGTATCAGATCTGGAATTACCACAAGAAACTCCGGATGACGAAGGAAGAAGTGAAGCGCGAACACCGCGAAAACGAAGGCGATCCGCAACTCAAGGCCCGCATCCGGGCGCAGCAGCGCGCAGCCGCGCGGCGCCGGATGATGTCCAAGATACCGACGGCTGACGTGGTGGTAACCAACCCGACGCACTTCGCGGTCGCGCTGCAGTACAGCGACGGCGAGATGCGCGCGCCGCGCGTCGTCGCCAAAGGGGTGAACCTCGTCGCCGCGCGGATTCGCCAGCTTGCTGTGGAGAACAACGTGCCGCTGCTCGAAGCCCCGCCACTGGCGCGGGCGCTGTATCACAACGTCGATCTCGACCGCGAAATTCCGGGCCAGTTGTATGGCGCGGTCGCGGAAGTGCTCGCATGGGTCTATCAATTGCGCCGCTTCAAGACCGAAGGCGGCGTGGTGCCGGTTGCCCCGACCGAACTCGAAGTTCCCGCCGATCTGGACCAGGGTCCGGTATCCGACGAAGAGGCGGATCAGGAAGCCGCCGAAGCGCTTAACGAAGACGACAAGGCATCTGGAGCCTCCGCATGAACGCACGCGCCGGTTTCCTGTCCCGACGGCCGGACTCGCTGAGCAACACCAACCTGCGGGCACTCGCAGGGCCGGTGCTGATCTGCATGATCCTCGGCATGATGATCCTGCCGTTGCCGCCGTTCCTGCTGGATCTGCTGTTCACCTTCAACATCGCGCTGTCCGTGATGGTGTTGCTGGTGAGCATGTACACGATGAAGCCGCTCGACTTTGCCGCATTCCCGAGCGTGCTGCTGTTCTCGACGCTGCTGCGCCTCTCGCTGAACGTGGCCTCCACCCGGGTCGTGCTGCTCGAAGGCCACACCGGCCCGGCTGCCGCTGGACAGGTGATCGAGTCGTTTGGCCAGTTCCTGGTCGGCGGCAACTTCGCGGTCGGGATCGTGGTGTTCATCATCCTGATGGTGATCAACTTCATGGTGATCACCAAGGGTGCGGGCCGGATCGCCGAAGTGTCCGCGCGCTTCACACTCGACGCGATGCCCGGCAAGCAGATGGCGATCGACGCCGACCTGAACGCCGGCATCATCAACGAAGACGCGGCGCGCCGCCGCCGCCTCGAAGTCGCGCAGGAAGCCGAGTTCTACGGCTCGATGGACGGCGCCAGCAAGTTCGTGCGAGGCGATGCGATCGCCGGCCTGCTGATCATGGTGATCAACATCATCGGCGGGCTGATCGTCGGCGTGGTCCAGCACAACATGGACTTCGCCGCCGCCGCCAAGAACTACACGCTGCTGACCATCGGTGACGGCCTCGTCGCGCAGATCCCGTCGCTGGTGATCTCGACCGCCGCCGGCGTGATCGTGTCGCGCGTGGCCACCAACGAAGACATCGGCACGCAGCTGACGGGGCAGCTGTTTACGAACCCGCGCGTGCTGATCATCACGGGCTGCATTCTGGTGCTGATGGGCTTGATCCCGGGCATGCCGCACTTCGCCTTCCTGCTGCTGGGCGGTGGTTTGATCCAGCTTGGCCGGATGATGAAGAAGCGTGCGACGGAAGCGAAGAGCACCGCGGCCCTCGCCACAGTGGCGCCGGCTGCGCTGACTCCGACCGAAAACACCGAAGCAAGCTGGGACGACGTGACGATGATCGACACGCTCGGTCTCGAAGTCGGCTACCGGTTGATTCCGCTCGTCGACAAGAATTCGGACGGCGAACTGCTCAAGCGGATCAAGAGCATCCGCAAGAAGTTCGCGCAGGAAATCGGCTTCCTGCCGCCGGTGATCCACATCCGCGACAACCTGGAACTGCGCCCCAATGGTTACCGGATTGCGCTGAAGGGCGTCGAGGTCGGCGTCGGCGAGGCCTATCCGGGCCAGTGGCTGGCCATCAATCCGGGGCAGGTGAGCGCGGCGCTGCCGGGCACGCCGACTCAGGATCCTGCGTTCGGCCTGCCGGCCATCTGGATCGACACCAATCTGCGCGAGCAGGCCCAGGTGTACGGCTATACCGTGGTGGATTCGAGCACCGTGGTCGCGACGCACCTGAATCACCTGGTGGTCACGCACGCCTCCGAGCTGCTCGGCCGCCGCGAAATCCAGGCGCTGATCGAGCGCATGCAGAAGGACACGCCGTCGCTGGTCGACGATCTGATTCCGAAGGCGCTTTCGCTCACCACGCTGCAGAAGGTGCTGCAGAACCTGCTGGAAGAAGGTGTGCCAATCCGCGACCTGCGCACGATCCTAGAAGCGCTGTCCGAGCACACGCCGAAGGTTACCGACGCGCACGAGCTGACGGCAGCCGTGCGTCTGGCGCTGGGCCGCGCGATCACGCAACAGTGGTTCCCCGGCACCGGCGACATGCAGGTGATGGGCCTCGATTCGAACCTCGAACGCGTGCTCTCGCAGGCGCTTTCGACTGGGGCAAACCCTGGTCTCGAACCGGGTCTCGCGCACACGCTGATGACCGAGACGCAACAGGCCATGACGCGCCAGCAGAACCTCGGGCTCGCGCCGGTGCTGCTGGTGCAGCACGCGTTGCGGCCGATGCTGGCGCGCTTCCTGCGCCGCAACCTGCCGCAGCTGAAGGTGCTGTCGTATGCGGAGGTGCCCGACACCCGCAACGTCAAGGTGGTGAATCTGATAGGCGGGAAAGGCTAACCCGCTCACGCTTCAGACCGGCGCTTCAGGCGCCGGTTTTCATTTGGGGACCCTTGCAGCGCGGCCCCGGCGTACTACCCATCACGCGAATTGCCTGCTTTTCCCTGTCTTTATCAAGCGATGGTCTCTCGACATCTTTCGCAATAATCGATCTCAATGGAAAGCGGTATGTCGCCGGTCCGTCAACCTCATCGGGGGTCCAGCTTGAACATTCGTAAATTTGTCGGTGCTACCAGTCGTGACGCGCTACGCCTCGTTCGTGAGGCGTTGGGCCCCGACGCGGTCGTGCTGTCGAACCGCACGATCGAAGACGGCACCGTCGAGATCGTGGCGCTCGCCGATAGCGAGCTCGCGGCAATCGCTCCGAAGGCGCGTAACGGCGCGAATAACGGCAGCAGCGCAAACAGCGCGGCCCCTGCGATGAGCCCGGCAGCACCGGCACCGCGCAGCACGCCGATGATGCAGTCCAATCCGTACGCGAGCGGCATGCCGGACGTGTTTTCGTCGGTGTTCGGCGCAAGCCCGGAAGCCGGCACGGAGAGCATGTCGGCCAGCAACGCGCCGGCACAAGCCGCTGCACCCGCACAGGCAGCCGTAACGGAAGAGCCGGCCACGGCCTCGCCGTACGCTTCGTCGGCTCAGGCCGCACCGCTCGCGCCGCAGGCTCAAGCCGCTCACGCGGCGCAAAGCGCGCCTTCGATGCAAGCCGCACCGCAGGCGCAGATGCCGCAGATGCCGCGCTCGGGCGACGACATCCGCGCCGACGTGCTGAAAGCCGCCGGCGTCCCGGCGCCGCAGTTTATGCCGTTCTCGCCGGCCACGCCGCGCACGATAGCGGAAACGAATCCCTGGCTGATCGACCACGCCCGCAATATCGCCGGCAAGCAGCAAGGCGCCTACAGCGCACGGCCTTCGTCGATGACACCGGCCGCCGCGATGGCCAAGGGCCTCGGCGCACCGGTCGACATCCAGGTCGGCACGCGTCAGCCGTCGAACCTCGCCGACACGCCCGACTGGGCCCGCGAAGCTGCACAACTCGCCGCGCGCCGCGCTAGCAGGAAGCCGAGCCCGGCCACTCCGGCGGACGACGCACGTGCCGCAGCCGGCACCACCGCCAGCGTCACCGAAGCGATCAAGGCTCGCATGGAGCAGGTCGTCAACGAAACGGTGATGAGCGAGCTCTCCTCGATGCGCGGCATGATGGAGGAACACTTCGCCGGTCTCCTGTGGGCCGACCGCCAGCGTCGCAGCCCGACGCGCGCCTCGCTCACCAAGCACCTGTTCGCCGCCGGTTTCTCCGCGCAACTGGTGCAGATGATGGTCGACAACCTGCCGCCCGAGATCGACAACATGGAAGGCGGGATGGACTGGGTGCGCAACGTGCTCGAGTCGAACCTGCCGATCATGGAAAACGAAGACGCGCTGATGGAGCGCGGCGGCGTGTTCGCCCTGATGGGCCCGACGGGTGTCGGCAAGACCACGACCACGGCCAAGCTTGCCGCGCGTTGCGTGATGCGCTTCGGCGCCAGCAAGGTGGCACTCCTGACGACCGACAGCTACCGGATCGGCGGTCACGAGCAACTGCGCATTTTCGGCAAGATCCTCGGCGTTTCGGTTCACGCGGTGAAGGACGGCGCCGATCTGCAACTGGCGCTCGCCGAGCTGCGCAACAAGCACATCGTGCTGATCGACACGATCGGCATGAGCCAGCGCGACCGCCTCGTCTCCGACCAGATCGCCATGCTGTGCCGCGCCGGACAACCGGTGCAGCGCCTGCTGCTGCTGAACGCAACGTGCCATGGCGACACGCTCAACGAAGTCGTGCAGGCCTATCAGCGCGGGCCGGATCAACAGCCGCTCGCCGGCTGCATCCTCACCAAGCTCGATGAAGCGACCAACCTGGGCGGCGTACTCGACACGGTGATCCGCTACAAGCTGCCGGTGCATTACGTCTCGACCGGGCAGAAGGTGCCCGAGAACCTGTACGTCGCAACCAAGAAATTCCTGATCAAAAGCGCTTTCTGCATTCCGCGCGACAGTTCGCCGTTCGTGCCGCAGGACGACGATATTCCGGCCTTGCTTTCGGCGCTCTCAGCACGCTCGACGGCCGAACTGCACGAGGTCCGCTTTGGATAAGGTCGTCTCGGATCAGGCAGAAGGACTGCGGCGCCTGCTGGCCCGCAGCGGTTCAAGAGTGCTGGCGGTAACGGGCGGTTCGACCAGCGTCGGATGTACCACGACCGTCGTCAATCTGGCGGCGGCACTCGTGGAGCAGGGCAAGGATGTACTCGTGATCGACGAGTGCCTTGGCGATTACTCGGTGGGCGCCATGCTCGGCGGCGTACAGGGGGCGGCCAACTTCGCCGCCGTGGTACGCGGCGAGATATCGCTCGACGCCGCCGTAGCGCGTCATGCACTGGGCTTTTCAGTGCTGAGCGCCTCGCGCAGCAATCGCGAAGGCTACACGGCGGCGCAACTGAGTGTGGTGCTGGACGGTCCCGCGGACATCGTGTTGATCGATGCGCAACTCGACCGGCTCGGCCAGCTCTCTGCGCTGGCGATGCAGGCGCACGACCTGTTGATCGTCACGCGCGTCGCTGCGCAGGCGATTACCGATGCGTATGCCTGCATGAAGCGGCTGCATTACGCGCACGGCATCGGGCAGTTCCGGGTGCTGGTGAACCATGTGCATAGCGTCACCGACGCGCACACCGCTTTTGAAAACCTCGCGGGGGTGGCGGGGCGTTATCTGACTGTGTCGCTGGAAGGCGCGGGCTGTATCGCCGCCGACCCGCGCATGGCCCGGGCGCTCGAACTGTCGCGCTGCGTGGTCGACGCGTTTCCGTCGACCCCTGCTGCGCGGGACTATCGGCACCTCGCCGCCGAATTGCAGTACTGGCCAATGCGGCCAGCGATGTCGTCACGTCACCAATGGGTGGCGCCGGCGGCAGTAACAGCGGCGCAACACGCCGACCAACCGTCTGTGCAGCACGCCTGAAGGGCGGGGCGCGGACAAGGGGAGCACGATGTACAACGCTCAGGGAAAGATTTCCCAAGCCGAGGTTCTGACCAAATACGCACCGCTGGTGCGGCGGCTCGGCTTGCAGCTGGTAGCGAAGATGCCGGCGAGTGTCGATCTCGACGATCTGATTCAGGCCGGCATGATCGGCCTGCTGGATGCTGCGAGTCGCTACAAGGAAGACCAGGGCGCGCAGTTCGAAACGTATGCGAGCCAGCGGATCCGCGGCGCGATGCTCGACGAGTTGCGCAGCAACGACTGGCTGCCGCGCAGCCTGCGCCGCACCTCGCGCGAGGTGGAGACGGCCGTGCATCAGGTCGAACAGACACTCGGCCGTTCGGCGAGCGAGACGGAAATTGCCGGTCACCTCAAGATGCCGCTCGACGAGTATCAGGCGATGCTGCAGGACCTGCATGGCAGCCAGCTGATCTACTACGAAGACTTCGATCGCTCCGCCGACGATGAGCCGTTCCTCGACCGCTACTGCGTCGATCATTCGGACCCGCTCTCGGCACTGCTCGACGAAAGCCTGCGCTCGGCGCTGGTCGAAGCGATCGAGCGTCTGCCGGAACGCGAAAAGCTGTTGATGTCGCTCTACTACGAACGCGGCATGAATCTGCGCGAGATCGGTGCGGTGATGGAAGTTAGCGAATCGCGGGTTTGCCAGCTGCATAGCCAGGCGGTTGCACGGCTGCGCACGCGTCTGCGCGAGATGGCCTGGGCCAAGGCTGAAGCGGAGTAACACCACGGCGGCCGGCGGTTCACCGCCGTTACCCGCCGCTCATGATTCAAGCGCAATGAGCGCCGTCCCGATGTAAAGGGACGGCGCTTTTTTTGTGCTGAGAGGAAAGCAGGAAAAGTGCGGCAAGCGCAGGTGGCGGACAGGCGCCAAACGGCAGGCTGCGCTGAGTTGGTCTGAAAACGGTCAGACCGACTCAGCGAGCATTCAGGACAGACTGGATTGGAGTTCGATGAGCGGGGGAGCGTCCGGAATTACAGGCCGCCGAACCCTGGCACTCGTCCATCCGGCCCATACAGCGAGGGCTTTTTCGGACGCACCTGCAGCACCTCGAGGGCGCGCTGGTTGTATTCCATGCGGGTGCGGATCAGCACACCGTTGGTCTTGTTGGAGCGGCGTGCGCGCTCTACCGATTGCTGCAGCAACGACCACTGCTCGGCGAGCTTCGGGTCGCGCCCGGCGGCTAGCTCGATGCCGTTCCATCCGGCCGGCAGACCCATTTCGGCGAGCTGCGCGTCGCGGATCTTCTCGAGCGAGGCCAGCTTGCCGACCAGTTCGGTTTTCTTTTCGACAACCGGCCGCAACATCTCGGCCGGTTCCACCTGGGTTAGCGCTTTCTGCTCGATAGCCAGAACAGAAGCGAATTCTTCGATGGTCGAGTACTCATCGATCACAGTGGCAAGCAGCGCGTCTTTCATCACAAGTCGCTCTCACGGCGCCCGCACAAAGCGTGCGGGCCGGGTTTCAAGGTGACGCCTCGCGGCGTCCAACCTCAATTGCCGGTCGCCGGGGCTCTCGTTTGCAACAAACTGCGCGTCGTGTCGAGCACGCCGTCAGCAATCTTGCCCGGATCGATCGTCAGCGTGCCGTTCTTGATGGCCTGCTTGATCGATTCGACGTGAGCGGTGTCGATGTCTGCCGAACCCGATGCCGCCAGGCTGCGCAGGCTGGACGACAGGCCCGACAGGCTCACATTCGCGTCGCCACCCGAGCCGGTGGCGGCTTGCGCGGCGGCTGCCGCGCTTTGGGCGGTCGAAGCCGCCGGGGCCGAGCTGTCCTGCTGGGTACGCGTTGCCGCGCTGCCCGTCAGACTGTCCGGCATGCTATTGGTGGTGGAATCGATTTTCACGATTGGCTTCCTGAACTATTTGATTCCTTTAACGGCATTCAAGAAACCAAACTTTAGCTCAATCGATGTATCCGTTTGTAACGGCCCCACCGGCCGCCTTCTTCCCCCAAAACCCTTTGAACGCCACTGTCACGGGCGCCATTTTCAGGTTCAGATCCCGGGTATCTACATCTGGATCTGGACCGTCGAACTGTCCTTCACGATTCCCATCAGGATCTGCCCGGTTGAGGTTTTCACCCTGACCGGTTGCCCTGGCGTCGCATTGCTGAGCGCGCTGCCTTCCGACGAAATCGAGAAGCCGTCGCCCTGCGCCACCACCCGCACACTCTGTCCGGCCGTCACCTGGGCGGCGCTCTTCAGCATGTCCTGACGCAGCGGAAAGCCCATACTCACGCGCATCAACGTGACCGAACCGACTGCCTGTGACGGCACGGTGACGATCGACGCCGGCAGCAGGGTCAGGTCGCCGTCGCGAGGAACCAGATCGGCGTCGGAAATCACCTCGCCAGGCATCATTGCCCGCGCGGCGACGTAGTAAGTCGCATGGATCGAGACTTTCGCCTGCAGCCAGACCGTCCATGGGTGGCCACTCGTGCAGCGCACCGCCACCGTCGTGCGGCCCCACAGGCGCGCGCCGGGCGGCATGAACGCCTGCAGCGTGTCGCAGGCGGCAAGCCCGCGCGGGAAAGCCTGGGCAACGCTCAGTTCGACCTGGCCCGGCAGGCCATTGGCCTGCTGTTTGAGAAAGTCCAGCGCGGCGGTGTGGATCAGCTGGCCGTCTTCCTGACCTTCGGGCACGGGCTGGCTGGCCTGAGCCGGCTGCGATGCCTGAATTGCGGCAGCAGTCTGGACCGGTTGAACCCTGGAGGCGGCCACCACCGGCTTGGGCGCCGGTTGCGGAGTCTGCGCTCGCTGCAGCGCCTGAACGGCCTGAGCCGCCTGAGCCTGTTGCAGCGCCTGAATTGCCTGCGCGCGCTGCGCGGCTTCCGCCAGCGCCTGCGCCTGATTCTTTACGGGGAGTGTCGTTTGAGCCGGCGCGGCAGCAACGTGAGGCGCCGGATTGCGGCCTGCCGCGCTTGCGCCCAGTTCGGGCGGCTCGCCGCGCGAAGCGAGGCTGTCGATTTCGACGCTGCTCGCAGCGGTCACGGCGGGTGCCACGGCCGGTACGCCGACAGGTGCGGCAGCCGGGGCGGCATTCACGGGCCGCAGTGCGGCGCCGTACGTCGCACGCGCCGGCATCGACGTGACGACCACCGGCACGACCTGGCTCGCGGCGAGCGCGGGATTCATATTGACGCGGGTAAGGCTGGCCGTATTCGCCGGGCTGGCTTGCTGGATGACCGTCGTGTTCGCCGGAACATCTGGCGCGCCGGGCGCGGATGCCTCATCGGTACCCGGAATCACAATGGCACCGCTCGCGTTCGACAGCCTGGTAAAGCGGTCGGTCGATTGCGGCGTCGAAGACTGTGCAGGCGGTGCGAGCGTCGCCGCGAGCTGCGGGTTGATCGTCCGCGGGCTGGCATTGCTGGAAGTCGCCAGCGCGGTCATGCGCGCGAGATCGGCGGGGTTCTGTTCGCCCGGACCGGGAATCACGATCGGGCCGCCGGCCTCCTGGGCCAATGCCGCAGACGCACACCACGCACCCGCCACGGCACACACCAGCCAGGCGGCAGTGTGTCGTGCAACGATGCGGCGCCGCGGCGGCAGCACATCGGGAGTGGATCGGGCCATCGTGCATCTCCAGCGTGAGGCAAGGGTACGAGTTGCATTCTAGTGACGCGGCTCCTGGCGCAAACGTTGAATAGAGGCGACCTTCCCCGGTTATTCAGAAGATTGCCGCTTGCCTGCCCCGCCTAAGATGCATCTCATGCAAAAAGCCCTTTTGGGTCGCCGCAGATGTTGTGCTCCCTGATCGAGCGCCAGACGCGGGAACGTTATCCGGAGATTTTTCATGCTAGATAAACTCGATGCCGAATTCGCCTTTGGCCGTCAGGCGCTCGATGTCCGCTCCTACCGGCAGGAACTGCTGTCGTCGAACATTGCGAATGCCGACACGCCGAACTACAAGGCGCGTGACGTCGATTTCTCGTCGACGCTCGCGGGCGCTCTGAGAAAGACGGACGGCAGCAGCACCGGCACCGGCGCATCGAACAACTCGACGCTGGCGATGGCGCAACCTGCCGGCGTGACGAGCGGCATGACGATGGCCTCGACCGAACCGGGCCACATGGCCGGCAAGGCCAGCCTGATTGCGACCGGCGGTCCGAGTGACGACTACGGCCAGTTGCAGTACCGCATTCCGACTCAACCCTCGCTCGACGGCAACACGGTGGACCTCGACGCGGAACGCGTGCAGTTCGCCGATAACTCGCTGCACTTCGAGTCGGCCATGACGGAAGTTTCGAATCAGATCAAATCGATGCTGTCGGTGATCACGTCGGGCTCCTGATGGAGTCCGGTGCGACGACCGGCGCACATGCTGGATGTAACCGCTAAAAACCACGCCCACGGGAAACAATCAAGCCGGAACCTGCCGGCAGGAGAGGTCGGAGAAGCTATGCCATCCCTGATGAATATTTTCAATGTCGCCGGTTCGGCCATGTCGGCCGAATCGCAGCGGCTCAACGTGACGGCGTCGAACCTGGCGAACGCCGACAGCACGACGGGTCCTGACGGCCAGCCGTACAAGGCCAAGCAGGTCGTGTTCGCGGTCAACCCGATCGGCGGCGCGCGCACCGCATCCGGCCAGCAGGTGGGCGGTGTGCAGGTGACCGGCGTGGTCGACGATCCGACGCCGATGAAGCAGACCTACGACCCGGGCAACCCCGCGGCCGACGCGAACGGCTACGTCACGATGCCGAACGTCGATCCGGTGGAAGAAATGGTCAACATGATCTCGGCGTCGCGCGCTTACCAGGCGAACGTCGAAACCTTGAACACAGCGAAGCAGTTGATGCTGAAAACACTCACGATCGGAACCTGAGGAGCGCCTCCTTGACTACTTCAACCACCATCGGCGGCAGCGGGACCCAGGTCTCGCAGACGCTGCTCGATACCATGAACGGCACGGGCTCGGCGAGCAGTGCGTCGAGCAGCAGCTCGAGCAGCTCGGCGACCTCGGGTGCGAATCTGCAAAGCACCTTCCTGCAGCTGCTGATTACGCAGATGCAGAACCAGGATCCGACCAATCCGATGGACAGCTCGCAGATGACCTCGCAGCTCGCGCAGATCGACACCGTGACGGGCATCAGCCAGTTGAACACGTCGCTCAGCTCGCTGGCGACGCAGCTCAACGCAGGCCAGACCTCGCAGGCTGCACTGCTGATCGGTTCCAGCGTGCTGGCCCCAGGCAATTCCATTTCGGTGACCTCCGGCAAGGCGACCGAATTCGGCGTGCAGCTGGCCTCGGCGGCGTCGGACATGAAGGTCAACGTCGTGAACTCGGCAGGCCAGATCGTCAACACGCTCGATCTGGGCGCGCAACCGGCCGGCACCGTGCCGGTCACGTGGACCCCGGTCGATTCGACGGGTGCCGCACTGCCGACGGGCACCTACACGATCACCGCCACCGGCACGATCAACGGTGCTGCAGGCGTTGGCACGACCCTGACCCCGGGTACCGTGGAAAGCGTCGTACAGGGTACCGGCGGCGCACCGAGTCTCGTGCTGTCGAATGGCAATACGGTCGCCCTGACTTCGGTCGCGGCAGTCCTCTAAGCAATCAGTTCAACCAGATTTAGACATTTCCCGGAACGGAGAATACGTCATGGGTTATCAGCAGGGTTTGAGCGGCCTCGGGGCTGCATCGAGCGATCTCGACGTGATCGGCAACAACATTGCCAACTCGGATACGATCGGCTTCAAGAGCGGTACGGCAGTGTTCGCCGATATGTATGCGAACTCGGTTGCCACGGCCGTGAACAACCAGATCGGTATCGGCACGCAGCTCGCCGAAGTGCAGCAGCAGTTCTCGCAAGGCACGATCAATACGACCGGCCAGGCACTGGATGTCGCCATCAACGGCAACGGCTTTTTCCAGATGTCGAATAACGGCTCGCTCACGTATTCGCGCAACGGCGTGTTCCAGCTCAGCAACACGGGCAATATCGTGAACGCTCAAGGACTCGAGCTGATGGGCTATGCCGCGAATTCCAGCGGCATCATCAACAGCGCGCAAACGGTGCCGCTGACCGTGCCGACTACCAACATCGCACCGACGCAGACCACCACCATTACGGCGCAGCTCAACCTGGACGCTCAGGATTCGCTGATGCTCGGCACGCCGGCTGTGAATGTGACCACGACCGGGACGCTGGCGAGCAGCGGTGCGACGATTACGACCGCTTCGGCTGGATCGAATAACGACGACTACACGATTACCTTTACGAGCCCGACGGCGTACACGGTAACCGACGCCGACAACGCCGCTAACGACAGCAGCGGAACCTACACGGCAGGCACCGCCATTACGCTGGGCAATGGCCAGACGGTCACGCTGACGGGTACGGCAGCAGCCGGTGACACGGTAGCGGTTACGCCGACCCCAACCACTTTCGACGCAAGCAACTCGTCGACCTACAACTACTCGACTTCGACCCAGGTGTACGACTCGCTGGGCGGCTCGCAGACGGTCAACATGTACTTCGCCAAGACCGGCTCCGGCGCATGGGACGTCTACGCAGGCGTCGCAGGCGGCACGGCAAGTCTGGTCGGCACGGCAAGTTTCAACACCTCCGGCGCGCTGACCGGCATCACGAGTGTCGCGTCTACGACCGCGTCGGACTCGATCGCCTTCACGATTCCGAACACCGACGGTTCCGGCACGCCGCAGGCGCTGACGCTGGATCTTGCCGGTACGACCCAGTACGGCAGCACGGACGGCGTGAACAACCTGCAGCAGAACGGCTTTGCCGCCGGCCAGCTGACGAGCTTCACGGTCGGCACGACCGGCATTCTCACCGGCAACTATTCGAACGGTCAGACGGCCTCGCTCGGCCAGGTCGTGCTCGCCAACTTCAACGATCCGAACGGCCTCGTCGACCTCGGCAACAACGAGTACGCACAGACCGCCGCGTCGGGCGCAGCGCAGATCTCGACGCCGGGCAGCACCAACCACGGCACGCTGCAAGGCGGCGCGGTGGAAGATTCGAACGTGGACCTGACCAACGAACTGGTCAACCTGATCACGGCGCAACGCGACTATCAGGCGAACGCGCAGACGATCAAGACGCAGCAGACCGTTGACCAGACCCTGATCAACATGTAAGGGCAACAGGAGCCGAACGAATGACCGACCGTCTGATTTATACCGCGATGTCGGGCGCCACCCAGGCGCTCGAGCAGCAGGCCATTGTCGCGAACAATCTCGCGAACACGTCGACCACCGGGTTTCGCGCCCAGCTCGAGACGTTTCGCGCGGTACCGATGTCGTTCGGCGACGGCAGCTCAGTCAACGACAGCACGACACGCACGTTCGTGTTGTCGTCGACACCGGGTGCGGACGAAACGCCCGGACCGATCCAGCAGACCGGCAACCCGCTCGACGTCGCGATCCAGGGCGACGGCTGGTTGAGCGTGCAGACCGCCGACGGTGGCGAGGCCTATACGCGTGCCGGCAATCTGCATATCGACCAGAACGGCCAGCTGGTGAATGCGACCAACCTGCCGGTAGTCGGCACGGGCGGTCCGATCTCGGTGCCGCCTGGCTCGCAGATCACGATCGGCAAGGACGGCACGGTTTCGGCGCTTGCGCCGGGAGACCCGGCCACGGCGATCGCGGTCATCGACCAGTTGAAGCTCGTGAAGCCCGCAGCGGGCACATTGAAGCGCGGCGACGACGGCATGTTCCGTACTGCTGACGGCAACCCTGCCGACGCCGATCCCACTGTCACGCTGGCACCCGAATCGCTCGAGGGCAGCAACGTGAGCCCGGTCAACGCAATGGTTTCGATGATCACCAATGCGCGGCAGTTCGACATGCAGACGAAGATGATCCAAAACGCCGATCAGAACGATCAGTCCGCCAACCAGTTGCTCAGCTTCAGCTAACGGGCGTCGCGCCAGACGTGCACCCAGGAGAACCAACACTGTGAACCGCTCACTTTATATCGCTGCGACCGGCATGAATGCGCAGCAGTCCCAGATGGACGTGATCTCGAACAACCTTGCCAACGTCAGCACCAATGGCTTCAAGGGCTCGCGCGCCGTGTTCGAAGATCTGCTTTATCAGACCGTGCGTCAGCCGGGCGCCGACTCGACCCAGCAGACCCAGGTGCCCTCGGGCATCCAGCTCGGCACCGGCGTGCAGCAGGTCGCGACCGAACGTCTGTACACGCAGGGCAACCTGCAGCAAACGGGCAACTCGAAGGACGTGGCGATCAACGGCAACGGTTTCTTCCAGGTGCAGATGCCGGACGGCACGACCGCCTATACCCGCGACGGCTCGTTCCAGACCAATGCGCAGGGCCAGCTGGTGACCTCGAGCGGCTATCCGGTCATTCCGGCGATCACGGTGCCGGTGACCGCGACCTCGCTCACGATCGGCAGCGACGGTTCGGTGTCGATCACGCAGCCCAACAGCTCGAACTCGACGCAGATCGGCACCATGCAGCTCGCCACCTTCATCAACCCGGCCGGTCTCGACGCGCAAGGCGAAAACCTGTTTTCGGAAACCAGTTCCTCGGGTACGCCGAACATCAGCGCGCCGGGTTCGAACGGTTCGGGTTCGCTGGAACAGGGTTATGTCGAAACGTCGAACGTGAACGTCGTGCAGGAACTGGTCAACATGATCCAGACCCAGCGCGCGTACGAAATCAACAGCAAGGCGGTCACCACGTCCGATCAGATGTTGCAGACCCTGTCGCAGATGTCGATTTAAGGGTTCGGAACCAGAGGCGGTAGGCAAATACGATGTCGCAATCCAATCTCAAACCGGTCAAGAGCGACGCGCGCAGCGCGTTCGTCGCTACTGCCAGCGTGCTTGCACTGGCGCTGGCCGGCTGCGCGCAGATACCGAAGCAGCCCATCGTGCAGCAGCCGATGACCGCGGTGCCGCCGGTGCCGCCGCACACGCAGTCGCCGGGTTCGATTTTCAATCCGGGCTACGCCGGACGGCCGCTTTTCGAAGACCAGCGGCCGCGCAATATTGGCGACATCCTGACCATCGTCATTCAGGAAAACATCAACGCAACTAAGTCCTCGGGCGCGAACACCAACCGCAGTTCGACCACCCAGTTCTCGACCACGAGCGCCAGTTTTCTCGCCGGTCTGTTCGGCAAGGCCAATCTCAGTGCCCAGGGCGGCAATACGTTCTCGGGGACCGGCGGCGCGAACGCCTCGAACACTTTTAGCGGCGTGATCACCGTCACGGTGACCAATGTGCTGCCCAACGGCAACCTCCAGGTGAGCGGCGAAAAGCAGATGCTCATCAACCAGGGTAACGAGTTCGTGCGTTTCTCAGGCGTGGTCAACCCGAATACGATTTCCGGCCTGAATGCCGTGTACTCGACCCAGGTGGCAGACGCCAAGATCGAATACTCGGCGAAGGGCTATATCGACGAGGCAGAGACCATGGGTTGGCTACAACGCTTCTTCCTTAACGTGGCGCCGTGGTGATCATGAAACTCGGACCTCTCCGCCGTTTTGGCCATGCCTGTCTGGTGTTCGCGCTCGCGTGCGGAGCACTGCCGCCTGTCACACCCGCGGCCCACGCCGAACGGCTGAAGGATCTGGTCGCGATCCAGGGCGTGCGCGACAACCCGCTGATCGGCTACGGCCTCGTCGTAGGTCTCGACGGTACGGGCGACCAGACCACCCAGACTCCTTTCACGACGCAAACGCTCGCGAACATGCTCGCGAACCTCGGCATCTCGATCAACAACCAGTCGGCCGGTTCGTCGAACAGCAGCACCTCGGCACTGACCAGCATCCAGTTGAAGAACGTCGCCGCGGTGATGGTGACGGCGGTGCTGCCGCCGTTCGCCCGGCCGGGCGAGGCGATCGACGTGACGGTATCGTCGCTCGGTAACGCCAAGAGCCTGCGCGGCGGCACGCTGCTGCTCACGCCGATGAAGGGCGCTGACGGCTCCGTCTATGCGCTTGCCCAGGGCAACCTGGCGGTGGGCGGCGCGGGCGCCAGCGCGAACGGCAGCCGCGTGCAGGTGAACCAGCTCGCAGCGGGACGCATCGCCGCCGGCGGGATCGTCGAGCGCGCGGTGCAGACCAGCATCACGCAGGACGGCACCATGCAGCTCGAGCTGAACGACATGGATTACGACACCAACCAGCGCATCGTGTCGGCGGTCAACAACGCGTTTGGCCAGGGCACCGCCACACCGCTCGATGGCCGCACGATCCAGTTGCGCGCTCCGGCCGATCCGGCCCAGCAGGTCTCGTTCATGGCGCAACTCGAGGACCTCGATGTGAAGCCGGCGGCGGGCGCTGCGAAGGTCGTGCTGAATGCGCGCACTGGTTCGATCGTGATGAACCAGATGGTGACGCTCGAGAATTGCGCCGTCGCACACGGCAATCTCTCGGTGGTGGTCAACACACAACCCGTGGTCAGCCAGCCAGGCGCATTCTCGAATGGCCGCACGGTGGTTGCCCAGCAGTCCCAGATCCAGTTGAAGCAGGACGACGGCGCGCTGAAATACGTCAAAGCCGGCGCCAATCTGGCCGATGTCGTAAAGGCGCTCAACGCGCTGGGTGCGACACCCGCCGATCTGATGTCGATCCTGCAGGCGATGAAGGCAGCAGGGGCCTTGCGCGCCGAACTTGAAATCATCTAAGGAGCCGCCATGACGATGGATTCCACCTCAGGAACGCCCGATCTGACGCAGCGCTTTGCGCTCGACGTCCAGGGGTTCGACGGCCTGCGCGCCAAGGCCGCCGCATCGCCGCAGCAGGGTGTCCAGATGGCCGCCAAGCAGTTCGACGCGACCTTCATCACGATGATGCTCAAAAGCATGCGCGATGCGACGCCGCAGGACGGTCCGCTCGACTCGCGCGACGGCGCCCAGTTCACCTCGATGATGGACGAGCAGATGGCGCAACAGATGTCGAACAAGGGCATCGGCGTGGCCGACGCGATGCTCAAGCAGTTGATGAACAACTCGGGCATGCAGACGGGCGAAGCCGGCGAAGGCAATAGCGCCGCGCTGAACGCGCTAGCCAAGGCGTACGGCAATGCGCAGGCAAACGGGTCGCTGGCGAGCGGCGTCGGTTATTCGCGCAACAGCGCGTTGACGCCGCCGCTGCGCGGTGACGGCACGACCAACGTCGACGCGTTCGTCGACAAGCTTGCTGCCTCCGCGCAGGCCGCGAGCGAAACCACGGGCGTGCCGGCGCGTTTCATCATCGGCCAGGCGGCGCTTGAATCGGGCTGGGGCAAGCGCGAGATCCTGAAGGCGAACGGCGAGACCAGCCACAACGTATTCGGCATCAAGGCGACCAAGGACTGGACCGGCAAGACCGTGTCCACCGTCACGACCGAATACCGCAACGGCCGGCCGGAGCGCGTCGTCGAAAAATTCCGCTCTTACGACTCGTATGACGAAGCGATGGCCGACTATGCGCAAATGCTCAAGGGCAATCCGCGCTATGCGCAGGTGCTGAACGGCTCGCATGACGCAGCGGGTTTTGCCGTCGGCATGCAGCGCGCGGGGTACGCGACCGATCCGCATTACGCGAAGAAACTGATGTCGATCATGAGCCGGATGAGCTGAGCGGCCTGAGCGGTTCAGGCGGCTTTGGAAAGTAACAAGCAGGATGAAATGCAGGGCGACGGGGCCATGTCGCAAAACAAGACGGTGGGGCCGGCCGGTACGCGAGTGCCGCCGGCCGAACCGCACGGTGGATCTTGCGGATTGATGCGAACTGCATGCGGGGCGATGCGGGTGGCTAAAGGGGGTGGGACGTGACCGGTTTAACGTTTGCGCCAAATATTTCCCTCGGTTACCCTAAACTTTGGGTCCAGACTGCCGCTATTCAGTCAGACCTTAATACCGGGGTCATGTTTCTCCCGGTCAACGCACGTGTCACGGGCCCCGGCACTGGACCTCGGGCACGGGCACGTACGAACCCGCATATCGGCAAGCCCATGGATACCACTGAGACGAATGGCCAGACGGACGGCTCTTCAGAGACCGGCAACGATTTCGGTCGCCGCAATCCGCTCGAGATCGGTGTCCAGTTACGCAATCTGGTCAACCGCGGCGATTTTCTGACCGCGCAATACAAGGGCGGCCAGCTCGTCACGCGGATTCTCGACGTGAACGTGCCCAGCCGGACGTTTACCTTCGACTGGGGCGCGCTCGCCGACCAGAACCGCGGCCTGATCGCTGCGCCCCGCTGCCTCTTCCACGCTCAACCCGATGGCGTGCGCGTCGAATTCGTCACAGGAACGCCGCGCGAGAGCAGTTTCGAGGGACGGCCGGCGTTTGAAGCCGACTTCCCCGAAGTGCTGTTTTACGTGCAGCGTCGCGAGTATTTCCGCGTCGACGCGCCGGTGCTCGACCCCTACACGTGTACGGGCCGGCTGCCCGACGGTGAGCGCTTCCGTTTCGAAGTGCATGACCTGTCGCTTGGCGGGGTCGGCATGCGCAGCACAGACACGCGCGTGGTGGATCTGCCCATGGGCTGTGTGCTGGAAGATTGCGAGCTGAGCCTCGGTGCGCCGGGCAAGCTCTCGGTGGATCTGCAACTCGTGTCGTTTCGCGCCGTAGACCTGCCGAACGGCACCCAGCGTTACCAGCTCGGAATGCGCTTTGTGGCGCTGCCGGGCAGCGCCGAGAACACGTTGCAACGGTTGATTACCCAGCTTGAAATGAAGCGTCGCTCGCTGGTGCGAACCTGATTTTTCTCGCGTGCCGCCGCGCTTCTCGCGGTACGCGTTTTAATGCGGGTTGCCCCCTCAATTTTGTCGCCAGTGCGCCGATATACAGAGAGTCTTGGCAACTCGGTGGGCGCGTTGCCAGCCCTTCAGGATGACGCATGTCCAGCAACCTAATCAATATCGGTCTCAGTGGACTCAACGCAGCCCAATGGGGGTTGACGACAACCAGTGAGAACATCAGCAATTCGACGACGCCCGGCTATGACGTCGAAAGTCCCGTCTATGCGGAAAGCTCCGGTGAATACACCGGCTCCGGCTATCTTCCGCAGGGCGTGGCCACCTCGACGGTCACGCGCGCGTACAGCCAGTATCTGACGACCCAGCTGAACAACGCGCAGTCGGGCAGCGGCTCGCTGACCGCCAACTACACGATGCTCGCGCAGCTGAACAACATGATCGGCAGCCCGACCTCGGGTATCTCGACGGCGATCACCAGCTTTTTCACCGGTTTGCAGAATGTCGCAAACGGCGCAGCGAGCTCCGCTACGCGGGGCACTGCCATCAGCGATGCACAGACGCTCGCAAGCGAGATCAACCAGGCCGGTCAGGAGTACGACGCGTTGGGCCAGAGCGTCAACACCCAGTTGTCCTCCACGGTGTCGCAGATCAACACCTACACCGCGCAGATCGCTTCGCTCAATCAGGAGATCACCGCTGCCAGCGCGGGCGGCCAGCCGCCTAACCAGCTGCTCGACCAGCGCGATGAGGCGGTGTCCAACCTGTCGCAGCTCGTCGGCGTGCAGGTGGTGTCGAATTCCAACGGTGAAAGCATATTCCTGCCGAGCGGTCAGGCGCTGGTCACCGGGTCGACCAGTTACAACCTGGGCACTGCACCCTCGCCGTCGGATTCGTCCGAGGACTCGATTACCTACCTGGGCGCTGCCGGTACGACGCCCACTGCCGCGACCACCCAGTACCTGTCGAATACCACCATGCAGAATGCAGGTGGCACGCTCGGCGGTCTGATCCAGTTCCGCACGCAGACGCTCGATCCTTCAGAGGCGCAACTGGGTGCGATCGCAACCAGTTTCGCGGCGCAGGTCAACAATCAGAACGAACTCGGTCTCAACCTGTCCGGCACGGCCGGGGGGCCACTGTTCTCGGTCGCGGCGCCGCAAGCGACACCCAATGCGAACAACACGGGCGGCGCGTCTCTCAGCGTTTCGTTTGTCGACGCGACGCAACCGACCACCGGCAACTACACGCTTTCGTATAACGGTTCCACCTATACGCTGACCGACAACTCGACGGGTTCGACCGTTGCCACGGCTTCGAGCCTGGCGAATCCGATCGACGGCCTGAACTTCTCGATGACCGGCACGATGAACGCGGGCGATTCGTTCTCGGTGTCGCCGACCAGTGGCGCGCTCGACAGCTTTGCGCTTGCGACGACCAGCGGTTCCGCGATTGCCGCGGCCTCGCCGGTGCTCGCCACGGCCACTTCGAGCAATGCCGGCACAGCGACGATTACGGAAGGAACGGTTGCGGCCGGTTATTCGCTGCCCAGTTCCACCACCACACTGACCTATAGCTCCGCATCGGGCGGCCTGACCGGCTTTCCGGCGGGTTCGGTCGTGACCATCGGCACGACGCCGCCCAGCACGGTCAACATTACGTCGACCTCCACGGTGGTGCCGTACACACCGGCGGACGGCGCGACGCTGACCATCAATAGCGCGACCACGCCGGCGCCCAGCGGTTCGATGAACGGCGTCACGGTTACGTTGAGCGGCACGCCGAGCGACCTCGACACCTTTACCATCGCGTCGAACGTCGGTGCGCAAAGCGACGGCCGCAATGCCACGCTGATGTCGAATATCGTTTCGGCAAAGGTATTGAACGGCGGCACGACTACCCTGACTGACGCGTACGCGAGCTACGTCAACACGATCGGCAACACGACCAATGAGGTCAACGCTTCGAATACGACGCAGACGGCGCTCGTGACGCAGATTACGTCGGCGCAGCAGTCGGTATCCGGTGTGAACATCAACGAAGAAGCAGCGAACCTGTTGCAGTACCAGCAACTGTACCAGGCTAACAGCAAGGTCATTCAGACCGCTGACACGCTGTTCCAGACCATTCTCGGCATCTTCCAGTGAGGCGTTGAACGATGCGCATCTCTACTTCCCAATATCTCGGCATGAATGTCCAGGCGATGGACAATCAGCAGAGCGAGCTGTCCCAGCTGTACGCGGAAATCTCGAGCGGCCAGGCGCTTACGACTCCGGCGTCCAATCCGCTTGGCGCAGCTCAGGCCGTGCAGTTGAGCATGCAGGGCGCGACCCTGTCGCAGTACTCGACCAACCAGAGTTCGGCGCAGACCTCGCTGGAGTCGGAGGACTCCACGTTGTCGAGCGTCATCCAGGCCCTGCAAAGCGTGAATACGCAGTTGGAAAGCGCCGGCGGTGGCACGCTCAACGATACGGATCGCAGCGGGATTGCCGCGACGCTGACGCAGTTGAACAACCAGCTGGTGACGCTCTCGAACACGACGTCGCCATCGGGCGGCTATCTGTTTGGCGGCTTCCAGTCGTCCACGCAGCCGTTCACGCAGAATTCAGCGGGCGCAGTGGTCTACAACGGCGACAACGGGGTGTCGAGCGCGCAGATTTCGTCGACGACGTCGATCGCGACCGGCGACACGGGTGCATCGGTTTTCCTGAGCGTGACGCCGGAAACGGCGACACCGGTGGCCTACGCATCGTCCGCGAACACCGGTACGGGAGTGCTCGGCACGATCAGCACGAGCAATGGACCGACGTCGGCGGACGGCGACACTTACTCGATCGCTTTCCAGGTAACGGGCGGCGTGACCACCTATACGGTGACGGACACCAACAGTACGGGAACGACGACGGGTACGGCACAGCCTTACACGTCGGGCTCGGCAATCGCGCTGGGAACGGGCGGCGAGAGTGTGGTTATCAGCGGCACGCCCGCGGACGGTGACACGTTCAACGTGGCGCCGGCTACGCAGGTGCCGGCCGCGCAGGGCGGCACGAACATCTTCTCGACGATCCAGAACATGATCACGGCGCTGCAGACGCCGGCGGATACGACGACGGCTTTGGCGGCATTGCAGAACACGCTGGCAACGGGGATGAGCCAGGTGCAGAACTCGATCAACAACGTCACGTCGGTACAGGCGACGGTGGGTGGCCGCGAGCAGCAGATTACCGCGATGCAGGCTGTGAACCAGAACCAGACGCTGGCGAATACGAACTCGCTGGATGACCTGACTTCGATCGATATGCCTTCGACTATCAGCAAGTACACGCAGACGCAGTACTCACTGCAGGCCTCGCAGGAAGCTTTCGTGCAGGTTCAGCAGATGTCGTTGTTCCAGTATCTGAATCAGTAAGCGGTAGGCGAAGGATTCGATTCGGTAAAAGGCGGGAGGCGCTTAGGCGGCCTCCCGTTTTTTGTTTGGGGCAATAAAAAGCCGTGCATCTCTGCACGGCCTTGTATTCACGACGCACGGTGCTTTTTCAGATATCGTCTCAACAGGAAAAGAGCGATTCCGAGCGCGATTGCGACGACTATGCAGCAAGCAACGAACAGCGTCATAAGGCCAAATATCTCGATGATTTCCGGGTCGAGTGGATCGGGTGCTCCGGCGGCGTGCATTCCTGCCTCAATCATCTCTAGAAGCCATAACGGAAATTCGAATGGAAACGACGATATGAATTTGCCTAGCCACCAACCGCCGTAGAGCGAAGCAGCGATAAGCGCAACCGCGTATGTGGCACGCAGGATTGAGCGTTTCATCGGTATTCCACTGTGCCGTGAGCGCGCAACGGGACACATAACTTCAAGGTCTCCGTTTTCGGACATGACGCGCGATCAGGATCGACGCAAGGCGCAACGTAAGCGCAACCACTGAAATACACGCTATCAGTGCCAAGATGCCGCATATCGCTTCGGCATCTTCTCCGTCCTCGGGCGGAATCAGGCCGATTGTCTCCGCTGCGCCTTGAACTGGGTAAAACAGCCAGTCGGGTACCCAAAATGGCATTCGGAAGACAAACCTTCCCAAATACAAACCGCCGAAGACCGACGCAACAATAAATGCGATGACGTATGCGACACGCAGGATTATCCGTTTCATCGAACTTCGACCGTGCCGTAGGCGCGCATCGAGGTACCGGGCACCGGCAGGTCAGGGTGACGCGTGCGAAATGGATGCACGGTCTATTTCCTTTTCGATTGTCAGCGGATGATGTGAACGCGCGCCCATCAGCATTCCGGTGTGGCTATCCGAAGGTGTATGGATGCCGTGCGTCAGACTTAGAACTTCAATGCTTCCCTCCCTTCCGAGGACTTCGCTGGATCCTCGGATGTCCGCGCCGCCGTCGTCTTTCAACCAAAGGTGCAAAGGAGTAGCCATACAGAATCCCCATCGTTAAGAGATGTGAATGTATGGCAGCGTTGATACGCAACTGTCAAAATTTGCAAAGGCGGGTTCGCGATCCCGTCGTCGTTTGCGATCGTGAGAGCGGACTTGAGAATCCCGAAGCCGAAAAAGAAAAGGCGCGACCCGGTCGCGCCTTCTACATAGTGGTGAGTTGTCCAGAAGACCGGTCAACAACCCGCGGTCCCTGCGACCGGGTCTACCACGCCTACCGCAACCCCGCCGCCACCCGCCCCATCTGGTCAATCCCCAGATCGAACATCCGCGCGAAGAACGGGATCATGTTCGGTACCATCAACTGCAGCAGCAGCATGCCGACCAGCATCGTCAGCGGAAAGCCGATCTGGAATACGCCGATTTGCGGCGCCGCGCGGTTGAGAATGCCGAGCGAGAGGTTGGCGATCAGCAGTGCAGCGACCACCGGCAGCGACAACAGCAGCCCCATCGAAAAGATCGTCCCGCCCCATCCTGCCAGCGTGCGCCAGCCAGCCGAGCCAAGCAGGTCAGCTGAGATCGGCAGTGTCTGGAAGGTGACGACCAGCGCGCTTATCATCTGCAGGTGCCCATCGAGCACCAAAAACACCAGCATCGAGAAGACGTTCATGTAACTCGAGAGCACCGCGCTCGAGCCGCTCGCCTCCTGATCGAAGAACGTCGCGAAGCCGAGACCCATGCCGAGTCCGACGAATTCGCCGGTCGCTTGAATCGCGGTGAAGACGATCTGCATGGTCAGGCCGAGGGCGGCGCCGATCACGAACTGGTTCACGATAATCCACACGCCCATCGCCGAGAAGACGGTGACTTGCGGCAGCGGGGCGAGCGTCGGCGCGACGATAAGTGTGATAAAGCTCGACAGGCCGATCTTCACCGGCGTCGAGAGCGCTGCGTTACCGAACACCGGCGCGGTTGCCACCAACGCGAGAATGCGCACGAGCGGCCACAGAAACGAGGCCATCCACGTGTTCAGCTGCGCATAGGTGACGGAAAACATGATGGACGCCTGATGTTCAGTGGGCTCAGCAGGCTCAGTTGGCGAGCGTCGGGATGTTGGTCAGCATCTGGCGCAGATAGTCGAGCATGGTCGACAGCATCCACGGGCCGGCAATCACGAGCGTGACGGCGATCGCCAGCAGCTTGGGAATGAACGACAGCGTCGCTTCGTTGATCTGCGTGGCGGCCTGGAACAGGCTGATCACCAGACCGACGACGAGCGCCACGAGCAGGAGCGGTGCGGCCAGCAGCACGGCGACGTACATCGCCTGGTGCGCCAGTGCCATGACTGATTCGGGTGTCATGATGAATAGGCCGTAAGCGGTGAGGGTTAGGCGGGTGCGCCGGGTTAGCTGAAGCTTTGCGCGAGCGAGCCGATCAGCAATTGCCAGCCGTCGACCAGCACGAACAGCATCAGCTTGAACGGCAACGAGATCGTCGCGGGCGACACCATCATCATCCCCATCGACATCAGCACGCTAGCCACCACCATGTCGATGATGAGGAACGGAATGAAGATGGTGAAGCCGATCTGGAAGCCGGTTTTCAGCTCGCTCGTCACGAACGCCGGCACGAGCAGGGGCAACGGCACGTCTTCGGGACCCTGCATCGGCGGTGCATGCGAAATGCGGGCGAACAGCGCCAGATCGGATTCGCGCGTCTGCCGCAGCATGAAGGTCTTGAACGGCGCGAGGCCGCGGTTGACCGCCTGATCCATCGGCAACGTGCCGTCCGAGAAAGGCTTGTAACCGTCGGTGTAGGCCTTGTTCAGCACCGGCGACATGATGAACAGCGTAAGAAACAGCGCGAGTCCGACCAGCACCTGGTTAGGCGGCGTGGTGGTGGTGCCGAGTGCCTGGCGCAGCAGCGACAGCACGATGATGATGCGCGTGAAGCTCGTCATCATCAGCACCATGGCCGGCAGGAACGACAGCATCGTGAGCAGCAGCATCGTCTGCACACTCAGCGAATAGGTCGTGCCGCCGTTCGGCCCCGGGCTGGTATTGAAGGCGGGCAGGCCGGCGGTCTGCGCGCAGGTGAGCGACGGCATGGCGATCAGCAGGATCGGCAGCACCGGTATCGCGAGCGCGAAGCAGCGCCGCAGCGTGGCGAACAGCGTCGAAAGGAAACTGCGCTGGCTGGGAGCGGATGCGCGGCTCGAGGCTGCGTGCTCGCGGCGCGCTGACTGTTGACTGGACTGCATTTACTGATCCCCGCCGTTCGGCCGGTTGAAACGTTTGCCCACTTCGCCTTTCAAGGCGTCGCGAAAGCGTTGTCCGAAGGTGCCCGGCAGTGCGCCGCCAGCGCCTGGCTGCAGCGGATCGCCTGAGGCTGCCGTGCTCAAACCCACACCTGCACCGGCAGCCGAGCCGGCCGGCATGGTGTGCAGCAGGCGCACATTGCCGGGTGCCGCGCCGAGTACGAGCCATGTATCGCCGATCTCGACGACCGCGACGCGCTCCTTGCCGCCCAGCGAGGCGCCGCCGATGGTCTTCACGAGACCGCCGCGGCTGCCAGGTTGCAGGCCGAAGCGGCGTGCGAGCCAGGCACAGGCAAACACCAGGCCGATTACGACCAGCAGGCCGAGAACGGTTTGCAGCACCGCGCCGACCCCGAGCGACGGCACCGCCGCGCCCGCGCCGACGCCGGAGGCGACCTGGGCGGGATGGTTGACCGCATTCATATCGGCGGCAGCGGCGCTCGCCGGAACGAGGGCAAGCGGCGTGCTCAGGAGAAAGGCGAGGGCAGTTGCGGCGTTTCCGAAGCCGCGAGCGGCTGCAAGTGCCGCGACGCCGTTGCCGGCGTGACTGGCTGACCGCCGGTGCGCACCGTTGCGCCCACTAAGGCGCGCACTGCGCCCGGCAAGGCGTTTCATCGATTCAGCTTCCGGATGCGTTCGGACGGCGTGATGATGTCGGTCAGGCGGATGCCGAACTTGTCGTTGACGACCACGACTTCACCCTGCGCGATCAGACAGCCGTTCACCAGCACGTCCATCGGCTCGCCGGCGAGGCCGTCGAGCTCCACCACCGAGCCCTGCGCGAGTTGCAGCAGGTTGCGGATAGCGATCTTGGTGCGGCCGAGTTCGACAGTCATCTGGACCGGAATGTCCAGGATCATGTCGATGTCGTTGCGCGTCGTGTTCGGTTCAACTTTCGAGAGCGGCTGGAACACGCCGGCGGTCGTCGCGTTGACGGCGCTGTTGTCGTTCTGCTCGGCGAGCGCGCTGGCCCAGTCGTCGAGCGCATTGTCGTCGGAGACGGCTTCCATGCCCGCCAGTTGCGCCTCGCTTGCCGGCAATTCCTTCTCCGGCGATGCATTCAGCTCAGTCATATCCACCATCCTTAATCGTGTCCGCTGCGCTGATCATTTTCTGGACCCGCAACGCATATTGACCATTGAAAATACCGTAGCCGCATTCCATCACCGGCACTCCATCCACCTTCGCGGTGATGTGTTCGGGGATATTGATCGGCAGCACATCGCCTTTGCGCATGTTCAGGATCTGCTCGAACGTGATCGGGATCTGCGCGAGATCGGCACTCAGTTCGACTTCCGCGGCTTGCACCTGCTGCGACAGCACACGCACCCAGCGGCGGTCGACGTCGACAGCTTCACCCTGGATCGGCGACGACAGGACGTCGCGGATCGGCTCGATCATCGAGTACGGCATGCAGATGTGCAGCGTGCCGCCGGTGGTGCCGAACTCGATCGAGAACTGCGTGACGATGACGATTTCGTTCGGCGTCGCGACGTTGGCGAACTGCGTGTGCATTTCGGAGCGCACAAACTCGAACTGCAGCTGGCGAACGCTCTTCCATGAATTCGTGTAGTGCTCGAACACGAGGTTGAGCAGCTTGCTGATGATGCGCTGTTCGGTGGCCGTGAAATCGCGGCCTTCGACGCGGGTGTGGAAGCGCCCGTCACCGCCGAACAGGTTGTCGACCACGAAGAACACCAGATTCGGGTCGAACACGAAGAGCGAGGTGCCGCGCAACGGCTTCACGTGGACCAGGTTCAGGTTGGTCGGGATCGGCAGATTGCGCGTGAATTCGCTGTACTTCACCACCTTCACCGGGCCGACGGAAATTTCCGCGGTACGGCGCATGAAGTTGAAGATACCCACGCGCAACAGACGCGCGAAGCGGTCGTTGATGATTTCGAGGCCGGGCATCCGGCCGCGGACGATGCGTTCCTGCGTGGCGATGTTGTACGGCCGGACACCTGAGCGATCTGACTGCTCGGCTTCCGAGTCGGACTCGCCGGTTACGCCCTTGAGGAGTGCATCGACCTCCTCCTGGGACATGAACTCTTCGTGGCCCATTCCTATTCCTCGTGCGTCCCTTGGCGGTTGATGATGGCAGCAGCGTTACGCGGCGTCACTGCACGACGAATTCGGTGAACAGCACGTCATCGATCGAGATGGGCGCAGCGCCCTTATCGTTCGGCTGTTCGATCAGCGTCTTGAGTTCGGTTGCGAGCGCGCGCTTGCCTTCGAGGGGCGCGAGATCGTCCGGGTGTTTGTTCGACAGCGCGAGCAGGACGCGGCTGCGGACTTCCGGCATATGGTCGGTGAGCTGTTGCTGGACCTTGGGGTCATTCAGCTTGAGCGTGAGACCGATGCGCAGATAGTGTTGCTGGCCGTCATCTGATTGAAGGTTGACGGTCATGGGTTCGAGCGGGAAGAACACCGGCACGGCCTGGGCCGCGGGTGCCGCTGCGGCGGCTTGAGCTGGAGCGGGGGCGGCTTCCCGATGGGCCATGAAGAACCATGTGCCGCCGGCGGCCGCGCCTGCGGCGATAAGCGCGATCAGCACGATCAGGATGATGCGTTTCATCGGGCCAGGAGTGGCCGGCTGAACAGTGCCTTGCTGGTTTGCGGTCGTCGATGCCATGGGTGCTTGCTTGCCTCAGTGCTGGTATGGTGAATTGTTGTTCAGGTGCGCTTCGCGCGATGGGTCGAAAAGAAGGGGGTTTGGGGGGTATTCCTTCGGTTTGTGGTTTTGCGGTGTTTTTTTGCCTGCGCGGCGCTTTGGTGGTTGTTCTTGCTGCTTTGGCCTTTCCTTGCTGTCTTATCGGTCTATTAGCGATGCCCCTGTGCGGGGCGGCACTTACTTTCTTTGCCGCCGCAAAGAAAGTAAGCAAAGAAAGCGGGCTTGCAACCGCTAGCCTGTAGGTGTCCCCCGCTGGCATGAAGCCAGAGTGGTCCGCGCACGCATTGCGCTCTCGCACCACCCCCGTTAATGACACAGCACTCATCCGCTCCAGCGTTGCGCTACGCGCCCGCCGTCGGGCATAACTTCCGTCTGCGGGGCACAGCGGTAGGCGCACTGCGCCGCCACGGCCGAAAAACCAACACCCGTGGTACTTGCCCCGCCTTCCCAGGCAGACCCATCCGCGACGCACGTCGTGCGGAGTGGGGTGGATGAATGCTTTGTCACTGACGGGGGTGGTGCGAGCGCACATTTCGTGCGCGGACCACTACGACTTCATGTCAGTGGTGGACACCTACAGGCTGGCGGTTGCAAGCCCGCTTTCTTTGCTTACTTTCTTTGCGGCGGCAAAGAAAGTAAGTGCCGCCCCGCACAGGGGCGAAGCTAATAGACCAATAAGAATGCAAGGAAAGGCCAAAGCAGCAAGAACAACCACCAAAGCGCCGCGCAGGCAAACCCAAACCCCAAACATCAAGCAAACGTATCCACAAGCCCCACAGTCCGCCGAACGGCAACATTAGCGACAGCAGTGGAATCTCCGTCATCATCCCCGCCGGAGGCAACCCCACTGGCAGAGCCATTCCTCGCCCCATTGGCCGACGACTGCCCCTGCTGCCCAGTCTGCCTGGCAAACCCATCAGTGACGGAGGCACTCCCCAACCCTATACCGTTCTGCTCCATCGCCTCCCGCAACTTCGGCAACGCCGCCTCAACGGCCTCCCGTACCTGCGGATGCTGCGAAACAAACAACGCATGTGCATGGTTATCGGCAACCTGCAACACCACCTGAAGTGGTCCCAGGTCCTTCGGGTTCAGTGTCAACTCAGCACTCTGTTGATGTGCGTTCGACAAAAACACCACCTTCTGTCCCAAAGCTTCTTCCCAATCCGACGTGCCCACCTCCGGTCCCAACGTGCTCGCGGCCGCCGCGGTCGTTGCCGGGTTCGTGCCCTGAGTGGCCGTCGTTGCCGTCGATGCGCTCGCCGCAGCCTGGCTCGCGGCCAGCGCCGCGTTCGCTGCGTCCGCCGTGCCCTTCAAACTCGACAGGCTGTCCTGTGTGTTCGCCATGCCCGTCAATGCCAGCGCATCGGCTGCATCCCTGGCCGCTGTGTCCGTCGGGCTCGTCGTCGTGACCGCAGTCGGATCGGTCTTGTCGCCCTGCTTGAGCTTCGCATCGCCCAGAAGCGTGTTGCTTGCCGAGTTCTTGTCGCTCTTCGAGGCGCTCACCGACAGGTCGGTGTCGTCGTTCGATCCCGCTGCGCCCGTCGTCGCATTGCCGGCGTTCGTGGCCTGGGCCGGCACTGCACCCTGCGTGCCGTTGAGTGCTGCCAGCGCCGCCTGCAGCGCGTCGTTGGCCGTCTTTCCGTCTGCCGAGGCCAGGCGCTTGCCGTGGTGCGTGCCGTCCGCCTTGTCGCTGTCTTTCGCGCCCTGCGCGGTCGTGCCGTCCGTCAACGTCGTGCCGGCGTCGCCGGTTGTCTGTGTGTTCGTGCCGCCGGCGCTCGCGTTGGCGCTGGCCTGAAGCTGTGCCTGCAACTGCGCCAGTACCGACGACGCTGTCGTCGTGCTCGCGGCATCGTTCGATCCGTCGCTGTCCTGCTGTGCCGTCGTGCCCTTCGCGTTGCCGTTGCCGCTCGCCTGCTGCGTGTTGCTCGAGGAGCTCGCCGAGTTAGTGCCGCTGCTGTTGGCACCGTTCGCACCGTTGGCATTGCTGGTACTGGAACTGCCGCTCGTACCGCTGGCGCCGCTTGTGCTGCTCGAACCGTCGGCGCTAGCGGTGCTGCCGGCGCTGCTCGAACTATTGCTGGTGTTGCTTGCGTCGCTCGTGCTGTCGCTGCTGTCATCCGCGCTGTCCGGTGCCTGGGCGTCCGGCTGCGAGGCGCTCTGCGTGCTCGCGGAATACGACGGGTCCGACGGCGTCGGCGGTGAATAGGGTGTCGGGGGTGTCGGCGTCGGCTGGTTCTGCGCGTCGCTTGCGTTCTGCGCGGCTTCGGTCTGCGCCTCCATGCTCTGTTGCAGGGTCTGCGAGAACAGTTGCGCGCTCGCAGAGTCCGACGGCGAACTGCCCGGCGTGCTGTTCGACGAGCCGAATAGCGAACTGATATATGAAAGTGGCGACATGGTTGATCCTGTCTATCCGGTAAATCCGGTCAAGTTCCGGCTGCTCCCGGTCGAGCTGTCGTGCTCGCTTGCGGGTTATGCACCCTCGGCGCGCATCCTGAGAATGCGCGCGGCGTGTTCATCTGCATCGCGTTGTTCACGGCGCGCCGTTTGCTGCGCTTCCGCTGCTTCGCCGCGTGCCTGCAGTACTTCGTAAGAGCCTAGCTTCTGTTTGTGACGCTGCCACTCCGGCTTCGCCGCTTCGACGCGCGCGTTCGCTGCGTTCAACAGCTTGCGCTGCTGTTCGATGGCGGCGTCGAGCGTATCGATGAAAGCCTGGAAGTTGCGCATGTTGCCGGCCGGCATCCCGCTTTGGGCGGTCGTCGTGAAGCGGGAGTGGTATTCGTCGCGGTAGCGCACCAAGGCGTCGAGCTGCGCCTGCACTTCACTTGCCTCACGTTGGGCTCGGCCAAGGCGCTGCGCGGCGGCGTCCACATCGTCCTGGGCGAGGCCAATAAGCGTCTTGATCGGAAAGTGTTTCGCCATCGTCAGCCTCCTTGGGCAAACAGCGCATCGAGTCTCTTCAGACTCGCGTCAAATTCCGCACATTCGCGGAAACCTTGTTGCAAAAACGCTTCAATACGCGGATACAGTGCGATCGCGCGATCGAGTAACTGGTCGCGCCCCGTCGAATAGGCGCCCACATTGATCAGGTCGCGGTTACGCTGGTAACGCGACAGCATCTGTTTGAAGAGCCGCGTCTTCTCCAGGTGCGGCTCGTCGATCAGCGCAGTCATCGCGCGGCTGATCGAGGCTTCGATGTCGATTGCCGGATAGTGCCCGGCTTCGGCCAGCGAACGCGACAGCACGATGTGGCCGTCCAGAATCGCGCGCGCCGAGTCGGCGATCGGGTCCTGCTGGTCGTCGCCTTCGGTCAGCACCGTGTAGAACGCCGTAATCGATCCGCCGCCTGCCGGGCCATTGCCGGTGCGCTCGACGAGCGCCGGCAGCTTGGCGAACACGGACGGCGGATAGCCCTTGGTGGCCGGCGGTTCGCCGACCGCCAGGGCGATCTCGCGCTGGGCCATTGCGTAGCGGGTCAGCGAGTCCATCAGCAGCAGCACGTGCTTGCCCTGATCGCGGAAGTATTCGGCGAGCGAGGTCGAGTAGGCAGCGGCCTGCATCCGCAGAAGCGGTGAGACGTCCGCTGGCGCGGCCACCACCACCGAGCGCGCGAGGCCATCCTCACCGAGAATCTGTTCGATGAATTCCTTCACTTCGCGGCCGCGTTCGCCGATCAGGCCGATCACGATTACCTCGGCGCTGGTGTAGCGCGCCATCGTGCCGAGCAGCACCGATTTACCGACACCGGAGCCGGCGAACAGGCCCATGCGCTGGCCGCGGCCCACCGTCAGCAGCGCGTTGATCGCGCGCACGCCGACGTCGAGCACCTTGTGAATCGGCTCGCGGTTAAGCGGATTGATGGTCGGGGCGGAGAGCGGGGCGTCCATTTTCGTGCCGAGCGGACCGAGCCCGTCGAGCGGCCGGCCGGAGGCATCGAGTACGCGGCCGAGCAGTTCCCAGCCCACCGGCAGACGCTTCGCGCCCGCCATCGGATCGGCGATCGGTGCGCTTTCCAGCGGATAGACGCGTGCGCCAGGCAGGAGGCCGATCACTTCGGTGGTCGGCATCAGGAACAGCTTGTCGCCGGCGAAGCCCACGACTTCGGCTTCCGCCATCGGCCGCGAGCTGCCCAGCGGCAGTTCGATCATCACTTCGGCGCCGACCGACAGGCGCAGCCCGACCGCTTCGAGCACGAGGCCCGCGGCCCGTGTCAGGCGTCCGCAGGCGCGCATTGGCCGCGCAATCGCGTTACGGGCGCGCAGTCCATCGAGATGGTCACGCCAGGCGTTCATGTGCGGGTTGTTGGCGAGCGCCGGGTTCGGCGCAGGGCGAGCCGCGGCTTTCGCTGAAGACGGCGCGGCATCGCGGCTCGCGGCGGCGAACGCGCTGGCCGAGTGACCGTGGCGAGGATCGTGCGGGGCGGCCGTCCGCGGCGCGGGCTGCGCACTCGGCAACTCCATCGGCTCGGGCGGCAGCGCGTGCATGCCGAACGAGGCCAGCGCCAGCTCCTGTTCGAGCGGCGTCAGGTCGCTGGCGCGGATTTCCTCGATGGTCGGCTTTACCATGTGCTTGCCTTGCCGAGGGCGGCAGCAACCCGCTCCCAGCGTGTGTCGATACCGGCATCCACTTCGCCGGTGCTGGCGTGGGCGCGGCAACCGCCGCGTTCCACGGCCGGATCGGTTCGCACGGACCAGCCGCGCGCCTGTAGTTCTTCCATCAGATACGCTTCGACCACCGGCAGGTCCGCCGGGCTCACTACCAGGTGCGGCGCGCCGGTCAAGGCCGGCTCCGCTGCGATGACTTCGCGGGCTACGGCAATCAGTGCGGCCGGATCATGCTGCACATGCTGGCGTACCACCTGCTGCGCGATGTCCAGCGCGAGCGCCACCAGGTTCTCCGAAATTTCGTGTTGCGCGCCGTCCAGTGCGACCTTGAAGGTTTCCGCCAGGGCGGCAAGGCGCGCGGCTTCTTCGCGCGCTTCGGTTTGCCCCTGCGTGAAGCCTTGCGCGTGACCCTGATCGTAGCCTGCCTGGTAGCCGAGCGCCTGCCCGGCCACGTGACCGGAGGCGAGGCCCTGGGCATGCGCGGCGTCGCGCAGGCGCTGCAGCTCCGCTTCGAAGGCGCCGCTGTCGTCGGCCGGCTCCTCGGGCGGTGCCGGCGGCACCGGGTCGAACGAGGCCATCTCCCAGCGCTGGTAGGCCGAGAGGCTGCCTTTGCGCGCGGGATCCTGATCAGACATATGCATCTTCCGCCTTGCCGCCTATCGCGATCTGACCACTTTCTGCCAGGTTGCGCACGATCTGCAAAATGCGGCGTTGCTGCGTCTCCACTTCGGAGACGCGAACCGGACCGCGGGCGTCGAGGTCTTCGGCGAGCAGTTCGGCCGCACGCTGCGACATGTTCGAGAGGAACTTCTGGCGCAGCGCAGGTGGCGCGCCCTTCAGCGAAATAATCAGTGCTTCCGACTCGACTTCCTTCAGCAGCAACTGGATCGCGCGGTCTTCCAGGTCGAGCAGGTTCTCGAACACGAACATCTGATCGACGATCTTCTGCGCGAGTTCCGCGTCGTACTGGCGGACGTTTTCGAGCACGCCTTCTTCGTGGTTGCTCGACATGAAGTTGAGAATTTCCGCTGCGGTGCGAATGCCGCCCATCGGGCTGCGCTTGAGGTTGTCGCTGCCGGACAGCAGGCCCGTCAGTACATCGTCCAGTTCGCGCAGCGCGGCCGGCTGGATGCCGTCGAGCGTGGCGATCCGCAGCAGCACATCGTTACGCAGACGTTCGCTGAAGCAGGCGACGATTTCGGAAGCCTGATCGCGGTCGAGGTGGACGAGGATGGTCGCGATGATCTGCGGGTGCTCGTTCTTGATCAGCTCGGCCACGGCCGACGAATCCATCCACTTGAGGCCTTCGATACCGCTCGTGTCGCTGCCCTGCAGGATCCGGTCGATGATCGCGCCGGCCTTGTCGTCGCCGAGCGCCTTGGTCAGCACCGAGCGGATGTAGTCGCTCGAGTCGAGCGACAGTGCGGTGTGCTGCTCCGCCTCGCGGACGAACTCGTGCAGCACTTCGTCGACCTGTTCGCGCGTCACGTTCTTCAGCGCCGCCATGGCGACACCGATCTTCTGGACCTCGCGCGGCCCCAGAAACTTGAATACCTGCGCCGCTTCTTCCTCACCGATCGACATCAGGAGGAGCGCGCTTTTCACTACGCCTTCAGCGCTCATCGGACACCCAGCTCTTAACGACGGTTGCAACGATCTTCGGATCCTGGCGCGCAATGTTGCGGGCGTATTCCAGGTTCCGCTCGAATTTGTGTTTATCGCTCTCGAGCGACATCAGGTCGGATTCGCCGTCGTCGTCGCTCGCCTTGCTGCCGCTGCGCTCGCTAGCCGGCAGGCCGTCGAGCAGCATCGGCTCGTCCGGCGAGGGCAGTGAGGCGGCAGTAACCGGCGTGGGCGGCGGGAAGGCGCGGCGCAGGGCCGGCTTGACCATCACGAAGTAGAGGAACAGGGCGACAGCGCCGATGCCCAGGTACGTCGCGAGCTGCTTGGCCAGCGCGATCATGTCCGGCGTGCGCCACCACGGCAGATTGGCGTTCGGGTCGACCTCGGTCTCGAAGGCGCTGTTGACCACGTTCACCGAGTCGCCGCGCTGAGCGTCGAAGCCCATCGCATCCTTCACCAGCTGGTTGACCTGGGCGAGCTTGTCGGCGGTGAGCGGCTGCATGGTCGAGTGGCCCTTCGCATCCACCACCGGCAGGTAGTTCACCACCACCGCCACCGACAGCCGCTTGATGTTGCCCATTGCCTGCTGGACGTGGCGCACGGTCTTGTCGAGTTCGTAGTTGGTGGTCGCATCCTTGCGGTCGCTGACCGGCGTCGTGGTCACACCGCTCGCGCCATTCGGCGCGTTGATCGGCGCGGAGGCCGGCTGCGGCGGCTGGTTCGACAAGGCGCCGGGCACACCGGAGGCGCCGCCTTGCGACATTTCCGTGTCGGTGCTGGTCTGCTGGCTGCGAATCGCGGCCTGCTGCGGATTGGCGTTCGGACCGTAGTTTTCCGAGGTCTGCTCGACCTGCGAGAAATTGACGTCGGCGCTCACCTGCGAGTGAGCATTGCCGGCGCCGAACAACGGAGCCAGGATCGCGTCGATGCGCTGCTGCGTGTTGTGTTCGATCTGCTGCACATATTTGAGCTGGGTGGCGTCCAGACCTGCGCCGGAAGGCGGCTGGGTCAGCAGGTTGCCGTCCTGGTCGACGATCGTCACGCCGCGCGGCGGCATTTCGGGCACCGCCGAGGCCACCATATGGGTGATCGCGTTGACCTGGCCTTCGTCGAGCATACGGCCCGGATACAGATTCACCAGCACCGCGGCCGAGGGTGCTTCCTTGTCGCGTACGAATACGGAAGGCTTCGGAATAGCCAGATGGACGCGGGCCGTTTTCACGCTCGAAACCGATTCGATGGTGCGTTCGAGTTCACCTTCCAGCGCGCGCTGATAGTTGACCTGCTCGGCAAACTGGCTGATGCCGAACTTCTCGTTGTCCATCAGTTCGAAACCGACCGAGCCGCTCTTCGGCAGGCCCTGGGAGGCGAGACGCAGACGCATTTCATGCACCTGGTCGGACGGCACGAGAATCGCGCCACCGCCGTCGGAGAACTTGTAGGGGATGTTGGCGGCCTGCAGCGCGGTGATGATTGAGCCACCGTCCTGATCCGACAGGTTGCTATACAGCACCTTATAGTCAGGAGCGCGCGACCAGAGCCACAGACCGACCACGACGGCAACCAGCACGGCGACCGCGAAGATCAGCGGTGCACGCGGATTGCCGCGCATCTGCGTCAGGCCGGACAGGCGCTGGCTAAAGTTACCGCCGAGGCCCCCACCGCCCAGGTCCGCAGCGCCGCCGGGCTGGCTGGCGCCGGGTGCGGCGCCGCCTGGCGGTTGCGCGCCGGCGAGGCCCATACGGGCGTCGGGGTTAATCAACGAGTTGGCTGACGAATCCATGCGTCGGGTATCTCCGGGGATGCCTGGGTCCTGCCGCCGCTGCCACGCCGGGGTCGGCAGGGGCACGGACAGAGACTTTCACGATTGGAATTATGCGCAGGCGCGGCGAACCCGATTGCTCGAATAGAGCAGGGTTTCCCCCCCAGTTTCGAGGCTTTCGAACCAGGCCCGCTGATATTCTCTCGCTCAGATCGGTAGGATTTGCTATGCCGTTCGACCTTCCTCAGGAGAGAACATGACAATGTCCGTGAACGCGCTCTCGTCGGCGCTGCAGCAAATGCAGGCCATGGCCGCACAGGCCGCCGGCGGCACCGAGGCGGTGGCGAATCAACCCGCTGCGGCAAGCTCGGGCGGTTTTGCGTCGGCGCTCAAGGCGTCGATCGACAAGATCAGCGACGATCAGAAAACCGCGGCCGGCGAGGCGAAGGCGTTCGAAGTCGGCGCACCCAATGTATCGCTGAACGATGTGATGATCGACGGGCAGAAGGCCAATCTTGGCCTGCAGTTCGGCCTGCAGGTGCGCAACAAGCTGGTGTCCGCCTACAACGACATCATGCAGATGTCGGTTTGACAGCGTAGCGGCTGGTCTGGCAAACGCTGCACCGCACCCGGTCCGCGAGCGGAAGTTCGTGGCCGTGGCTGGTGGCGCCGCGCGGCTACGTCTGTGCCTGCCCAAGCCTGCAGCCATTCGCCTTAAACCTCCTTACCGCGTCCTAAAGCTTTTCGGTTGCCGATCCGATAACCAGGTACAGGCATCAATCCGCAAGTGGCGAAGTGCCCCGTGCAGCCGTCTGATACTTTCCGTTTCCGTAGCAAAGGAGGAGCGCCGATGTTTTCCCCAGGACACGCTGGAGCCAACGCATACGCACGTGTCGGCGTCGAGACAGGAGTGATGGGTTCAAGCCCGCACCGTCTGATCGTACTGCTGTACCAGGGGGCCCGGCGGGCAATCTCTCAGGCGCGTATGCATCTGCAGCAAGGAAACATCGCGGAGCGGGGAGTGGCGATCAGCAAGGCGATCCGGATTATCGAAGGCGGATTGCAGCAGTCGCTTAACGTCGAAGCGGGTGGTGAGATCGCGCAACGCCTGCACGCGTTGTACAGCTATATGGCACGGCGGTTGTTCGAAGCTAACTTGAAGAAGAGCGAGGCGATGCTGGTCGAAGTCGACGGCTTGCTGGCCACGCTCGAAGAAGCCTGGATGGGGATTGCCCCGGAGATCGCGCGGATGGCGACACAGCCAACCGCGGAAAGCATGAGATGACTTCGAACACAGAATATTTTGCCCGCTACGAGGCCATCGCAGCGATCTCCGCACGTATGCTGACCGCAGCGCGCCGCGCCCTTTGGACCGATCTGATGCCGTTGCAGGAAGAGTACCGGCATATGGTCGACGCGTTGAAGGACGCGGAAACCGGGGTGAAGCTCGACGAAGTGGAACGCGCACGTAAATACGACCTGATCCGCCAGATTCTCGCGGACGACGCCGCCATCCGGGATCTCGCGAATCCCCGTATGGCGACGCTGTCGGCGCTGTTTGCCGGCCGTCCGGCCCGCGTGCTCAAGGAGTTGTACGGCGCACGCTGAACTTTTTTGACTGCGATAAATTGATTGCGAAATTGACTGCGTTAGCCGCGCGCAGCCAGTAGGTACTCCAAAGGAACCGGCATGAACGGAATCGACACGGCCATCGCTTCGCTGCTCGCGAGCCGGGTCGACAGTCTGCTCAATATCGCACCCGGCGCGCCAAATGCAGCGCAAACGGGTGCGTCTGCGCTGAGCACGGATACGCCGGTGACGCCGGGTACGCCCGAGGTGCCGGCGCCGCCGCCTGCCTCTGCGCAGACTGTCCTGTCCGCGGTGGCTTTGACTCTCAACGCGATTGTCCTGTCCGGCGGTGAAGCCACCCCGGCGATTCTCGGCCAGTCGCCGATCTGGCCCGCGGCGCCTGCGCTCGATCCCGAGATAACCGAACTGCCGCTCTTCGAAATACTCGACGCGCAGACGGCGGATGCCGTTGTTGCTATTGTATTGGCCGATGCCGGCGTGGCCGACCCGGCCAGTGCGGCAAACGCAGCGAATGTGGCAAGCACCGCCACGACCTCCAACACCACCAGCACCGCCAATCCGGCAAGCGCTTCCGCGACGACGGCCGCCACTAGCGTTGCCCCAGGGGACCTCCCGGTGGCAGCGCTCGCGGCGGCGCTCGAACAGACCGTCGCCGGTAGCGGCCTCTTTTACGAGGCGCACCTCGCGCAATGGCTGGCGGGTCAGCTCTCGCCCGCCGACCTCGCCAGCGAACCGCAAAACCGTCTTCTCGATAGCGCCGCGCAATTACCGCTCGACTGGGCGTCCGATCTCGACGCAAGCGCGCCGCCGGGCTCGAGCGCGGCGCAGCAGGCCCGCCCCGGTTCGACGCAGGCAACCCAGAGCGGCAATGACGGCCCCGAGGCGAGTGCCGCCGCGCGCGCCACGGCGTCGATCCAGTCGCCACAGGCCGCGCGTTTCGCCGCCGGGGAAGTGCTGGCGAACTCGCTTTCCGACCTGGCCGGTCAACCGGCGCACGCTGCGCTGCATGCCGCTGCGTCCCAGCTGGGCGAGACGCCGACGCAAACCGCGCAATCGATGGCAGGCGCCGTCAACGTGGCGACCATCCCGCTGGTGCGCCAGCAACTCGATATGCTCGCCACGGGCCAGTTCCGCTGGAGCGGCGAAGCGTGGCCGGGCGCGAAAATCGACTGGACCATCCAGCAGGACGGCGACGAGTGGGAGCGCGGCGGCGGCGGTGCCGGCGCGGAAGAGGACTATCCGTGGCGCACGCGTCTGACGCTGTCGTTGCCGCTGCTCGGCACGGTGGATGCCGAACTGACGCTCACCGGCAACCGGCTGGCGGCGCGGGTCGCGGCGAGCCCCCTGGGCGCGGCTCGGCTCGCCGAGCAAAGTGACAACTTCCGCGAGCGGCTTGCTGCCGCCGGAATCGAACTGAGTGCGCTGGCGATTCGCGAGATCGGCGGCGGGGTGCCGGGTGCGGCCTCGGGCGCGGCAGCCGCCGCGGCCGCCCAGGCGGCGGCTTCCGCGTACGCGCGTGCTGCGCCGGCCGTCGATCCTGAGGTGGTCGCGGCGGGTACGCCACGCCGCGGCGGGCCCAGGGCCGCCGAGCGGCCCCAGCGCCCCGAGCGGTCGGAGTGGCCTCAGCGCGGTGCGCGACAGACTCGTCCCGAACGCGCGCAATGGCCGACCACGACGTCCGACACCGATTTCGACTGGGACATGTGATGAGCCGCAGGAATCGCAAAAGCGCTGCTGCGCTCGTCTATGACGCCCAAGGCGGCGACCACGCGCCACGCATGATCGCGAAGGGCTACGGCCTCGTCGCGGAAATGATCGTGCAGCGCGCCAAGGAGGCGGGCCTGTATGTGCACGAGGCGCCCGAGATGGTGGCGCTGCTGATGCAGGTCGATCTCGATTCGCGCATTCCGCCGCAGCTGTATCAGGCGGTGGCGGAGTTGCTGGCGTGGCTGCACCGGCTGGAAAGCGGCGTGGCGGACGAGCCGGAGCAGCCGTCCACTACGCTTGAGCCGGTCGCAGTCAAGGGCCGCTAAAGCCGCAGCATCAGCTTGAGCAGCGCATTGACGCGCTTGCCGTACGGCGGCGCGATCAGCCCGCGTGTATTCCAGCGCGCCTGGGTGAGCACCGGCTTCATCTTCGAGAAGGTCACAAAGCCTTCGTAGCCGTGATACGCGCCCATCCCGCTCGCACCCACGCCGCCGAACGGAAGGCTTTCGCAAGCCAGCTGCATCAGCGTTTCGTTGACCGCCATGCCGCCCGCGATGGTTTCCTGCTCGACGCGGCGGATCGTCGTTGCATCCTCGTCGTAAAGATACAGCGCCAAGGGCCGCGGCCGGGCGTTGACCCAGGCGATGGCGTCGTCGAGCGTGTCGTACGGGACGATCGGCAGCAGCGGCCCGAAAATCTCCTCCTGCATCAGCGCGGTTTCATCCGGCGCGTTCGTCACGGCGATCAGCGGGAAGCGGCGTGTGAGTGGATCCGCGGCGCCGTCGGCAAGCGCATGGAGTTGCGCACCGCTGGCTTTCGCTTCGTCGAGAAGACGCTGCAAACGCTCGAAATGACGCGCCGAAATGATGGACGTGTAGTCGCGATTTTGCGAGAAATCCGGATACATCGCGCTCATGCGCGCCCGCGCCCGCTCGATGAAAGCCTGCTCCTTGCCGCGCGGCACCAGCACATAGTCCGGCGCGATACAGGTTTGTCCGGCATTCATCGTCTTGCCGGCGACGAGGTTATCGACCGCATTGTCGAAGCGGGCATGCGGCCCGACGATGGCGGGTGATTTACCGCCCAGTTCGAGCGTGACCGGCGTCAGATGCTCGGCGGCCGCGCGCATCACTTCATGGCCTACTTTGGTCGAACCGGTGAACAGCAGATGATCGAACGGCTGCGCGCTGAAGGCGGCAGCGAGCGTAGCGTCACCATTGACCACGGTGACGTGGTCATGCGCGAAGGTCTGCGCGATCAGTTGTTCGAACAAAGCCGAGGTGCGCGGCGTGAGTTCGGACATCTTGATGATGGCGCGGTTGCCGGCTGTGAGAGCGCTCACGAGCGGGCCGCCTGCCAGCAGGATCGGATAGTTCCACGGCACGATAATGCCGACCACGCCGAGCGGTTGCGGAATCACTTTGGCGCGCGCGGGCAACAGCCACTTGTTGGTGCTGCGCCGTTGCGATCTCATCCAGCGTTTGCCGTGCCTCAGCGCGCCGTCGATTTCCTCTTTCAGGAGCAGAAATTCCGCGAGCAGGATTTCCTCTTTGGCCCGGTTGCCGAAGTCCGCGTTCATCGCTTCGGCGAGCGCGTCGCGGTTGTCGAGCAGCATCGCCCGCAATGCCTTCAGATGCGCCGCGCGCGTTTCCCATGAGGGATAGGGCGCGCGCAGATACGCCTGGCGCTGTTCGCGCAACAGCGCTTCGAGCGCGGCAATCTCCGGCAGATCGTTCTTCATGTCCACTCCCTTTTATGGTTATTCGTTATCGTCGTGTGCAGATCACGCGGCAAACGCCCGCTCGATAATCGCCGCGTGATCGAACGTGGCGGGCAGCGTGCCGTACACGCGACCGCTTTCGCCGCAGCCGTCGGCGAGGCGTGTCGCGATGAACGCGTCGGCCACGGCCGCCGGTGCGTGTTGCACGAGCAGCGTGGCCTGCGCGATCAGCACGATCTGCTGGGCGATGCGCCGCGCCGACGCTTCGCGCGTTTCTGGCGCGTTCTTGAGCGTCGCTGCCAGACGTCCGAGCGCAGCGGTGAGCGCCGGGTGTCCCTGCGCAGTCGCGTGCCACGCGGCGAAGAGCGCTTGTGCTGCGTCGGCCTCGCGTTCCATGGCGCGCAACACGTCGAGGCACATCACGTTGCCGGAGCCTTCCCAGATCGAATTGACCGGCGCCTCACGGTAGAAGCGTGCCATCGGCCCTTCTTCGACATAACCGTTGCCGCCCCAGACTTCCATGGCTTCGCCGGTGAATTCCAGCGTGCGCTTGCAGACCCAGTACTTCGCGGCCGGCGTGACGATGCGCCGCCACGCGCGCTCTTCCGGCGCGCTCGCGGCGTCTTCGAACGCGCGCGCTAAACGCATGAACAGTACCGTCGCGGCTTCGGATTCCAGTGCGAGATCGGCGAGCACGTTTTGCATCAGCGGTTGCTCGGTCAGATGCCGGCCGAACGCGCTGCGATGCCGGGCATGGTGGATGGCCTGCACCAGCGCCGCGCGCATCAATGCGGCGCTGCCGATCACGCAATCGAGTCGCGTGTAGTTGGCCATTTCGATGATGGTCGGTACGCCCCGTCCTTCTTCGCCGATCAGAATGCCGTACGCGTCGAGGAATTCGACTTCGCTGCTGGCGTTCGAGCGGTTACCGAGCTTGTCTTTCAGGCGCTGGATCTGCACGGCGTTCTTGCTGCCGTCCGGTGCGAAGCGCGGCACGAAGAAACACGACAGGCCTTCGTGATCGTCGGTGCGGGCGAGTACCAGGTGAGCGTCGCATTGCGGTGCGGAAAAGAACCACTTGTGGCCGACCAACCGGTATTCGCCGCCGCGCCCACTGCCTGCGCCGCCGCCTGTTGCGTAAGCGCGCGTCTGGTTGCTGCGCACGTCCGAGCCGCCTTGTTTCTCGGTCATGCCCATGCCGATCATCGCCGAGGTTTTCTGGCTGAGCGGCAGGTCGCGCGGATCGTGTTCGCGCGCATAGAGTTTGTCGCGCAGCGTCGCGAACAGCGCGGGTTCGCGCTGCAGCACCGGAATGCTGGCGAACGTCATGGTCATCGGACACAACGACCCGGACTCGATCTGCGCATGCAGGAAATAGCCGGCGCAGCGTGCCGCCATGGCGCCGCGCTGTGGATCGGAAAACGGCAGCGCGTGCAGTCCTTCACGCCGCAGCAATGACAGTAGCGTGTGCCACGCAGGATGAAATTCCAGCGCGTCGATGCGCTCGCCACGCGGGCTGTAGGTGTGCAGCTCGGGCGTGTGGCGGTTCGCCAGCTCGGCAAGCGCGAGCGTATCCGGGGTGGTCAGTGCTGCGCCGTGCCGCTGCAGCGCATCGTGATGCCACGACGCGCCATCGCGTTCCAGTGCGGCGGCGAGGGCGGTATCGCTGGTAAATAGGTTGTAGTCCGCCAGCGGCGGAACCTGATTCGTGACGTCGTGCGTTGTTCCGGGGCCATGCCGTTCCATCTGCTGTCTCCGTTTGACGGATGCGCGCCGGGGTTCGATCAGGAGGCGCTGTTTTATCAGTGTATGCGGGCCGCGTGCCGGTGGGGCAGTGCGCATCACGCGGTGTTTGAATACCGCGCGGATACTTGCAGCGCAGGCCTTCAAGGGCCGCCGGCGCTGCCTGGCCGCCACGGCGCTGCACCTTTCATCATAGGGTCGCGGTGCGCGTTTCGTTTAGAGGGATCGCTCTGGCGCGAACCCGCCGCACCGTGGCAACGCTCCCTACAATGCGCAGGAAACACACGTAGACAAGTGTGCACGAGACAGCTTTGCTTGGGTTCGCGCAGCACGCGGCCCACATCAGGAGGAGCGCATGCAATACGACTACATCATCGTAGGGGCGGGTTCGGGCGGCTGTTCGCTGGCGGCACGGCTCGCGGACGCCTGTCCCGACGCCACGATCGCGCTGATCGAAGCAGGTCCGCATACGGAGCGCAATCTGTTCGTCAACATGCCGGTCGGCGTCGCTGCGGTTGTGCCCAACAAGCTCAAGACCAACTATGGCTACGAGACCACCCCGCAACCGGCCCTCGCCGGACGCCGCGGCTATCAACCGCGCGGGCGCGGCTTCGGCGGTTCGAGCGCAATCAACGCCATGATCTACACGCGTGGCCACCCGCTCGATTACGACGAATGGGCGCGGCTCGGCTGCGACGGCTGGGCGTGGGACGATGTGCTGCCGTACTTCCGGCGTGCGGAGGGTAACGAGCGCGGCGCCGATGCGTGGCATGGCGCGGATGGCCCGCTCACCGTCAGCGATCTGCGCTATCGCAATCCGTTCTCGCAACGCTTCGTGCAGGCGGCGCTGGAAGCAGGGCATCGGCTCAATACCGACTTCAACGGCGCCGATCAGGAAGGCGTCGGTTTCTATCAGGTCACGCAGCGCGACGGCAGACGCTGCAGCGTCGCGCGGGCGTATATCTACGGTCGCAACCGGAGCAATCTGCATACGCTGGCTGATGCCACCGTGCTGCGCGTGACCTTGGACGGCAAGCGCGCAAGCGGTGTGGAAATCGTGCGCGGCGGACGTACCGAGACGCTCGAAGCGCGTGGCGAGGTGGTGCTCGCAGCGGGCGCGTTCAATTCGCCGCAACTGTTGATGTGCTCGGGGATCGGTCCGGCCGCGCAACTGCAATCGTTCGGTGTGCCAGTGATTCACGACGCGCCGCAAGTGGGCCGCAACCTGATCGACCATGTCGACTTTACGATCAACAAGCGCGTGGCGTCGATCGAGCCAACCGGCTTTTCGCTGCGCGGCATCGCGCGGATGCTGCCGCAGTTCGTCACCTTCATGCGGCACGGTACGGGCATGCTGTCGAGCAATGTCGCCGAGGCGGGCGGTTTCCTGAAGAGCCGGCCCACGCTCGAGCGTCCCGATCTGCAATTGCACTTCTGCGCCGCGCTCGTCGACGATCACAACCGGCATATGCACTGGGGGCACGGCTATTCGCTGCACGTGTGCGTGCTGCGTCCGCATAGTCGCGGCACGGTGACGCTCGCGAGCGCCGATGCGCGTGAGGCACCGGTGATCGATCCGCGTTTCCTGAGCGACCCGCGCGACCTGGAGTTATTGCTGGAAGGCGCATACATGGCGAGGCGGATTCTCGATGCGCCTTCGCTTGCGGTGCACGGTGGCAAGGAGTTGTACACGCATGTGGGGCAGACGCGCGCCGAGTTGCTTGAAACCATCGCGGCGCACGCCGATACGATTTATCACCCGGTTGCTACCTGCCGGATGGGCAGCGATGCCGGCTCGGTGGTCGACCCGCAGCTGCGCGTGCGTGGCGTGACGGGATTGCGGATTGTGGACGCCTCGGTGATGCCGACGCTGATTGGCGGCAACACCAATGCGCCGACCGTGATGATCGGCGAGCGGGCCGCGGATCTCATCGCGACCGCGCGCCGCACCGCACAGTCGACTCAGGTTGGAGTCTGCGCCGGGGCGGTGGTTTGAATCGCCGCCGTCACGCGCTCACTGAATATCTGGCGGCCCGGATGACGGGGCGAGTCTCTTAAAATCAGACTGCTAGTTAGGAATATTGATGGATTTCTACAAAGATATGTAATTAATCTTCTCGCCTCGTTTTTGAGATTTTCAGGCCTCTATACTCTCGCCGCGAAAGAGCGTGTCAGGTGGCGCGTTCGCCCTCTCAAGGAAGCGAGTCGATGAGTATCAACGTAATTCAACTGATTCAGTCCGCGCTGTCTGACAGCGTGGTGCGGCAACTGTCGGAGCGCTTCGGGCTGCCACCGGCCGTCACCGACAAAGTCATCGGCGCCGCTGCTCCTGCACTCGTCGCAGCATTGATGCATAAGGGCGCCACGCTCGAAGGCGCACGCTCGTTGTTCACCACGATCATGGCGCCGGAGGTCAATGCGCATATCGGCGAACAACTGCCGCAATTGCTCGCGAGCACGGCTGGCTTGAGTCTGCTCGAAGGTGCCGGCCGTCAATTGCTGGCTCGCGTGACCGATCGCCGGCTCGACGGCGTGAGCGATACAGTCGCCGCACAAACCGGCGTGCCGGCGCAGTCTGCGCATGCTTTGACGGGTATCGTCGGCGCCACGCTGCTTGGCGTCCTGAAGCGTCATTTCCTCGAAGCGCAAGGCAGCGTCGGGCAGTTGCCGACGCTGCTCGGTCATCAGTTGCCCGCTATCGCCCCGTTTCTGAATGACGGACTGTTGTCGGCGCTCGGGCTCGGCGGTGTGGCAACGTTCATGGGCAGCGTTCTGCCGCAACTGAAGGCGGTGTCGGCGCATATCGAGCATCCGGTTGCACCTGCTGCGCCGGTCAATCCTTCGGTGCACACCACGCAGGCCCCGCAGGCTGCGCCGCGCGTACCGGTCGACGCTGTTTTGCGCGAGGAGCGTCGCTCTCACAGTTGGCTGTGGTGGCTGCTCGCCGCGCTCGCCGCGGTGCTGGCGTTCCTGTTCCTGCGCGGCTGCCAGCATGAGCAGACTTTGGACGTCACGGGCTCGACCTCGCAGGCAGCTTCCGTGGTTGCCGCTGCCTCGGCTCCGGCTGTGGCACTTGCAAGCGATGTCGCGGCGTCGACGGTGGCTGCTTCGGATGTCGTTGCTTCTGCGCCTGCTGCTTCTGCGCCTGCCGCATCAGCGGAGCTCGCCGCGAGCGCAAGCGCGGCGTCGCAGCCTGCCGCTGCTCCGGCACCTACCAAAGATAGTCAACTGACCTTCACGGTCGATCCGGCCGGCAAGCCGACGTTGACGGCGACGGTCGGCAGCGAAGCCGAAAAGGCGGCGTTGATCGATGCATTGACGAAGAAGTTCGGCGCCGACCACGTTGCCGCCAATATCACTGTCGATCCGGACACGAAGCCGGCCGACTGGCTCTCACATCTCGACGCGTTGCTGCCGTTGATGGCGCTACCCGGCGCGGAAGTGAAGCTGGACGGCGCGCGTATCGAACTGAGCGGCACAGCAGCCAACGCGAAGCTCGGCTGGCTCGAGCGCCTGAAGTCTCTGTTTGGTGCGTCGTATCAGATTGGCGCATTCAACGCGGAGCAGGCCGTGGCCGACGCAACGCAATCGTTCCGTAGTGCGATCAAAGATCTGCTCGCGCCGGATAGCTCGTGCGTCGTCGCTGATGTGGTCAAGGTGCTGAACCTGCAGGTGATCAACTTTACAAGCGCGAGCGCGCGTGTGCCGGCGTCGGCGGTCGACGATCTGCGTCAGTCGGCCCAGGTGCTGATGGCCTGCTCGCAAAACGGCAAGGCCGCGAAGCTCGAAGTGGCAGGCTATTCGGACAACGTCGGCGGCGATCAGCAGAATCTGCTGCTGTCGAAGAAACGCGCTGAATCGGTTCGTGCATTCCTCGTCAGGACCGGTGTGCCGGCTGACTCGCTAACGGCGCAAGGCTACGGCGATGCGCATCCGGTGGCGAGCAACGACACCGAGAGTGGCCGCTTTGCGAATCGACGGATTGAGTTCGTCGAGGCGCAGCAGTAAGTACGGTATTGACCGGGCATTCGCCTTGGCATCAACCCGGACGATTACCCTTGGAATCATCTCGGGACCCACCTCGGAGGTCGCCCCGGGGGACACCCCAGCGATCACCCAGGCCATAACCTAGGCGCCGGCCGGCCCGCTGTCGGTCGGCGCAAGCCCGGTGATGCCGATGTCGGGCCAATGCATCAGATCGTCGCCGGGCTGGGAGGGCAGGATTTCGCGCGCCACTTCGAGCCATGCGCGCGCGGCGTGCGAGAGGTAGCCGTTGCGCCGCCAGCCGACCGCCATTTCCCACGGAATCTCGGGGTCGACCACTGGGCGGCAGGTGAATTGCGTCGCGTCGAGGCGCCGGCAATAGGGCGCGGGCAACAGCGCGATGCCGACGCCTGCCAGCACGAGCGCCGCCATGAAATCCCAGTGGCCGCTGCGCCCGACGATAGTCGGCGCAAAGCCTGCTGCGCGGCACGCGTTCAGCACGACGTCGTTGAGCGCGAGGCTTTCGCCGTAGAAGACGAATGGCTCGCTCGCCAGGCCCGCGAGTGGCACCCGTTGCAGGCCGTCCCAGCGCGAGCCGCGGCGCGCGACGAGCCACAGCAACTGGCGCGTCATTGGAAGCACGTCGATGTGTTCGGGGTCAACCGGCTGCAGCACGCCTCCCAGTTCGAGCTCGCCATTGATCAGTGCCGCTTCGATGGCCCGCGAACCTTGTTCGAACAGTTTCAGCTCGATCTTCGGATATTGCTGCCGGAAGGCGGCGATTGCGGGCGTAAAGAGGGATCCGCCCATTGGCGGAATCCCGATAGTTAGTTCACCACGGCCCAGCGTGTCCAGGTCGTTGAGTTCAGCCTGCAACTGCGCGTGCGCGGCGAGCACATCCTGGCCGCGCTGATAGACGATGCGACCGGCGTCAGTGAGCACCATCTGACGGCCGTCGCGCAGCAATAGCGGCGAGCCGATTTCGTCTTCCAGCGACTTCACCATCTTGCTGATGGTTGGCTGGGTGACGAACATCTGCTCGGCGGCCACGGTAAAACTTTGCTGGCGCACGACTTCGACGAAATAGCGCAGGGCACGAAGTTCCACGATTCCAGGCTCCAGAATTCCAATGTGGAATGAGTATGGCGAGTGCGAGTCATTATATTTATGTTGCGGTGCAATCAGTGCGGGCTTTCGTGTGAAGTCAGCTGGAAATCGCCATAAGCATGCGATTTCCCCGTTGTTTTTCCTTACATGGACGGCCGCCGCTTTTCAGGATGAATCGGCGCAAGACGGCGCTATGATCATCAACTCCCTTTGTGTTTGCCCCTTCGCGCCGTCCTCTCCGAACGCCATGCTGCCCATTTCGATCATCATTCCCTGCTACAACGCGGCGGCGACCCTCGCCCGTACGCTCGACAGCTGCGTCATCCAGCCCGAAGCGGCGCAGATTATCGTCGTGGATGACGGCTCGACCGATCGCTCGATCGAGATCGCGCGCTACTACGGCGAGCGCGATCCGCGCATCGGTCTGCTGCAGATGCCAGCGAACGGCGGCGCCGCGCGGGCACGCAACTGGGCCGCGCTACATGCCACGCAACCTTTGCTGGCCTTTATCGACGCGGACGACGACTATCTCCCCGGCGCGTTGGCAGCCGCGAGCGGCTATCTGGAGCAGAACCCCACGGAAGCCTCGATCCGGCTCGACGTTGAATACGCCGGCTTCCCGGCGGAAATCACCGCGCATCCGGATTTCGCGGAGCACGCCGCAACGCTGAGCAACACGGTGCCGAGCAGCCTGATCATCCGGCGGGCGGTCTATGCGGCGCTGGGCGGTTTTCCAATGGACGCCTTTTTCCGCCGCAATGGCGGAGAAGACGGCGCGTTTTCATGGGCCCTGCGCGAACTGTTCGGTAACCGGCGCCTGGGCGACGCCAGGCGCGTGCGGATGCATTACCACCAGGGCATCCATGCGGAGCGCTATTTCCGCATTTGCTTTGGCATGCAGGCGCCAGTCGCGGCCGATGTCGAGGAGTCGTTCCGGCTGTCCGGCCAGTTCGTCGAGGCCGCCAGAGCAAACATCGCGCAACTGCGCTCGCTGAGCGGCCCGGCCGGTACGCCGGCTTAGGCTCTGCCTTCGTGTCGTACGCGCTTTCCGGACCGACACCCCGAAGCCATCTCTATTTGCTACAATCGCCGTTCGTCTTCGAGGAGCGTTGCGACGGGTACCGCGAATCTGCATTCGCTGGCCGCCCGCCAGGCTCGGAGGCTTTCAATCGGACGGCTTGAATGCGCGCTGCGCGTTCCATCCGCCGCATCGAACCGCGCTCACGTCAAATTTCTAGTCAATTTCTTAGAAAGGAGGGCGTGATGAACGCCGCAGTCATCGATTCCAAAAATTCCCAGGAATTCGTCGTTGCCGACCTGTCGCTTGCCGACTGGGGCCGCAAGGAACTGAACATCGCCGAGACCGAAATGCCCGGTCTCATGCAAACGCGTGAAGAGTACAAGGCGCAGCAACCGCTGAAGGGCGCGCGCATCGCCGGTTCGCTGCACATGACCATCCAGACGGCCGTGCTGATCGAAACGCTGACGGCACTCGGCGCCGAGGTTCGCTGGGCTTCGTGCAACATCTTCTCGACGCAGGATCACGCTGCCGCGGCAATCGCCAAATCGGGCACGCCGGTGTTCGCGCTCAAGGGCGAATCGCTCGACGAATACTGGGAGTTCTCGCACCGCATTTTCGAATGGCCGAACGGCGAATTCGCCAACATGATTCTCGACGACGGCGGCGACGCCACGTTGCTGCTGATCCTCGGCTCGAAGGCTGAAAAGGACCGTTCGGTCATCGCCAAGCCGAACAACGAGGAAGAAGTCGCGCTGTACAAGTCGATCGCTTCGCACCTCGACGCAGATCCGACGTGGTACTCCACGCGCCTGAAGCACATCAAGGGCGTGACGGAAGAAACCACCACGGGCGTGCACCGTCTGTATCAGATGGAAACGGAAGGCCGTCTGCCGTTCCCGGCGATCAACGTCAACGACTCGGTCACCAAGTCGAAGTTCGACAACCTGTATGGCTGCCGCGAATCGCTGGTCGACGGTATCAAGCGCGCCACCGACGTGATGATCGCCGGCAAGATCGCGCTGGTCGCAGGTTACGGCGACGTGGGCAAGGGCTGCGCGCAATCGCTGCGCGGTCTGGGCGCGACCGTGTGGGTTACGGAAATCGATCCGATCTGTGCACTGCAGGCGGCGATGGAAGGCTACCGTGTCGTGACGATGGAATACGCCGCCGACAAGGCCGACATCTTCGTGACGGCCACCGGTAACTACCACGTGATTGGCCACGACCACCTGAAGGCGATGCGCCACAACGCGATCGTGTGCAACATCGGCCACTTCGACTCGGAAATCGACATTGCGTCGACCCGTCAGTACCAGTGGGAAAACATCAAGCCGCAAGTCGACCACATCATTTTCCCGGACGGCAAGCGCGTTATCCTGCTGGCTGAAGGCCGCCTCGTGAACCTCGGTTGTGCCACCGGCCACCCGTCGTTCGTGATGTCGAACTCGTTCACCAACCAGACGCTCGCGCAGATCGAACTGTTCACCCAGGGCGGCAAGTACGAGAACAAGGTGTACGTGCTGCCGAAGCATCTGGACGAGAAGGTCGCACGCCTGCATCTGGCGCGCATTGGCGCGAACCTGACCGTGCTGTCGGACGAGCAGGCGGGCTACCTCGGTGTCGACAAGAACGGTCCGTTCAAGCCGAACCACTACCGGTACTAAGCAGGCACGGTAGCGCAACAGGCAGGTCAGACAGCACGTGAGTCCGCCGGTCGCCGTACAGGCAACCTGGCGGGCGTCACGCGGTAAAGGCGGCGCCAGACCGGCAAGTCGTCTTTATCGCCTGGCCGGCCAGTTCCATTCCGCTCAACCCGGATTTTCAGCCAAGAAGGAGCTCTACATGACCGTGCTGCTGACCTGGGTGATCAACGCGCTCGCGCTCCTGATCATCACTTACCTCGTCCCTTCGATCCACATCCGCAGCTTCGGCACCGCGCTGATCGTCGCCGTGGTGCTCGGGTTGATCAACACCGTGCTGCGCCCAGTGCTGATCCTGCTGACGCTGCCCGTGACGATCATCACGCTCGGCCTCTTCATTCTGGTGGTCAACGCACTGTGCTTCTGGCTGTGTGCATCGCTGCTGAAGGGCTTCGAGGTGTCGGGCTTCTGGTCGGCGTTTATCGGCTCGATCCTGTACAGCATCGTTTCATGGCTGCTGTCCGCGCTTATCCTCGGCAACCGCAGTTTCGGCTGAGGTGAGCTTTACTTCTAGAACGGCGACTGAGTCATGAATCCGCTCGAACTTTCATTCGAATTCTTCCCGCCGAAGACGCCGGACGGTGTCGAGAAGCTGCGTGCCACGCGCGCGCAGCTCGCGCCGCTCAAGCCGAAGTTCGTCTCGGTCACCTTCGGCGCCGGCGGCTCGACACAGCGCGGCACGCTCGATACCGTCGTCGATATGGCGAAGGAAGGGCTGGCAGCGGCACCGCATCTGTCGTGTATCGGCTCGTCGAAAGAGAGCCTGCGCGCGATCCTCACCGAGTACCGTTCGCATGGCATTCGCCATATCGTCGCGCTGCGCGGCGACCTGCCGTCCGGTATGGGCGAGGTCGGCGAGTTTCGCTATGCGTCGGAGCTGGTGAGTTTCATTCGCGCCGAGTTCGGCGACTGGTTCTGGATCGAGGTGGCCGGTTATCCGGAGTACCACCCGCAGGCGCGCTCGCCGCGTCACGATCTGGAAAACTTCGCTCGCAAGGTGAAGGCCGGCGCCAATTCGGCGATCACGCAGTACTTCTTCAACGCGGATGCGTATTTCCGCTTTGTGGACGATGCGCGGAAGCTCGGCGTCGACGTGCCGATTGTGCCCGGCATCATGCCGATCACGAACTTTTCGCAACTGATGCGCTTCTCCGAGATGTGCGGAGCGGAAGTGCCGCGCTGGGTGGCGCGCCGGCTGGAGAGCTACGGCGACGACCGCGAAGCGATTCGCGCGTTCGGGCTCGATGTGGTCACGGACCTGTGTCAGCGTCTGATCGACGCGCGCGTGCCGGGGCTGCATTTCTACACGCTCAACAACGCAGCGGCCACCAAGGCCATCTGCGACCGCCTGGGCGCTTAGTACTGCCCAAGCTTCACACCGCGCGGCCAGCTGGCTGCGCGGTCCAATTCCCGCCTGTTCCCGCCAGTCCCCCTTCTTCACCTGTCCGTTCCCGCCACATTTGGTGCGTTGCCGCAGACACGTGCTAAACGCCCACGCTCGCGGGTAGAACCCAGGATTGAACCCGAATATTGTGCTGTCTATGATCGAGGCGCAGCCAAGCCGGTTGCAGTCCGGAGAACGTCATGACAGTGTCATCCATGCTGTTCGCAGTTCGCCAGTATTGCCTGCCCGCCCTGACAACCCTGGCCGTTGCCACGGCATGCTTCACACCGCTCACCGCCCCCGCTGCCTCCTTGCCCGATAAAACCCTCGTGTTCTGCTCGGAGGGCAGCCCCGCGGGCTTCGACACCGCTCAGTACACCACCAGCGTCGAATTCACAGCCGGCTCCTACACGGTCTATAACCGGCTGGTCGAGTTCGTTCAGGGCGGCACCGACATCGAGCCGGGCCTTGCCGAGAAGTGGGACGTTTCCGCTGACGGTCTGCAATACACGTTTCACCTGCGCCATGGGGTGAAGTTCCAGACCACCTCGTTCTTCAAGCCGACCCGAGAATTCAACGCGGACGATGTCGTGTTTACCTTCCAGCGCATGCTGGATCCTGACCAGCCGTTTCATAAGGCATACCCGGTGCCATTCCCGTACTTCAGCGATCTGGGGCTTGCCAAGAACGTCGACAAGATCGAGGCGCTCGACCCGTACACGGTACGCTTCACGCTTAAAACGGTGGACGCGCCGTTCCTGCAGCAGATTGCGATGCCGTTCGCGTCGATTTTGTCGGCGGAATATACCGATCAGCTGCTGAAGGCGGGCAAGGCCTCCGATATCAATCTGTTTCCGGTGGGTACCGGGCCATTCATCTTCCGCAGCTATACCAAGGACGACACCATTCGCTTCGACGGCAATCCGGACTACTGGAAGCCCGGTATCGTGAAGGTGAGCAAACTGATCTTCGCGATCACCGTCGACCCGGCGGTGCGGCTGCAGAAGCTGAAGCGCGGCGAATGCCAGGTGATGGCCTATCCGCGTCCGGCCGACATCCCGGTAGTCAAGGCCGACTCCTCGCTGGCGATGCCGAGCGAAGTGGGCTTCAATCTCGGCATTCTTGGCTACAACACGACCAAAAAGCCGCTCGACGACGTGCAGGTGCGCCGCGCGCTGGATATGTCGATCAACAAGAAGGCGATCATCGAATCGGTGTACCAGGGCGCCGGCCAGATTGCGACCAATCCGATGCCGCCCACCCAGTGGGGCTACAACAAGAGCCTCAAGGACGCCCCGTATGACGTCGACAAAGCCAAGGCATTGCTCAAACAGGCCGGCTACCCGGACGGCTTCGACCTGACGCTGTGGGCGATGCCAGTGCAACGCCCCTACAACCCCAACGCGCGCCTGATGGCGGAAATGCTGCAGTCCGACTGGGCGAAGATCGGCGTAAAGGTGAATATCGTCACCTTCGAGTGGGGCGAATACATCCGTCGCGCTCACGCTGGTGAGCACCAGGCAATCCTGATCGGCTGGACCGGCGACTACGGCGACCCGGATAACTGGCTCGGCGTCCTGCTGGGTTGCGACTCGGTGAAGGGCAGCAACTTCTCGAAGTGGTGCTACAAACCGTTCGATGACCTGATCACCGCGGCCCGTAGCACGACGGATCTCTCGCAGCGCACCAAGGACTACATGGAGGCGCAGGTCATCTTCAAGGACCAGGTGCCGTTCACGCCGATTGCCCACTCCACCGTCTATCAACCTATCTCGAAAGACGTGACAGGCTTCAAGATCGACCCGTTCGGCCCGACCCAATTCCTCGGAGTCGGCCTGAAATAGGGGGAGACAGACGCTTTTGCTTCCCTTTGGCGCGGCTTGAGGCGTCGCGAGGCCCGTCGACCAGGAATTTGACGGGCCTCAATCTTTACTTAACAAGTGTTTCCGCTTCTGGACACAAGGAATTTCCTCCGCTTGTTGCCGCACGGCATGCTCAAGTAAGATCGCGCTACGCTGGTGTAAGCCAGCCCCGAACCTGGAGGAAACATGAAGCAAAACAACCTGTTGCGCGCCGCGCGGATTACCACGCTCGTCGCCGCTGCAGCGGTATCGATGGTGGGCGCCAATGTCGCGCGTGCCGAGATCCCGAATAAAACCCTGGTCTACTGCTCAGAAGGCAGCCCTGCGGGTTTTGACCCAGCGCAATACACCACGGGCACTGACTTCACGGCCAACACGTTCACCGTCTACAACCGCCTCGTCGAGTTCGAGCGCGGCGGCACCAAGGTCGAGCCGGGCCTCGCCGAAAGCTGGGATGTCTCGCCCGACGGCAAGACCTACACCTTCCATCTGCGCCACGGCGTCAAGTTCCAGACCACCACTTACTTCAAACCGAGCCGCGAGTTCAATGCGGACGACGTCGTCTTCACGTTCACGCGCATGCTCGATCCGACCATGCCGTTCAACAAGGCGTATCCGGCACAGTTTCCGTACTTCACGGACATGGGCCTCGACAAGCTGATCGCGAAGGTCGAGAAGGTCGATCCGTACACCGTACGTTTCACGCTGAAGGAAGTGAATGCCCCGTTCATCCAGAACATGGCAATGGAGTTCGCATCGATCCAGTCGGCTGAGTACGCTGATTCGCTGCTCAAGGCCGGCAAGGCCCCTGATCTCAACCAGAAGCCGGTTGGCACGGGCCCGTTCATTTTCCGCAGCTATACGAAGGACGCGACGATTCGCTTCGACGGCAATCCTGATTACTGGAAGCCGAACGAGGTGAAGATTTCGAAGCTGATCTTCGCAATCACGCCGGATGCCGGCGTGCGCGTGCAGAAACTGAAGCGTGACGAATGCCAGGTGATGAGCTATCCGCGTCCGGCCGATATCGCGCCGCTGAAGACGGAAGCCACTCTCGCGATGCCGTCGCAACCGGGCTTCAATCTCGGTTACCTGTCGTACAACGTTCAGCACAAGCCGCTCGACAAGGTCGAAGTGCGCGAGGCGCTCGACATGGCGATCAACAAGAAGGCGATCATCGATTCCGTCTACCAGGGCGCCGGCCAGTCGGCCACGAATCCGATGCCGCCGACCCAATGGTCGTACGACAAGAACCTGCCGAGCCAGTCGTATGACCCGGAAAAGGCCAAGGCGCTGCTCGCCAAGGCAGGTCTCTCGAGCGGTTTCGACATCACGCTGTGGGCGATGCCGGTGCAGCGTCCGTACAACCCGAACGCGCGTCTGATGTCGGAAATGATCCAGGCGGACTGGGCCAAGATCGGCGTGCGGGCGAAGATCGTCACGTACGAATGGGGCGAGTACATCAAGCGCGCTCACGCGGGTGAGGACGACACGATGCTGATTGGCTGGACCGGCGACAACGGCGATCCGGACAACTGGCTCGGCACGTTGCTCGGCTGCGAAGCGATTAACGGCAACAACTTCGGCAAGTGGTGCTACAAGCCGTTCGACGATCTGGTCCAGAAGGGCCGCACGACGATCGATCAGGGCGAGCGCACGAAGATCTACACGCAGGCACAACAGATTTTCGCGCAGCAACTGCCGTTCTCGCCGATCGCGCACTCGACGGTGTATCAGCCGGTCAGCAAGAAGGTGATCGACATGCGCATCGAGCCGCTCGGTTACGTGCGCTTCGACGGTGTTGGCGTGCAATGAGTCTTGACGTAAGGTGCGCTATAACGTGAGCTATTAGGTGAGCCATGCGACGAACCGTAAGGTAAATCGCAGGGCTTGCTGTAAAACTGACGCAGTCCGCTTTTCGCCTGGTTAGAAAACTGGTCGAAATGTTCCGGCGACCGGGGTGACAAGCCCTCGTCGCCGGTTGTGTTTTTCCGTTCATCAAGACCATAGGGACGAACCATGTTCCGCTTCGTTTTGCGCCGCATTGGCATGGTGATTCCGACGTTCATCGGCATCACGATCCTTGCGTTTGCGCTCATTCACCTGATACCCGGCGATCCCATCGAAGTAATGATGGGCGAACGCGGTGTCGACCCGGCCATGCACGCGGCCGCCATGCATCGGCTGGGGCTCGACGAACCCTTGCCGCTGCAATACATCCACTATCTTGGGCGCGCGCTGCACGGCGATCTGGGAATGTCGATCATCACCAACACCAGCGTGATGGACGAGTTCCTCGCGCGCTTTCCCGCCACCGTTGAACTGTCGATCTGCGCCATGCTGTTCGCGCTGATCGTCGGGCTGCCGGCGGGTGTGTTTGCTGCGCTGAAGCGCGGTACGGCCGTCGATCACGGTGTGATGGGTACCGCGTTGACCGGCTATTCGATGCCGATCTTCTGGTGGGGTTTGATTCTTATCATGCTGTTTTCGGTGAAGCTCGGCTGGACGCCGGTGTCGGGCCGCATCGCGGTGGAGTTCGACATTCCGCACGTGACGGGCTTCATGTTGATCGATTCACTGCTGCCAGGCACCGATGAAGGCTCGTTCAAGTCGGCGTTGAGCCATCTGATTTTGCCGGCCATTGTGCTCGGCACGATTCCTTTGGCGGTCGTTGCGCGCATGACGCGCTCGTCGATGCTCGAAGTGCTGCGCGAGGACTATATTCGCACCGCTCGCGCCAAGGGCTTGCCGCCGGGACGCGTGATCGTCGTGCATGCGCTGCGTAATGCGTTGATTCCGGTGGTGACCGTGATCGGCCTGCAGGTGGGCACGCTGCTAGCCGGCGCGGTGCTGACCGAGACGCTGTTCTCCTGGCCGGGTATCGGCAAATGGCTGATCGACGCAATCAGCCGGCGCGACTATCCCGTCGTGCAGGGCGGTATCCTCCTGATTGCCACACTCGTGATCGTCGTGAATCTGATCGTCGATCTGTTGTACGGCGTGTTGAATCCGCGCATTCGCCATACGAGGTAAAACCGTGGCAGACATTCAAAACACAGTCCCCCAGTCAGTGACCCCGCCAAGCGGCCGGGCGCTGGCCGCCCGTGAGTTCTGGGCAAACTTTTCGCGCAACCGCGGCGCGGTATCGGCCGGTGTCGTGGTGCTGTTGCTGATCTTCGTGGCGATCTTCGCTCCGTTGATCGCCCCGCACAGCCCGATCGAGCAGTACCGCGACTACGTGAAGATCCCACCCGCCTGGCTCGACGGCGGCAACTGGAAGTTCATTCTCGGTACCGACGAAGCGGGCCGGGACATCCTGTCCCGCCTGATGTACGGTGCGCGCCTGTCGTTCTGGATCGGCTTCGTCTCGGTCGTGCTGGCGCTGATCCCGGGTATCGTGCTCGGCTTGATCGCCGCGTTTTTCGAGAAATGGGCCGATACGCCGATCATGCGCATCATGGACGTGCTGCTTGCGCTGCCGTCGCTGCTGCTTGCGGTGGCGGTGGTGGCGATCATCGGTCCGGGGCTCCTCAATACGATGTTCGCTATCGCGATCGTCGCGTTGCCGGGTTATGTGCGTCTGACGCGGGCGTCTGCGCTCGGCGAGTTGCAGAAGGAGTACGTGACGGCTTCGCGCGTGGCGGGCGCCGGCACCTTCCGGTTGATGTTCTCGCAAGTGCTCCCGAACTGCACTGCGCCGCTGATCGTGCAGGCTACACTCGGCTTTTCGTCGGCGATTCTCGATGCCGCCGCGCTCGGCTTTCTCGGCCTCGGCGTGCAACCGCCGGCGGCGGAGTGGGGGGCGATGCTGGCGTCGGCGCGTGATTACATCGATAACGCGTGGTGGATCGTGACCTTGCCTGGCTTGTCGATCGTGATCTCGGTGCTGGCGATCAATCTGCTCGGCGACGGCCTGCGCGACGCGCTCGACCCCAAACTGAAACGGATGGCTTAAATGAGTAACTTACTGACCATCCGAAATCTCGCGGTGAACTTCAACGGCCTCCCGGCTGTCGACCGGATCGACCTGGACGTGGCGCCGGGCGAAGTCGTCGGCGTCGTGGGCGAATCGGGCTCGGGCAAGAGCGTGACGATGATGGCGCTGATGGGCCTGATCGACGCACCGGGCAAGGTCAGCGCCGACGAGATCCGCTTCGACGGCAAGGATCTGCTGAATGCCTCGCCGAAGGAGCGCCGCAAGATCATCGGCAAAGACATCGCGATGGTGTTCCAGGATGCGCTCACCAGTCTGAATCCGAGCTACACGGTCGGCTATCAGATCAAGGAAGTGCTGAAGCTACATGAAGGCTTGCGCGGCGCCGCGCTGCATCAGCGGACGATCGAACTGCTCGACCAGGTTGGCATCCCCGATGCGAAAAACCGCATCACTTCGTTTCCGCATCAGATGTCGGGCGGGATGAATCAGCGCGTGATGATCGCGATGGCGGTCGCCTGCAATCCGAAGCTGCTGATCGCCGACGAGCCGACCACCGCGCTCGACGTGACGATCCAGGCGCAGATCATGGAACTGCTGGTGAAGCTGCAGAAGGAACGCGGCATGGCGCTCGTACTCATTTCGCACGATCTTGCTGTGGTCTCCGAAGTCGCGCAGCGCGTGGCGGTGATGTACGCGGGCGAGGTGATCGAGACCAACAAGGTGCCCGATATTTTTGCCGCGCCTCATCATCCGTATACGGAAGCGCTGCTGGCGGCGATTCCCGAGCACAATGTCGGCGCGGTGCGGCTGGCCGCGTTGCCGGGAATGGTGCCGGGCCGCGACGACCGGCCCAAAGGGTGTCTGTTCGCACCGCGCTGCAAGTATGTGGTCGACGATTGCACCAAGGCGCGCCCGGCACTTGGGCCGTTGCAAGGTCATACAGAGGTAACCAGGGTACGCTGTATCAAGCCGTTGAACCTCACCGGCGACGCCAACATCCACACTCACGGAGGCGCACGATGAATGCAGTACCCGAAACGCGCCGCCCGACGGGTCAGGCGGGCGATCACGTGCTGGTTGCCGATCAGCTGGCGCGGCATTACTCGGTGAAGCGCGGCATGTTCGGCCGCGGCACGGTGAAGGCGTTGAACGGCGTGTCGTTTTCGCTCGACCGCGGCAAGACGCTGGCGGTCGTCGGTGAGTCCGGTTGCGGCAAGTCGACGCTCGCGCGCCAGCTCACGATGATCGAAGGACCGACCGCCGGCCGACTGATGATCGACGGTGAAGACGTTGCCGGCGCCGATCACGCGAAGGTCGCGGCATTGCGCCGGCGCGTGCAGATGGTGTTCCAGAACCCGTTTGCGTCGTTGAATCCGCGCAAGACCGTCGAGCAGACGCTCGGCGAGCCGCTCGCCATCAATACGCAGTTGAGCGCGAGCGATCGCGCCGAGCGTATTGCACAGATGATGCGCACGGTGGGCCTGCGGCCGGAGCACGCCAAACGCTATCCGCATATGTTCTCGGGTGGCCAGCGTCAGCGCGTGGCGATTGCGCGCGCGATGATTCTCGATCCGCAGATCGTCGTGGCCGATGAACCGGTGTCCGCGCTCGATGTCTCGATCCAGGCGCAGATTCTCAATCTGTTCATGGATCTGCAGGAGCAGTTCAAGACCAGCTATGTGTTTATTTCGCACAACCTGTCGGTGGTGGAGCATATCGCCGACGATGTGATGGTGATGTACTTCGGCGGCGTGGTCGAACTGGGCGACAAGAAACGGGTCTTTACGAATCCGCGTCATCCGTATACGCGGGCGCTGATGTCGGCGACGCCGTCGATCTTCGAGGCGGATCGCACGATCAAGATCAAGCTGCAAGGTGAGATGCCGTCGCCGCTCAATCCGCCCTCGGGTTGCACGTTCCATCAACGCTGCCCGTATGCGATCGAGCGTTGCCGCAGTGAAGAACCGAAGCTGCGCGAAGTGGATGGGCGTCAGGTGTCGTGTCACCGGGCCGAGGAGGTGGGGGACGTGGATGCCTGAAACGTTGGCGGCGCGTCGTCCTGCGCGCCGTCTGCGTGGAGGCGGCTGTGACGCCGTTTTCGCGCGGCGCTGGCGAGCGTGGCTGCTGGGTTGTGCCACGCTTGCTGGCGTCTCACTCGTTTCTGCTTGGCCGGCCGCCACGGCATCTGCTGCGGGCGCGGCTGCGACTTCCCCGGCGCAAAACGGACGGCCGAACCTGCCGGTCCCCGCAGCCCCTGCTTCGCCCGGGCAGCCGCGGGCGACACTGCCCGGTTTTAATCCGCCGCCAGCATCCAGTACGACGACCGGCGGCGCGGTCCGCGCGCAACCGGCGCGCATGCCGTTCTACGTCGCCACGCGTGGCTCCACTACGATCTATCTGCTCGGAACACTGCACGTCGGCGACCCGGCTGACTATCCGCCGGGCAAGCCGTTCCGGCCGCAGATTCTGGCTGCGCTGGCCGCTTCCCCGACGCTGGCGCTGGAGTTGTCGCCGGACGACCTGCTGGTGTCGCAGGATGACGTGTCGAAGTACGGTGTGTGCCGCAGCGCGTGCCTGCCGAAGTATTTGCCGGAATCGCTCTGGCACAAGCTCGAAGTCCGCTTGCGCGGCAACCCGGCGGCGCTCGATGAGATCAAGAGAATGCGGCCGTGGCTCGCTTCGCTGCTGGTTGAAACCTACGATTCCCTGAGTGCGGGGCTGCAGACCGAATACGGTACCGAGGCGCAGTTGCAGAACGTCTATCTGCGCACGCGCGGCAAGATTGTCGGTCTCGAGACGCTTGGGGAACAGATGCGCTCGTTCACCAGTTTGTCGTCCGCGCAGCAGCGCGAGATGCTGGCGCAGGACCTGGTGCAGACGCCGGCCGAAAATCTCGCCGATGTGCAAACGTTACACAGGCTCTGGCAGGTGGGCGATGCGGACGCGATTGCCGCGTGGCAGGCGGCCAAGTCGGAAGTGCTGGCGCGCGACAAGCGCGTGTCCGATTCGATTGATAACAGGATTGTGTACGAACGGAACCGGCGTTTCGTTGCGAGGATGTTGTTGATTGCCGGACCGAACAAGCCGGTGTTCGTGGCGATCGGGGCGTTGCATCTGGGTGGGCCGAAGGGCGTGCTGCAGTTGTTGCGGCAGCACGGGTTTGTGGTGGAGGCGGGGTGAGGAGGCGAACGTGACGCGATCGTTTGTCTGGTTTATCGCAGCGCTTCAACCACACTTGCCGTTACCGGCGTCCAGTCCCCCAGCACTGCTTGCCTGAACAACCGCGCGCACGGATACCACGGTGAGTCGCTGCGATTTTCCAGCCAGCGCCAGTCCGAGTTCGCTGGCAGCATTACCCACACCGGTTTGCCCAATGCGCCCGTCAGATGCGCGACGCCGGTATCGACTGCGATCACTTGATCCAGGTTCATGATCAGCGCGGCGGTTTCGGTGAAATCGCGCAGGTCAGCGGCGACGTTGTGCGGCCGGAATGTTTCCGGCGCGTCGACGAGCTGCGCTTCAGCCGGTCCCTTCTGCAACGAGAACCAGGCGATGTCCTTCAGTTCACCGAGTGGCGCGAAATTTTCGAGGCGCATCGACCGATAGCGATCATTGCCGAAGGTCGGACTGCCAGCCCACACCAGCCCGATCTTGCGACGCGGGCCAGCCACCGCTTCTACGCGCTCACGCCACGCTTCGATCTTCGTCTGCTCAGCGAAAACATACGGCATGTCAGCGGGAATCGTCGCGATCTCGGTGCCAACGCATGATGGCACGCTCATCAGCGGCGCCCAGAAGTCGTAACGCCCGCCGGCTTTGCCGCTCCACGCGCGATGGACTCCCGGCACGCGCTCCGCAAGCGGCACTAGCGGTTCGCGCACGCAAACATCGACTGTGGCGCCAAGCTCTTCAAGCACGCGCGCGAAACGCAAAAACTGCAGCTGATCGCCGAAGCCCTGGTCGCCGACCAGCAGCACGCTACGGCCATCGAGCGGTTCACCGTGCCATTCCGGCACGCCGCCCACTGCGATCGCCGCGTAATCTTGCGGGCGCCAACGTTTCGCGAATTCCACCCAGCCTTGCTTGTAGTCGCCGCGCTTGAGCAGCAGCCATGCGAGATTCTGATGAGCGTCGACGTAGCCGGGATCGATTGCGAGCGCGTGGCGATAAAACACTTCCTCTTCGTCGAGGCGTCCTTGCGCACCGAGCGATCCGCCGAGACACACCAGATTGGTCGGGTTCGGCTGCAGAGCAACCGCGTGGCGGTACTGCTGCTCAGCCTCGGCGTAGTTCCCCAGCTTGCCGGTCGCACTGCCCAGATTCACGTGCGCCTGCGCAAAGGCGGGTCGCAGTTCGATCGCACGTCGAAAGCGCGCAATAGCTGCCGCGCTGTTGCCCTTTGCGGTCAGCGCGTTGCCAGCATTGAAGTGAGCGTCGGCGGAATACGGATCGAGCGCGAGGGCCTGTTCGTAGCATGCGAGCGCTTCGTCATAGTGCTCGAGTTTGGCGAGCGCGGTGCCAAGATTCAGGTGAGCGTCTACCAGCGACGGATTGAGCGCCACGGCCTCGCGATACTGACGCACCGCGGCTTCATGCTCGCCTTGCGCCTGCAGCGTAACGCCGAGGTTATTGCGTGCGTCGGCGAAGTCAGGCTGCAGTTGCAGTGCCTGCCAGTAGCATCGTTGTGCCTCGTCGTAGCGACCGAGCGCTGCGGCGACGAGACCGCGGTTGCTCCAGCACGCCGCATTGGCAGGTTCGATTTCGAGCGCATGATCCAGCAGTGCGGCCGCCGCTGCGTGATCGCGCCGTTGATGATGCAGGACGCCGAAGTAATGCAGCGCGCCGGCGTGAACCGGGTTGATTGTCAGCGCTTCCTGATACAACGGTGCGGCCTGATCGAGATGACCCGCCTGATGGGCATCGAGCGCGGCGGCGAGCAGAGCGTCGATGTAGGTCGGTGCAGCCGCTTCGTGGCGCGCGTCACCCAGATGGAGATGCTGTTCCATGAGAACCTGCTTGAGAGCGTCGGCGCCTGCATGTTGCGTGCGCCGGCTGGTTGATGAGAGAACATCGACCAGCTTATGTCTCAAGCTCTTCCGGTTCGATCAGACGCATCCTAATTTGCCGCGACAGGGCGTCCCGGCAAGGGTTGGCGCGGCATCTTGCTGTCGCAAAATTGCCGCGCCAGGTCGCTTGCGGAGTCACCTCACCTAGCCGCGGGCGCGGCGAGTCCTACAGAAACATCAGGTAGTTCAGCAACAGGATATTCACCACCAGCAGCGACAATGCCGTGGGCACCTGCACCTTGATCACCGCGTTCTTGTCCGGCAGTTCGAGCAACGCGACCGGCACCATGTTGAAGTTCGCGGCCATCGGCGTCATCAGTGTGCCGCAGTAGCCCGAGAACATGCCGATCGCAACCATTACCGCCGGATTGCCGTGGAACACGCCGACCAGAATCGGCACGCCCACTCCGCCGGTCATCACCGGGAAAGCGGCGAAGCCGTTGCCCATCACCATCGTGAACACCGCCATGCCGATGCAGTACACGGCCACCGCGACGAAGCGGTAGTCGAGGTTGATATAGGCCGTCGTCACATGCGCGACGGCCTTGCCGACGCCCGCGTCGGAGAACACGAGGCCGAGCATGCCCAGCATCTGCGGCAGGACCGCGGCCCACGAGAGCGCATCGACGAGGCGGCGTGCTTCCTTCATCGACTGGCCGACCGTATCGCGCGTCATCACGCATGCAACTGCAAGGGCAATCACGCAGCCAATACCGAAGCCGATCAGCGTGACATTCTTCGGGTCGATCAGGGGCTTGCCGCCGAAGATCAGATAGCTCGCCGCCAGCGTGATCACGACGGTGACGACCGGAATCGTCAGCGCGGGAATGAACAGCTTGTTGCCGAGGCGCGTGGCACTGGCCTGACGGGCTTCGGGCGACAGCACCTTGGGCTTGGCCGCCGTCACGCCACCGAACCCCGCGACCAGCGCCATCACGATCACCAGCACGCCGACGATCGACGGCGGAATCAGGTCGCCAATCAGGAAGATCAGCGCGTACAGGATCCAGAAACCGCCGCTGCTAAAACGGCGCGGGTGTTCCTTGTCGGTGAGGATCATGCCGCCGACGATCAGCAGCACGATGCCGACCAGCCAGAACAGATAGTTGATAGTGAGTGTCATGCCTCGTCTCCCTTCGCAGACGGGGTTTGCGCAGCGGCGTTCGACGCTGCGTTGCGGCCCAGTTCACGCTCGAGGCTGCGATCGAGCAGATACAGCCGGAAGCCGTGAATCAGGAATGCGCAGATGGCGGTGGGGATGCCCCATACGGCAACGTGCATCGGTGCGACTTCGATGCCGGCCTCGCGCAGGAAAGTGGTCATCAGCACGATCGCACCGAACGCAACAAAGACGTCCTCGCCGAAAAACAGGCCGACGTTGTCGGTGGCGGCCGCGAACGCACGCAGGCGGTAGCGCACTGCGTCGGTGAGCTTGCCGTAGCGGGTTTCGGCGGCGCCCTCGGTCATCGGCGCGATCAGCGGACGCACCATCTGCGGATGACCGCCGAGACCGGTCAGGCCGACGGCCGCCGTCAGTTCGCGCACCAGCAGATAGACGATCAGCAGGCGTCCGGCCGTGGCCGCGCGGATGCCCGCGATCCACGTTTGCGCCCGTTCGCGCAGACCGTGCCGTTCGAGCAGGCCGATCACCGCCAACGGCAGCAGCAGGATCACGGGGATATTGCGGGTCTTGATAAAGCCCGTGCCGATGGCGGCAAGGATTTTCTCGGGTGGAAAGTGCGCGGCCAGCGCGGTGACGATAGCGGCGGCGGCCACGATCAGCATCGGATTAAAGCGCAACACAAAACCGACAATGATCACGGCCACGCCAATAAGCGGCCATAAGTTGACTGCTGTCTGCATCAGGATCTCCAAACGGGGTTGCTAACCTTGCCGCTGATCGCGGCTAACGTGGGGAGGCGCGTGCATATCCCCTGCGCCGTCTTGCTGTGCGCCGCTCTGGCTGGCGGCGTCACTGACTTGCTGCTGTCATTTACTGCTGTGGGTACTGCGCCTGGCAAACGCCCCGCACGAGGCGGGGCGTTACGGACTCTTCAGTCGCTGTGGCTTCAGCCGCTCGGGCTCACGCGCGTACGGCGTTGGCCGCGTGAACCTCGATGCCGGCGCTTTCGAGCGCGCTGCGGATGCGACGCGCAAACGCCAGCGCATGCGGACCGTCGCCGTGCAGGCAGATGGTCTGTGCATTGAGCGGTACCCAGTGGCCATCCACGGCCTGCACGCGTTGCTCGCGCACCATCGTGAGGGTGCGTTCGAGCACTTCCTCTTCGTCATCGAGCAGCGCACCTGGCTCCTTGCGCGGAACGAGGGAGCCGTCGGCGCGATAGCCGCGGTCGGCGAACACTTCCTCAATGGCGACGAGGCCTGCTTCGCGGGCGGCCGTCACGAGGCCGCTATTGGCAAGCGCGAACACGGCCACGGACGGATCGAAATCGTGCACCGCCGAGACGATCGCGTCGGCGATCTTCGGGTCGCGCGCGGCCTGGTTGTAGAGCGCGCCGTGCGGCTTGACGTGCGCGATGCGGCCACCTTCGGCCTGAGCAATCGCCGAGAGCGCGCCGAGCTGGTACAGCACGCCCGCGTAGATCTCGTTGGCGGGCAAGTCCATTTCCTTGCGGCCGAAGTTTTCCGGATCGTTGAAGCTCGGATGCGCGCCAATCGACACGCCTTTCGCGACGGCCCACCGAACGCAGTCATGCATCGCATTGGCGCCGCCCGCGTGCCAACCGCACGCAATATTGGCCGAACTGACGAGGTCGAGCAGCGCCTCATCGGAGCCGCAGCCCTCGCCGAGATCGGCATTCAAATCGATTTCCATAATTTCCTCTACTTGGTCTCACGACACTGCCAGCGCCGGCTGGCGTGCGCAGCGTTCCTCATGCATCGCGATCGCGGCATCGATCTGCCGCAGATACGCCCGTTCTTCGAGTAAAGCGTGACGCGCCTCCTGAGGCGTCGTCGGGATGAAACGGATCGCGCTGTTCAGGCGCACCTGGGCGAGCTTCCACAGGTCGGCCTGGATGACCGCGCCGATCTTCGGATAACCGCCGGTGGTCTGCGCATCGCTCAGTAACACGATCGGCTGGCCGTTCGGCGGCACCTGGATCGTCCCCGGCATCACCGCATGCGACAGCAGATCGGTCTTGTGCGCGCGCTGGAGTTCGGTGCCGGAAAGCCGGTAGCCCATGCGATTGCTGTTGGGCGTCACAAGCCATTCGTCCGACCAGAACGCCTCGTGAGCGCTGGCGGGAAATTGATCGTACTCGGGTCCATGCAGCACGCGAATCGGTACTGCCCACGCCACACCAGATGGATGCCGGCCGCGACGCAAAGGTTCATGAACCAGCACGAATTTGCACCAGCTGGGCGCCTTGACGCCGAATTCGGGGGCTTGCGGACTAAAGCTCGCGCCAGCGCGTGACGAGGGCACGCCGACCGGCAGCCGGTCGCCGTCGCGCAATGCGCGGCCACCGAGGCCGCCGAAATGACCGGCGAGGTCGGTGCTGCGCGAGCCAAGCATCGGCAGCACGTCGATTCCGCCGGCGATGCAGACGTAGCCGCGCATGCCGCGCCTGGCCGCTTGCAACGTCAATTCCTGACCGGCCTGGACTGGCAGGCTCCACCATGAATAGACGGGCTTGCCGTCGAGCGTGGCGCCGAACTCGGTACCGGTAATCGCGACCCGGGTGGCACGCGGAAAGCGTAGCACGGTCGGTCCAAAGGTGACCTCGAGGCCTGCAGCGTCGGGCCGGTTGCCGACGAGGCGGTTGCCCACTTCGAGCGAGAGCCGGTCGAGCGCGCCGCCCATGGCCACGCCGAGATGCCGGTAGCCATGCCGTCCGAGATCCTGAACCGTGGTCAGAAGACCCGCGCGAATCACGTCGATCATGCTGTGATCCCCGCCACGGTGAAGCGCACCCGGTCGCCCGGTTGCAGCAGGGTGGGCGGCGAGCGCGCCGGATCGAACAGGGGCACGGAGGTGCGGCCGATCAGTTGCCAGCCGCCAGGCGATGTAGCCGGATAGATGCCGGTCTGCTCGCCGCCAATCCCCACCGACCCCGCCGGCACCTCAACCCGCGGCGACGAGCGGCGCGGGGTGTGCAGCGCCTTCTCGAGACCGCCCATATAGGCGAAGCCGGGTTGGAAGCCGAGGAAAAACACCACGTATTCGCCGGCCGTATGACGCGCGACCACCTCTTTCGCCGACAGCCCTGTGTGATTCGCCACCGCCTGCAGGTCAGGGCCGAATTCGCCGCCGTACTGCACTGGAATCTCGACCTCGCGGCCGGCGGAAGGCGCCTCACCCGGGGCGTCCCAGGCCGCTTCCAGCAACCTGGTGAGTGCGGCGCGGTCTGCTTCCAGCGGATCGAACATGATGGTCAGGTTGTTCATGCCGGGTACGACCTCGAGCACATGCGGCCAGCCGCGTGCGGCCTCGGCCACCGCCCAGACGCGCTGCTGGCAATCGAGCGTCGCGGGAGCGTGGGCCTCGCAGACTAGCGCGGCGTCGCCGAACTGGAAGATTCGTGGTTGCGTCATTGCGGATTCATTCGGGTTGGAGCGGAAGCCTTGCAACATTGGAATCGGTAGAAGCAGTGAAAGCGCACCGCCCTATGACTGGATAACGGCACCAGGAGCATCAACCATAACAACTAGGCTACATTATCAATAAGATATCGACAATTTATCAATAAGCGTTTGTGCCAGGCACCCATGATGAGGCGCTCGTCGTACACTTCGAGCACTTCCTTTCATGTATCGAGAGCACCCGTCATGTCGCGTCAACCGACCAAAATCGTCTCTTCGGAACACCTTGTGTCTGAAGCTAGCGCGGAGTTGTCTGAGCTGGAGTACGGGCTCATCATGGCGAGCAACGCGTTCAACCGCTGGATGGTGCGTTGCATGTCGGCGGCGGGAGAAAAGGATATGACCGCCATCGAGGTGTCGCTGCTGCATCACGTGAGCCATCGCGAGCGGCGCAAGAAACTCGCGGACATCTGCTTCGTGCTGAACATCGAAGACACCCATGTTGCCACCTACGCATTGAAGAAGCTGGTAGCTAGAGGGTATGTAAAAAGCGAAAAGACCGGCAAGGAAGTGTTCTTCTCCGCCACGGAATCCGGGCGTGCCCTCTGCATGAAGTACCGCGAGGTGCGCGAAAGCTGCCTGATCGCCACGCTCAGGGAGAGCGGTTTGACCAATGAGCAGATCGGCGAGGCTGCGCAATTGATGCGCAACGCCTCGGGCCTTTACGACACGGCGGCGCGGGCGGCGGCTTCGCTGTGAGGCCGGTTGGAATCGGCGGCCTTTAGCGATCTTTGACTGGCTTCAGGCGGTTTGCCCAATCTGACTTTTACTGAGCCGGGTTGGGTTGCTGCTGCGGATAGCAGGTCGCTTCGGTGATGATCAGGTCCAGCGCGATGTCGTGGGCTTCGTGCTGCAGCGCGTCCGTGCGGCAGGCTTCAAAGGCTATGCCGACCGTGACCGGACGCGTCGCGCCGGGCCATGCCGCCAGCGTGCGATCGTAATAGCCGCCGCCATAGCCGAGCCGGTAGCCTTCGACGTCGAAGCCGACGCACGGCACGAACAGCAGATCGGGTGTGACGACCCGCTCGGTGTCGGGCTCGGGGATCCGGTGATGACCGACTTTCATCGGTGTGTCCGGCGCCCAGGCCCGGAACTGCAGCGCCTCGCCATGGTTCGTAATGACGGGCAGGCTCGCCTGACGATGCGCGCCGAGCACGAGCCAGATAGCGATCGCCGCACGCGCGTCGAACTCGCCCGGCAGCGGCCAGTAAAAGCCGACACACGCGGGTTCATGGTGTTTCAATGTATCGAGCATGCGGCGGCTCAACGCCTCCTGGGCGGCAGGCTCGAGGGCCGCATCCAGCCGTGTTTTCAGCAACATTTTACGGAGCGCGTTTTTCGATTCCGGCAGGGGGTTGCGTGCTATGCTTTGGCTCAATTCGCGCTCCAGAAACAACGATGTCAAAACGCCTCTTTCGAGTATATCGCGCGGTCGGTCTTGCGCTGGCCGCGGCGGCACTCGTCGCGTGCAGCACTGCTTCCGCGGTCAAGCCTGTACCGGTATCGCAACTCTCCAACGACGATCAGATTTTCGTGCAGTTGCGCGAAGCGGCGCGCAATAACGATGTTGCGCGCGCAGCGCAACTGGCGGCGATGATTCCGGATTATCCGGCGCCGGGCTATGTGGAGTACTTCCAGCTCAAGCCGCAACTGTTCGATTCGAGCGGACATCCGAGTCTCACTGTGCCGGACGCCGAGGTGTTGTCGTTCCTGCAAAAGTACGACGGCCAGGCGATCGCCGACCGGCTGCGCAACGACTACCTGGTGGTGCTCGGTTCGCGCCACGACTGGAACAACTTCGACCAGCAATACGCGCGCTTCGTGCTGAACGACGACACGCAGGTCAAGTGCTACGCGCTCGAATCGCGCGCGGCGCACGGTGAGAACGTCGCGGACGCGGCGCGCGCGCTGCTCGTCGACCCGAAGTGGTATGGCGACGGCTGCGTCGACCTGGTGACGGCGCTCGCCACGAACCAGCAGTTCAGCGCCGACGACGTCTGGCAGCAGATTCGTCTCGCTTACGAACAGAACTACCCCAACACCGGCAACAAGCTGGTCGATGCGCTCGGCAACCAGCGCCCCGATCCGGCGCTGTTCGATCAGGCGTCGAGCGCGCCGCCGCTATTGCTGGCGCGCGGCGTCGGGCCCGATCCGCAGTCGCATCAGCTGGCCTTGCTGGCCATCACGCGGATGGCGCGCAACGACCCGGCCATGGCCGCGGCCACCTTCGCGTCGGTGGCGCCGTCGCTGAGTTCGCCGGAGCGTGCGATCGGCTGGGGCACGATTGCCTACGAGGCGGCCGCCAAGCAGATGTCGACGGCGGTGGACTGGTACCGGCTGTCGGCGAATGCGCCGCTGCTGTCGAATCCGGCTTACGAGTGGCGCACCCGCAGCGCGCTGCTGGCGGGTGACTGGACGATGGTGCGCTGGTCGATCGAACAGATGCCGGCTGCGCTGCGCAGCCAGCCGTCGTGGGTGTACTGGCACGCTCGTGCGCTCAAGGAGGCGGGTCAGACAGACCAGGCCAACCAGGAATTCGCCACGATCTCGTCGGGCTATAACTTCTACGGGCAACTCGCGCTGGAAGAACTGGGCCAGAAGATCACGGTGCCGGCGAAGACCGCGGTGAGCGACGCCGAAGTGCAGCAGGCGGCGAATACGCCGGGCCTGGCACTCGCGCAACGCTTCTATCAGCTCAATTTGCGCCTCGAAGGCAACCGCGAATGGAACTGGCCGCTGCGCACCATGTCCGATCGCCAACTGCTTGCCGTTGCGGAATACGCGCGCCGCATCGAGTTGTATGACCGCACTGTCAACACCGCGGATCGCACCAAGACCGAACACGATTTCTCGCTGCGCTACCTGTCGCCGTTCCGCGACATCGTCGAGCGCGATGCCCAGTCGAACGGTCTGGATGTCGAGTGGGCGTATGGTCTGATCCGTCAGGAATCGCGCTTCATCATGAATGCGCGCTCCGAAGTGGGCGCCAGCGGCCTGATGCAGCTGATGCCGGGCACCGCGCAACTGGTGGCGAAGAAGATCGGTCTGGGCCCGATTTCGCGTGAGCAGATGAACGATATCGACACGAACATCCTGCTCGGTACCAACTACCTTTCGATGATCTACAATCAGTTCGACGCATCCGCCGTGCTCGCTACCGCCGGCTACAACGCCGGGCCGGGCCGGCCAAAGGCGTGGCGGGAAGGGCTGTCGCATCCGGTCGAAGGAGCGGTCTTCGCGGAGACGATTCCGTTCACCGAGACGCGCGACTACGTCAAGAACGTGCTGTCCAACACGGTCTACTATGCGGCGTTGTTTGAAGGCCGTCCGCAATCGCTGAAGGCGCGTCTAGGTTATATCGCGCCGTAAGCGTCGTGCCGCCGCGCGTCCCGCGGCGGTGCCTCACTCCAGCCGTTGCCGCGGCTCCACCAGGGAGTCGGAAATGCGACATCAAGCCATTGCGATTATCGGTGGCTCCGGTTTTATCGGCAGCCATCTTGTCAACGCGCTCGTCGAGCTCGGCAAAGACGTGCGCATTGCCACCCGTCGACGCTACAACGCCCGTCACCTCACCCTGTTGCCCATCGACGTGATCGAAGCCGACGTGTTCGATCCGGTGCAGCTTGCGCGCTTCCTGGAAGGCGCCGACGCGGTGATCAACCTGGTCGGCACATTGCATGGCGGGCGCGGCACACCGTACGGTCCCGAGTTCGCGAGGATGCACGTCGAGTTGCCGACCAGAATCGTAGCCGCCTGCGAAGGCAAGGGTGCGCACCGGCTGATTCATGTCAGTGCGCTAGGCGCGGACCCGAACGGGCCGAGTATGTACCTGCGCTCCAAGGGTGACGGGGAAAAGGCGGTGCATGCGTCGACGCTGGCGACGACGATTTTCCGGCCCTCTGTGGTATTCGGTCCGGAGGACAGGTTCCTCAATCAGTTCGCGTTCCTGCAACGTGTGTTCCCGGTGATTCCGCTGGCGTCGCCGGACGCGCAGTTCCAGCCGGTGTTTGTCGGCGACGTCGCGAAGGCGATTCTCAACGTGCTCGATCTCGATGCCGCCACCGGCCGCACTTATGAACTCGGTGGCCCGACCGTCTATACGCTGGAGCAACTGGTGCAGTATTGCGGCGATGTGATCGGCCGCCACGCGCGAATCATGCGGCTGCCGAGCGCGCTGGCGCGGCTGCAGGCGTTGAGCTTCGAAATGGCGCCGGGTGAGCCACTGATCTCGCGCGACAATCTCGATTCGATGAAAGTGCCGAGCGTGCTGAGCGGCCCGCTCGCGCCGGAGTTGGGGATCGAACCGGCTGCCATCGAGACGATTGCGCCCGTGTATCTGACGGACGCGTCCTTGCGCTCGCGCTTCAACACATTCCGCGCGAGCGCGGGGCGTTAAACGTTTCTTTTGTTCCTTTACCTGAAGCATGAAACTTCTGATCGGTGACAAGAACTATTCCTCGTGGTCGATGCGTCCGTGGGTGTTGCTGAAGCACTTCGGCATTCCATTCGACGAGGTGTGTATCGAGTTGTTTGAAGCCGGCGCGCGGGCGGCGATCCTCGAGCATTCGCCGTCGGGCAGAGTGCCTTGTCTGGTGGGCGACGATGGTCTGTCGGTGTGGGACTCGCTGGCGATTGCCGAGACGCTCGCCGAGCGCTTTCCGCAGCACGCGATGTGGCCGCGCGACGCGGCGCAGCGTGCCGAGGCGCGCAGCATCAGCGCCGAGATGCATTCGGGCTTTGGCGATCTGCGCTCGAACATGTGGATGAACATACGCGCGTCGTTTGCTGGCAAGGGCGCGACGCCGAGTGCACTGGCGGATATCGCGCGCGTCGACGCGATCTGGAGCAGTTGCATCGAGCGTCATGGCGGCCCGTTTCTGTTCGGCGAGTTCGGCATTGCGGACGCAATGTACGCGCCGGTCGTGATGCGCTTTAACACGTGGCAGCCAGCGCTGTCCGACACAGCGGCGGCGTACGCGCGGCGCGTGACGCAACAGCCGGCGGTGCGCGCCTGGATTGAAGACGCGCAGCGCGAGACCCACGTGATCCCTGTTTACGAAATACCCGAATGAATATCTACGCAGTAGGCGGTGCGATTCGCGACGAGTTGCTGGGCGTGCCGGTCCAGGACCGCGACTACGTGGTGGTGGGCGCGACGCCGGAGCAGATGGTGTCGCAGGGCTACCGTCCGGTCGGCAAGGACTTCCCGGTGTTCCTGCATCCACAGACGCACGAGGAGTACGCGCTTGCGCGCACCGAACGCAAGACAGCGGCTGGCTACCACGGTTTCCAGTTTTTCTACGCACCGGACGTAACGCTCGAAGAGGACCTGGCGCGACGCGATCTGACGATCAACGCGATGGCACGCGAAGTGCGCCCGGACGGCGTACTGACCGGACCAGTGATCGACCCGTTCAACGGTCAGGCGGATTTGCAGGCGCGCGTGTTTCGGCATGTGAGCGATGCGTTCCTGGAAGACCCTGTGCGGATCTTGCGGGTGGCGCGCTTTGCGGCGCGTTTCACCGATTTCACGGTGGCGCCGGAAACGATGACGCTGATGCGCAAGATGGTGGAGGCGGGTGAGGTGGACGCGCTGGTGGCCGAGCGGGTCTGGCAGGAGGTGTCACGCGGGCTGATGGAGAAGCGGCCATCGCGGATGTTCGAGGTGTTGCGCGAATGCGGGGCGCTTGCCCGGATTTTGCCGGAGATCGACGCGTTGTATGGCGTGCCGCAGCGGGCGGATTATCACCCTGAGGTGGATACGGGGGTGCATGTGATGATGGTGGTGGATCATGCCGCGGCGCAGGGGTATGCGTTGGCGGTGCGGTTTGCTGCGTTGACGCATGATCTGGGGAAGGCGACGACGCCTGAGGATGTTTTGCCGCGGCATATTGGGCATGAAGGGCGGAGTGTGGATTTGCTTAAGCCGTTGTGCGAGCGGTTGCGGGTGCCGAATGAGTGTCGGGATCTGGCGCTTCTCGTTGCCCGGGAGCATGGGAATATTCATCGGGTCATGGAGACGGGTGCTGCTGGGGTTGTGCGGCTGCTCGAGCGGTGTGATGCGATTCGGAAACCTGGGCGGTTTGCTGAGGCTTTGCAGGCATGTGAGTCGGATGCCCGCGGGCGGCTTGGGTTTGAGGCTCGGGGTTATCCTCAGGCTGAACGCTTAAGAGTCGCTCTTGTCGCTGCGCGGGCTGTTGATGCTGGGGCTATTGCTAAGGGGGTTGGGGATCGGACTGAGCTTATTAGGGAGGCTGTGCAGAGGGAGAGGGTTCGGGTTGTGGCTGTTGCTCTTGGGGAGTAGGGGTTTTTTTTGCCTGCGCGGCGCTTTGGTGGTTTTACTATGGTGTTGGCCTTTCCTTGCTTTGTTAGTGGTCTATTAGCTTCGCCCCTGTGCGGGGCGGCACTTACTTTCTTTGCCGCCGCAAAGAAAGTAAGCAAAGAAAGCGGGCTTCACACCGCTAGCTCGTAGGTGTCTCCCACTGCCGCCCACCACAGAGTGGTCCGCGCACGCAATGTGGCCTCGCACCACCCGCGCTTGTGACAAGGCAGTCATCCGTTCCAGCGTCGCGCTGCGCGCCCCGCCGCGGCACATAACACCTTCTGCAAGCTCGTAGGTATGCTAACTATATCGGTCTGTCATTCCACTGGTTAAAGCGGAAACCTCTGAGGCTAGATAGGATTTCTAACTATACTGCGCGACCTTTCTCTTCTCCGAAATGTAGGGTAGCTCGCACGCGCAACCCACGCTTTCCCTTGCAGGCCCATCCGCGACGCACGTAGTGCGGAGTGGGGTGGATGATTGCTTTGTCACTAGGTTTGGAGGTGCGAGGGCACGGTGCGTGCGCGGACCACTTCGGGATAGCTTAAGTGGTGGACACCTAAAGGCTAGCGGTTGGAAGCCCGCTTTCTTTGCTTACTTTCTTTGCGGCGGCAAAGAAAGTAAGTGCCGCCCCGCACAGGGGCAACGCAAGCAAACCAAAAAGAATGCAAGGAAAGGCCAAAGCAGCAAGAACAAGGACAAGCGCCGCGCAGGCAAATAAGCCCCCCCGGGCACTACAAAACCTTAACAACCAAAGACAAAACCATAGTCAACAACAAAGTAGACATAAACGGAAACGGATACTCCTTCCCAAACATCCTGAGCGTCACATCCCCGGGCATCCGCCCAATCCCAATCTTCCTGAGCCACGGCCAGGAGCCCGACAAAATCGCCACGGCGATAAACATAGTCAACAACCACCGGATCATCGTGAGCCCCTAACGGAAATGCAATTCACCACGAACGCGGTCAAAGAGTATGCGTCCGATCCCCACTCGCAAACGCATCGAGCGTCTCCTCGATCCCCCGCGAAAACGCAATCACCTTGAACAACTCACCCATCTCCGCCTCGGACAATAACTTCTGCACCGCATTCGCCGCAGGCAAAAACCGCGTCGTGTCCGCTGGGTCAATCTCCCCCAATACCTCAGTAATCCCGGCATTCAGAAGAAACCGCGCCTGCGATGTGTACCCCAGCAAGTCAGCTCCCGTATCCACGCCCGCCTCGGCGATGCCCGTAAACTCTACGTGCGCCGTGATGTCCTGCAAACCCGGATACAAAAACGGATCGCCGTGCGCCCGGTGCCGGTAGTGGCACATCAACGTGCCCTGCGCACGCTGTGCATGGTAGTACTCGTGTCGCGGAAAACCATAGTCGATCAGCAACGCCGCGCCTCGCGTCAGCATCGTGCAGATCGTCCGCGTGAACGCTCGCGCCGCCTCGTGCGTCTCTGCGATGTAATCGTCGTCCACTTCGAGGCCCGTCAGAAACTCGAGATCCTGCTGTGCGCTCACCGGCCGGTCGGCGAAAGCGAACTCGTCGTTGCGTAACGTCACGCCGCGTTCGTGCCACACGCCATCCGTATGAACGAAGAGCCGTACCGGCATCGCGTCCAGCACTTCGTTGCCGATCACCACGCCCTCGAACTGCTCTGGTAACGCATCCAGCCAGCGGACCCGCGCTGCCAGTGCAGGCGCTTGCGCTTCGATCATTGAGCGTTGCCGTTCACGCAGTTCGCCGGATAGGTCCACGATCGAGTAGGTTTCGACGGCGGCGCCTAGTTCCTCCAGCGCGTTCAGCAGGCCGGCTGCCAGTTTGCCCGTCCCGGCGCCGAATTCCATCACGTGGCGTGTGCCGCTTGCCTCTAGTGCCTGGGCGACCGGTCGCGCCAGCGTCGCGGCGAACAACGGTGACAGTTCCGGGGCCGTCACGAAGTCGCTGCCATCCTCCGGACGGCGGCCGAATTTGATCGATCCGCCGCCGTAGTAGCCCAGTCCCGGCGCGTATAGCGCCTGCTCCATGTAGCGGTCGAACGGCAGCCAGCCATCCGCTGCGGCGATCGCCGAGCGGATCTGCGCGGACAGCGCTTCGGACTGCGCAAGCGCGCTCGGGCCGGGAGCAGGTAAACTATCGGGTTGGTGAGCTATCGGATTCATCCCCGTATTGTAAATGACCGTCCCTTCCGACACTTCCGCCGTCCTCGGCCGTCCGTCCGCCGTTCCGCGTGTTGTCCTGATCACCGGCGCTGCCCGGCGGATCGGCCGCGAACTGGCGCTCGGCTTTGCTGGGCGGGGCTGGGACGTCGCCGTCCATTACGGGAAGTCGAAGCCGGAAGCCGACGAGGTGGTCGCCGAAATCGTCGCGCTCGGCCGCCGGGCGGTCGCGCTGCAGGCGGATCTGGTCGTCGAGGCGGAAGTCGCCCGGCTCGTGCCCGACTGTATGGCGGCGTTTGGGCGGCCAGTGTGTATCGTCAACAATGCGTCCCAGTTCGACGAAGATACCGCCCAGAGCATAGGCTACGACCAACTGCTCAGCCATATGGCCGCGAATGTCGGCGCGCCGCTCGTGCTGGCGCGTATGCTGTATGAAGCCACGCCCGAAGCCGCCCGTAGCGACGAGGCGCAGCGCGCGGTCGTCATCAATGTGCTGGACCAGAAGCTGTACAACATGAATCCGGATTACCTGTCCTACACGCTGTCCAAGGCGGCGTTGCAGACAGCTACCGTCGCGCTCGCCCAGGCGCTGGCGCCGAAACTGCGTGTGGTGGGTCTCGCGCCCGGGCTGACGCTGCAGTCCGGCGATCAGACGCCGGAAGGTTTTGCCGAAGCTCATCGCGTCACCCCGCTCGGCCGTGCGTCGCGGCCCGAGGATATCGTTGCCGCCGCGCTGTATCTGGCCGAGGCGGCGGGTGTGACCGGGACGACGCTGGTTGTCGACGGCGGTCAGCACCTCGTGCCGTCCCCGCGTGACGTGATGTTTTTGACGGGCGCCTGAATGCGCACGACCTCTACACTTTAATTGAGGGCCGTGGTGCGTTGAAGTGCCCCCTTGCGTGTACTGCACGCTTTTTTTGACTGGAACGACCATGTTTGCCGCTCTTTCGCATCCCCGGCTAGCCGATTGCCGCCGGCTTTTTCTGCGCAACTACGAAGTGCACATCAACATCGGCGTGCATGACTTCGAAAAGCGCGGCGAGCAACGCGTCGTGATCAACGTCGAACTGTACGTGCCGCTCGCGCTGTCGACCCCCGTCGAGGACAAACTGCGCGAAGTCGTCGACTACGACTTCATGCGCGCTACCATCGCACGCCGCGTCGAACGCGGTCACATTCACCTGCAGGAAACGCTTTGCGACGACCTGCTGACCGCGCTGCTCGCCCATCCGCAGGTGCGCGCGGCCCGCGTGTCCACCGAAAAGCCGGACGTGTATCCGGACTGCGATGCCGTCGGCATCGAAGTCTTCCGCATCAAAGAGGATTGAGTCATGAACGCTCCTGAGATCCTGAGCGCCGAAACGACGCGCGAGGCAGCGCCGGCTGAAACGACGGGCGCCGCGGCGACTGCCGAACGGTCAGCCAAGCCTGCGCTTACGCGCCGCGAGCAGAAAGAGGCGTACGAGAACAACAAGCTGTTCAAGCGGCTTGCGCGCCTCGTCGGTCAGGCGATCGGCGATTTCAACATGATCGAGGAAGGCGACAAGGTGATGGTCTGCTTGTCGGGCGGCAAAGACAGCTATGCCATGCTCGACGTGCTGATGCGCCTGCGCGAGCGCGCGCCGATCCACTTCGACATCGTCGCGGTGAATCTCGACCAGAAGCAGCCGGGCTTCCCGGAACACGTGCTGCCCGAGTATCTGAAGCAGCTGGACATCCCGTTCCATATCGAGAATCAGGACACCTACAGCATCGTCAAGCGGCTAGTGCCGGAAGGCAAGACCACCTGCTCGCTGTGTTCGCGGCTGCGTCGCGGCATCCTGTACCGCGTGGCCGGTGAGCTGGGCGCCACCAAGATCGCGCTTGGCCACCATCGTGACGACATCCTGCAGACGCTGCTGCTGAACCTGTTCTACGGCGGCAAGTTGAAGGGCATGCCGCCGAAGCTGCAGTCGGATGACGGCAAGAACATCGTGATCCGGCCGCTCGCCTACGTGAAGGAAACCGATCTGGAGAAATACGCGGAGTTGCGCGAATTTCCGATCATTCCGTGCAACCTCTGCGGCAGCCAGCCGAACCTGAAGCGCGCGGAAATGAAGGCGCTGATCCGCGATTGGGACAAGCGCTTCCCGGGCCGCGTCGAGAATATGTTCAATGCATTGTCGAATATCGTGCCGTCGCATCTGATGGATCACAAGCTGTTCCCGTTCGCCGGCCTGCGCGCGACGGGCGAAGCCGATCCGCACGGCGATATCGCCTTCGACGAAGAGCCGTGCTCGACCGATTCCATCGAGGGCGCGACGCTCAACGGATCGAAGCCGATTTCGATCGTGCAGTTCGACGATCTGTGAAGCAGTACGCATTGTTTTGAAGTTGCTCTAAACGCCCCGGAAGCCCCGTGCTTCCGGGATTGCGAACCTCCGTAGTAAATCCGCCCGCGAGCGTCTCTGTCATGGGCCGCATGCTAGAATCATCGGCTCCAAACTCGTCCCCTCGCCGACGCCATGAACATCGTGATTTTGGCGGCAGGCACCGGTAAGCGCATGCGTTCCGCGCTGCCCAAGGTGCTGCATCCCCTGGCCGGCCGGCCACTTCTGTCTCACGTTATCGACACCGCTCGTACGCTCGAGCCCAGCCGCCTCGTCGTGGTGATCGGCCATGGCGGTGAAGCCGTGCGCGCTGCGGTAGCCGCACCCGATGTGCTGTTCGCCGTCCAGGAACAGCAGCTCGGCACAGGGCACGCCGTGAAGCAGGCTTTGCCGCTACTCGATCCCGGCGTGCCGACGCTGGTGCTGTACGGTGACGTGCCGCTCACGCGGGCGAGCACGCTCAAGCGCCTCGTCGACAGTGCCGCCGAGGGCTGCTACGGCGTCCTCACGGTGATGCTCGACGATCCCACTGGGTACGGTCGCATCGTGCGCGACCAGACCGGCTGCGTGGTGCGGATCGTCGAGCAGAAGGATGCGACGCCGGAACAGCTGCGTATCGCCGAAATCAATACGGGCATTGTCGTGACGCCGACCGCGCAGCTCGGCATGTGGCTCGCCGCGCTGAAGAACGACAACGCGCAGGGCGAGTACTACCTCACCGATGTGGTCGAGCGCGCAACCGAAGCCGGTTTTGAGGTTGTCACGGCCCAGCCCGATGAAGAGTGGGAGACGCTGGGCGTCAACAGCAAGCAACAGTTGGCCGAGCTGGAGCGGATTCACCAGCAAAACGTCGCGGAAACCCTGCTGGTAGCGGGCGTGACCCTGGCCGACCCGGCGCGTATCGACGTGCGCGGCACGCTCGAATGCGGGCGCGATGTGTCGATCGACGTGAACTGCGTGTTCGAAGGGCATGTGACGCTCGCAGACAACGTGACGATCGGGCCCAACTGCGTAATCCGCGATGCCACGATTGGTGCGGGTAGCCACGTCGAAGCGTTCACGCATATCGAAGGCGCCGAAATCGGTGCGAACGTGGGGCTTGGACCGTATGCCCGGCTACGGCCAGGGGCGACGCTGCGGGACGAATCGCATGTGGGCAACTTCGTCGAAGTGAAGAATGCCGTGCTGGGCTATGGCTCGAAGGCGGGGCATCTCACCTATATCGGCGACGCGGATGTCGGCGCGCGGGTGAACATCGGCGCGGGCACCATCACCTGCAATTACGACGGTGCGAACAAGCACCGCACGTTCATCGAGGACGATGTGTTTGTCGGCTCGGATACGCAGTTTGTCGCGCCGGTACGCGTCGGCCGCGGCGTGACGATTGCCGCGGGCACGACGATCTGGAAAGACGTCGGGGACAATGTGCTGGTGCTGAACGACAAGACCCAGACGAGCAAGACGGGTTTCGTACGCCCGACCAAAAAGAAAAGCTGAAGCTCACCCGGCGTGCGTGCAGTGCACGCCTTGAAACCGAACCCCTGCAAAGGACTCAGAATCTATGTGCGGCATTGTCGGCGCGGTTGCGCAACGTAATATCGTCCCCGTCCTGATCGAAGGATTGCGTCGTCTCGAATATCGCGGCTACGACTCGTGCGGCGTCGCCGTGCTGGCCAACGGTGAACCGCTGCGCGCGCGTAGCGTCGCCCGGGTGGCGGATCTCGACGATCAGGTGCGCGAGACTCACCTTGAAGGGATCACGGGGATCGCGCATACACGCTGGGCCACGCACGGCGCGCCGGTCACGGACAACGCTCATCCGATCTTCTCGCGAAACGCGCTCGCGCTAGTTCACAACGGCATCATCGAGAACTATGAAGCACTGCGTGAAATGCTGCGCGGCAAGGGCTACGAGTTCGTCTCGCAAACCGATACGGAAGTGATCGCGCATCTGGTGCATAGCCTGTATCAGGGTGATCTGTTCGCTGCGGTGCGTTCCGCGGTGAAGCAGTTGCATGGCGCGTATGCGATCGCCGTGCTGCATAAGGATCAACCGCATACGGTGGTGGGTGCGCGTCAGGGTTCGCCGCTGGTCGTTGGATTGGGCGATGGTGAGAACTTCCTTGCTTCGGATGCGCTGGCGCTTGCTGGCAGCACTGAGCGCTTCATCTTCCTCGAGGAAGGCGACGTGTGCGAACTGGCGCTCGAACAGGTGCGAATTGCCGACCGCGATGGCGACATTGTCCAGCGCGAAGTGCGTCAGGTGGCGGCGTATGGTGGCGCGGTCGAGCTTGGCCCGTATCGGCATTTCATGCAGAAGGAAATCTTCGAGCAGCCGCGCGCGATTACTGACACGATTCCTCAAGCTGAGACCTTCGATGCAGCGCTGTTTGGTGACGGTGCGCAGAAGGTGTTTGAGGGTATCGACAGCCTGCTGATTCTCGCGTGCGGCACGAGCTATTACTCGGGACTGACGGCGAAGTACTGGCTGGAATCGGTGGCGAAGATTCCGACCCAGGTAGAGATTGCGAGCGAGTATCGCTATCGCGAGTCGGTGCCGAATCCCAAGGCGCTGGTGGTGGTGATCTCGCAGTCGGGCGAAACGGCGGATACGCTCGCGGCGTTGAAGCATGCGCAGTCACTTGGGCATCAGCATACGCTGGCGGTGTGCAACGTCGGCACGAGTGCGATGGTACGGCAGACGGAGTTTTCGTTCCTCACGCATGCAGGACGCGAGATTGGTGTGGCATCGACCAAGGCTTTTACTACGCAACTCGTGGCGTTGTTTGTGCTGGCGGTTACGCTGGGCAAACTGCGCGGGCATGTGAATGCGTCGCAGGAAGCGGATTACATCAAGCAGTTGCGTCACTTGCCGGCGGCGCTCAATAGCGTGCTGGCGCTTGAGCCGCAGATCATCGCCTGGTCGGAGGAGTTTTCACGCAAGGAAAATGCGCTGTTCCTCGGGCGTGGGCTGCACTATCCGATCGCGCTTGAGGGTGCGCTGAAGCTCAAGGAGATTTCGTATATTCACGCTGAGGCTTATCCGGCAGGTGAGTTGAAGCATGGGCCGCTAGCGCTGGTGACCGAGGCAATGCCGGTGGTGACGGTGGCGCCGAACGACGCGCTGCTTGAAAAGCTAAAGTCGAATATTCAGGAAGTGCGGGCGCGCGGTGGTCAGCTTTATGTGTTCGCGGATGCGGATACGCGGATCGTCAATGACGAAGGTCTGCATGTGATTCGGATGCCTGAGCATTATGGGTTGCTGTCGCCGATTCTTCATGTGGTGCCGCTGCAGTTGCTGGCGTATCACACGGCGTGTGCGAGAGGGACGGATGTGGACAAGCCGCGGAATCTGGCTAAGTCGGTGACGGTGGAGTGAGGGGAGGGGGCGCGAGCCGTGTATTGGCAAGTTCTAATAGTTATCCTTAAACGGGGCCGCAAAAGTTATCCTTACGACCCTCGGACCAGCCGGAAACCTAGGCGGGACGGGGCGTAAGGGCAACTAATAGGACTAAACCGCAGCGCCTGAAATACACCGCCAACGCGCGGAGACCTTCCCCTCCGTTGGCGCCCGGGGCTCCGGCCCCGGTTTCACCCTTTCCCACGCCGTTCCTCTCGCAGGTTCAGCCTCGCTCCCCTGCAGCACCTCTCCCGCCACACCACCGTCGACGTGGCAGCCTCGCGCTCACTTCGTGACGTCGCTGGCGTATTTGACTCCGCAGTGCCGCTCGCGATGACAGTTCGGGCAAAGGGCAATCGCGTTCTCGACGCTATCTTCGCCCCCGCCGGACAAGCGCAGGCGGTGATGCACCTCCAGGTATGGCGTCCCGTCTACGCGCTGGAACGGCGCCGATAGTCCGCATCCTTCGCACGTGCCACCAGCTCGCAGCAGGACTTCCGCAATGACGTCCGGATTGCGCCTGAATGCGCGGGTCAGTACGACAACTTTCTCTGGCTGCCTGTTCGCACTGGCGAGACGCGCTCTACGTTCATCCGCGGGAGACTCCAAGGACTTTTGGACGGCCGCGTCCAGATTCTCGACGACCGTCTCGTGGACAGCCATCCCCTTCAACACTCCAACAAACTCATCGTACACTTGGTGCAGTGCTGCTTCCGGGCCCTTTGTTTTGCTCTGGATGTAGAAGACGTGGGCCCGAAACGTGTCCAACGCGACCGAGAGCGGACCGGCGCCGTCTTGTGCAATGTCCGCGAGATAGAGCTTCCAAGCGTTTGCCGCGATAGTCGTCGCGAAGCTTTTCGCACCGCGGCGCATTGCAACGTAGCTCCGGATGTAGCCCATCGCCGCCCGAGGCGACATTTCAGGATAGGAATCGCGCAATGCTCGTTCGGCCTGCGGTAATTGAAGGCTTCCGTCAACAACCGCACGCGCCAATTCGAGGGCAAGCTGAAATGCAGATGATGGAACCAGATATCGAGGCATGTCCGGACTCTCGAAAGACGGCAAAAGGGTAACTTCGTTCCAGCGCGGTTGCCACGCCGCATCACACTCGGCCTGGCTGCCGTAATCCCACTTCAGCGCTGCCACCGCGCTCCGCAGGTACCTCATCCACACCTCCTGGGCGCGTCAGGCGTCCGTGTGTGGACGGCTGCATACTGTGGGGTTGTACGCCGTCACAGGCAAGATAAAAGACGTCGCAATCACCGAAATCTCGAAGATGCCTCTCGACGGCTGCAACCAGCAGATGAGCCTTGCGCTTTGAAATACCTCGTCGGCTGCCGCGCCCGCGAGTCGGTCTGCGGCGCTCGGGAGTGCCGCAGCATCGGAGTCAGCGCTCCAAGCCAGTAGGCGTCTCGGTGCAACCTGAGCCGCCTGAGGTAGTTTGCCAACGTGAAAGAGCACCTATATACTGTATAAAAACACAGTATATAGGTGCTCTTCGTTTGCCGGATTTAGACTGGCTCGATTAGAGCGCCGCTTCGAACAGGTCGAGATTTTTGGGCTTTCGCGCTCGCGGCATGACGCCAGCCTGTCGAATAGAAGTGACAACGTCGCGCCAGGTTTGTTCAGCGCCGCGCTCGGTAGTCCGCGCGAGGAGCGCCTTTTCGGCATTTGAGAGTACGCGCGGAGCGGATAGCCGAACGAAATATGGCTGAACAAGTTCGGCAAAAAAGCTTATTGGATACGTTCTTCCACCCGCGGCTTTTCGTTCGCATCTGTTTCGAACGATAGCAGTCACTTGCGAGGCTCCGAGCGGCTTGTTCGTCGCAAAGTTGCAGATTGAAGTCGGGTCTACCGACAGTCGACCCGGCGTCGCCAACGAAGTCGGCGAGCGGCAGACTAACGCGTAATGGAATTCCTTGCGCCTCCCGGAAGGAAGGCTCGCGCGACTGGTGATGAGAGCGTGCTCGGGTAGCGGGTGCTCCTCGCCGTAAGCATCCGTGAATGCGGTCCAGACGACGGTTTCATCCGGTGCAGAATCGATTGCTTTGGCCTTGCTAATCATCGGGGAGAAAAAAACCTTCAGAGTCTCGCCAGCGCGCATCGCCAAGTCGGCATTCCCCCCTAAGGATTGTCCGATTCCCCAGAAAAACAGTCCGTTACCGAGTGAACGCTCCCACTCCTTGCGTCGAATGATTAGCTGCAGTTGCTCGCCTGACTCGGCGCCCATCTTCGTCCAACAGAAACTGCCCGGTAGTTGTTCCATATTGCGATTCCCCTCGTTGGGTGCAATCATACCACGGAGCTATGCATTTAAGTTAAATGGATAATATAATGAATAGATGGCTGCCGCTACTCCTAATGACATTTTTATTCAACTTAAGCAACTTCTAGGTGCTGACACTAGGAGTGAGTCGGCTATTGCGCGGGCTGCTGGGGTTAGCCAGCCATCAGTGTCACGCTACAAACACGGAGCAGAGCGGTATCGATGGGGAAAGTCATTCACTAAGCTATGCAAATTCTATGGGTTGACGCTGCCACAACGCGAAGTTCATACATCTGCGTACGAGCGTCAACTTCGCGATGCCATAATCGACGTATGGGATGGCAGCGATATCCAGGCGGATGCTCTTCTCGAGCTACTGCGAAATCTCAAGCAGGTAACTAACAAATCATCCCCAGGAGCGCTCAATGGCTGAACATCCTCGGATTCAACGAATATTCGGCGCACTAGAGTCGGCTGGTTATCCAGTCAGGTTTCAGCGTTCGCTCCTGCCGGAATGGGTGACCCCGGATGTCCTCCAGGACGAGGCGGTCTCGACCGAAATCGCCACCATCTTGGCGAAGCGCCTGAACCTGCGTACCAGCAGCCTGTTCTCGCAGAATCCTTCTGTAGAAGAATTGCATCACTTCGACACAAAGTACAAACGGTCGGTAAGCGCGAAGTCGAAGGACCTCACTGCCGCGACATCGATTGCCGTGAGCGTTGCGGAGATGGTCGCGTACGCATGTCCGATTCAACACGCTCCGTTTCCAGCGTCTCCAGAAGAGATGAGAGTTGAAGTCTTGAGCTTCACTGGTAAGTACGTCAGTCTTCGCAACCTTCTTTTGACGAGTTGGGCGCATGGCATCCCGGTTGTGTTTCTGGCGGAGCTGGGACCGGACATCTCAAAAATGGACGGTATGGTCGTCCATACAGAGTCTCGTCCGGTCATCCTGATGTCCAAGAATTCGCCATATTGGTCCTGGCAACTGTTCATCTTGGCCCACGAAATCGCGCATTGTGCGCTGGGACACGTCCAACCAGATGAGATTCTCGTTGACCAAGAATTGGGCAGCGATTCTTATGCGTTGTCCGACGCCGACGATGATGAACAAGCGGCCGATAGATTTGCTCTCGAACTATTGAACGGCCGTCCTGACGCGACCTACACGTTAGGAACGCAGGTTGCCAACGCAGCCGAACTAGCTGATACGGCATATACGGAGGGCCTCGCCAATAAGGTGGACCCAGGACACATTGTCTTGAACTTGGCAAACCGCTCTGGTGATTGGGGACTTGGCATGGCAGCGCTCAAGCTGCTACATGGCAATCGCGAACCGGCACAAAGCGTCATCAACGATGCGATGTGGATGCACTTGGACGCTGGCCGTTTGCCGCGCGAAAGCCTTGAGTATCTCGTCCGGGTGACTGGTAGCAACGGTGCTATTTCGTGAGCCGAGCAAAATGATTTTGTTCGACAACGATGTGCTTCTGAAACTTGCCACTTATGACCTCATCGATGAGGCGCTGGATGCACTCAAGGTTGCCCCAAGCCAGGTTTCTGTTCTTGCGACGGCAAAATACTCGCTGTTGCCAGCTAAGAATCGGCTACTGCGCTGCAAAGACGAACAGACTGCAGACCGCCTCGAAGCCTTCCTGAAAGCGTGTGTCATCATCTCGCAAGATAAGATTGCGCCGGAGCTCGTAGACGGCCTTGCCGGCATTCAATCGTTGGATTCAGGAGAGGCAGTGCTTTTTGCCTATGCAGCGACGCATGCAGACTCCCTTGTCGTTACGGGTGACAAACGCGCAATTTCGGCTTTGATGAAGTCAGAGGTCGCGGACAAATTGCAGGGTCGCGTGATGGCGCTGGAGTCGGTGTTCCAAGTGATGACCGCGCAAGAGGTTGAGCCGGTTCAGGCAAAGGTTCGCGCCAACTTAGGCGCGGACAAATCGCTGGCGAACGTGTTCGGGAAATCGTATGTAGCCTCGGCGGATAGTGTCAGGGAAGGCTTGAAGTCGTATATCAACGATATGGTCAACAAAACGGGCGGCCTCTTATGGAAGCCGCCCGATGGGTGACGCATAGAGCGCTGAGCGCAAGGCGGCCGGCGCTTAATTCCGAACGAAGACGGCGTACGGCGCCTTGACGCGTGCGACTAGGCCAATCTCCTTTACCACGCGCTCTTCAGGTGCAATGGGGTTTTCACGCGGCACGTAGTTGAAGCAACCTTTGTCTACCTGAAACCGCATATAGTCAGTGGCCTTGCGTCCCCGACTCGGACCAATCCCGACTTCGAGCTCGCCAAGGTCTACTTCGAACTCGTCGATTCGAAGTTCATCGAGTACGAGCGCGAACCGCGACCCGCGGACTTCGATTCCCTTCGGAACCGGCTTCCAGTCAACCCCGTCGTCCGAATACTCTTTCGCCACCTCGGGTGGTGCAGCGTGCATCGAATTCATCTTATTCATAACGATGAGCAACTGTCCGCCAGCGGCTTCCACCTGCTTACCGAAAGGCTGGACCATCGATACCGGATGACATGTCGAGCCACCGTATCCCCAGAAGATGGAGCCGGCTTGGTCGTATTCCTTCTGCTTACGGGCGATGATGTCTTCGATGGTCTCTTGCGCGTGGAGACCTACCTTCATGAAAATCAGGCCGCCAGCGCCTAGCACTTCATTCATCCTTCGCCTCCGGAACCAGCTCAAGCTGGTAAAGATGGTCAGGTGCCTTGCCTCGGTTCAACGTCGAAGCATCGCGGACGTACTGATATTTCAAGGGCGACAGCTTGCCGTAGAAGTTGGCGCGCCGCTCGCTCGAAAGCGCCTCAGATTGTTTTGCCATTAATGCGGGTTCAATGCGCCGGAAAAGCAGCGAGCAGGAACGGAGGTCAGGTGCATCGTCGAGGTGATACATGTGGAGTTGCGGCATCAGCTCGCTGACCACATACCCCAGCTGAAGGGCACGCGCCTGCGTGTCGCGTAGTACAAGTTGGGTCCATGCAAGGTCTGGGTCGTCCCCGATGACCACAACGCCAAGGCTCTTTTCACTGGTCGCCTCGCTCCCCCGCTCCAAGAACGCAGTCACGCTTTGGCCGCCATTGCTAGCGCCCCAGGGAGGGTTGATGTGGAATCCGTCGTACTTGCCAAAGTGCTCGGGCGGCAGGGGGTCGGCCACGTTGTAAAGAAATGCGTTCACCGCGACCTCAGGCGCAAGTTTCTCGCCAAATCGTCGAACGGAATTGACTATACGCTCATCAAAGTCCAGCAACGTGATGGATTTCGGCCCGTACGGGATTACCTTCGCAGCCTTTAAGTGAGCGGCAGACAGGGCTATTCCGTCGCCGTCGCCGACAAAAACCACGTTTTTGCCGTGAAAAACCCGCGCAACGTATTCCGCTTGAATGACCATATCAGCAACCTTCATATAGATTTGGTCAAACTCGCGAAGAGGCGGCGGCCTATTCATAACTACGTCAGAAATCGCATTGATTGCTTTGCGCAAATCAAAGTCCATCGCGTTCTGCTCCCAGTATGGTTCTCTCTCACGCGTTCGCGTGGCTCATCTTGTATCGATGGGAAGTCTGTCCTGTGCCGTCCGGACAACAAATAATACGACAACCGGCTGGAAGTTGAAGCGGATTTTGGGGAGTTCGTGTCCGTGGTTTCCACGGACAGCGCATCGCGATACAACTCGGCCCTGCATTTTCCGCATGCGCTGGATATGCTCATTGAGACGACCGTGGCCGAAGAAACTAAATGCTGTTTCTCCGCATGTCACCGTACCGGTGAAATGCTGCAGCACCTCGCCGCAATCGGCTTCGGCTGCCGCACTTCGAGGAGGGTTATACGGACCGAATGAGGCCGAAGAGTCAAGGCAGCTAAAAATCTCGAAAGGCCGACTAGGCTTGAGGTGTTGTTTTTCGCTGCACGAATGAAGTGCGCTGAAAACGGCTATCTCTGCGAGTCGACCCATGCACGGGCCCACGACAACCCGACATATCGCGCTTCTTCCTCGGTGTCAAAAACGCCAGGCACGCCGAAGACCTCGGTGAATTACCTGTCCTGGGTAATCGTCCCGCTCGCGGCGCATCTCGCGGGCGTGAGAACAACATTCTGCTGCTCGATGCCGTGGCCCCATACCGCGTAACTTTTATGAATAGCCTGCTGCATCGTGTCCGCGTTCCTATGAAGATGCTTTGAGCAGTTAATCCTGTCTACGCTGCGCAGACTTATCTGAGATTTTCAGCACCTGGCTCTCGCCAACAGCCCGACGACATTGCCTATAGACAATGCCGAATGGCACCAACTCGCTTGTTTCCTGGCTGTCGCTCAGCTTTCGGCGGCGAGTCAAAACAGGCAGCGCAGCGACCAGCATTGCTGAAACTTGACTGACAGTCAAAATATGCAACGCGGTCGTACGATTATGGTGTATTCTTCATCTTGGAGGGGCGTATCGCCCCTCGGTGCTCTTTAACAGGTCGACTTCATCGCTCCCCCAAGTTGTAGCGTGGTAGTGCTGCTTTGTTCGTTAGAACGAGGTACCCGCATAGCGGGCAATTCCCACGTCACCGCCGAAGCGAGCCGTACTGGCTGCACTGCATCCCCGAAACCGTGGACGCGATGCGCTCGTCGCGGTCCGTGAGTGCGAATGGCGTGGTCATTACGGCTGGCTGGTTAGGTAGAGGTTCGCGAGTGGCTAACCGCATGAGCGCCTTTGCTGCGATGCAAGCGTTGCGCGGTTTTGCAATGCATTGAAGGAAGCTGTTTTGTTGGGATGTGGTTTGTGGTGTCTAACTCTCTCCGTTCGGCTATTTGCTTGTGGAAGCTGGGCATGTGCCCGTTTTCGGAGAACACTCCAATGAAGTACGACCAATTGAAAACCTGCATCGATGCGCTCAAGGCGCTTCATCAGGAAAAGCACCAAGAGTTAGGCACCAGTGTCAGTGAAGAGTTGAAGGCTGTCGTCGAAGAAATGGAGGACTGCCTGCAAGAAAGGACGGACGAAGTCGAGGTACCACATCGCGTGAGCCAGCGGGCATTAGCCATGCTTGCCCAAGCGCTCAGCATCGTGACTAATCTCGCTGCTCTCGCTCACCTGTTCTTCAACTCCCGTTGACACAGCAAACCACCTTTTCCAAAGGACTATGAGATGAATCTAGGCCGCGCCATCGCACTCTGCCGCAAGCAGCGTGGATACAATCAAGCGCAGCTTGCTGAAAAGGCCGAAATTTCGATTTCGTATTTATCGCTGCTCGAGCAGAACAAGCGGAAGGACCCAACCCTCTCCATCATCCAGCGAATCTCGGAAGCGTTGGCCATTCCCTCGGGCATTCTGTTTTTCCTCGCTGCAGACCAGACCGAGCTTTCCGGCTTGCCCGTCGACCTGCAGGAAAAGCTATCTTTCGCCGCTCTCCAACTGCTAAATGAGCAGCCGCCCGAACAAGCCCTCATATAACTTCGCGCCGGTTAAGGACGTGAAGACGCTGGCGCTGGCGCTTGGCTTAACCGAGCGTCAGTTGAACCGCTTGGCTGCGAATGCCGGGAACATGTATCGCAGAAACGCGGTCGCGAAGAAAGATGGAAGTGAGCGCGTAACATGGGACGCGCATAAGCAACTTAAGGCGGTCCAAGGCCGGATTAACCAGTTGTTCTTTCATAAGGTCCTGTTTCCGCTCTATCTCCAGGGAAGCATTCGCGACAGAGCGTATCCGAGAGACTACGTACGCAACGCCGAGATTCACGCCGGTGCACACATTGCCATCACTCTGGACATCGCGGACTTCTTTCCTAGTACGAGAGCCGAACTTGTCCGAGACATTTGGAAGAATTTTTTCCGGTTCGCGCCTGACGTTGCAGAAGTACTCACGTGCCTGACCACGAAGGACGACTTCCTTCCGCAAGGAGCGAGAACTAGCAGTTACCTTGCCAATCTTGTGTTCTGGCAGCGTGAACACAATCTGGTTGAGACGCTTGAAAAGCGTGGGTGGCGATACTCCCGTCTCACCGATGACATGACCATTTCGACGACCGCCGACACGTCAGAGAAAGAATTGACCGACATCAATCGGATAGCAATAGGTTGTTTTCAGGGATACGGGTACTCGATAAAGCGCTCGAAGCACAAGGTGCTCCGGCGGAACCATCGCGTAACGGTTAATAGCCTTGTAGTGAATGTTCACCCGGCACTGCCAAAGGAAGAGCGCCGCCGAATCAGAGCACAGGTGCATCAGGTCAAACAGGCGTTGACGTCCGGAACTCAGGCGAATATGCCCTCTGTGGCGAGCACGCGTGGCAAGATTGCGAAGGTGGTTCGACTGCACCCCGAACTTGGGGCGCGGCTGTCGGATGCGTTCGGGCAGGCTATACCGTTCGACTCCGACGGGTCTTCCGAATCGCTCGATGAACGTGGTATAGCCATGGACCGAGCGTGCGGTGCGACCGTTGCCGTGTGACTAACGAACAGGGGCGACGACCGTCGTGCCCGAATGCAATCGGAAAATGACCTTGCGAGCGGGGAGCAAATGTCCGGGAAGTGGGCGAAGAGTGATGGGACAGTCGACAGATGTTCGGGTATCGAAGGTCGCATCAATGTTTTGAATCCGGCTCAAAATAGGCGCACGGGCGCAACCTCTTAAAGCAGGGACATCGAAATGGCTTCTTTGTTTTTCTCCTATTCGCACGTAGACGAGTCACTTCGTGACCAGTTGGAAGTCCATCTCTCCATGTTGAAGCGCGATGGCCTCATCGAGGCTTGGCATGACCGCCGCATCGTCGCAGGTTCGAATCTTGACGACAGCATTTCCGAACAGTTGGAACGAGCGGACATTGTTCTTCTTTTGGTAAGCGCGAACTTCATCGCGTCCGACTACTGCTATTCAAGAGAGATGCACCGTGCGCTCGAGCGACATGCGAATGGCGAAGCGAGAGTAATCCCTGTGATTCTGCGGGCCTGTGACTGGCACAGCGCACCGTTTGGGAAGCTGATGGCCGTGCCGACTGACGGACGCCCAGTAACCTCCTGGGGGAATCAGGATGAAGCATTCGCCGACATCACCAAATCCATCCGGAAGGCTGTAGGGCGTACGACAGTGACTGCGGCATCATCCGTCGCTTCCGCTCGCCCGGTAGCGCCGGCAACTACGGTCGTCTCGACTCGCGAGCAGCTACCCCGCTCAAGCAATCTCAGAGTTAAGAAGGAGTTTTCCGATTTCGACCGTGATACGTTCGTGACCGGGACATTTGAGTTTATTTCCCGCTTCTTCGAAGGTTCGCTTCAGGCTCTCGAAGAACGGCACCCCGACTTCAAAGGACGATTCGACCGGATTGACTCTCGCCGCTTCTCCTCTAGCATTTACAAAGGCGGTAAGGCGGTCGCGCAGTGCACTATTTCTCTTGGTGCGCTCGGGCGCAGTTCCGGCGAAATTACATATTCCGACCAGGTCTCTACGCACATGAACAGTTACAACGAGGCTCTGACGGTAGGCGAAGATAGCCAAAAGCTTTTCCTGAAGCCGATGATGAATATGATGAGCAGGGGAATTCCAGACCAGTTGTCTGAAACGGGTGCTGCCGAGTACTACTGGTCAAAGCTCATAGAGCGCCTTCAGCAGTAGCGAAGCGCTCGTGCCTGCCACTGTGCCTACCAGTAGCTAACGACGCTTGGGCGGTTAATGCAGCAACTTACCATGTTCATCGATGAGTAACTCACTTCGAGCGTTGCCGGCTTCGCGGAGCAGCCAGTGCAGGCTATCGCTTTCAGCCACCCCGTCTTGAGAGAGCATCGGTTGAAAGAACGAAACCAGAACTTCTCGCGCATAGCTTCGCAGCATGTTTGCCACGAACCTGATGTTGTGCAGGTTGAGCGGGGCAGAGATGACTCGCTTTGCTAGAAGGAAATGCGTCTCTCGAAACGATGGGTCAGTTGCGACACTGAGCCAGTGGAACAGCTCGTCTTCTTTCATATGCTCCGATTGGGCTAGGCGCAACATCTGATTTTGTGGAAACAAGTTCAATACGTCAGCGAATACCTTGGGAATCAAAGGCACCAACCGCGTGGACTTAAACATCCTCTCGAAGAGTGCCTCGTCATATGCCGGCAAAGCGGGGAGGCGTCCGAGAATCTTCTCCGCTCTGTCATCGTCGTTGCAGAATGGCCCAAGGACCGCCTCAACGGCGACGTCAGGAACAAGTCGAAGTGCCTCAGGTGAATTGTAGTTATCCCAATTGGTTACAAACTGTATTGAGGCATACCAACGCTCGAAGGACATCTGCCCCATTTCCGGGCCCAGCGTTAGCGTCCGCCCGGTTTCCTTCGTCCAGTTTACGTATTCTTCGAGAACCAGTTTTGCGTGATATCCCCCGAAGACCTTCGGGTTACGTAGGCATTGACCGATGAGCCACGCAATTCCAAGGGGTTTCACCGTTGCAGCCACCAAGATAAGGGACTCTCCGACCTTCGGTCTGATGCCCAGTTGCTGACTGAGTTCGTTAAAGAGCCTCAGGTTTAGCTGGTCTAGGAGTGTGGCAGGTGAATCTCCAAGAAGAGCCATGGCTTCGAGGGCAGGCAAACGCAACTGTCCCCCGAAAGACGTTGGCAGCTCTGCAATTAGCTCAGGTAGTACTTCTGTCCCATGCCGGGCAACCAAGACTCTCCATCCGGTATGATAGTAGCCTCGCGCAATCCACTCACGTGCCGTCTTATCGTCAATTTCAAGGCTGAGGGTCTCGGCGAGGCGATGATGATGTTGCGCACCTGGCGAGGCGAAGGCCACCCTTTGAAATCGAGCGACCCAAATGTCGCCGAGTTCCGGTATAGCCATCCCCAGCAGTTCCTGAGCGCGGTTGGTCATCGAAGGAAAGCGCAAAAGCAGCTCCTCGAACACCGTGTCGTCGCCGCAGGAGACAAGTACGCGATTGCTCTGCCACCACCCTCCGAATGGGGTGTCGGGCGATTGTGGATAATTCCGCGATAGCCAAAGGGCGAGCTGCTTATTGGCCCCCCGGCCGCTCGTAAATCTGAAGAGCCATGGCGACTGTGAAAGGAGGCTGGGCAGATGTGTAGCCCCCCACGTTGGTATTTCCGTGCCGCATGCTAACGCCGCCGCCAGGGCGACGGTTGGCTCCAGTCGACCGCCATGGGCCATCTGCTCAAGCCACGGCAGCCATCGTTCGTCACCGTTGGTGGCAATCGCCTCGATTACCGTCTGGGTACCAGGACCACCGAGCCAACTGCCAAGCGTGGCCCTGTTTGTAAACAGGCTCGGTAAATCGAGCCCTTCGACAAGGTCGGGGACGTAAAGATTGGCAGCCGATATCTCATCTATAACATCGAGCCCTTTCCCGACATATGTCGCTCTATTCGAGCGGATACCAGCGATGGCTGCGCGGCATCGCACGGCAGGATATGGATGCTGGAACATCGGGTCAAGCATCACGGAGAGCGACGAATCCATCGAAGCGCGGCCAAGACTTGCGTCGAAGGTCGCGGCCAAGGCAGCGTCGGTATTCGCAGTCTCAGCCACGACAGTGGCCTCGACGAACTCTCCAGACTGCAGAGCAAGGGTTAAGCTCTCACGTGTATCCAGTTGACGCGCTGCTTGGTCAATCCGTGACGCACGTAGAAAGCCGACGCCTGAGAGCCAACTCCAGTACAAGTCGTGAATTGCGACCGTGACGCTTCCGCGTTGAGTGATGGTTCCTAGTTGCCGTAAGACGGATTGGGGTTCGGCTATCTTCCGCGCAGCAGCAGCTTTGCGCAGAGCTGCGAGAAACTTGTTGTACGACCGTTCTCTCGCAAGGGAAAGCAGCGAAACTGCATCAGAAAGCGCTTCTTCGAATTGCTCTGGCAAGTGTATCGAGAGATGCCGATGGAAATGGGCGATGAGTTCGCCCGGGGCAGACGTTGCCCCTCCAAGCAGTAGATAGAGCGACAAAATGAGTGGGAGCCGAAGCAGGTCCGCCAGGTCATCGCTGAGTATCCCAAGACTGCCAAAAGCCTGCTCGACGGCGACGCGAATCTGTTCAGACGCGAGCCGCTCCAGTGTCCAGCATTTGAACGATGTGTCACTAGGGTCGGGATGCCGGGCGCAGGCAATTACCCGGACCCCCGCCAGTGAACGAAGGAGAGCCGCGCGCTGGCCAAAATGTTCCCCGGTTGCGAACTCCGACCAGCCATCCAGCAACACGCAAATGCGCGGGCTTCGTAGTACGTCTTCCGGATTGGTATCAGGCAGCAGCGTCCGGATTTGTACTAGCACTTCGTCGGCGGTTTTGAGGCCACCAATAGGCAGTAAAAGAGGTATCAACTCGTCAGGACCATAGTTCGTAATGGCCTCCCGACCCTCCAAGCCAGCGCCATCGCTAACGGATGTTCCGGCGAGCGCATCCATCGCGTTCACCTGCCCGAGTAGGTTCGTTGCTATGCACGAGAGCGTGTGGCTCTTGCCAGCTCCCGGCCCTGCGTACACGAGATGATGGAACTCTCGTTGCTGCAATAGTTCTGAAAATCTAAGTCGTGCGGAATGTTTCGTGTTGGTACCGGTGTGACTGACGACCCATCGGTCCACGTCGGAAAGGCTCTCCAGCGCTTCTCGCACCTGGGATGAAACGTCAGGGAAGAGGGGTAGTAGTGTTGGTGGCTGACCGTAATCGCGCAATTTTCGAGCGGCCTCGGCTAACGAGGCGAAATCGAGCGAGCTGGACGTTACCGGTAGCGCGGATAGTGCCGCTTCGGCGTCCGAGCGGAGAGCCTTGTCAGTGAGGTCTATGAACTGTTGGGACGGAATCAACACGGCTGTCGCTTCCCAGAAGGCCGCCAGGAACGCTTGGTGGTCTAACTTCCGTGCCTGGGGTTTGAGGGCCTGTCGATATAGCGCGGCGAACAATACATCGTATGCTCTTCGAGCAGCGTTCGGCTCCGCGCGCACCTCGCTCCGGATGCTGACCAGATAGTCCCGTCCATCTTCTTCAAGTTGCTCCCACGGTGGCTCGCCGCACGCGAACGTCAAACGAGTCAGCAGACGCCCTCGAAGCTCCTCCATCGAGCAGTTTTTAAGAAATTCGGCGAGTTTGCCATTGGTAAATCGTGCTCGAAGCGCATCGTGCAGTTCTGCAACGTCACTGCCCTTTGCGCCGGTGGACCAGACTTCCAGTGCCGGGGTGCCGCTCGGAAGCGGGTCCTTGAGTTCCCTGCCAATCTTCGAAGTGGTGAGGAATGTCAAGAATACGGGGCGCCCCGTGTTGCTTTCCTGGAGCGAAAATAGTGTTTCTATGGCTTTCAGGACGTCCGCCGAGTTGAGGGTGACGGAGCCCGACTCGCGAGTGTCTTTGACCTGCACAGCACTTAGAATCTGCTCGGCCTTGTCGGGAGAAGCTAGCAGTTGTGCGTAGTCTTCGGCGACTTCGAGATGCAACTCACCATCGGGCGGCAGGCGCATCCAAGCCGCTACCGAAGCATGAAGCTGATAGATATATCCTCGCAGCGAGGCAATCGCCTGCCTTGCGGATTCTTCCTGACTTAGCGTCCACGGATTCGAAGCCGGGCCGAAAGCGGTAATTGTATGGCTGGCCATTTCACCGACGCCTGTGCAGTCTAATAGGTTGAAGTCGGAAGTTCCACCGCTACGCTTGCTAGCCAGAAACCTTCCCCCATGATACCCGGGCTGTGGTCGAATCAGCCGTGGAAAACCGGTAAAAGAGAGCGATGGACATTTAGGTTGTCTCGCCGGTCGGGGACAGCGGTTACGGTAATTGACCGACTATGCCGGCAAACGGAAATCGTTTTCGGTTTTCATTAAAGCATGAGCATGTGGCATGACGTGGTGTGGCTGTGCTGGACCAACCGACATTGAGAGCCCACGCAATGGCAGCCTTAAATCGCAGCCGCCGCCAGAGCGCCGAGATTCTACGCGACGCTACCCGTAGCTGCTGGGGCTTGCTTTACCGTCGTAGGTTCCGGATGCTTATCGACAAGGCGAGGTGTCCAGTGGTTACCCTCGACGGCACGCATCGCCAGTTCTACTGACACTCCCTGCTCGATGTTCGCCGGTCCAACCACGTGAATCCCGACTGCTGGGCATGACACCTCCAGGCCAAAAGGTCCATAGCTACGGCCGTAGATTTCCAGGTCGATGCGGTGTTTGAGCGTCATTGCCTGCGGCGCCTGATTTGCGAGAATAGCCTTTAGCGGCACGGCTTGGTTGGACGACGCCACGAGAAAGTTGACTTCGGTCTCCGTGGACGTTTCGAGGTTAATCAAGTCGAGTAGCCAGGCCATGTCGCATTGGAGGAGCAGTACGTCGCTGATGTCGGCCGGCAACGCGAGGTTTAGGTCGAAGAAATCATCAAGTCGCCGAATAGTCGCGATTTCATCGAAAAGCGCGCGCAGTGGCCAAAATGTTTCACTTCCATCGAAAAGTCCCGTCCCGAATTCAGACTCGAGGCCTTCATGCATGCATAGGATTCGAACTTGAGTCGGCGCTGCAAGAAGCTGGACAATCTGCTGCAGACGGGAGAAATGGGGTAGCCGGCGAACCGGCTTGCTCGCCCACTGCCGGGTATCGATGTTAAACGTGAAATCGGTTAAAGCGCCCGAGTAGTCGGCGGTCAGGATTGCCGTGAGCATTCCGCCGAACGCCGCACCTTGGAGCCTCGCGCCTTTGTTGCCTTGGGTGCCGTTACCGATAAACTCGATGTACAGCGGCGAGCCTGCCTCCTCCGCTAGCACAATTGTCATCGTGACCGGACGTGGGGTTGACGATAGCTGCCAGCGAGTGGCGGCTGCCTCATCCGTCTCAAATAGCGGGGAGCCTTCCATCCGAAGGTCCGCGCCATCCAGCACCAAGTGACCGCCATAGTTGAAAAATTCGCGTAGGGCCTGGACTTTGCGCTCTTTGTCCTCGGCGGTGACTATGAGCTGGGCGTCAACTGTCTCCTTTGCCTTGACCTCGTATATGGGACCCGACTCTCCCATACGCACGCCGACCTTGAAGCGCGGGTCAATTCGCTCCTGACGCGCCGACTCCCGACTGCAAAACACGTCCACCGCTCGCATGATTGCAGTGGGGTTCGTCAATGCAGACAACTCGCTGCCAGGTGGTTTTCCCGCTCTTATGTTTGCCACCCACTCGGCGTCCGCCTTGATGCGGAGTAAGTCTGCCACCGAATACGCATCGGTGTCGCGGTCGATGATGTCCGCGCAGGTGGCGCAGGCCCACACACCATTTTCAATGGCTTTGCGCTCGGCCGGTGTCTGATTCTTGTCGTAACGCGGACCGTTCTTTGCAGCGGCCTTGATGTGCGCCGCCTTGCCGACCGAAAACCTCTTGTCCGTCGTCCCGGTTTTCGGCCCCAGAGTTGGCGCATCGCAGACCGAGCAATGGAAGTTGACACGCTCCGCGAGCATCTGCTTCACCGGCTGACTGAAGTCGTCTCTTGCGTTTGTTCCCATCTGGCTTTCGCGGACCATGCACATGATTGTGGCGACATTTTAGCGCCGCACGCTTCCCTATACCTCACCAAGAAAGCCACACTGAGGTATGAGAAATAGGACTTCGTCTTTCGAACACGAATGTTCTTACGGACGTATGTCGTGGTCAGTTCGCAATGCACGGAGCACTGTCAAAATCTGACGCATCCGAACATGCAACTTTGTGTCAATGCTGTCCATTCTTGCCTTGAACTGTGATGCGCGACGTAGGTGCCGGCACCTCTCGTCGGAAGTGAGCCTATGTACGAAAAATTGATGAAGCAAGGCACGCCTAGGACGTTCGGAACAGCAGATTCCGAATTGCAGGGCGACCAACAGCTCCAACAGGCTGTTTTGGTCGTGGCACGTTCGGATTCCTCAAAGCGAAACGAAGCGATTCGCCAGCTTGCGAGCAGCTTGCCCGACCCTAGGGTCAACAGGCTGCTCCTGACGACAATTATTGAACGAGTCATGCAGCTTCGAAAGACCGTCCACTACGAATACGATGCTTTCGACGGCGACAAGGTTCAGGACCTGCTCCGTCGTTAGAGTGCCAAAATCCCTCAGCACTCGCGGGCTCTCTATCGAAGCAAACTCATCAAGGTCGTAGATGGAGACCTTCTGTCGTCCGAAATGGTCGACACGTGGTCAATTTACTCGAACGGACGCTACTCGGATTAGCAGCAAAAGCTGCTCTCCTCGCTTGCAGCGCAAACGTGACCGTTCGCGAGTTCAACGACAGGAAACGGTGTCGAGTCGCCGCGGACGGGTGTCGGCTTGCCGGCCAACCGGCTCAACAGTGGGGTCCGAGCGACCACTCGTAACTGCGCCGCCGGCGAGCCGCTGGCCCAGGTGTTCGGCGCATCAACTTGAGACCTGCGAGCCGACGAACGACACCTCAACACACCTAGCTGAGAGGTATTGGAGATGCTCCGAAGCGTTCGGGAATCGGGAATGCCTCGGATGATGGTTTGCAGGGAGGTATAGCGAAGTGCGGCAACCGCCCTAGTTGCTCATCAAGAAGTTCCGTAGGGCATTAGAGATGTCGGGCTCTGCGACCAGGAAGTCCTTCAAAGCTTGCTTGTCGCCGGGACGCGCTACGGCCATCGATTGAGTCTGCTCTATAAAGTCCAGAAATGCGCGATTGTGGGTTTTATAGAGCAACTGTAGCGCTTCGACCTCGTACATTTGCTCGATTCCATCTGGCTGCTTTCCGACTTGGGCTTCTAACCCCGGCGATGGCTTGCGGATACCACCGCCCGGCGGCGCCCACCCGAAAAGCAGTCGGAAAAACGGCCAAGACACTTCGTCTTCTCCAATATGCTGCAATTGGCGATTCGGGTCCTCGCTGGTGTAGTCTGCTTTCACGATGTCATCGGTATCCTGGCTGAGCAAATTTTCCACATCTAATCGACCAAGGCCAATTTCGGAGAAGTCTTCGTTCTTGTCTGCTGCCGATACCTCTAGCGCTCTCCTGCAAGCCTGAACGCGTTGCCACCCTTCGGGGTAGCTCTTTCCCCGGTAGGCCATCCATAGTGCACATGCAGCTGCTATCTGGGGCGTGCTCGCAGACGTTCCCTGACCGTCCATTGTCCAGCCGTGCTTTGTCTCGGCAGTCATCCAAGGGACGTTCGGTGTGTATGCGCTGGTCGCCTTGCGCATCACAGCGTCGGGCCCCCAGCATCCTTGCATAACGCCCACCTTGTTTCGCTTGTAAGCACCGTTGTCGAATGTAACGCCCGTAGCCGTGACGACCCGGTAGAACGCGGACGGGTACACCGTGTAATGCGTGGCGATGTCGGTGAATACCGCCCAGAAACTGTCACCGGAAGCAGCGACGACCAATGTACCAGCCTCATAGAGAGCGTTTGTTGCTTGCGCCCACGCCTTTGTAGGAAGGCCACCGTGGCTCAAGCTAACGACGTCACAGGGCTTGCCGTGGTTAGCCGTCAACGCGTACGCGAGACCCTTTGCCATGGTCTCGCCATAGAGATAAATGACGGAGCCATCTACGCCGGCGATTCGGACCGGTATGACTGCTGCCCTCGGTGCCCCGCCGATAAAGCCGCTGTAGTCTTTGCAATTCGGAGTTGTCGTAGTTTGGCCATGGAGACTCACTTTGTTTCCAGCAAGAAGCGCTATTGTCGCGGCGCCGTGTCCCGCGTTGGGGCCTTTCCCCGGGTCCTGGGTGTCTTTGTTGCCGTCTACGAAGTTCCAGCCCAGTTCCTCGTGGATATTCAACGGAACCGAATAGTGCTCGCGGCACCATCCAATGTCGAGGTGCGCAATGGTAGCGCCATCACCTTGGGTCTGTGTCCAAGCCTGCAAGAACTTGGCATGCTCCAGATGCCACCCAGGCGAGAACGTCGCTCCCGCATTTGGTGGATAGGCCGAAATCCAACCGGAAGACGGCGGGTAAGGAGGGCCACTTGGGGGTTCTCCTTTGGCAACCTGCATTTCTTCATCCTCTGCATCCGTCGTCGAAGGCCCGGTGCGGCGCTCGTGCCGCGTGTTCGGCTCAACGTACACGTTAGCCGCAGCTTCTGGATTGGCCGCCCTCAGACTTTTGGCCTGGTTATGTGCTTCGTCCCAACGATTTTTGGCACCAAGATTTGTGGGCTGAAGTACAAGCCAGTCGTGAACCGGACCGCTCCAGAGTAGCGTGGTTTCGGGAAATAGTGTTTCGACCGTCCCGGGTTGGAGCCCAGGAATCCCTGCATTCGCAGGACCCTGCTGTAACAGTGTTGTGCGAAACACCTTTACCTGACTCAGTGGTAACCGAATAAGTAGCTTGAGTTCGTCGTTCAGCATCGCAATTTCTCCAGCGAAAGTCGTGGAATAGGACGTGCAACAGAGGTTCGCGTTATGAGATGTGAGGCATTGGAACGTAGATGGCGTAGTGCGACGACAGAGGGGAGCAAAGAGCGGCGACGCGCTAGCTAAGAAAAATCGCGATAAAGCTTTGCGCGCTCTCTAGTCGAAGAAGACTTATTTTTAGCGCTTAACTACAAGAATTCCGTCGATTGATTTAATCTTAGGATGGCATCAGACTTTACGAAAGCGAGATTTTCGATGCTCACGATATTCTCTATGGAGCTGGTCTAACTCACCGAGACGTACGCTCGCTTCGACGCGCTAACGGATTGCCGCGGTACCACCCGGCGGCTCGCGAGCACCCAGTCCCGCGGGGATGACACTGCGATTCAGGACTATGCCAGTAATGAAACGCCTGTAGCGGCCAGGTCAGAGCCAGGTACGAGCGAGCTGATGCCTTCCGCGTGCACTATTGCCATGGCGTCGCGAGCAATCCATGGAGACGTCAGTGCTCATGCAGCTTTCGAATTAATTTACGGCCCATTCAATGAGCAAAAGAAGTCCGCGACCTAGTCAGATGTGTCTGTTCCGACAGACCTTCCATGGGTACAAAACCTGAATCTAACTTCAGGCGGCTCCGTGAATGTGACGGCGATGGCAACCTTTGATTTCAGCAAGGGCGGAAAACAGAAGAAGCTTTGCATGCCTGCCCGTATGCCATCGAACCCAGACTTTCTGTCGCTTCCATTTTTTTCACCTATGATTATGCGATGCTCGTTGGATGGCCAAGCATTAACGCACACCCACCTTTGATTTTTGTTGGCACATGAGGTGCCCGTAAAATTCGCATTTTGCGTTGGGGAATTTGGCGACCATTTTTGAATCAGGCAAACCTGTAGCCTGTAAAAGGCGCGGAGGACGAAGATGGATGCTCTACTCGACGGACTTTATCTTCTCCGCACTGCTGCTGAAGCGCTTCTCCGACACCCTAACAGCGAGGTTGCAGGTCTTGCAAGGGAACTCGTACATGAACTAAAGAGGCTTAGCGACTCAAGTGAGTTGTTGGGTTCAGAAAGCGAAGAACGCCGTCTTGCCATCTATGCTTTGGGTGTCAGTTCATGGGAGTTAGTCAAGATAAAAGGACTTAGTCGCACGGCGCTCCGTCAAATCAGTGGGACTACCGATGCGCTCCTGAAAAAGAATGGTCCTTTGCCTGCTCCTGCATGGTCTCAATTGCCGTCTGAAGTACTAACGAGCCTACGAACGCAGGGATTGGTAGGACCATCCATAAAAAATACCGTGAAAAGTCAGGAGACCAGACCAAGAGACTCGACCGAGACTGAATCGGGCCTACCGTCGACGGGTGGATTGCCAGGCGAAAGCACGTATCGTCCTTCCAAGCACCCGCCGACGTTTGACAATGAAACGAACGTCAGTTCCGGCCTTCCGGGAGAATCTACGTTCCATCCACCCAGAAAGCCGACACCGCCAGGCGAGGAGCCGCTGGTTCCCGACGATGACAAGTAGCAAAGCGCCATGTACTCTGGGTTAGCTAAACTTCTCGACAAGCCCTTTGTGATGGGTTTTTTCCTTCCGTCACTGCTTGGAATCCTCGGCTTTCTCTTCGCAAATTCTGATAGACGAATTTTTTTAACGTGGCTTCAAAATGCATTTTCAGGGACAGCCGAATTTGGTGGACTTGCTGTCATCATCGGCTCGGCGTGGGTATTCTCGGTGCTATTGATGGCGCTAAACACTCAGGCTTATCGGTTATTAGAGGGCTACTATTGGCCTTGGACGACCAAGTGGGCAAAACACGGGCAGAACACTTCTCGAGCTTCGCTTCGTCGAGCAGCCGACCTGCTGTCCAAGAAGCACGACTACGAAGAAGCTAAAGCCAACAATGCTCGGTCCTCTGGTCTGGAGAGTTCACAAGCAAAGCAAGCGCGCACAAAAGCCAGCCGAGCATACGGTGCCTACTTGAAAGCTAACGAGCGTCGCTGGGCTCTATATCCAGAAAACCCTAATGACGTGCTGGGAACGCGCTTTGGAAATGTCATCCGAGCTTTCGAGACCTATCCAACATACGCCTATGGAGTCGACAGCATCTCTGTCTGGCCTAGATTGCAGTGTTTAATCTCCAAGGAGTACCAAGTACTCATTGGTGATGCGAGGTCGACAGTCGACTTTATGGTTTGTTCCACTCTTTTATTTTGTGCGGTTGGCCTCTACACGACCGGCCGCGCAATCATACTCTGGATGAACCACACTCCCGACTCCAGTCACCTGACGCTGTTCCTCCTCAGAAATGCAGCTATATCAATAGTTATTGCGCGCCTCTGCTATGGTCGTGCGGTTGCTTCCGCTCAGCAATGGGGGGAATATGTAAAAGGCGCTTTCGACCTATATCTCCCCGCCCTTGCTCAGCAATTGGGTTATGCACTTCCTCGAGACGCCGCGGCGCGCCGTATGTTTTGGAGTGATTGGAGCTCGCAATTTAGATTTTTCGAAGCAGTGGACGATGCGGCTTGGAAGCCTGTTTTTACGGTCGACACAGAAAATGAGAGCCAATCCAAATCTAAGTCGGACGAAGATAAAGAGAGTGAAGATGAGCAAATCGATGAGGCTAGACCCAAGGAAAAGCCTGTTCGCCCATGACCTCGGCAGAACTACCGTTTGAGGACGTTGTAAATCATCAATATCGATTCCGCAACAGTGCAACTCGGCGTTGTCACGCAGCTAGTCGGTGCTCGTAGTACGGCCGCTCCTTGTCATCAAGAATCGCATACTGCGCCGCCAAGTCCGACGCATCAGGATTCAGCCACGCGTCAACGTTTTCCGGCTTAATGGGGATGATGCACCGGTCATGTCCAGCGGCGGCAACCTCGACCGGTGGCTCATCCGTTATCGCCGCAAAAGACAGCAGGTCTGGTTCACTGGGTGCCGACCAGCGTGACCACAAACAGGCAACCAGCATGTCATGGGGTGGATTCGTAATGAACTGGAGGACGACATTTTCATCCTTCCCACCCGGAGCAAGCTCGCGGCCCTCCATCTTCGCGCGGCTGACGTTTTCGTAAAACGCGTTGACGACAAGGATGCCGTGCGAGTGGCCGAAGAGCGGCTTCCAGAAGCCTTCGAGGTTATCCCGACGAGCATTGTATGTGCCAGGAAATTTGATGTCGTAATTGGCGGGTTTGCCAGCAATGCGGCACTGATAGCGCATGGGTTTGATGACGCGTTGGCCATTTTCCATAACCATGACCAGCGCATAGTGCCCTGGGAAAATGCGCGAATCGTGCGCCTTGGGTTCGGTCCGCTGTATGTCGTCAAGCTTGCCGCGGGTCCACGCGATTTTGCCGGTGGCTATTCGCATGCTTTCAGTTGCTGCCTTCGTGACCTTCGTCTGAAGTGCGCGTTCTGCATCGGCGAGTCGTGCACGTTGCTTGAACAGGTCTTGCTCTAGCTTCGTCACCTGGTCTGCGTTGAATTTGTCGATGAGAACCTTAATCTCGAATTCGTCGGCCGATTGCGGCTCGGAAAACGCGTCTTCCATCGCTTTCGGAATCTTCGCCTTGCTGCCCTCCGCCCGCTCGAAGAAGAGGCGTGCGAATTCCTTGATGCTCATCGTCGCACCAAACATCCGTACGAACCTGCGATAGTCAGCCAGAATCTGCGCCGAATAACACATATGAACCTCCTGTCTTCGTCCCATGATAATCCACTCTCTCGGATAGTCGGTCCAATTACGGGTGACCACCTTAGTGCATCGACTGTGAGCCCGCGAACCCGGGTGTATTCGTATGTTGAGACGAGTCGATTGAAGGTGCGACGCGCGTCCGATGCCAGTCGTGGACCAGAACTACACCATCAATGGAAATTGCGGCTCACTGACGGCAGCTCGCCAAGGAGGTACGACATATCGATAAGATGCTGTGCGACCAGGTGCCGTACTTCGCCTTCGCACTGCCATAGACCCAGCACACCGAGCAACGATGCGCCGAGCACTTCCTTGCGCTGCCGCTCCAGCACCTTGGGCCAGATGATGACGTTGACGTTTCCCGTCTCGTCTTCAAGGGTGATAAAGATGACACCCTTCGCCGTCTCGGGCCGCTGTCGCACGGTAACGATGCCGCATCCCCGCGCGAGCCGGCCGTTCCGGTACGTATGCAGGGTGGACGCAGGCATCAACCGGTTTTCGAGCAACTGGGGCCGCAGAAGCGCGAGGGGATGTCGTCCAAGCGTCAGACCCATCGACTGATAGTCGCCGACAATATCGTCGGCTTCCGAGGGGGCGCCGAGTTCCGGCGTGTCGTCCTCTATTTTTGCTACCGACAGCATGTCCTTGTCCGGCACCGCGGCGACCGACTGCCACAGCGCTTCGCGCCGGTTGCCAGCCAGCGACGAGAGTGCATTCGCCGCGGCGAGCACCTGCAGGTCGTGACGGTCCAGTTGGGCGCGTCGTGCGAGGTCTGATACGGTCGTGAATTGGCGTATCGCGCGTGAGTTTTCGATACGCTCTGCGGCACCGTCACGCATCCCTTTCAGCAGGGACAGGCCAAGTCTAACCGCCGGCCGTTCGGCGCCGTCTATCGGCTCAAGAGACGAGTCCCAGCCGCTTATCGTGACATCGACGGGAAATACCTGGACACCATGCCGCGTGGCATCCTGAACGAGTTGCGACGGCGAATAAAACCCCATCGGCTGGCTGTTCAGCATCGCCGCGAGAAAGGCTTCCGGCTCATGACGTTTCAGCCAGCTGCTCGCGTACACCAGCAGTGCAAAGCTGGCCGCATGACTCTCTGGAAACCCGTATTCGCCAAAGCCGAGAATCTGCTGGAAGATACCGTCCGCGAAGGCCTTGTCATAACCGCGCTCGGTCATCCCGTTGACGATTCGGTCGTAGTATTTGTCAAGACCACCCTTGCGCTTCCAGGCCGCCATCGCGCGCCGCAACTGGTCCGCTTCACCCGCAGTGAAGCCGGCGGCCAGCATTGCCACCTGCATCACCTGCTCCTGGAAAATGGGCACCCCTAGCGTGCGGCCCAGCGCCGTCTCGAGGGCCTTGCTTGGGTAGCTCACAGGCTCGAATCCCTGGCGACGCTGAAGATAGGGATGGACGGCACCACCCTGGATGGGTCCCGGGCGGACAATCGCCACCTCAATGACGAGGTCATAAAACGTGCGGGGCTGGAGTCTCGGCAGCATGCTCATCTGTGCCCGCGACTCAATCTGGAACACGCCCACGGTGTCCGCACGCGAAATCATCTCGTACGTTTCCGGGTCTTCAGCCGGTATGTCCTGCATCTCAAATTGTTCACCTCGCTGGCCCGATACGAGGTCAAGTGCGCGACGAATTGCTGAGAGCATGCCAAGCGCAAGCACATCGATTTTCAGCAAACCCAGCGACTCGAGGTCGTCCTTGTCCCACTGAATCACGCTGCGGTCCACCATCGCAGCATTTTCAACAGGCACCAGGCGCGTGAGCTTTCCACGGCTGATGACAAAGCCGCCTGAGTGCTGGGACAGATGGCGAGGGAAACCGAGCAGTTGTGACGCAAGCGATGCCCACAGCTGAATCAGTGGCGTCTCCGGGTTCAGACCGGACTCGGAAAAGCGGTTGAGGAGGTCCTCTTTGCTATCAAACCATTGATGGCTCTTGGCCACGGCATCGACAATCTGCGGGTCGACGCCGAGCGCCTTGCCTGTTTCGCGAAGGGCACCGCGCGGACGATAGGTCGACACGGCTGCCGCTATCGCTGCACGGTCACGACCATATTTCCCGTAGATGTATTGAATTACCTCTTCCCGTCGCTGGTGTTCGAAGTCGACATCGATGTCGGGTGGCTCGCCGCGCTCCTTCGAGATAAAACGCTCGAAGAGCATGTTGCCTCGCGCTGGGTCGACTTCTGTTACACCCAGGCAGTAACAGACTGCCGAGTTCGCGGCCGAGCCCCGGCCCTGACACAGGATGTGCTGGCTACGGGCAAAGCGGACGATGTCATAGACCGTCAGGAAGTACGGCTCGTATTCGAGCTCCCTGATGAGTTCGAGCTCGTGTTCAATCTGTTCCAGCACGTCGTATGGGATGCCGGATGGAAACCGGCGGCGGGCGCCAATATAGGTCTCCTGCCGCAGGTAGGCGGTCGGCGTGATGCCCTTGGGAACCAGTTCGTCCGGGTACTCATAGCGGAGCTCGTCGAGCGAGAACGTGCAACGCGACAGGATGTTCGTTGTCTCTGCGAGCGCGTATTCCGGATACAGGTTCGCGAGACGCAGGCGGGGACGCAGGTGCTGCTCCGCGTTGGGGGAGAGGTCGTAGCCACACTCCTGCACCGGCCTGCCCACACGGATGGCGGTCATCGTGTCCTGCAACGGTTTGCGCGAGCGCACATGCATCACCACCTGGCCGAGCGCGACGACCGGAATGCCCCGGCAGTCGGCGATGTATTCGACGGCTCCCCGGTGAATATCGTCCATCGCGCGTTGATGCAGCACAAGGCCGCACCATGCGCGACCGGGAAATGTCTGTTCGAGCCACTCGAGCTGGACGTCGAGCACGTCCTCCTTCGCCGGGAAATGCGGTATCAGTATCGCGAGACAGTCCGGCACGCCGCGAAGGTGGCTGCTCTCCGGTTCCGGCCGCGACAGGTCATGAGGTGTGAGCCGGTACGTGCCTTTCGGTCCGCGCGTGCGGGCAAGCGTAATGAGTTCGGAAAGGTTTCCGTATCCCTCACGGTTCTGGGCGAGGAGGATGAGACCGAACGCTGGCGAGCCGTCAGCATTGACGAGCCGGAAGTACGAGCCGACGACGAAAGGAAGGTTGGCCTCCTTCGCGGCGACGTGCGCCCGCACGATTCCCGCAAGGGAGCATTCGTCCGTTATCGCCAGACCCGAGTAGCCCAATTGCGCCGCACGTTGGGCCAGCTCCTCCGCGTGCGAAGCACCATGCAGGAATGAGAAATTTGAGAGGCAGAACAGCTCGGCATACGCCGGCAGAGTGGTGAAGGTTGCGTCCATGGCGTGTCATCCCGACAGGCCATGAAGGAATCCGCTCCACTTCTCTTCCCCCGGTACACCGCTTCCATCTGCCAGCTCACACGAGCGTATCGGTCGCGATATCGCGAGAGGCAACGTCGGCAGGTGAACGGCGAGGAAGGCGCGCATGTCGGGAAAACAGAACTGGACTGGGTTGAAGGGAAATCGATAGAGGCGCTGCGCTGGTCGGCCCTTGTCGCTTCACAATATCGACGCTCAGGCCGTCGGCTGATGGTCTTAATGTCAATCGCAGGAGCGCTGGCGACGAATCCTGCGCGGTGGCGAGCGGCCCGACCATCACGAAAAGCGTTTCAGACGACTGCGCGGCCAGGTGCAGTCGTCTGAGCGATGACGCTTTCGCGTACTCCGTCCAGAAAACCACCGCGGCGCAACTGCCTGCGCGGAGAATCTGCTCAACCGACCACAACGCGTCTCCCGTCTTCGCCGCATCCACGCGAAACACCCGCTCGACAGGAAGGCCGATGTGGCGCAGCCCCAGTCCGTTGAGGGCATGGGGTGGCTGCACAAATGCGACCGGACGGATACCGGCCTTGCAGAGCCCTGGCTGCAGCAACCGCAATTCACCCGTACCGGCTTGCTGGACCAGCAGGTCGACCAGCGCCCCTACGGGCCATCCGCCACCAGGCAGCTCCGCCGATAGCGCGGGATACCCGGTTTCCAGAAACCGCCCACGCCCGCGCGCGAGCTGGGACGCTCGCCACAGAGACGGGTGAATCTCCTCGGCGGGGACGGTAGCGGTGGACATGGAGAAGTAAAAAAACCTGTATATTTATACAGTATCGTACACGCAATCTTGCGACAACGAACTGGCACTTTTAATCGGGGGCTGACTCATGGATGCACGCGTTCGAAAGGCCGGCCATCCGATGCCTGAGCTGGCCGCCTTCATGGCAAAACTACGCTCAGCCTTCGGCGACGAGGCCATTGACGACGCGGTGAGGCGTGGGAAAAACGGTGAGCCTGTCTTTTTCGCATGCGAAAATGGCCATGCCGTAGGGACAGCAATGCCGGCGAGCGGCACGGTCTGGCAGGTCGATGACGCTGTTCGCGACCGACATTACTGCTCTGGTTGCAACGGCGAATGCGTCGGTCTGGGCGTCCGGTGCAGTGAATCGTTAAAGCGAGGCAACAGGGAGAAGGAACGGTGAGATGTTCTGGATGTGTTTTGTTGCTGCTCGGCTGCACGTCCTCCGCATTTGCAACTCAGGAGTACAAGGAAATCTGGAATCCACCGGAAGCAAGGGGCGCTTCGCTTAAGCACCCGGCGACCGCACACAGGTCGGCAAAGCATTCAGGTGGTGTACAAGATATCGCGAAGGCGCGGGTTCATCGTACGCCGGCGCCAAAGCTCGCATTGAAGCCGGGCAACGCGCCTGACTTCTCTGACATTCCGCGCCAGATAACGCCCGAGGGAAATGTGCTTCGGGTTGATTCTCGCAACACGGCTGCTGAGGTCACGCGTTAATGGAATCAGGAATCTACAAAGGGTACCGACTTTTCGGCCACGCCATAAGGCAGCAGGAGGACATCCTGCTGCCTGAGCGATACGCTGCAAGTGGAACCATCATTCATGAGACGAAGATGGTCGAAGCTTCCGGTGTGCTCGGCGCATTTGATACAGAAGACGAGGCGCAGTTCGCTGGACTGGACTGGGCACGTGCTTGGGTCGACAACCACGGATATTCTTTCGCGGTCGTCAGACCCGCCCCATAGTCCGCTGCAACCTGTTCGCGTCGTTACAATGAGCAACGGCTTGCTGGGTAGTGCGCAGGTTCGAACTACATTTGTGTCATCTCATAAAATGATGCCCTCCAAAGCCAATCCAAAGCTGTTGCCGGACGTACCGCATCTTGACGACCGTCTTGGCGGTGCACATAAACAACTAGCAGAATCGATTACCAAACTCATCCTCACCTCAGACGGCGGAAAGAGCATCAAGCTCGACGGATTTTGGGGCAGTGGCAAGTCTACGGTCGTGGGAATGCTCACGAAATTGCTTGAGCGACTGGAGACCGGGGAACATGCAACTCGACCAGCGGAGGAATACTCGACCTTAGTATTTCAATACGACGCGTGGGTGCATGTCGGCGACCCGCTTCGACGCGCCTTCATGACTTCATTGCTGATGAAGTTGTCGGGTGCGAAGTGGATTGATTTCACCAACAATCTAGCAAAGGGCGGAAGGTGGGAACGTGAGTTGGCCAAACTGAGCAAGCGGCTAAAGGTGTCGAGCAAGACAGTCCACCCTAACTTCGACGACGTTTCGAAACTCATTCTCGGAGGGCTAATTGCGCTTGGTATCGTTGCACCAACCGCATTCGGCGCTTTGAGTGATGCGCTTCGGGATTGGGATGCTGGAGCCAGGCTTTCATTTGCTGGCGCTGCATGGCTCGTCTTGACTGGTTTCTTTTATTTTTCATCCGGCCGGATGCTCAACATTGTCGTGAAGCGGGCCGCCAATGCTGAAACGACGGAAACGATAGAGGAAGCGGAACCAACCTCCATTGAATTCCAAGGGGCCTTCGGTACGCTGCTGGGTGAGGTCCTTAAAAAGGAATCGCGCCGTTTAGTGATTGTGGTCGACAACCTAGACCGCATCGACGAAAAGGAAGCGTCGGATATATGGACACTGCTCCGGTCCTTTCTTGATAACCCAAGCTTCGCCGCAGAGCCGTGGTTCAAGAGACTGTGGGTGGTTGTGCCATTAGCGAGTTCTCGAACTTCAGAGAGCGACGGAAACCGTCGAGCTGTCGCAGACTCAGGACTTTCAAATTTTGACAAGATTTTTCAAGTGAGCTTCACGGTCCCACCGCCACTCCTTCACTCATGGAAAAACTACCTGGCAGAACTTTTGGAAAAAGTGTTTGGGAAAGATGATACTGGGGACCACGACGAGATTCTCAGGTTGTATGAGGAGATTCCACCTCCCGGACGAATGACACCTCGAGCGATTGTCACTTTTGTAAACAGGCTCGTCGCGGCCAAAGTTGAGTGGGACGATGCAGTTCCACTATCCTGTCTTGCGGCCTACGAACTGTGTGCCCCTAAACTCGACGTCAGCTCATGTCAACCTCCAGAGGTCGTAGCGCGAATTTTGCCCATAGAGAGGCTCAATGATGTGTTCGCTATGCTGCACTATCGGGCATCAAGCCTAGATGACGCGTCATACCTCACCATCAGTCCAGAGATTGAAAAAGCACTGGATGCTGGCGATAGCAAACAATTACGAGAATTGCTAAAGCGTACGCCAAGTGGGCGATATGTTCTGGACAAGTACGTCCGGAGCGACCTGAAAAAGCTTGGGTCGCAGCAAGAGAGATTGTTTCAATTTCTGTGCGCCTTGGCTCCACTGTGCAAAGAAGAGAATGCCGACAGCTCCGAACCGCTTCTTATTCCGGCGAGCCTGCGGCGGCATCTGGTTGAGGCCGCCTGTCAGACGCTTTCGGAGACGTCATCGCTCCATTTAAGGAACGATAATCTCGTCTCAGGAATTGATGCATTCCTCTCCATTGTCGCAAATGATGCCAGGTCAGCAAGCGTGGTGGTGAAGTTGCTGGCGGGGATGAAAGCGTCGAGTGAGCAAGATGGCAATGGGTATGGCACCATCTGGGAAAGGTGGAAAGACAATTTCACCTTGTTGCTTGCAAGAAAGAACATACGCGAATACATCGAACAGACTGGATTCAAGTTCACGCTTCCGGTCTCGCCGACGCAGTGGGCCGAGGTGGTGCAATGCCTCCAGAAGAGCGACCAAACTTGGGCGCTTCAGGCATGCTCATCTGAACAAAGTGTTGAGACACTTATTGAGTGGGTGACCAGTGGACTGGACCAATACCTCGTCTCGGACGCGGCTCGGGCTCTCCTTAAGCAACTTGCGAATGACAACGGTGAACCAGTCGTTAAAGCGTTCATGTCATCAGTCGCGCAGAAAATCTCACTTATCGCAAACGGTAATCCGACCATTCAGCCACCGACGATTGACGTCGCCGCGTCTGCAATTTCCGTGATGATTAGCGATTTTCCTGACCACGCATTCCCGCCGCTTAGAACTCTCACTAGAAACACAAGCCTCTTTTCCTATATCGCCGCCGCGCAGAGCCAGAATCAACTCGCTTGCAAATTTGTCTTCTGCATAGCGGCTTATCTTGGTCTGGAAAAGGAGCCGATGACGCCTGGCAAGATAAGCAGTACCGCGATGTCGGGTCAGCAGGCCTATGTTCAAACCATGCAAGGTAACGCAGTTCGAGCGCCATCGGATGTGTCGGCGTACTGTGACGTGCTGTCTGGTCTGCAGCGGTTTGACTTGCTGCCTGATTTGGTCGGCAATACGGCCTATGCGGCCTTGGGAAAACAGCTCGTTATAGGACTCGCATCGGACAAACGCTTCATCGAAATGTTGACCTCTGGTGTGCTGGACGCAAATGAATTTGCCGTTAGATACATACCGGTGCCAGACCTGCGAAAGGCGTACCTTGAGGCGCTCCCGTCTTCTTTTCAGCCTGTGCCGGATGTTTCATAGTTGTATCGTTTAAGCACGACTCAGGAAACGTCTCGTCGCGGACGGTTGCTTCGACGCGGCTAAGTGGGCTTATAGGGACGAGCCGTTTGCTGGCCGCCGATAGCTCGCTGAATATAGCAGTATTGAATGGCAAGACTTTTCGGATGTGTATTGTTGTTTCTCGGCTTCACGTCCTCCTCGTTTGCATTTATCGTGCAGCGATTTAGCGCGCTCAAGAATCACACTTGAGTGCCGTTAACAGAAGGTTACCACGCAAGCCATTTGGTGCTGTAAAGAGTTTGTCAGCTTGTTTTGCATCAACGATAGACGTTGGCTGCTGGCAGAGCCTCGTACCGGGTGACAAGAATATAGGAATAGATGAAGATGCCAGCAGCGCAAAGTGGTCTCAAGACGCTTTCAGAGTTGTTCACGGGTTCATCGTTCCGCATACCTGACTACCAGCGAGGCTATGCCTGGGGAAAGGAGCAGTGCGATGACTTCTGGAAGGATATCGAACTGCTCGGAGACAATGCCCGGCACTACGGTGGCCAGCTCATTCTTGATATGCAGTCTTCGGCAGATGGGCCTGGTAACTATCTGGTTGTCGACGGACAGCAGCGTCTCACCAGCGCGGTGGTTGCACTCAGGGCGTTTGTTGATGCGACCGTTGATTCAGATTCCGTCGAAATTCGCATCTTCCGCGCTAACGTCCAGGCGCTGTTTCATTTTGAGGAATCGGAAAGCGGCGTTCGCAATTACAAGTTCGGTTATATGGAGGAAGGCGCGAGTCACGCCTACCTTGTAGGCGGCATATTCGATGACCCGCGATATATGAGTGCCGTGGCGGCTCAGCGCACCCTGTACACGGAAAACCTTCGGCTGGCATACGAGCTTTTCTTCCAGCGCATGGCCGCCCTCGACGAAGCGCCCCAGTTGAATTTTGCCCGTAAGCTTTCCGACTCGCTGCATTTCAACGTTTTCCACGTTGACCCGCAGTTCGACATTCATGTCGCTTTCGAGACCATCAACAATCGCGGGAAGCATCTCTCACAGCTTGAGCTGTTAAAAAACAGGCTCATCTACATCAGTACGGTGCTGGCTCAACAGCCGGGTGCGGACCCAAAGCTTGGTCCTGACCTTCGTGCCGAAGTTAACAGATGGTGGTCATCAATCTACCGCTGGCTTGGGAACGACCCCTCTCATCAACTGGACGATGACGAGTTCCTCAGGACGCACTGGATTGCGTACTTCGGCTATGACAAGTCGGAATCCGACGCGATGTACGTCAAGCTCTTCGATGACGTCTTTACGGTACACAAGGTCGCGACAGGCGAGTTGGGCGCCGACTATATCCGGCACTACATCCGCAGTCTCGGCCAAGCGGCGACGCTCTGGCATTACATACACAACCCCGCACCATTTCTGCCGCCCGATACCATCCTTTGGCTCGGCAGAATCGAGCGGCTTCGCTGGGGGTCTTTCAAGCCGCTGGTCCTTGCTGCTTTCCAGGCTCTGGCCGCCATCAACCCGCTCGTCGTCTCGCAACCTGAAACGGTGCAGGCCAGCTTCGCACCGGTGGGCCCACTTCTAGAGCAGGTCGAGCGTTTCATTTTCATGGTGTTCTATATCAGCGAGCGTCGGGCCCATACCGGGAAGGCGGACATCTACAGGCACGCACATCGTCTGTCCAAAGATGCAGTCCCCGGAGACAGCAGTAGCGTCATGGCGGCGTTGGAGTTGGCAACGCGGTTTGTTGGAGCGTTAAATGATAACGACGGAGGCGACGTGCGTAACCACAGCCTCCCGGAAGATTATTTCCATGACTTGGACGGCCATTTCGACCTCGCTTACTTCCGCGATACCGCAAGGCGGCGGCTCGACCGTGACAAAGGGTTCTACGAATGGGACTTCACGCGCGTTGTGCTTTTCGAGTACGAACTGTCGCTGCAGGGTGCCTCGAACCCTCCGAAAGTCAGCTGGAAGGACGCCTCGTTTAAGTCTATTGAGCATATCTACCCTCAGACACCGAAGGACCCGTCATGGACCAGCCGCTTCGTGTTCGATGGTCGGCAGGAGCGTAAGCGCCAGATGTGGATGAATTCTCTGGGCAACCTACTGCTACTTTCCTGCGAGGTGAATGCGTCGCTGAGCAATCGGCCATTCTCGGAAAAGAAGAAAAAGTACGCGACGGGCAGCTACAGCGAGAACAACGTTGCTCAGAATTTTGGCGTATGGTCTCCGAATGCCGTTACCAGGCGAGGCGTGACTTTGCTGGAGTTCGCCGAAGCGCGCTGGGGCTTTAGCTTTGCCGATTGGGATATCAAGTACAAGGACTGCCTGCGCACAGACAAGGGTTGATGGGCCTAGCAACACTCAATGACCTCACACCGGTCGCATGTCACGGCGATTGCCATGGAGGAAACACGCTAATGAGCGACGGGCCGGAGGATGCGCGAGTGGCTTCATTTTTCGACTTCGACGATGGCGGTCCCGGGTACCTTGCTTACGACCTAGCCGTTTATCTCTGGGCCAACTTTCTAGGAAGGCAGCTAGAAAAACCGGATGAAAAAGTCGAAGCCAAGTGGGGAAATTTCGTGAGCGGCTATCGCAGCGTTGAGTCGCTCCCTTCAGTCGATTTCGAGGCAGTCATGACGTTCGTTGCAATCCGTCACTTCTGGTTGATGTGCGATAGCTAAGCGTCTTCGTACAGCAACGTCAACAACTTACCCAAGGCCTCCGGCGACAGCTCGAACAATTTGCAGAGTTCGCAATTGAGATTGAGCGGCGGGGGTATGCCAATTTCCGATTGAAGGCGCTTGCCGAAATCTTCAAGTGCAGCGGCGTCGGTCTTTAACCTCTTGCTGAATACGTACAGACCACCGTCGACGTGCACCCCGACAAGCGGCTGGGCGCCGGCACGACACAATGTGCAGCGGGGATTGTCTCCTGAGGACGTGCCGACAGCGAATTCCAGGTCATTTTGTTTGCCCCAATCGCGAAACCGTTCAAGGTTGGCGAGCATTGCCGTCTTGTATTCCCCTTTGCTGATTCCGCCCTTCGTGAACTTTTCCCTCTTCTGGACCAATTCGAAGAAGTCATCGACTGTGCGCGACACCCCCTTGCCGGTTTCGGAAGACTTGCGGGTTTCCGCTCGCGCCGTGCGACCTATGACAGTTGGGGCAAATGCTTCGCGCCCGCTGCTCTCCAGTCGCTGTATCTCGATACCAACCACTTCTTCGACGTCAAGCCGCTCATTGAGAAACTCGATGAGTCGACGTAATGTTGCGGGAATCTCGTCGGCAACGAACACTAGTCGCACCCGACCAGCTTCGAGATTGGTCTGAACGGTCTTCCAGAAGTTGTCTGCATCCTGCTCCCCCAGAAACTCAGATAGCAGCGTATCCGCTTCTGTTGGACGGTAAGCTCGGAATTGGCTCTGGATGTCGCGGACGCTACAACTGACCATGAGTGACGCGTAATCCAGCATTTGGGCCACTACCTGTCGCCTGTTTTCGGAATTGGCCGAGCGTTTGTCTTCAACGAGGGTGGGAATGCCTTCTTGGTCGAGGAACAGATGGTCAACACTGAGGGAGCTACCGTTGCCGTCGCTTAACGGAAACTCGTCTTTTACGCGCAGCCACTTGCTTCGGCCACCGTTATTTGGGCCAGGCAAGCCGTCAGCGAGCAACTCGGGGAAAGTCGAAAGGAGGTCCTGCAACTGCCTCTCCTGTCCGTATGGTTTGCGGTCAAAGCGGACCAGCTTCCCGTCATCCGCCAGGTATATGCTTGTCATCTGGTTCCTCGCCGAATATGTCGTCGGTGTAGCTGCACATTACCCGCTGACGTCCGAGTCCTCTGTACGCTCAACCACGGATGTCAGGGATGTAACGTTGACGTCACACGGGTCTACAGCATCCACCGACAGGCATACTCGGTAGGCTAATAGTGGTGATAGTAGCCGCCGCCTACAGGTACAACGATGCAGCCGCTCAACGCGGTTCCGAGACATACAGCCATCAGCATCAGCGCAAAGATTCGCTTCATACGTGCCTCACTTGTCAGTAGTGAAGGCAATATATTTGGAGTGCAGATTACCAGTGTGTTTGTGTGTAACGAGGCGTGTGATTTGAAACACCTACCCCGTCCAGTGCCTTCTCGGAAATCCCGTCCGCAGTGAAATGTTCGGTTTCAGAACTCACAACTCAAAACTCAGAGGCCAATATCGTGGCCGTCCGACGCGTCGTTGAGGAGATGAACGGCCAGAAGTTGACCATGCTCACCATGAGCACGACATAGATATCACTTTCGGCACCGCATCCGTTTCGTGCGCTACACCGTTGACCTAACGGCACCGACCACATTCAGCGAACGTGATTTTCTTCCCGGACGAAGTCTGAGGGGCCTTTTTAGTTCTATGCCTGAGACGCACAGGCCTTCATGTAATCTGCCTACTCAAGATGAGCTGGACGGTGTCTGCAAGAACACCGTGCAAACAACATCGTCCTTTGACGAGGCAAAAAGCTAAGGGTCGGTTTTCACGAGAAATTGAGGGGGGACATCGGTGAGCATCGTTGGCCTCCGCTCATCGTCCCGAGGGAATTCCACGGTGAGAAGACCGGTGGCCTTCGAGGAAGACACAACCTCGCCGACCCTACCTACATACAAGGTCGCAGACCGGTCGTCCAGTTCACCAAGCCGCTCGTCGCTCAGTCGCACCCGGGTTCCTTTCCTGATTTTTCCCATTCTGCCTCCGTCTGGTTCGGAAAAGGTGGGACGCTCAGGAACAACAAAGGTTCGACCAACCGAGACCGTAACATTTCTCGTTTATGCGGGAGTTAGCTTGGCTCGAAGGTCGTCAAGGAAGGCTTGAAGCAGCAGCGAAGGCTCTTCCTGACGGCTTCGAACGACATACACGTCGTTTGGAACTTCCGCTTCAAACGGACGAATGACAACCCGGTCGGCCCATGCGTTTGCACAGTATGGGTCGATGATTGCGATACCGCCGCCAGCCTCGACAAGGCCGCATGCGGTTTCGGAGCGAGTTGTTTCGAACCGTACATTCAAGTCGATTCCGTACTGGCCAAGAACTCGCTCGACAGCCTGCCGAGAGCCATCTTCACGGCCGAGAGCGATGAAGGGCTCACCACGCAGGTCCTGAGGCGTTACGCTTTCGGCTGCGGCAAGTTTATGCCCCTTCGGCACTACACACACTGAATCGACTCGGCTCAACAGTTCGCAGATGACCGCCGGGTCGCCTATCGGCATCGCGGTGAGACCCGCATCTACCTGCCTTGTGGCCGCCAACTCCGCGTTGCGAAGCGAGTCGTGAACCTGAAGGTCGAGGATTGCCCGGTCATGTTGTCCTGCAAACTCCACGGCAAAGCCCGGCAACATGGCTGCAACGGCCGGATAGGCAGCTATGGTTACACGTCCCGACTGCAAACTCTGGATATCTGTCGCAAGGCGGCGCAAGCGCGCCATGCCCTTCACCACGTGGTCCACCTCCGCCAACAACAACTGACTTTCCGCGGTCGGAATAAGCCGTCCCCCACGCCGATGAAAAAGTGAGAGTTGCAACTCGTGTTCGAGATTGGCGATGTGCGTGCTCAACGACGGCTGCGAAATCGACAACATCTGGCTTGCCGCAGTCACCGTCCCGGTCTCCATCAACGCACGGAAAGCTTCCAGCTGACGATAGTTCATCGGATGCTCCGCAGGATTGTAGTGTTTCCCGAGTATAGGTGAATCCTATAGTCGTTGAAAAACAAAGTATTGGACGAGAAAAAATTGGTTTTAGAAGATTCGCTCATGGGGACGGCATGAAAAAAAGGTTCTGACGCAATCCGCGTTGTATCACTTTTCCATCCGAGTAACAAAGCCCGGTGTGGACGAAGCTGCGTCGCAGGCGCCTCCATTTCCCTGGCACGTCTTTATTTAAATGAAGTAACTGGTCCGATGTATAACTTTGCATAAATACGACTATTTATTTTTGCTGGCTTAACCGCTTTCATAAATAGCGTTGATTTTCAAAATCAGGAGCCAAGAACGGCTCAATCATTTGGGAGTTTTATTGCCATGCGATTTTTTACTCTTGCAATTGTCCTGACCAGCATGGCGTTCGTGCAGCCGACCTTGGCTGCCCAAAAAACCTGGGACAAGATTACGGTTGCTACGGAAGGCGCATACGCTCCCTGGAATTTCATGGGTCCCGACGGAAAATTGGGTGGTTATGAAATCGACCTCACCCACGAACTTTGCAATCGGATGAAGGTTCAGTGTGACATCGTCGCTCAAGACTGGGACGGAATTATCCCCGGGTTGAATGCAGGAAAATACGATGCAATCGTCGCGTCCATGGGTGTAACGCCAGCGCGTGAAAAAGTCGTCTTATTCTCGGTTCCGTACACACAGGCTCCCAACGGATTTATGGCGCTGAAATCGAGTCCGCTTGCTGCAATGCCCGACCTTAATAAGGTTTTTAACCTTAGTCAGGACGAAGCGGCATCCAGGACGGAGGTCGAGAAACTACGTCCGCTGCTCTCCGGGAAGGTTCTGGGCGTACAAAGCGCAAGTACCGCTTCGAACTTTGTCGACAAGTACCTGAAGAGCATTGTCGAAGTCCGCGAATATAAGACGTTAGAGCAGCACAACCTCGACCTCGAAGCTGGCCGCGTCGATTTGGTGATGGCTAACGTCACCGTCCTCAACAAGGCAGCAAGTCAACCGGACATGAAAGACGCAATGCTCGTCGGGCCGCGATTCATTGGCGGTGTGCTAGGTGGCGGCACCACGAATGTCGCGTTTCGGAAAGGCGACGTCCAACTGAAAGACATGTTCGATAAGGCAATCAAGTCCGTGAACGACGACGGCACAAACCGCAAGCTGATGCAGAAATGGTTCGGCCTGGACTTGTCCCCGCCGAACTGATTTCGGGACGTCAGGCTTCATCAGCAGGACGTTGGATGGTCCTTTATTCAAACGCAGTAAGAGCAATTTCAAGTTAGAAGATGGCAATGTTCACGAGATTACAGCCTTCAGCGAACGCGGTTGAGTTCACCTTCGAGGGAGAGCTTGTAAGTGCCACTGAAGGAGACACAGTAGCGGCCGCGCTTTTAGCCCATGGAGTCGAGTGCTTTCGCACGACGCCCGTCACAGGGGCGCCGCGGCAGCCTCACTGCATGATTGGCAACTGTTTCGACTGCCTGGTCGAGATTGACGGCATCGCGAATTGCCAGTCATGCCTTGTTGTTGCAAAGCCGGGAATGAAGGTCACGCATCAGGACGGCCCAGGAGAAATGGAGTTGTTATGAGAATCGCCGACCGCGTTGAATGTGAACTCGTAGTTGTCGGAGGAGGACCGGCCGGCCTCGCTGCCGCGACGCTTGCGGCGGAGCGTGGAATCGACACAGTGCTTCTCGACGAGCAGGAAACACCAGGCGGCCAGATTTATCGGTCTGTCGAACGTCGCTCGACTCCTGGCGACCGCATCGGCCCAATTCTCGGACCCGATTTTCGCTCCGGGCTTGCCCAGGTTGAGGCTTTTCGCCGAAGTGGAGCGACTTATGCACCGGGGTCGGCCGTCTGGCAGGTTCTCGCGGATGGCGCTGTCGGTATCACTCAGGCGGGCGAGGCCTCGTTGCTGCGCGGCCGCCAGGTCATTTTAGCAACGGGTGCGATGGAGCGCCCTGTGCCAGTATCCGGATGGACGCTGCCGGGCGTCCTAGGTGCCGGTGCGGCGCAGACGCTCCTGAAGTCATCGGGGGTGGTGCCCGCCGAGGCCACCGTCATCGCTGGTTGCGGACCCTTACCGTTGCTCGTCGCAGCTCAACTGCTCGATGCAGGCGTGCCCTTAAAGGCCGTGCTGATTACGACTCCGCGGATGTTGCGCGCTGAGGCCTTGATGCAGCTTCCCCGTGCATTCACCCAATTTCAGGAGATTATCAAAGGCCTTTCCTGGATGCGTCGCTTACGCGCGGCCGGTGTCGAAATCCATCACGGCGTTTCGGGGGTCGAAGCGAAGGGCGTAAAGAAGCTTGAAGTAGTCTCGTTTGTAGCAGAGGGGAAGCGTCGAAGCATCCCGGCATCAGTGCTTCTTCTGCATGATGGGGTGGTGCCGAACGTGCAGTTGAGCCGCTCGACGGGATGCCGCCATCTCTGGGACAAAACGCAGCTCGCCTGGAGACCCGACGTTGACGAATGGGGCGCAACGAGCCTCGAACGCATCGCTATTGCCGGCGACGGACAACGTATCTTCGGCGCGAAGGCTGCTGTACTGCTTGGCCGTCTTGCAGCGTTCGACACCGCTCGTCGACTTGGGCGGATTACCGTGCACGAGCGTGACGCGAGTGCAAGACGTGACCAGAAGCTCCTTAAGGAGTTCACGCGCATCCGGCCATTTCTCGACGCCGCATTCCCTCCGTCGCTGGTTAAGCCTCTTCCTTCGGGAGATACCATCGTTTGTCGTTGCGAAGAGATATCTGCATCTTCGCTGCGTCAGAGCATTGAGGAGGGTCTCAGAGACCCTAATCAGATTAAGTCTCTTACGCGTTGCGGAATGGGGCCCTGCCAAGGGCGCATGTGCGGAACGACCGTCACAAGAATTATCGCCGAAGAGACCGGCCGAACAGTGGAGCAGGTGGGACTGTACCGCCCGCGCATTCCTGTGAAGCCGGTGTCGCTTGGAGCGTGGGCCGAACTCCGAAACGCCTTCATAGACCCAGATTTGAAGCCCAAGGGTGAACCGTCTCGTCGTGAGCTTTAAGCATGAAATCAAGCATACGGAATGTGACCACAAGCCCTTCTTATGATGCGATTGTGATTGGCGGCGGCCTTCACGGCTGCTGCACAGCATTGCACCTCGCAAAGAAGGGCCTCTCAGTACTCGTCATCGAAAAGAACACGGTCGGTCGTCACGCATCGGGCGTCAACGCTGGCGGCGTCCGTCGGCTAGTGCGGGATGTTGCTGAACTTCCATTGTCGATGGCAGCGATGGACCGGTGGTTTGACCTTGAATCGCTTCTTGGTCCCGAACTGGCCCCGATTTGCCACTTCGTCGGAGACGTCGGACAAATTGGGGTGGCCGGCGACGCGGGGGAGATGGCTTGGTGCGAGAAGCGTGTGGCCGAGACGCGTAGCCTTGGCTACGATTTCGAAGAGCTACTCGACCGCGAGCAACTCCGTAGACTGCTGCCTGGTGTGTCAAACATGGCTGTCGGAGGAATCATCGCTCGACGCGATGGCCACGCGAATCCTGCCCGGACAACGCGGGCGTTTCGCCTGCGCGCAGAGCAATTCGGAGCTGAATTCGAGGAAGGCGTCTGCGCAACAGGACTACAGCAGTCAGGCAGCAACTGGGTCGTGGAAACATCCGCGGGTCCGCGACGTGCGAATGTAATCGTCAACTGCGGCGGAGCTTGGGCGGACCAGTTCGCACGATTTGCCGGAGACTACATTCCGTGCGAGCCCGTTGGCTATACGCTGATGGTGACTGCGCGGTTGCCCAAGTTTATTGACACGGTTGTGGTTGGGATTGACCGGACGTTGTCGTTCAAGCAAACCGAGTCGGGCACGATTGTAATTGGCGGCGGAGTGCCGGCAATTGTTGATATGCCCAACGAGACATCAGTGACGGTTGCCGACCGTATGGTGGAAAGCGCCAGCACTGTCCTCGATTTTTTCCCCCAGCTTCGCAACGCGCCTATTGTGCGGACCTGGGGCGGTATCGAGGCGCTGACTCCCGACCTCATTCCAGTCATTGCGCCGAGTAAAACGTCCGCTGGAATTTGGCACGCTTTCGGCTTTTCTGGTCATGGATTCCAGCTCGGTCCTATCGTCGGCTCGGTCCTAGCCGATTTGATAGTTGATGGGAAATCTGACTTCTCTATAGAAGCATTCAGCCCCACGCGTTTTTCGTCTGAGGTTGTAGCGACGGACTCAAACTTAAACTAGGAACGAAGCCGGCCGCTCAATTTTTCGACCAGGCCACGCTGCTTGATTTGAAGGAGACACGTCGTGTTTGGAACTGAATATATAGCCCTCATGGGCTTCAGCCCCGAAGGCTGGGGTGCGTTGATGCTCTCGGCGGCGCTAATGAGCGTTGCTGTTGCCGCCAGCGGATTTCTTGTCGGACTGATGTTCGGCTCGGCAGTATGCTGGGCGCGACTGTCGAAATATGCATCGGCGCGCCTGCTCGCCGACGCCTATGCTACCGTGTTGCGGGGTGTTCCCGACCTGCTCGTCATCTACCTGTTGTACTTTGGCGGAAGTTCAGTTTTGAGCCACTTTGCGGCGATGTTTGGCAGCCAGGGATTCGTCTCCGCGCCGACCTTCGCAACCGGTGCGCTCGCGATTGGTTGTGTATCTGGTGCTTACCAGTCGGAGGTACTGCGGGGCGCATTTCTCGCCATTCATTCAGGCCAGATGGAAGCCGGTCGCGCATACGGCATGAGCAGCTCACTGCTTTTGCGCCGCATTATTGCTCCTCAACTAGTTCGATACGCCATTCCCGGAATGGAGAACGTCTGGCAGTTGGTGTTGAAAGAGTCGGCCCTCATCTCCGTCATTGGCTTGGTCGAGTTGATGCGTCAGTCGGCCGTGGGGAGTGGTTCGACACATCAGCCATTCTATTTTTATGCGACGGCCGCTTTGCTTTACCTCGCAATTTCCTCTGTGACCTCCTGGGGTTTCAGACGCGTGGAAGCACACGCATTCCGTGGGGTAAGGAGAGCGTGATGAACTTTCAATTTGTTGCAGACACGCTCCTCAGCTTGCTATCCGGAGTTCCGAAAACGCTTGAACTCGCGGCCATCTCGGTGAGCGCGGGCGCGGTGCTGGCAGTAATCCTCGCAACGTTGCAGCTTTATGGGCCCAAGCCACTCGTCCTTTTGGTAAGAGCTTACGTATTCGCGTTCCGGGGCACGCCGCTTCTCGTGCAACTGTTCCTCATTTACTACGGGCTTGGACAACTTGCGTTCGTCCGACATAGCTTCCTTTGGGCGTATCTGAGAGAACCTTTCTGGTGTGCAATCCTCGCGCTCTCGCTCAACACAGCGGCATACGGCGCAGTAATCATTCGCGGAGGCATCCTGTCCGTGCCCTACGGTCAGGTTGAGGCAGCATGGGCTTGCGGGATGTCGGGACCCAAAACCTTTCGGCGGATTGTTTTCCCGGTCGCGTTGCGGCAGGCACTGCCTGCATACAGCAACGAAGTCATCCTGATGATTAAGTCGACGTCCCTGGCGAGCATTATTACGCTGATGGAGGTCACCGGCATCGCCTACAAATTGATATCCGAGACGTATAACGCAATTCCTATTTTTATCTGCGCTGGAGCCATCTACCTCTTCATAAACTTTGTCATCACGCGGGCGATGCAGTACGTAGAGAAGCGCCTCTCCCCGCACCTGCAGCGCAGGCCTGTTGAAGTATTGGACGCAAAAGGACACGTCAAACGCGCGTCAGCCAGCTAACGTCCGACGCTTACTTTCGACGCTAGCAACGGCTATATGGCGGCGGGGCGATTGAGCGTCTTTCTGTGATGTCCCGGGGGCTAGTGCCCGGCATCTTCGAAGATTCTACGCATTGAAAAGGGAATACTATGCTGCGCCAAACGTCTCAAAGCAATCCTGTCAAGCTGGCGGTTCACGACATCCACAAGCGCTTCGGCGAAAACGAGGTTTTGAAAGGGGTATCGCTGAACGCTAAAAAAGGGGATGTCATCAGCATCATCGGCGCAAGTGGCTCCGGGAAGAGCACCTTTTTGCGTTGCATTAACTTCCTGGAGCGGCCGAACAGCGGTCGAATTGTTGTCGACGGCGAAGAGGTCAAAACTAAGGTCGACGCGGTCGGAAATATTGACGTCGCGGACCGGAAGCAACTCCAGCGCATGCGAACCAGACTTGCGATGGTCTTTCAGCATTTCAACCTGTGGGCACATATGAACGTGCTCGAAAACATCATCGAAGCACCCATGCACGTCCTTGGGTTGTCGCGTCGCGAGGCAGAGGAGCGCGCGCGTACTTTCCTCGAAAAAGTCGGTCTACCTTCGCGCGTCGAGCAACAGTATCCATCGCATTTGTCGGGTGGCCAGCAGCAGCGGGTAGCCATTGCCCGCGCACTTGCCATGAATCCTGACGCCATGCTGTTTGATGAGCCTACTTCAGCGCTCGACCCTGAACTCGTCGGTGAGGTTCTGAAAGTGATGCAGAAACTTGCCGAAGAAGGTCGGACGATGATTGTGGTTACGCATGAGATGGGTTTCGCGCGAAATGTGTCCAATCGTGTAATGTTCCTGCACCAGGGGCGCACTGAGGAGGAAGGCTCTCCAGACGAAGTATTGGGTGCTCCTCGTAGCGACCGCTTGAAGCAGTTTCTGTCTGGTAGCCTCAAGTAAGAAACCGGCGTTCCAGACCGGTGAGTTGCGATGCCCGACTCGCCGAGCGGAGCTCCGGCCGGTCAGGTAGCAGTCACCCTGCTGGTGCCTCTACCAAATTCTAGCTCCGACGCACCCTGCGATTTTGCTGAACTTTACTCTAGTTGCAGAGAACTCACGGCAGACACGAACCAACGGTGTAGCCAAACAATTCTGACGTTGGAATGGTCTTGGTCTGGCAGAACCAAATGTAGCCGGCCCATGGAAAGCACTCTTTGTTGGCAAGGGTCGGTGCCGTAACCGAAAGAATTTCCGCAGAGCCAGTGCCTCATGCTTTACCCACGTTGAAAAATAGAAAATTACACTTCGCTTTTATATAACCGTTTGGAGAACTAATGAAAAAGAACATTCTTGCGGCAATGATAGTTTCTACTATCACGGCACCCGCGTTCGCCCAGAACAGCGTGACACTTTATGGGTTGATTGACGAAGGCTTCGACTACACGAATAACGTTGCTGGCGATAAAGTGTATGAGCTTCAGAGTGGTTTCGCCCAAGGTAGCCGTTTTGGCCTCAAAGGAGCGGAGGACCTGGGCGGCGGCCTGAAGGCCGTGTTCCAGTTAGAGAATGGCTTTAACGTCAACAATGGGAAACTCGGACAGGGCGGTCTCATGTTTGGCCGTCAGGCGTACGTTGGCATCTCGTCAAGCCAGTGGGGTTCCGTGATGTTGGGGAGGCAGTACGACTCGGTCGTCGACTACCTTGCGCAGACTACGGCAAACGGCAACTGGGCGGGCTATCTGTTTTCCCATCCGTATGACAACGACAATACAGACAACTCGTTTCGCGTCAACAATACCGTGAAATACACGAGTCCGGAAATTGCCGGGTTGCAGTTTGGCGGCACATATAGCTTTAGTAACGACACGAATTTTGCCAACAACCGCAGTTACAGTGCTGGCGCGCAGTACACCAGCGGTGGCCTGCTTCTCGCGGCGGCATATCTGCAGGCTGACAATCCGTCATCGACAGCGGGAGGCGCTATCAACAATGGAGGCGATGAGAACTTCGTAGGAAGCAAGCTGCGAATCTTCGGCGCAGGCGCGAGTTATACCTTCGGCTCGGCGAACGTTGGCATTTCGTACTCGAACACGTACGTAACTAACCCAACCACTTCCGGATACGTCGGCGACATTACGCTGCCGACGGGTACGCTATCGAATCTAAGATTCCAGAATTTCGAAGTTAATGGCAAATATCAGTTCACGTCAGCGTTCTACGTGGGTGCGATGTATACCTACACGCGAACCGATTTCAACAGTACGTCAGGCAAGCTCAACCCGAGCTACCAGATGGCTGGGTTGATGGCAGACTACAACCTTTCAAAACGCACAGACATCTATTTGCAAGGCGTTTATCAACATGTAGGTGGTGACCGTACCGGCACCGTCCTGGACTACGCTTTTGTGCCGGGTGCCGATAACGTCTCCTCGACCCAAAACCAAGTGGTAGCGCGGGTTGCTATCCGTCACAAGTTCTAAGTAGGTAAATTGGGGGCGTACGTCAGGCGCTCCCGATAGATTCAAGTCACACATGTCCGCTTCAATGGTCGCGGACAGTGTGTTTAGTTTGAGTGTGCTCCGTAGCGGAGCCGTGGGGCGGGGGCACGCTTCAACTCCGCCTTGGCCGCTGTGGTGCATGAAACGCGGTCAGCCACCACTGGGCAGTTTTCCAACGACCAGAGTTCGGATATCCTGGTCGGAGCCCTCATCCGCCCATCTCACCATCCGCACAATACAGACTACCTTCGGCGTCGCAGCCTTGTCAGTGAGCTGTACCTTAGCTAACGGCACGGACCAAATTAAACGAACATGACTTACTTCACGGATGAACAGGTAGCTGCCAGAGAACTGCGCGACGCCGCTCACCACGAAGCGGGCCACAAGATGCTTCACGAGTACTTCGGCGGCGCTGGCGACGCTGTCCTACGGAAGAACGAGAGCGGGAATCCAGACGAGAGAGCGTGGCTCGGCGATTTCCGTCCCCGGATGTGCCCAGAGGCGAAACGGAAGGCGACGCTGGCGAATGGAATTGCTGTTCCCGAACTGCCCGGTAACTGGAAGATACTCGTCGGCATGGCTGGTTTGTTGGCAGAGGAAATTCTGAACGGTGAAACGGATGATGTCAGCGCTATGGCTGATAACATGTTCTTCAGGATTTCCTTTGGAGAGGCCTCGGATTCTGACCTCGCTCAAATCGGTGTCACCGACATCGACAACTGCGAATTGAGCTATGAGGTTATCGAGGAGGCGGTGCAGCTTCTGCTGCCAAGAGTGGGCGCTCGTCCAGGAGGCGGCCGAGTATCTAATTGAGGAGGCGGCCAAGTACCCAGGCTGGGCGTGACGCGGTCGCGCACGCCTGAATTTGCGCGCTTTCATCTGATTGCTTTTTAGTTGGTCACCGGAATACACGGCTCCATAACACAGTCACGACAGCCACGAAAATCATTCTGAGAGAGACTTCATGGTAGGTATCTAGCGAATTAATTGGCGGAGACTCCCGAGCGGGTAGGCCCCGGAGGGCCCGAACTTTGCGGCGCAACCACGCCGAACGTGCTGCGTGAGCGAATGCCCTCTCGGCCTCTCGCGGCAGGTCCGTGGCAACATCAAATTCCCTGCCGTCTATGTACCCCGACAACGAATACTGACCTGAGGGCCGTTGCGTCATCCAGGCCTCATAGCCCCATGCAAAGACGTGGGTCATCTTCGCCTCCTTCGTCGACATCGCAAGTTTCGCAATGAGTTGGTATCCGATATTGAAGCGGATTGGTCCATCAGCGCTGACTGTCCCGGATACGAAAGACAGTACTTGCTGGACGACGCTTGACCCAGCCTCGAGTGTGTTTCGGTGTTCGTGCGCGACGCACCTTCGCTTTGACCAAACGTTCGAGCGTCCCAGACGGCATGGTGAGAATCGTATCCACCACATCAGGCGCGAGCATGCAAATCATCATTGCCATACGCGAAATTATTTTCTCCGCTTTAGCTTTAAGGCCTTTCGTGGGTCGCCCAACATTAATGCGGCGGTAGCGGATGCGAGCACCATCTTTCCCACCAACGCGTAGGTAAGTAGCATCGATGTCGAACGCCAGGGTCGTCAGGTCCACGTGGCGAAGCTTCGCGGCATCGGCTGGCAACCAGCCCTCAGAAAGAACATCGTGGATTGCCCAAGGACATTCCGACGGGAACGAATCGTGTCCGTTTTCAGTCGTCGCCTGAGCGAGTGCGTCCGACCATATCAACTGGAACATTCGGGGTTCATCAATCTGCGCACGCAGGCTCGGTGAGTCGTCCAGAATTTCGGTCGCATCTAGCCGCCGCGCTTCAATCATTGCCAAACGACTGCCTGTGCACTCGGCTGGCAGGTAGTGCCACTTGAGTAGATAGGCGAGCAGGACCGACATCTGTTTGGTGAGCTCACGCGGTTCGGCCTTCGCGATATCCTCAATCTCATCGGCAAGGTGCTCGATGTCCAGCAGGTCAAATCGACGTTCCCGCAGAAATCGGGCTTGTTCAAAAGCCCACGCGGAGACATCCTCGTCATAGGTTGGCATCTGAACTCCTTCATAAACATCACCCGCACCCTGCCGGAACGAAAGTCATCTCCGAATGATTGCAACCACAAGGACGATGCCAGCTATTAGTCCGAGCACCGTCGCAAACCGGGCGAGCCATAGGACGACGCAATCGACATTTTTCTGCGAAGTTGCAAACCGAAATAGCCATTTCATAGTTGCCTCGACCGGCTCGGACGTCGGATTCGCATAGCGAGTTCGGCCTTATAGGCCGAGAGGGTCCTTGTCTTCGGTTTGCGAATCTAAATATTCTTTGGCGGCGCACTTCCTATCGCTCTTGTATTTCTCGACAGATGCATCGTCAATGGCATAGTCTCCGTTCTCTGTGGGAATGCCAGTTATCTTGCCGCGTTCAAGCAATAGCCTTACGTGTGGGCGACTTACGAAGAGGTACTTGGCTGCTTCTGCGATGTTCATGTCCAGTCTCCGAGGCCACCCTGCCGCATGCGAGGCCAATGTCAACAAACCTCGGACTCCAAAGCAGGCGGCTGCGGGCCGCGTTGCTTAGAAATCCAGATGTCAAAAGTGACGGTAGCGAATTCACGTCGTACGCCTTGGAGGAGTCGCATCTCGACGTAGTCCACTGCATGCTCGATGTCGAATGTGAGGCCTCTTCGAGCCGCGCCGACGCCTGTTTGCCGGATGCTGTTGGTCCGCTGGTAAGCTGTTGCGCTCACGTCAAGGGATTGCAACGTTCAAAGTCTTGGGTACCGCGCCGGAGCAGAATCCCGGGCGCGGCGCCTTCTGGAAATCATAGGAAATCACCACGGTTCCGTTCATCTGAAAATCCGCGGGACCAATATGACGAGCACGAGGACCACGCCGAGCAACGCTATCGCCCCGCCGAACCACTTCGCAACACAGTCGATGTTCTTCTGCGATGAAGCGAATCGGGTTAGCCACTTCATGTTGGTGCACCTGGTCAATGTCGATGGCATTACCCGTCGCCAGCGAGGAAATCGAACCAATCCCACGAATAAACACAGTCCATAGGCATCGGGTCTTCTTCAATTAGCGGACGAGTCGAGTAAGCGATACGTTTCTGAAACATGCTTCGCGCCGGTTCCGGTATCTCCCGGAGGCGAATATATGGAACGTTACCGGCTACACGTACAGGAACATCAAGTTTCCGGGGACGTGGAGGCAGTTCCTCTTTTCCTGTCAACGCCACCGAAATTGCGCGAGCTACGAGGTCCCACACGGTCGTGGAGTAGCGTGGATAATCAAGCAAGCCTGCGCTTCCGATACCGCCCTGCCCATCCTCGTGTAGTTCGACCCGGTAGTCCGCGAGCGCACCATTCCTGATTCGCCCAATATCTGCGGCCGCGAACGCGTTGCGACCACTTTCGCGCCCGCCTGGCCAGATTTCGACAATTACTTTCAGCATGTTGCGGTACCTCCGCGACGTATATCGCGCGGGAAGTTACGAACTTGCACCGCGACGTCTGTGGATTTGCTTCGCTCCGTTTCACCAATGAGGAATGCTATGCGTTGTAGTTTTTGTGCATCTCAGTAAGCCAATTTCGAATGTGCTGCTGAGCGCCTACATCGCTGATGCCTCGCGCCGAGTCTAGAAGCAAGAAATTCTGGATAAGCTCGCCCGGCTCAAGACAAAAATGTTAGGCACCGTCGACTGAATCATCGATTGCTACCACGCGGATGCGATTCATGACGTATCGATGAATCGGTCTCTGAGTCGAGGCGCGGTTTCCATGAGTTCCCGCTTCAGTTCTGATTTGGATGAGCCCAAACTCCGGGCAGTGCTAGAGCAGACACTTCCAGGTCGACATCCATCGGATAGTGTTTGAGCAGACCAGTCGCAACTGTCTCAATCAGACCCGAGATACTCACGGCGTCGGCTCTCGCAAGCAATAGCAAAAAGTCGCGCGTTTCGATAACCGCCTTCGTCCGCGCATCTGGTGTCGTCATATCAGCTTCGTCAATTGCATCCCGAAAAGTATCTTGCGACTTCCGCATGTCCGCTTCTCCTCAGTGCATTGCAGTAAAATCCCTTAGTAATACGAATGGGTTTTGGCGGGCGAGCGTTATGCCATCCAGGTGCAATCAGCCAAGTTCGCGGTCGGCGAGTGCTCGTCTGGCGTCACCGACCACAGTCCGTGTCATGTCCTCGAACGTGCGGATTCCATATCCTGCGCACCACTATCCCAAACGTAGTCGGCCTGTTCCGAATCGCCGGGATTGCTTTGCAACTCATAGACCTGACCGGATTGAGTCACGCCGCGCATCGTCAATAAGTCAAACTCGACGACGACAGAGCTGACGCGTCCCGCGAAGCCGGATGAGTCGGCACCTACGAAATGACACGTGTCTCCGTCGACCTCAAAAAATCTCCAAAACATCAGGTCAACGCTTGGTTGCTCTTCTACTGACCCCATTGTCCGGAACGACATGCTCGCCTCCGTGGCTTTGTTTTCTCAGCCAAATCGCTTGGACACCGCCGGATGCGGGTCTAACGTAGTGCAGAAAACGGAAGCAAATACGTCTGCTTTCATTCTAGGGCAAACAGTCGAAATGGCAAGGCGATAGTTGCAGAACGCTCACTGCAAGCGTTCTGCAACCGCAGACCGACCGACCGCAATCAGGTCGTCGTAATCGATGTAGCGGTCAAGGCTCAAGCTGCCGAGCGCGAGGATGCTTTGGAGGAATTCAGGGAGGGAGATGTTTCCTTGGTCGATGTGCGAGGCCAGCGTCTTCTCGGTCAGGCTGGCGCCGAGTTGGACCATACGCAGCGTCAGGTCGTCGACCGATACGGCAGGATGCCTAGATAACTCCGCTTCCAAAACCGCTGTAGCGCGGACCTCCCAGCTATCCGACCGGGAAATGGCTTCGAGCCATAGTCGGGGCATCTTGGAATGCGTAACATGCAGAATCTGCAGCAGCATCGACAGCTTCACTCGTCCACGCATCACACGAAGTGCAAGCGACCGCGCACTCTCAGTGACCCCCACGGTTTGCAGCGCCGTTGCGAGTTCAGCGTATCCAATCCCTTTTCGCGCGAGGATGACGCGTACGACACGCGCAGCCATATCCGCCCAACAGGTGTCGACGTGACTCACAGGGCTCCTTGCAATCGCACAATGTTGGACTAAACTAAAACGAAGTAAAAATCGCCGAATTCTTTCTACGCAGTAGATGCTTTTTACTAGCCAATCTCGGAAAAGAAGGGCGGCAACAAAACAATTCTACTGTGTTCCAGAGTCGGGACGAAAGCGAGGATGCGGTGTGAGGGTGACCCTACGAACGTGCAGCGTCTCAGACGGCGGGGACGACACTTCGGGAGACAAGAAAAGCAGGAAAATCGAGAAAGCCAAAGTGGGCGAACGAAGAGCGAGGACGAGCGAAAACTCGTGCAGAACTTGCTGAACGAAAAGTGTCAGTGTACAATGTGCCCCTATTTTACCCTTAAATGCGCGTTTGTCAACAGAGGCAAGACCGGACGAAGCGCCGCGCGCACTGTCGTGTTTCCAGACCAGAAAAATGGGGTGGCGTCGCAGTCGAGATTTTGGAGGTAGTAGCGCTGAACCAACTTCGCAAATAAAAACGGGGCAAAGAGAGTTCCAGTCCCTTTGCCCCGCTTCCGGCAGACCCAATAAGGGCCTCTCCGTCACTTCTTGCGTGCGTAGGGTCTCACATTGGGGTCGCATTGTCAACTCTTGTCTGCTCGTTTTGCAGGCTCAGGGGGGAATTGCTCGCCCCTGATTTTGTGTGGGACCCGTATTATGAACACGCCCCTCAGCCGTGGCGCCGACCGCGCTTACCTGTCGCGCGGTGAGCTTTGCGCCCTCGATGCGTTGAGCCTCGATACCCTGCGTCGTCGATTGCCTCATCAGACCTGCTTCGCTGAACGCGCCAACGTATTTGCCGCGAACGTGGGCCACTGCGTTTTTGAGTGCGCTCCTTCACTCTTGTCCGTCCAAGACCGGTTCGGCGTCAATGGGGGACTCGTATGAGCACCGAAATCGTGAACTCGACCGAGAGCGTTGAGGCGCCACTGCAGCTGTCCACGTACTTAGCGCAGCCAGGCGAAAATCCGGCCCTCTCGCGCGCTCCTGCGCTGAAGACGAGCGCAGAGGCGGCTGCGGCCATTCAATTCCTGCCTGACTTCTTGCCCGACAGCGGAATCGAGCCCGACAACCGCATTCTGATACCGACGAACGTTCATCGCCGTCTCTTCATGGACGTCGCGCAGTCGGTGAGGGCGAGCGCCATCGAGCGTGACCTTTCCAATCCAGCATATCGCTCCAAGGTAATTGCCGCGCACCGCTTCATCAACCATCGGCGAGACACGCATGGGCACTCGGTGCTCGCCTCGGACGTGACCATCCCAAACGTATCGACGAAAGTCCATCTGGTCGTTGTGCCAAACGGCATTGGCCAGCATGCACTCATCAGCGCCTGCCAGCGTGTCTTTCAAACAGAGAACATGCTCTTCGAGGTTCCGCTTGAGGGGCGCCCAAAAGGCATCCGGTTCGCTCGAATGGACACTATCACCGCCCCCTTTCCACCTGACGGTAACCCCGCCAAGTTTGGCCGTACGCTCGTGAAGCAAGTCTCGCCCATCTTCGACGTAAGACACGCGTTAAAAGCCATACGAGAAGACGAAGTCGGCACGGCGGTGCAGTCCCTGCTTCTATCGTTGAACGTCGGCATGGTCATCGTCGGTCCCGTGTCGCATCACATGTCCAAATCCCGGGTGGCCGCGGGCATGTGGTCGATGCTGGGACAAATTGCAGCGGCGACAGGCATTCCATTCGTCATCGTCGGAACCGCCGGGGCTGCAATCAATCTTCTCGAACAAGGCGACGCTGAAGCGGCGCTGACATCGCGCGGAGTCTACTGCATCGACCCGTTCCCGCTCAACTCTACCAAGTGGGAGCTTACGGCCGGCTCGGTCTGGCTGAAATACTTCCGCGCGGCAGGCGCAGAGCCGTTTGCGTGGTTCACATCTGCGCTGCATGCCGTGAGCCTCGGCCGGGTCGAGCTTGCATTTAAGGTCGGGGCCTTCGTCGCCGGGACGTGGTCAACAGGCGGCAAGGTCGAGCTCTCCAAGGCGCAGTTCATTGCATACGCCTATCAGGCGCTCCTGTTGCAGCAACCGATGCTGGAAGCGGTGCGTCGCGCACAGCGCGCTGGTACTTTCACGCTCGGTCGTATCCGGTGGTTCAGCGATTGGCTCCAACTCCCTGCGGTTGTGCAGTCTGTTCTTGCTCTTGACGGCGACAACGATTCTGACAAGGCTCGCGCCATCATGACGGCAGCCGCACTCCTGGAGAAACTGATGAAGGACGCGAACCGCGCAATCCAACCGGCTGGCACGCCGTCTGCCAAAGAGCTTCAAAAGGCGGCTACATGAGCACGTACACTTTCTTCGCAGCCGCGGAAAGCGAGAGCGCCTGTTCCATACTCAAAATGGTCGCACAAACAACAGATTCTCGAGATGCGAAGGCAGCGTACGCGTCGTTTTATCGGCACGCGTGTCCTCTCGTCAACTCGCTGCCATGTAGAGCCAGTCGGTTCTGCGCGATAACCGAAAACTCCTATGGCCCCCCAGCCGTCGTCCTGGCCGCCAACAGCCTTGCCGAGTGGCATGCCGTTGGAATGACCGCTCTGTCGCGTGAAGCCCTCATGCAAGCGCTGACCGACGGCTGGGTCCGTACTCCATGTCCTTCGTTCGATGCGCTCTGTCAATGCGGTAACCGTACGGAGCTACTGTGCCCTGAATGTGCGCGTATTGATGCCCAAGTCCTCGGCCGAGTGGCGAACCACACCGCTCATTGCATCGATTACGTAACGCGATGCGTTCACCATGACACGCTTCTGGAGTGTGGCGGTGCTGGAAGCCGCCTTGAGGCGCTACTCATACATTCTGGTTCTGAGGCTGCGCACCGGAACTCGGCGCGGTACGCACAGTTCGCGACCGAACTCACGACGCACTCATTCGATAGTCAAACCGCTTGGTCGGAAGTGACACGACTTCTCACCGAGCGCCGCTACCTCCTTGATTCCGGCCGTTGGAATCTGGCCAGCCTGCGGCGTGACTTCCAACGGTTCTTCTCCTCTGGCTTCGAAGACCCGCGGCTCTTTCATATCACCGAAGGCGGAGACTATGTCGAATCCGCTGTCCGCAAAGCAGCGCGAGGGCGCCCCATCCATCCGACCATGATTGTTCTGCTTGCCATGTTCGGGACCGGGGCGGACCGATTGCCCGTGCGGTTGCAAAGCGCTCGACCGGTTGCGCCGGAGACGACGAAGGAGCAGTGGGAGCTCGAGGAGCACCGGTCTCAGTGGCTTTCTACGTGCGCACAAAATCCGAACGTTTCTCGCTCATCGATTCGTCGTCTCGCTCCGGCGGCGTGGGCGTGGTTGTATCGCAATGACGAAGCGTGGTTAAAGCGCAACCAGGCACCGACGATTCGTCGGCATGGAGGGAGGAGGCAGAAGGTTGCGCCGACTGCTGTCGAGACTTTCGTCTCATCAACGCAAGAAGATTATCGGGCCTCGAAACGTGGCAGGCCGCCGCTTCCGTCTGCGTATCAGACCCGACTCGCGTTCGGAATGCGCGACCACGCGTTCGCTCTGCTCTCGGAGCGGCTCGGCGGGGCTGGCCCCTTCGCCCAGACTCCTGGCCGGAAACGCGTTTTCGTTGCGGGCAGAGAGGCGAATGCGTTGAACGTGGTCGCTCCGGGGTCTTTCGCTCAAGCGGACACTTCTGTCGCGCGCATCGCCAACCTTCGTCCGGAAACCCTCCGCGCGCACGCCAAACGCTAACGGGCCGCAGGCCCAGCAATCGATGACAAATTTGAAACTCCCCAGCGCCTACTTCCCGATTGAAGAGGGTGAACTACTGACGAAGTATTTTTCGAGAACCAGTGCCAATGCTCATCACGATGTCCTGACCGCTGCCTGGTATGCGCCGAGTGGCCTCGACCGCTACATCGAGCCGTTCAAAGACGTAATCGGAACGTTTGAGGACCTTCGCGGCCACCACACGTTCCTGCCTTTGCAACTGAGGACGACTAACCCGGAGCAAGCCGACACAATAATCAAACACACCCGGCACAAGTACGCGGGCGGAATACTGGCACCGCTGGGAATGAATGGTCCAAATGGCGGTCGGTTTCAGGTGCTCCCCACCATGTGCCCTGAATGCGCGCAGTCGAACATAGCCCTCTGCGGTACACCATTTTGGAACCGAGCCAACATGGTGCCGGGACTGTTGTTTTGCTCCGAGCATAAGCGCCCTTTCGAGGTCGGATGCGAAGGATGCGCGGTCACACAAGACCACAACAAGCTCGTTTGGCCCGGCCAGCACTGTGGCTGCGGCCTCAGGCCACTTGAGGAAGTATCGAAGATGTCGTCTTCCCAGCAGGAGCATGAGGTGGAGCTACATCGGGTCACGAAGCTGCTGCTCAATCCGGATTACATGCCAGGTTTCACCCGCGACGCCATTGCAGAAGTCGCCCGACGTCGCAGCCAAGAACTGGGGCTTATCGAAGATGACGTGATGCAGACGGAACTGGCCCACGACCACCTTTCGCAACATTCGATGAAGAGACTCTTAGAAAGGTCCGGAATTCTGTCCACCGGGGGCCTTTCATGTGACCACGTCACGGGAAAGCTTGTTTACCTAAATCCGTTGCAAAGCACTGTGCTGCTGATGGCGCTTTTCGACGATTGGAGTGACGTCGAGAACGCCGTCGAGGAAATCAATGCAGGCGACATTCAACTCAAGCCCCTGAATCCAAAGCCGGGAAAAAAGCTCCTCGAGCCGGAGCCTCTCAACTATCACACGCTTCGACAGAGGATGTATATGGAAAGGAATCGCGGGTGGTTGAGAGCGAGGGAACAACTCAAATACATCGCGGTTCGCGAAAAAAATCCGCATCTCAATCATGCGGGGATTCGGCTCGAGGTGGGATGCCCCAGACATTGGGCGCCTACGGTCGAATCGCTGAAGGCCGCTGGAGAGAGCGTGCCAACAATCATCTTTGACCCTGAAAAGAACGAGGTGATTGACCGGCTACTATCAGAGCGAGTAGTCAGTGTCGCGCTTGAACTTGCTTACAGTAAATGCGAGAAGCGAGTTTCGGTGGACAGGCTTCTTGCCGGCACCATCCTCTCCAAAAATACGCAATACCGTCATCTCTACCCGCTGACCGACGAAGCGCTGACGAGATACACCGAGAGCCATGATGACTGGTGCGCGCGGGTCGGTCGACCGCTCTCCAAGAACGCAGCAGGAAGAGCCCGCGCGCGCGAAAAGAGCAATAGGACGAGCCCGGGTCCACGGAAGAACCAACGGCATTCGGACCAGAGCTCGGTGTCGCCCCTTGTCGACTTTCTGTTGTCCAGCGATGGAGAGCAAGACGCGTCCGAGGCGGCGCTGGGGTTTGAATGATGGAGGCGTGTCATGCGAAAACTTCCGGATGAGCAACCAGCGTTCGACCCCGCCGTCGACGTTTACGAAGAGCGTCCCCGCAAGCCTCGGGCTTCGGGATATCGTCGTCAGCCGTATATCCGTGAGACTGCGAGCACCGCGACGAAGTCTGAGGCTGAGCAGACCAATTCTGGCTGCACTCCAGAACACGCCACGCTAATCGAGCAGACCGACTTCCATATCTTCGATTTGCCACGTCCCTTCGCGATGCCTCCAGGCCTTGAGGTCGAGCCGTTCGATGAATACAACTGGGAGACTGGGGAGAGGTACGAATCGATACTGGAAGCACGGACGCCATCACTAGCCACGCGCGGGGTGTTGCCAAGCTTGAAAGAAAACCGGGTACTCCAGGCCCTATCGATGGGCGAATTCACAATCCAGCTCGCGTTGATGTTCCACCCATATGTGGTCGATATTCGTGAGCAGTATCCGTACTACACCGACGAAGCGTATCTACGGGCGCTGGCCGGTGGCAAGAAGATGAACCGCTCGGACCTGCTCACGTTTGACTTGGTGCTTACGTATTGGCATCCAAAGCTTCGCACGCTGCGCTACCACGTCGTCAGCGTTAAACATGCCCGTTACGTCCTTGAGAAGAAGGATGAGGACCGGACAATCAAGGAACGTACGCTTTCCGCTGGCCGGCACTGGACGTGGGAGATGCTGCGTTCGAACGCGATTCCGAGCCGAGAACTCGGGAACTTCGCCGCGCTGTGGTCAATGGCAAAGAGCCAGAAGGTCCGCCACCTGTACGAGCCTTCTCGAAGTTTTGCAGACAACCTGATGTCCCACAGCGTTCGCGGAACCTTACACGCAGTGCTGGAGCGCCGCGCAAGCAGCATGGGCGTCAGCATGAACACGGCCGTTCATCTTTTCGTGTCGGCCGTGTCGCACGGATTCGTCACGTTGGACCACTCCAAGCGCGTTGACGCGCGACTCTCGATTCCGCTCGCTTAAACCTCTTCATTCAGGCCGGCGCTTCAGCCGGCCGTGCTTCAAGGAGAAACTCATGCGCTCGCATATCATGCCTCCCGCGGCGAAGGAGAGCTCGCCCGTTCCTCCGCCTCGCATCATTACGGACGAAGCTTTCGCAGCGCGCATCATTGAAAGCTACCATCGGCGAGCTTGGCCCTCCGGGCTGGTTCCGATGAAACTGTTTGCCCGCAGACGAGATAACGGGGGTTTCTTCTATCGGGCGGTAACGTGGGACGCGCACAATCGCCACCTCTACGTGCTCCGACTGGTGGCCGGAAGCGGAAGCAGCACGCTCTATGGCGGTGGGCATTGGGAACGCTGGAATCTCGATGACGCTGATGACCCATTGAGCGACGTCTATTCCATCTCCGACATCTTCACGCCAGATGAAATCCAAAGAGAGTCCATTCCTGTCTCCGAGGCGAGCTTGGTTGGCCTTGAGCGTCGGAAGTCTATCGTCAAGGCCTATTCGGATGTCACGGTCGACTACAACGGTGCGCCGAAGGACATGTTCAATCCGTTCATCTTGAGCGACCCGACCGCCAGGGCGGAGGCGCTGCGTCACGTCTGGCAGAACATGGGACAGCAACCAGGTTATCAGACCACAATCCTCGAGTATTTCCACAGACACTGCGCTTACGGTGGCGTACCGCGCGCACTGATTAAACGAACCTCGCTTAGAGGTGGGGGAGGCAAACAGCGCACAGCGGTAAACACCCGTCGCCCCGGCCCGAGAACGCGGTTGGAAAAAATCGCTGACGACAAGACCGAGTATTTGGGGCATCCACGGATGATGCGCAAAACACATGTGCGTCCGGCAGACTTCGCCAAGTTCGTCGTGGCTATCGAAAAATACTACATCGGCGAAAGGATGACGCTCATCAATACGTACAGCGCGATGGTGAGCGACCAGTATGGGAAGTATCCCGAGCGCTTGATTCCCCGTTGGAAGCAGTTCCTCTACCACGTCAACACATACATCCTCGCAGCGACCGACGCCAAGCGAAGACAACTCGGCCGTCGGCTTTCGCGAAAGTATCTATCCTCGAAGTCTGGGCAGGCGACACACCTGACTCTGGACATGAGTCTCGAAATCGTTGACGTTGATGGCTTCGTTGCCAAGGTACCTGTTGCTGCGCTTGTTGCCGGCAAGATTGAACCCATCTTCGTGACCATCATTTTCGCGGTTTCCCGGCGAACGGGAGCTGTGGTCGGGTATGAAATCGCGATGGGAGGAGAGGACAATGAATCATTCCGGCGATGCATAGCTTCCATCTATATTGACAAAGCCAAACGTGCACGCGAACTCGGCCTTCGCGACGTCAATGACTTGGTGCACGGTTCAATCGATGGTGTCTTCGTCGATAACGGCGCGGGTGCAAGCGACCCTGTTATCGCCACGGCGTGCAAGGAGATGCATCTCATCATGTATTTGGCGCCCCCGGCAGCAGGCGAAAAAAAGGGAACCGGTGAGAGCCTGAACGGCATCATGTTGCGGTTGATGTCAGAAGCTCCCGGTGCCTACACGCGGCAACAAGCCTTGCTTTCGAAAGACCTTCGAGACCGCGCAAGAAAGGAAAAGCCCATCACGGTCGAGCAATTGGAAGAGTTGGTCTTGGTGGCTATCCAGCACGTCAACCGCTTTTCGAAGAAGCGCCATCTGCGAAGCGAAACCATGCGCATGAACGGCTGCCACCATATCAATCCGACTACTCTCTGGGGGTACCACCAGGCCGCACGCATCGGCGACCAAAAGGTCGAACTGACCGAGCAGGAGGCTTGGGAGAAGTTTATCCCGTGGTGTCCCGGTACAGTTCGCGGCGGGAAGGTTGGTTACCTCTCGAAACGGTGGAGGTCTGATGAACTCGATGACCACTACGATGACTTTATGGCTTCTCGGGCTAGCAAGTCAGAGCAGATGAAAATCGAGTACAAGCGTGTCGGAGTTCATGCAACGACGCTACAGTGGCGGGACAATCGCGGCAACCGCGGGGAGTTGGGACTTGTGCGGGAAGACGAGTTCATGGTCGAAAAAGTCACTTGGAAAGCTCTTGAGCTTCGTAACTGGGATGACGCTGCACTCGCGGTAGAGGATGAGGTTGAGCAAGGTAGGCATCGCCACAAGGCAAACACTCTCACCAACAAGGCGCAGAAGAAGGTGGACGACCACCAGCGGCGCTCGAACAAGGCGCTCGATACGGTCCTCGAAGCCGAGACGATTCGCGGAGCTCGCAAGAACGCGAAGGTGAGGCAGGATAGGAAGCGCTTTGCTAGAGCGGAGGGTTCGACAGCGAATGTTGACGAGGCACAGGAGCAGTTCGAGGCTGTGAAGTCGGAAGTGTTCCTCACCGAAGATGGCACGGTCGTCGTCGACGCTGATTTCGACGATGAATACGATGCAATTTTGGCCGCACATTTGCGCGCCGCGTCGCAGCGCCTTGGCGCGTAGGCGTCGCGCCCTGCTTCTCTAAGCGGGGCCGCGTGCCCGTACTCCAGTGAGCTTCTCAACGCTTACCGCAGGGCCGGGGCCGTTCGACCGCACGCTTCCGACGCGGCCGGTAGGCTTCCGGGGAGGCACCGTTGGGCCCCTACCGATAAGTCGTCGCCTGAACTGTGACGGCATTTTGGGCAGCCCTTCGCCTCGCGATGTCAAAAATATTTAGCAAGCAATTGTTTTTAAACGATATTTTTTCATCTCGAACAAAAAATTTGCGAGCCCAAGTCACGCCGCCCTATCATTATAAATAGCGCTCTGTGACAAGGAATGAGCAATGCGTGACCACGTACTTGAACTGCTGTCTAGTGAGGGGCCGCAGTTGAGCGGCCAGCTTGCTGTCGGCCTTGAAAAATGGCTGGGCATCACGCCGGCGGCAGCGAGAAAGAAAGTCGAACGACGAAGCAAGTCGGTACGCGAGCTGAAACTGCCGTTCGCGCGCAAGGCAAAGTTCCTGTATACGGCGGCGCAATACGGGAGCGATAAATTCTGGAGGCGATTAGCCGAGGCGCTCGAGGAAGGTAACGGTGCATATGCGCGAGTGATTCGAGCTCTCAGAGCGCGTGGCGGCCTTCTTCCGCTGGCACACCTCGCATCTGCGGCAGGTATCTCGTCCGGCGACCGCCAAATCTCCTTCGAACGTGTTTGGCAGGACCTTGTGGCCACTGAGCTGTTTCAGACCATCGAGGTACCTGGTTTAGGCGAGTGCTTTGCTTTCGCGAAGAAGGACGCCTCTCTCGAAGAACTGCTCCCTGAAGTCCGCGCTCGACTGATTGCTGAGACCGTGCTGCTCCAGTCTGTTCAGGACTGGGCGGCAAGACTTGCGTTCGGTAGCTACGGGACATTTAAGCAGCGGAGCAACCAACAGGGTGCCGCACCTACTGTCTCCATTTTTCAGTGGGATTTGACGGCGCCGTCATATGTCAGTGCACTGGCAACTTGGAGTAACGGTCGCCCGAATCCCGGTTTCATGGTTTTGGACGTGCTCTTGAAGGAGGAGGTCGGGTTGAGCGACCTCCTGCCGTTCATCTACAAGTGCAAAACGCTACGCCAGGTGCATAAAACTCGCACCCTGCAATTCTTCGTCGCCCACCAATACAGCCGCGAAGCCCTCGACGCAATCCGCCGCGAAGGAATCATCCCCGCGACAACAGAGTCGTTGTTCGGTACCGACGTGGCCCGTGCGCTGATGGAATTGACCGCCACGCTTGCGCAAGTAGCAACACAAGCAATCGACCCCGAGAAGTTCTCTAGGTTGTTCGAAAAGCTCGGCAAGGTCGAGGGTGCAGCCGGCACGCTCCGCGGGGCGCTGTTCGAATTCGTCGTCGCAGATGTTATGCGAAGGTCGGTGGCCGGCGCTAGCATCGACATGAACAAGATTTATCGCAAGGACGGCAAAGACATTGCGGAAGTCGACGTCCGGGTAGTTGTGCCACGCCAGGAGATTCGATTCATTGAATGCAAAGGGCTAATACCTGGCAACCTATTGCCAGACAACGAAATTGAGGCCTGGCTGACCAAGCGCATCCCGAACGTCCGGAAACAGACGAACGATAATCCGGAGTTCCAGAATCTCAAGCTCACCTTCGAACTCTGGCTCACTGGAGAGCTTTCTGCGGAAGCTCAAAGAAGAATCGCGGAAGTGCAGGCGACCGTGCGCCCGAACCTCTACACCGTTAAAGTCATGCTCGCTCGAGACATCGAAGAGTCGGTGAAGAGATTCCCGGACCTTCAAGGGGTCGTGAAGCAGCACTTCCTGGAGCATCCGACGGCGGCGCCGATTGATGTTATCAATCCGGTTTCGAAGCGGAAGATTTCTCAGGCCGCGGCCAGGTTTTCACACCTCGCGCATAGCGATTATGGAAGCGAGCCCACCGGCGCTGACCAAAGCGCAGCCTGACGAGCCCGTGCTTAAGCATAACTATTCGAACTGCGCCAACTGAGCGAATTTTTTCGGGTGCAACGTGGGCTCATTCTCGGTCGCGGTGTTGGAGGCGGGAAGTGCCATTGATTTATAAGGATTTTTCGAATCCTTAAGGACAATTAGCGCCTTTAAGGGCAATTGTTAGAACCTGCCAGTATCGGAGCGCGCGCTGACCTCGGTCGGCGTGCTCCTAAGCCGGCCCAAAGACCACTGCCCCCACGCTTGCAACATGCGTAAAACTCCGAACAAACCGATACACCTGATCCCCGACCTCTAGCCTGTTCACCCCAGCTCGCGTCAGTTCAAGTATCTCGTCAGCCACGCCTACTGCGATAGTTCCCTGGCGACCCAACGGATTCTCCTCATCCCCCGGGTCACCAACATAAACTGAACACACCCCGGCCTCGTGCCGCATCATCACGACGGACTTCCCTTTGTCCAGCGCGAGGTCGAGGTATTTGATCAGAGCCAGCAGAGACTCCGGCGTCGCGTCCTGCGGACTGTTCACCAGCTCGGAAGAAGTAGTCATTTCGCTGTCCCTGTCGAAGGTGCCTGTCCTGAAGAAGGAAGCTCGCACGGCTCCACTATAAGCAGCCATCCGCAGATTCGGAACATGTTTGCGCGGACATTTGCCGCGAGACGAGCTGCCGCCAGCTGAGTCGTCAACCGGCAAGCACCCACCCGCGCCCCATCGAAAATCCTCGTCATCGTTCAGAAAGGTTGCATCCAATTTACTTTCAAACGATAATGATTCGCATTAATATTCGTAATATTTCCGGCGCACCATGGTCCAAACCGGTCCGTATCGCGCCGAGCTGGCGTTCGGTACGGGGAAAATCTTCATGCATGGCGGTATGCGGTACAACCTTTTGGCGACTCGACGTAGACGAAACTGGATCGGCACACTACTCGCGGCGAGCGTGATCACCACTTCCGCGCAGGCGGCGGACACGGCCGAGACGCCCGACAGCACCGCGAAAGCAAACGCAGACAGCAGCGTCAAAAGTGGCGCGAAAGCCACCGCAAGCACCACCGCGGACAACGCCAGCCAACTCGCCCCGGTGAAAGTCATCAGCGAGAAGTCCAAACATTTCGCTCCCTCGAGCATCGAAACCGGCCCCTACAAGGGCCTCGACGCGCTCGACGTGCCCGCAACCGTCAACGTGGTGACGCGCGATGTGATGGACGCCCAAGGCGATACCGGTCTCTACGACGCGCTGCGCAACGTAGCCGGCGTAACTCGCCTGCAGTTGAACGGTCTGGCGTACGACAATCTCGCGATCCGCGGCATCGCGCTCGACAACCGCTCGAGCTACTACATCGACGGCATCCTGCCGATCGACAACAACGTCTGGATGCCGATGGAAGACAAGGAGCGCGTCGAAGTCCTGAAGGGCGCGTCGGCGCTCTACTACGGCTTCACCGTTCCAGCCGGCGTCGTCAACATGGTCATGAAGCGGGCGGGCGTCGAGCCCGTCACGAGCGTGACGGCGCTCGCCGACTCGAACGGTTCGTACGGCGTCGCGGTCGATCTCTCCCGGCGCTTCGGACAGGACAACCAGTTCGGCATTCGCGTCAACGCGATGGACGAACACGTCGAGACGCCGATTGACGGCGATCGCGGCTACCGCAAGTTTGTCAGTGCCGCGCTCGACTGGAAACTGAACAGCAAGCTCAAGCTGCAATACGACTTCGAGCACGTCGAATCGAGCATCGTTGAACAGGCGGGTATCGTGCCGCTCACCGCAAAGAACGGCGTTATCACCCTGCCGGCGATACCCGATCCGTCGAAGCTGCTGGTCAGCAACGCGCATCCGACCAGATCGAGCGCCGATACCCAGCTGCTGCGCGCCGACTACGCGCTGTCCGAAAACTGGAACGTGGACTTCTCGATCGGCCAGTCGATCACACGGCGGGACCGTTGGGCCTGGGTGTTCCAGAAGTACAGCGTTGCGACGGGCGCCGGCAGCTTGCAAGCCAGCGAGCAGAACGGCCAGATGTACGAGAACAAAAACGTGCGGCTCGAAACGACCGGTGCGTTCAAGACGGGCCCGATCGGTCACACGCTGACGGCCGGCGTCATGCAGAACTGGTTGTTCCAGCCGGACTTCACGACCTACTTCTACACAGCGAGCCAGAATCTCTACGACCCCGTGTCGATCACGAAGCTGACCGCGAGCGGCACGCCGAAGCAGTTCTACGCGCAGCACATCCGCAACAGCGGCGTGTACCTGTTCGACCAGGTCGACCTGACCTCGCGTCTGCAATTCATCGCTGGCGTGCGCCGCTCCGAATATATGAGTTCGCAGCTGGGCACGCCGAGCCAGGACATCAACAGGACGTCGCCGTCCGGCAGCCTCAGCTATCGCCTCACGCCCAACACGAGCGTCTATGCGAGCTACGTCGAGGCGCTCGAGTCGGCCGGCAGTGCACCGTCCACGGCTGCAAACGCCAATCAGATCCTGCCAGCGGCCGTGAGCCGGCAGGAGGAAGTGGGCGTCCGCACCCGGCTGGCGGACCGTGCGCTGGTGTCGCTCGCGCTCTTCAATCTGCGTCAGCCCTCGGCCGATACGAATGCCGACAACGTCTACGTCATGGACGGCAACGCACGTTTTCGCGGCATCGAGTTTTCGGTGCAGGGCGATGTGACGAAGGACATTTCGTTGACGGCGTCGACGGTCTATCTCGACGCGAAGCAACTCGACTCGTCGGATTCGACGCTGGTCGGCAAGACGCCGGAAAACACACCGCACGTCACGGCGAGTCTGTTCGCCGAATATCGCGTGCCGGTGCTCGCAGGCCTGTCGGTCAACGGCGGGATGTACTACGTGGGGCCGCGTCCGGTGAACAGCGCCGATCAGGCGTGGATCGGCGGCGCCACGATTTACACCGCGGGCTTGCGTTACGCGACGCGTGTGTACGGCAAGCGCGTGTCGTTCCAGGCGAATCTGGAAAACGCCACCAACAAGCGCTACTGGAGCGCGGCGGGTTCGAATCAGCTCGCGGTCGGCCTCGGCCGCACGCTCGAACTCACATCCACCATCGACTTTTGATCAACAGGTATCCGATGAACGACCTCACGACCCGTACCGGCGCAAATACGGAATTCAAAGACCGGACTCGATCCCGCGCCAGCGGCTCGCGTTCGTTTCGCAGCACCTTTCTCAAATGGCTGCGCAAGGTGCACGGCTGGATCGGTCTGTGGGGTGCGGTGCTGGGTTTGCTGTTCGGTGTGACCGGTTTTCTGCAGAATCATCGCGCAACGATGAAGATCAAGGTCGGCGGTCCGGTCGTTTCGACCGTGCAGATGCCTGTGGATGCGGCGCAGTTCAGGACGCCGCGCGAACTGGCCGGCTGGCTGCGTACCGAACTGAAACTCGACCGGCCCGCGGAGCGCGTCACGCGTGATCCGTCCGGCCCAGTCACGTGGGGCGATCAGTCGGTCATTCAACCGGAGCATTGGGAGGTGCGCTTCAACGCGCCGAACTATCTCGTCAGTGCGGACTACTGGAAGGGCGGCACGTTTGTTAGCGTCGAGCGACGCGATCAAGGCCTCGTTGCGACGCTCGAAGGTTTGCATCGCTCGACGGGGGCGGGCGTCGGCTGGATTCTGCTTGCCGATTCGGCGGCCGGTAGCATGATTCTGCTGTCGTTGAGCGGTGTGATTTTGTGGACCGAACTGAACCGCAGACGCACGATCGGAGCGGTGATTTTCATGTCCTCGATCGCTGCGGTGATTATCCTGGGCATTCAGGCGCTTTAGCGTCTGAGCGAGCCGCACCGGGCTGATGAGCCCTGCGGGCTTGTCGCCTGGACCGGCGCAGACGGCGCGCCCGGTCCAGGTCGGACTCTTCAAAAAGCCGTTGCTAGAGCGAGCTCGCTCGGCCGCGACTGAAAAGACGAATAATGAAGAGCAGAATAACTGCGCCAATGAGCGCCGTTATCAGCGAGCCGATAATGCCGCCGCCCAGATGCAGGCCGAGCGCTCCACCAAGCCATCCACCTATGAAGGCGCCGACAATCCCGACAATGATGTCGACGACGATGCCGAAGCCGCCACCGTCGACGATGCGCCCCGCCAAGGCACCAGCAATGCCTCCGATAATTAGCCAGAAAATGATGCCATGTGAGACCGGGTCCATATTTACCTCCTGATGGGCAGAATCCGCGCTAGCGGCGAACAAGCATTCCGGTCGTGAGACCGCCCGTTCAGACGGGCACAAAGCGTGAACCGGACGGATTCCTTAAGGATCTCCAGCCGGTTTGCCGGGAATGGGTTACTGCTGAGCAAGTGGCGTGCCTCGCCGTTACCCTCAGGCAGGCCTGGTAGTGACCGGACGCCGAAACGCGACTGAAACACAGTGAACACCGGCTTCAAGCCCTTTTTTATTTATTTTTTTGCTGTTGCGCCCGCCTTGCGCGGAGCCGGATACTGAATCTGCCCGTGTTGTCTCCTCTGCGGGTGCATCAATTTGGCCCGCGCCATGCGGGCCTCTTTTGAGCGAAGTAAGCAGACGCTAGCCAGTGGATTGGTCATTTGATTCCGGAGGCGCCATGGAAGTCTGCGAAAGATGTGCCGACATTGACGGATGTCCGGTTGATACTCAACGTCAGGATGGTGTGACGTTGATCGGCGTGGCCGAGTGCAACGGTACGCTCGCACTTGAGCACTACCGCTGCGATGAATGTCAGGCTGTTATCGCCAGACGATTCATGGGCGCCACCGAGGAACGTATCTGGAGCGTCATTGAAGGCGGTCGCCGCCCATCGTTACCGCATTGCAGCGCGTGAAGCGGGATACAAGGCAGCGCGAAATGTCAGCTGTCCGAGCTATCCGGCGCACCACGGCGCGCCGCATCCGCAAACATCTCCTGAAAAGCCTGACGTTGCTCGTCTGTTAAATGCGTCGCGGCCGTGGGCATGGCAAGCGCGATGCGAAGCCGCAGATCGCCCTGATTTCCTGCCTTGTCCGATAATCCGCGCGCCGGGAGACGGATAATGCTTCCTTGCTGCGAGTTCGGCAGAACCGTAATGCGCAGATCGCGCCCGAGCACCTTTGCTTCGATGGACCCTCCAAGCGTCGCAGTCACAAAATCAACCTGCAGTTCTCCGCTCAGGTTCAGTCCTTCACGCGTAAAGTCGGCGCCACATACAACCGCGATCGAGAAGATCGCGTCGCCGGCAGCGCCACCGTTCACACCTGGAAATCCGCCGCCCGCCACGACGAGTCTCTGACCATCCCATGCGCCAGCAGGGACTGCGACGGTGTCCGAGTTCCAGTAGCTTTGCGTCCCCGTGCCGTCGCACGACGGGCACGAATGCTTGCTCGTAGTACGTCCTCCACCGGAGCAGGTGCCGCAACGCATCCCGTCGCCTGTCTGACCCCACCCGCCGCAACCTGAACACTGCGCGACCGTGGACTGGAAGCCTTTGCCCCGGCATCGATGGCAGGTTTCAGTGACTTCATAGCGGGTCGCGGCTTCGCCACCGTTCAACGCCACTTCGACAGGTACGTATAGCTGGGTGAGCCGGTTTGCTCCGCGCATGGGCAGCGGTCCGCGATTTGGTCCATACGCGCCCGCTCGGCCCGATGCAGACCTCGCGGTCCGTTCGGTGTGTCCTGCCGTGTGTTCCTGCTGTTGATGAGCTGCATTGCGAGCCGCGTCATGTGCGCGCGTGCGCATGTGCGGTGGCGCTTCGCGCTCGCCCGTGAGAATCTCGAACGCCTCCTGAACCAGCTTGAATGCCGGCTCGACGTTGGACTCCGCGCCTTTGTTGCGGTCGGGGTGGTACTTCGCCCGCAAGCGCCGATGCGCCCGCTTTATCTCCGCAGGCGAGGCAGTATTTGGCAAGCCCAGTCGTCCGTAGTATTCGTCAAGGCTCACGCGTGTGTTCCTTCGTTTTCTTGCAGAAACAAGACGATCCCCAACGTCAGAAAGAAAGGCGAAGCTGCCGCCAAAATACACGAAACCGAAAGTCTGCGAAATGGGGAGCGGGTACGTCAAAAACAGCAAATCCCTAGGTTATTTTCAATACATCCCTACACCAACCCGCTTTGGCATTCGTGGAAGACGATGCACTCTATTCACCGAGGCGCACCGGGGGCAAGTTGGGCTGTTTGTCGTCAGCGCAGCGGTCACTTCGTCAATTTTTTGTCCCGTAGAATGTGTCCCGGTAACTTGCCCGTCGGAGAGAACCTTGCAGAGAGCCTTCAGTGACGCTGTTCCCAGCAGCGAAACGCTTCTCGCGATCGTCAGAGCGCAGACAGAGATCGCCAAACTGGGACTCGATCTTGGCGGCGTCATGAGTTTCGTCACCGAGCGGGTTCAGCAATTGACGCACGCCGACGGCGCCGTCCTCGAGCTTGCTGAGGGCGATGAAATGGTCTACCGGGCGAGCTCGGGCATCGCTGCCACGCTGCTGGGTTTGCGGCTCAAGCGTAATGGCAGCCTGTCCGGTCTGTGCGTCGAGAGCGGCGAGATCCTGCGATGTGTCGACTCGGAAATCGACGCGCGCGTCGACCGGGAGGCTTGCCGGCGAGTCGGCCTGCGCTCGATGATCGTGACGCCGCTCAGGCATATGGATACGACGGTGGGTGTGCTGAAGGTTGTGGGCGCAGCGGCGGACGCGTTCACTGACGGCGACATTCGCGCGCTCGAACTGATGTCCGAACTGATTGCCGCCGCGATGTTTCATGCGGCGAAGCACGAGACCAGCGAGCTTTATCTTCTGGCTACGCGTGACGCGCTGACAGGGTTGCCGAACCGTGCGCTGTTTTACGACCGGCTGCGGCAGGCGATTCATCTCGCTCAACGTTCTTCGGAACCGCTCGGCATTCTGAATCTCGACCTCAACGACCTGAAACCCATCAACGACCGTTACGGCCACCGGGCAGGCGATGCGGCGATCAAGGCAGCCGCCGATCGCATGCACATGACGGCGCGGCGTTCGGACACGGTGGCGCGCGTGGGCGGCGACGAATTCGCCGTCATCTTGCCCGGTATCCACTCGAAGGCCGACGCCGAGCGGCTTGGCATGCGCATGGTTGAACAGGTGCGTGAGCCGTTCGAGTTCGAGGGGCGCGTGCTCGACCTCGATATCAGTGTCGGCGCAGCCGTACTTCCAGATGACGGCGTCGAGATGACTACCCTCATCGATCGGGCCGATCAGGCCATGTACGAAGCCAAGCGGATGCGAAAAGAAGGGCGGACGTGACGCGGGGACATGCACGTTCTTCGGTAGTCTGCGTAAAGGCCGACCCCTCGTCGAGCACTGAGCGGTTGAAATAGCTCAAAGCGCTTCGTAACACAGCGCCATCATCCTTTGCACCATGGTGCTCGCTTCGTTGAGTTCCATCTCGCTGGTGAACAGCGCATTCACGCTCGACAGGCGAACCGCGACACCTGCATCCAGCAGGTCTTTGCTGGCGATCTTCAGTGCCAGCTGGCCGATCCGCACCCGGTCGAGCCAGTGCATTTTCAGCCGGTTCTTGTCGAGCCACTGACGGCAGCATTGGACCACATGGTCCACGCGCCAGTCGTTAGTCAACGCGTACGACGCGGCAGCAATCGCGACCAGGAAGCACAACAGGTCGGGACGCGCGCTATCAGGCTCGGAGAATTCGGGTTTGTTCATGCCTCTCTGGCTGCCGTCGTTGATCAACACCAACACATAGGGCCGTGGCCCCGAGAATCAATACCGCTGCAATATCTACCGGATGTGGCACTGCTCGTTCCGGCCCGGATTAGTATTTTTCCGTATGTTCTGAAGATTTGCTGCCTCTTTTTCGAGCATCGGTATAATACGACCTTCTCCTCTCGAACGTTATCCGCTCATGAGCCGACTACTTTGTCTGATCATGCTGTCGCTTTGTTTCATGCAGAGCGCGTTGGCCGAAGAGAGCGACCACGACCGTATCTCGGAATATCTGACGCAAAAGTTCGGCCTCGCCAAGGCGAAGGCCGAGCAAATCTCGTCCGCCGTTCAGTCTGCCGCAGCCAAGTACTCGCTGCCGCCGGCGCTTCTGCTGGCGATCATCTCGATCGAATCCCGGTTTAAGGAAAAAGCCAAAGGCCCGCGTGGCGCCACGGGCCTGATGCAGGTCGTACCGGCCGCTCACCGCGGGCTGCTGCGCAACGTCAAAGACCTGACCGAGCCGACCGCCAATATCGAGGCGGGCTCTGCCATTCTGCACGGTTACATGCAATCGGCCGGCGGCAATATGAGTCTCGCGTTGAAGAGCTACGGCGGTTCGATGGCTTACGCGCAGATGGTGAGCACACGGGTCGAGACGTTTGCGCCGGTTGTCGCCGAACAGGGCGGCGCGGCGCGTTCGGCCGCGGACGACGCAGCATGCGACGGCCGCGCAGCCGACTGCGCCACATCCGTTGGTGGTGCTCGCACGTTCTACATTCCTTCGGCAAGCGCGGTGCCGGGTTCATCTTCGATCGGTCTGTCGGCCGCTGGCACGGCTTCGGCGGCGCCCTGATCCGATGACCTGACCTTACCGGTCGGGCAAGCCGCGTCGCCCCGAGGCGCACGAGGCATTCCGGTGACCGCCCGGCCGCCTCAGTCGGACCACTGGCCATTCTGACATCGCCCCGAACGGCACGCGCCGCACACCGCGCTGACCGAAAGCCTACAAACCTTTTTGTTTCAACGTGTTACGCGCTTTGCCCATTGTTTTCGCTCTGTCAGGCAACCGCTCTACAATGCATGCCATTCGACGTTAAGTAGTCTGCCTTCCGGAATCATGCGTACCTCATTTTCTAAAGCTACCGTAGCCTCGCTGTTTGGGCTGCTCGGGCTTGCCGCCTGTTCAAGCTCGTCACAACCGAAATTCCAGCAGGAACAGTTCGATACGGGCGCGAGCCCCTTCGCCCGCAATTTCAACGCTAGCACCGCCGACACCTGCGAAGCCGCGCGTCGCGCGCTGCTGAGCCAGGGCTACATGACGACATTGACGCATCCCGATACCGTCGACGGCACCAAGAACTTCCAGCCCACCGGCGATTCGCACGTGATGGTGGAGTTTCACGTCGTTTGCACGCCGGGTGAAGAAGCCAGCGACACGAGCATCGTCTACGTGAATGCGGTCCAAGACGGCTTTGCCTTGAAGAAAAGCGATACGTCGGCGAGCGTCGGTCTGAGCATCATCGGTTCGGTGTCGTTGCCGATCCGCTCGAACAACGACGAGATGGTGAAAATCTCCAGCGAGACGATTCCGTCGGGCAAGTTCTACGATCGCTTCTTCGGGCTCGTCGATCACTATCTGCAGACGGTCGTGCGCACTGACCCTGTCAAGTCGAGCGTTGTGACAAGCACGCCGCTTCCCGCCGTCTCGACAGTGACCACCGCTGCGCCCGTTCCGATCGTGCCGGCGCCAATGATGGCGGCCAACCGGGTGGTGGCCCCGCCTGCGAGCGCATTGAACACGCCGGTTGCGTCTGGCACGCCGGTGGCTCCTGTGTCGTCTGTGGAGCCGGACATTCTGGGCCGCCCGGATTTGACGCAGCCAGCCAGTGCGCCCAGCGTCAGCCCATAAGAACGCGCGGTGCTGGTAATCGGTTGATCGGGGCTGAGTTTTTTGCCCCGCGCACTTTTTTCCAGGCGCGTACGGCCGCAGAGTCCCGGGCACCACTCCGTATTTCTCCCCCTTCAAGATTGTCGCCGGCGCGCCGTTTAACCGGTGTCACTGCGGTGCGGTTCCGAATCAGGTGCCGCCCGGCCAGTCGCCAGTCCCATCAGTGCGTTGCGGTCGCCAGCGCACATACCGCACTGCGCCAATGCGCGCACATTGAGGTCGGGCGGCGCAGACGCCCGGCGCGCACGAGTTTGATCGTGACTGTTGCTATTTAGTCAAAAACCTCACAGCGGTGCGCCATCGAGGCATAAAGTTAAAGTGCTTTCTCAAGTTACTGGTGCAGTGCGGGGGGTGTTCGATGAAACGCAGATCAGCACGACAGCTTGTCCGTCTACTCTCGGACATCAGACACGCTACTCATTGCAGTACGCTGCGGGCCGCGGCGACCAGCCGGGCCATCGAACTGGCCGCTGCTGAAGCCGACGAGCCGTCCACGGAAGACAGCGATAGTGTCGACGACACGCGGGACGTCGCCCAGGACGAACGCTCGTGGAGACGGTCATGAGAGCTGCCTGCGAACAATCCCTGCGCTTTCTGGTCGAGAAGTGGCTGGCGCCGGCTCCGTCGAATCCCATTCGTGTCACCGAATTCAGCCGCACGCGCGCGGGCGGCAGACGCTATGTACGCGTCGAAACTGCCTTGGCGGAGGGTGACCGGAGTCTGTTTTTCTTCCGGCACGATGACGGTTGCTGGTGCGTGTTTCCGCCTACTGCCGACAACCGGAAGGCCGCGCAGGAGAACCTGGCCGAGCGGTTCGGATTCGCCCAATCCTGGTGAGTGAAAGCCTGGGATTTTCAAACAGCCGTTACTGGATGTCTCGCGCGATAATCGCGCAATCGCGTTGACCTGTTTGCAGGACGGCGCCCGGCGGACATCAGGCGGAAACCATGGATGACAAGGACTGGATCGCCGGCGCGGCCAAAGCGCTGGCGATCATCGAAGCGTTTGACGAGGAACATGCGCGCATGACGCCAACGATGGTCGCAGCGCGCGCGGGTCTATCGCGAACGGCGGCGCGCCGCTACCTGCTGACGCTGCGCGAACTCGGTTACGTGGATACCGACGGCAAGCTGTTCTGGCTTGCGCCGCGCGTGCTGCGCCTCGGTCAATCCTATCTGGACTCGGCGCGCTTGCCGCGCACCGTGCAGCCGTTCCTGCAGCGGATCACGGCGACGCTGCAGGAAACCGCGCTGGTCGCGATTCTCGACGAACACGATGTGGTCTACGTGGCCCGTAATGGCGTGAACCGGGCGATGGCGGTCGGCTTCGTGCTGGGGTCGCGGGCGGCGGCGCCGTTGTCGTCGGCGGGTCTGGTGCTGCTTGCCTTTCAGACGCCGGAGGTCATCGAACGATGGCTCGCGTCGTACGAAATCAAGGTTTTCACGCCACAAACCTACTCCACCATCGAGCAGCTTCGCGAGGTGCTGGGTGAAGTGCGCCGCAACGGCTACGTCGTCACGGATCAACAGCTCGAGCTGGGTATGCGCGGAGTCGCGGTGCCGTTGCGCGACCGGCACGGCTCGGTGGTGGCGGCGATCAGCGTCAGCATGCCGATCGGCCAGGAGTCGGCTAATGCCGCTTTGCATCGGGTCTTGCCGACGCTCCAGGAAACCGCCAGCCTGCTACGCAATCTGGTTTAGGTAGCGGCATGAGCGGGCGTTTTTCAGGGATGTCGCGGATCTGGTCCTGCGCGGTTCAGTTGCTGAAATGAAATGAACTGAACTCAGCGCAGCAGACCGGTGAGATGTTACGACGCGTCTGCTGGCAGACCGCGGCGGATCACTTCGGTCAGGAGGCCCGTCATGCCTTCCGGATGCGTAGCTGCGCGTTCCTTCAGTTGCTCGACGAGTTCCGCGTTGAGCTTGCACGCAAAAGGCACGAGTCCCTGCGCCTGGTCGAGCTTGCGTTGTTCGCGGCGGTCGAGCACGGGCGTAGCGGCGGAGCCTTTGCCGAAGCGGTCGGCGGTCGTCAGCTTCATGGAATTGGTCAGTTTGAGGGCCTTGTTCTTCTCAAGGTCGGTTTTTTTCATCGGCATTCGGAAAGCCTCAGCAGGGTAGGGAATCCCGCATTGTACGCATCCGCGCTGGCCTGCCAGCCGGACACGGGTTCCAGCGGAGTCGAACGTCGTGGGTCAGCTCAGGCGCGCTCATTCGCCATGCTGTCCATTAACGCTCGCATGCGCTGCCAATGAGTGCCCTCCCAGAACACGCGCCGGCATACGTCGCAGGTGACGAACTGGCTGTGGCGTTCGAGCACGCCTTCGGGCGCGCGGCCTGCCACCTCATCTTTGGGAATACGCCGCAGCGGAACGTTGCAGGTCAGGCACAAGCGAAACGGACGGGCGCTGCCGGCCAGATCGAGCCGGTCGAAAATCTCGCGCAATTGCGCCTTGGGTTTGAGCGTGCGGACATAGCAGCCGTGGGTGATCGTGCGCCGCTTGAGCAATTCGCGGTCACGGGTCAGCACGATGCGCTGTTCGGCGGCGGCCAGCACTTCGATGTCGGCGTCGGGGTAGTGGTTGTCGTAGAGCGTGTCGAAGCCGGCTAGCCGCAGCAGTTGCGCGAGGCCGCCGAGGTGGGCATCGGCGATAAAGCGCGTCACACGCAATGGGTGTTCGCGCACGCGCAGCAGCGGCTGGATGTCGAGCGCCTCGAACTTCGGATAAACCGCCACGCGGTCGCCGTCCACCAGCTGACGCTCGAAGCCAACCGATTCGCCGTTCACCAGGATCAATTCGACTTCCGTATGCGGCACACCGAGCGCTTCGATCATGTGCTTGGCCGTGGCGGCATCCGCGCAGGCGCAACTGAACGCGCGGCGGCGCAGCGGCCGGGCGAGGAAGTCGTTCAGCTCCTCATAGAAGCGGAATGTCGCGGTGACCATCGCATCAGTATGGCACCGGGGGGCATTGCGCGCTGGCTGCACGTCTCGCGGCGCTGTGCTCTACTTTCACCTCTTCGAAAGAGTGGAGCGAGAGATGGACATCGGTTTTATCGGTCTCGGCGAGATGGGTGTCGCCATGGTGCGCAACATGCTGAAAGCGGGTCACACGGTGCGGGTCTGGAACCGTTCGCCGGAGCGCGCGCAACCGCTGGTCGCGGAGGGTGCGGCGGTGGTCGGTTCGCCCGCCGAGGCATTTACCGGCGACGCCGTGTTTTCGATGCTCGCCGACGATACGGCGCTGCGCGAGGTGATCGACGCGACGTTGCTGGAACACGCGCCGCGCGGGCTGATTCACGTGAACATGGCGACGATTTCCGTGGCGCTGGCTGAAGAGCTGGCTCATGCCCATGCAACGCGTGGACTGCACTATGTCGCCGCGCCCGTACTGGGACGCCCCGACGTGGCGGCGGCAGGCAAGCTGACCATCGTCGCGGGTGGCCCGGCTGAAGCTATCGAGCGTGTGCAGCCGGTGCTCGACGTGATTGGCCAGAAGACCTGGCGCATCGGTTCGCAGCCACAACAGGCGAACGTCATGAAGCTCGCTGCCAATTTCACGCTCGCCTCGGCGGTCGAAACGCTCGGCGAGGCGGCGAGCCTCGTCACGGCGCACGGCGTGGCGATGCAGGATTTTCTCGACGTGATCACCGCGGGCCTGTTCACGGGCCCGGTCTATCAGGGCTACGGCAAGCTGATTGCGGAGCGGCGCTATGAGCCGGCGCTGTTCAAGGCGCGTCTTGGACTGAAGGACGTGCGTCTGGCGCTGGCCGCCGCCGATGCGGTATCGACGCCAATGCCGGTGGGGAGTCTGGTGCGCGATAACCTGATCGATGCCATCGCGCATGGTGACGGTGAGAAGGACTTCGCGGTGCTAGGAGAGGTGTCGGCGCGCCGCGCCGGGCGCTGAGCGCGCGAAGCGGGCGTAGTAACGCGGTCGCAACGGAAGTCCCCTGCACCTTGCGGCCGCAGGGGCAGGCATAATGCCTGTCCCGCTGATTTTTTACCGTGCCATTCATTCATGAACCTGCATACCTGGTGTCTGTACGTTGCCACCGTCTTCGTCGTTTCCGCCATTCCCGGTCCGAACATGCTGCTCGTCATGACACATGGCGCACAGCACGGGCTGCGCCGCTCGGGTGCGACGATGGCCGGTTGCCTGTCGGCGCTCGTTTTGATGCTGTCGGTCTCGGCAGCGGGACTGGGCGTGTTCCTCGAAGCGTGGCCAGCCATGTTCAACGCGCTGCGGATGATTGGCGCGGCCTACCTGGTCTATCTCGGCATCAAGGCCTGGCGGGCCCCTGCAGACGAAGGCGTGGCTCACCGCACAGATGAACTCGCCAAGAAACCGGCGCGTTCGCGCTTTGCGTTGTTCCGCAACGGCTTTCTGGTGGCGGGCAGCAATCCGAAGGCGATTCTGTTCGCCGCTGCTTTGCTGCCGCAGTTCGTCGACGCCAGCCGCCCGACGCTTCCGCAATTCGGCGTTCTGGTCGCCACTTTCGCGGTGATCGAGGTGAGCTGGTATCTGGTCTACGCAGGCTTTGGCACTCACATCGGCGCGCGGCTGAAGAGCCGCAACGTGGCGCGGGCGTTCAACCGTCTGACGGGCGGCGTGTTCGTGGGCTTCGGCGCGATGATGGCGCTGGTGCGCCGCTAGGAGGGACTTCGTACGGACTGGCAGGGTGTGGCAGGGGCGTCGCCGTAGTTACCGGGATTTCGTGCGATGTTGCATAAACGCAACATCGAGGGTCAACCCTAATTCCGATGTTGCGTCGCACCAAACGCTTTGCTATGATTTGCCTTGTCTCCTCCATGTCTCCTCTGATATGGATTCAGCCCGCCCAAGTAGGCGGGCTTTTTTTCGTCCTGCGTTTTCGTGCAGCGGCGTTTCCTCCGTGCCAACTAGAACTTATACGAAACGGCGAGGAACGAGATGATCGGATCCGCCTTCAGCGTGGCCCGGCTTACCGCGAGTTCGGTGCCGTCGGCTGCCTTGACGATCACCGACGAGGTCGTCTTCAGCGGGATGTACGTGATCGAAGCCAGCAGACCCCAGTGATCCGTGATGTTGTACTCCGCCCCCGCATTGAACACCGGTTGCCATGACGACGACGCCTTGGCCGACACCTGCGTAGTCCCCGGCTTGCCAGCGCCCGCGGCGAGCACCGAGCCAAGGTTGTTCTGCGTCGAGGTGACGAAGTTCGGATTCAACTGAATGTCCGAGAACCAGTTGTACGACACCCCGAGACCGAGGAACGGCCGGAACTTCGAGGTGGGCTGGCCGAAGTAGTACTGCAGGATCGCCGCCGGACTCCATTGGCGCACACTCTTGATGATCGGATTGCTCGACGGGTCTCCCAGATTCTGACTGCCAAGTGCGCCGGCCGGCCCCGGCGGCTTGATCGTGCCCTGACCGTAAACCTTGAACACCGGCGGCACGCCCGCGACCGACGACAGCGCAATATGGTCCGTGAAGAAGTGGGTAATCACAAGACCGGCTGTGTTCGCGTTGTTGGTCGACAGGCCGGTGCCGCCCGAAGTGAACGAGTTCGGCAGACGCAGCGGCGTGTTGATCGGCGTCGGTGCGACATTGGTCGTGAGCGCCGAACTGGAGTCCTTCGGCGCCACGTGGAACCAGCCGAGCACGGCGACGTTGTCGCCTGCCTGCTGGGCGTGGGCACTAAGCGAGAGGCACGCGGTCAGCGCCGCGATGAGCATTCTTTTCATGACGTTCCTCCTGAGCGGGCGCTCCTGCTACGCGCGGCGGCGGGGTGGGTTTCCCGCGTGGTCGTCGCGTTCCGGACGGACCCCGGCTGCGGCTGCAGCCGGGGAGCGGTCGCCTCGTTACGTGGTGACAGTGCTCACTGCGTCCATCACTGGACGAATGCGCCGATCGTGAAGTAAGGCGACGCTGGCGTCGTCAGGTCGAGGTAGCCGAACACGCCACCCGTGAAGATCATCTTTCCGGTCGGCGTAGTGCCCGTCGATGCGCCGACCTGGGTCGTCGTCACCTCGCCAGGAATCGCCTCGGTGAAGTCGAGATTGAGCGCGGTTGCGAGCGACGCCTGCGACGCATTGAACGGATCGAGCAACGTGGCCTGAGTGCCTTCGAGTGCCGTGGTGCGGTAGTCGAACTGGCTGTCCACGCCGATGTACTCACCGTTCTGCGAGTTCACCGCGACCGCGGTTTGCGGCGCGAGAATCGAAATGCCGGATTCGTCGTCCGCCAGCAAGGCCGCCGGATTGGCGACGCCGGTGCGCACGAGGATCGGCACGAGCTGGCCGCGCAGCTGGCCGACGATCATGAAGCCCTTGGCCTGCGGCGTGGTGGCGAGCGTGGCTTTCGCCTGGCCCTGGAAGTTGTCGGTTTCGAACGCTCCGCTACCGTCGGCCGACTGTACGAGGTTGGTCCCGGGTTGCTCGCACTTGCCGGCATTGACGCCGGAGTTGTCGCACTCGGTCCAGGTGCCGTCGGCGTTGATCGTGATCTTTGCGTCCACCGAGACCGGCAGGAAGTCCTGCGACGGAACCTGGTGGTAGCCCAGCTGGTTATACGTGCCGGCGAGGCTCGCGATGTTCGTTTCAATCGACGAAAAGCCGATGAACGGGTAGTACGGGAACGTCGTATCGGGCACGGCGCCTACGCCGAGCACACCGGCAAACTGGATCTGCGCGCCGGGGATCGTGCCGCCTGCCACGCCTTCGCCGACGAAGATACGGGCCGGTCGGGTCGGGTCGAGGCTCGCGCCGTTCAGCTGATAGGCGCACTGGTTGAGCTTGGCGGTCGGCAATTGCGTGACCGGAGTCAACGTGCCGCTGGCGGTCGTGCCTGCCCGCGTCGGGGTGACGGTGCCCGTGGTTTGCGGAATTGGCGACTCGATGTAGCTGATCTGCCAGGTCATCTTGGTCGTATCGAGCTGCAGCTTGACCAGTTCGCCGTCGCCGCCGCCTCCGGTGTAGACCGTGTTGTAGTCGAGCGTGGTGGGACACAGCGCTGTGACCACCGGCGCCGGCGAACTGCCGCCGCCACCGCCGCACGCCGTCACCAACGGCGCTGTCAAAGCCAGTGCCGCAAGGATTTTCCATTTCATACTGCCCCCTCCTGAATGTTCTCGTTTTCGATGGCCGGCTCCCTGTCCGGCCATCCCCTCGATCTGATCGTCTCGTTACTTGTTGACGTTGGCGCCGACGCCGAAGTACGGCGTTTCCGCTGTACCCGATATGGCCGAAGTCGATGCCACGCCGTTGTTTTCCTCACCCTGGATGAGGATGGCGTACAGGCCGCCCGCAGCGATCGCGTAGCCAGTAGCGCTGCCGCCGCTGGTCGTCGTGGCGGTGACATTGACCAGCCCCGGACTTGCCGCGACACCGTAGGTCAGGGCGAATCCATCTTCGGCGCTCGAGGTTGCCGGATTGACGAAGGTGCCCGTGGCGCCGTTGATGAGCGTCGCGGTGTAGTTGAAGTTCGAATCCGCGCCGACATAACCGCCGTCGAAGCCGCCCGAGGCGAGGGCCGTGGCCGGAGCGAGCATGGCGATGCCGGACTCGTCGTCGACCGCCAACGACAGGAGGTTGGTATTGACGTTGCCGGTGCGCACCACGAGCGGGATGGTTGCCCCGTTCAACTGGCCGAGGATCATGTGCGCGACGCCCGATTTGCCGGTCGGTATCGTCTGCGCAATGATCTGCGGAGCCTCGGTGCTATCGAGATAGCCGTTGGCGTTGACCGTGTACGGGTTACCCGTCGTCAGGCAGCCACCCGTATTGGGCGAGAAGCCGGTGGTGCTTTGGGTGGACGTGCAGGTGCCGGTCGCATCGAAGGTTTCGATGGTGTTCGTGCCCACGGTTGCATAGTTGCCCGAATTACCAGAAGGCGTCAGGTGATAGAGGAGGCCGTTGTAGGTGCCCGGCAGCTTCGTGATATCCGTGGTCGTGCTGGCGAAGCCGAGGAACGGATAAAAGTCGAAATGACGGTTATCCACCGCGCCGAGGCCCAATATGCCGGCGAACTGGATCGTGGCGCCCGGAATACCGCCGCCTGCCACACCCTGGCCGATGAAGATCGTCGGCGGATTGGCGGTGTTGAAGTCAGCGGTGGTGTTGTAGGTACCGTTGGGTCCAGAGCCTGTGCCCGGCTCGAGGATGAACGCGCAGCGTATCTGCTCGGCAGTCGGCAAGGCGCCGGTAGGCGGATGCGCCACCGAGCCTGTGATCTTCACACCTACGCGGGTCGGGGTCACGTTGCCCGTCGCAAGCGGAATGGGGGATTCGAGCCACGACAGCGTGTAGGTCATCGCCGTCGCGTTGATGTTCAGGCTCACCACTTCGCCGCTGCCGGCGCCGCCCAGATACGTTGTATTGCCGATATCGGCGGTCGCAGGACAGAGCGAAGCAACCGTGCCCTGCGGCGGCGGCCCTTGCGTCGGACAGCTCGATCCGGAACATTGCGGCGTGTTGATCGCTGCGGGATTGCTGGCGTTGCCGCCACCACACCCGACCACCAGGCAGGCGGTCAAAATAGCCAGTACAAGGCCTCTAATTATGGCGTACGACATGCTGCTGTCTCCCTTTCGTGTAATTGTGCGAAGTAATTTCGCTGCGCGTTTAAGGGCTGTCAATTGACTGAACCGTCTAAAAAGGTCGATTCAAACAGCCTCTAAAACGCGCGACTCTTGCCACCGTGAGGTTTGCGAGCCTTTTAAACAAAAAACGAATTTTCGGATGCAGCAGCTGAACGTTGCTTTGCAGCACACGCTTGCCTGTCAGGGCTTTGGGCAAAAAGGCTCTATCATCTGCGAACGACCGTTCGTGGAAAAATCGGGTGTTTCCCTAGGCGGCAATCTATGCAGATTAATTCGCTGTTCTGCACGATTTACCGATCCATGTATAACGGCCGGATTTTGTTCGAAAGTAATTGGGAGTAGTACCGATTACTCGCAAGCGATTTGAAATGTTCAAGCGGGGATTTAAAACGCAAAAGGCCGGTTTATAAAACCGGCCTTTGGGCTTGAATGGCGTCGAAGCGCCGTCGGGAAAGAAGCGCTTAGTGTTTTAATCCGCTGTCTTCGGCGGTGCCGATCGCGAGGTTCATGCACTGGATGGCTGCGCCCGATGCGCCCTTGCCCAGATTGTCCAGACGCGCGACGGTGACGAAGCGTTCTTCATTGCCAAACACGAACAGGTCGACGCGATTGGTGTCGTTGTTGGCCTGCACGTCGAAGAAGCCACCGTCGAGGTTGGCTTCGGAGTCGAACGGAGCGACGCGCACGAATGCTTCGCCTGCGTAGTATTCGCTGAAGAGCGCAACCACATCTTGCGGCGTGGCTTTCTTCGCCAACTGGCTGGGCGAGAAGAAGGTAGTGACCGCCAGGCCCTTGTAGAACTCGCCGACGATCGGCGTGAATATCGGTGCCGACTTCAGACCCGTATGCGCTGCCATCTCCGGCAGATGCTTGTGCGTCAGACCGAGCGCGTAAGGGCGCGGGCTCTTCAGCCGGTCGTTGCCGCCGGCTTCGTAGTCGGCAATCATCTTTTTGCCGCCGCCGCTGTAGCCGGTGATCGAATAGCTGTGCGCCGCGAACTCCGGCGCGACCACGCCCGCTTCGACGAGCGGGCGCATGGCCAGCACGAACGCCGATGCGTGGCAGCCCGGCACGGCAATGCGTTTGGCCGTGCGCAGCCGTTCGCGTTGCGAGCGCGCCAGCTCCGGCAGGCCGTAAGCCCAGTCCGCGCTAGTGCGAAACGCGGTGCTCGCGTCGATCAGGACGGTGTGGTCGTTCGCGACGAGCGAAGCCGATTCGCGCGAGGCCACATCGGGCAGGCACAGGAACGTGACATCCGACGCGTTGATGAGACGACGGCGCTCCTCGATGTCCTTGCGCTTCGCTTCTTCGATACGCAGGATCTCTACGTCGGCGCGTTGCGACAGGTATTCGAAAATCTTCAGGCCGGTCGTGCCTTCCTGTCCGTCGACAAATACTTTCGTGCTCATCTCACTCTCACTGGCTTACGGGAAAACGGCGGGGAAAACGGTGGCGCTGAGTTGCGCCGGAACGCTATTTTAAGACCTGACGACGGCACGCGTGCGCAAACATCGTCGAAAAACGACGTTGCGCCGTGCAAATGACATTGAGATGACGGTTTTATGCGGCAGATACAATCCGTTGACGGCGGATTCGCGCCCGCCGCGGACCGGGAGACGTCTACTTCGCGGCACTCCAGCGCGCCGTCACGGCGGCGACCCGTGCGCCGAATGCCTTGGCCGTTTCGAGGTCGCCTGGCGGCGGGGCTTCCTCCGGCGTGGCATCCGCCGGCGATTGCGTGAGCAGACCCGTAGAGCCGCCGACGTAGTTCAGGTCGTCGCGCGTCGCCGCCTTGGTGTTGGCCGGCATCATGCCGGTGCCCGCCCAGATCATGCTGTGCTGCATCGCCAGCGTGACGAAGTACTGGATGGTCGAGAACTTGTCGCCGTTCATCGTCGCAGAGTTGGTGAAGCCAGCGGCGATCTTGTCTTTCCACTTCTGGCCGAACCACACCTTCGAGCTGGCGTCGGCGAATTTCTTGAAGTCGGCCGATGGGCCGCCCATGTAGGTCGGCGCGCCGAAAATGATGGCGTCGGCGGCGTCGAGTTCGGCCCAGCCGGCATCGTCGACATCGCCCACTGCGAGCAGTCTGGCGTCGGCGCCGGCCGCGAGCGCGCCGGCGAGCACAGCCTCGGCGGCTTTCTTCGTATGGCCATATCCGCTGTGATAAACGATGACGATCTTCGGCATGAGATGCTCCAGGAAAGTTGAAGGGAGGACGAGGACGAGCGGTGCGGGCGCGCGGCGGCGGGTTTGGCCGCGGCGATACTGCGCCATCCGCCGGACCTGGGTAACCGCAACGCCGCGGCCTTTGCGGGCGCGTCTTTTAGCGCCCGTAGTTCACCACCATTTTTGCACTACCGATCGTTGCAGTGCCGATCTCGTGGTCGAACATGAACGCCGGGCGGCCCTGGGCGAGCCGCAGATCGGTCGTGTTGAGCGCATACACGGTGATCACATAGCGATGCGGCTTGCCGGCCGGCGGACACGGGCCGCCATAGCCGTCGATCTCGAAGTCGTTGCGTGCCTCGACGGCGCCAAGCTTCTTTATGTAGCCTGACGCGCTCGCATTCTCAGGCAAGCGGTCGATATTCGCAGGGATCTCCGCGACGGCCCAGTGCCACCAGCCGGGACCGGGTGCATCGGGATCGAAGATAGTGACGGCAAAGCTGCGCGTGCCTGCAGGCGCATCGTGCCACGATAACTGCGGCGAGCGGTTCGCACCCTTGCAGTCGTCCTGATCGAAAACCTGGGCGGTGTCGACCGTGCCGCCATCGCGGAAATTGGTACTGGTCAACGTAAAGGGCCCGTCCGCGAGCGCACGCGGCCCATGCGCGACGGCAAGCGCGAGACTGAGCGTCGCAATGGCAAAAGACGACGATCTGGAGCGGGGCGAAGCAAGCGAAACGACCAGGCAACGCGAATGCATGTGCCTATTCTCCTTTGTCGACCGGCGCCTGCGCTTTAGCTGTCAACCAGAGTTCGCGCTTTTAGCGCGGTACTCCGGTCCCATGCAGCGCAGTTACGCCGGTCCCATGCAGCCAGGGGTGTGAGCGTCCATCCTCAGGATCATTATTGTCCCTATTTTGTGTTCCGCGGTCGAATCAAGATTAACATTTGGTTGAGCGGGGGCCTTGTAGCGCCCGTTCTGACAGGCCGCGGACAGGTGAAATCAGCTATAGTCAGCGGAATTGCGCCCGTGGGCCGGCAACGCAAGGGAAGTCACGAATTTAGTACCTGGAATTTAGAATGATGCATGGCTGAAGTTTCGGAGAGCGTGCTATCAAGCGAAGGAGAGCCATGCCAGAACCAGTCAGAGTCGTTGTAGCCGATGATCACCCAGTGATTTTGTTCGGCGCAGAGCAAGCGCTGCTTAAATTCCCCGGCATCGAAGTTGTTGCACGCGCGCGCCAGTCAACGGAACTCATGAAGATTCTGCAGACCGTTCCCTGCGACGTGCTGGTGACCGATCTCGCCATGCCCGGTGGGCAGTACGGTGACGGTCTTCCGCTGATCGGTTACTTGCGCCGCAATTTTCCCAATCTGCCTATCGTCGTCCTGACGATGCTCGAGAACGCCGCGCTGCTCAAGCGTCTCAGCGAACTCGGCGTGACGTCGGTCGTCAACAAGGCGGACGATCTGAGCCATATCGGGCTCGCGGTCCAGCACGTCAGCCGCCATCTCGAATACATGAGTCCATCGGTCAAGGCGTCGCTCGAGACATTGCGCATGAACGCGGGCGGCAAGACCGACGAGGTGATGCTGTCGAAGCGCGAACTGGAAGTGGTGCGGCTGTTCGTGTCCGGGATGACGATCAAGGAAATCTCGGAGCAGTTGAACCGCAGCATCAAGACCATCAGCACGCAGAAGAACACCGCGATGCGCAAACTCGGTCTCGAACGCGATTCCGAACTGTTTCAGTACGCGCAGAGCAACGGTCTGGCAAATCTGTCGTCGGGGACCGCGGGGGAACTGAGCGATCAGTGATCGCGTTGCCTGACGTGTCCCTGCCAGCGGCATAAAAAAAAGCTGACTGTCGGAAAGACAGGCAGCTTTTTTTGCATCCACCAGCGGCGTGGGTTAGAACCAGACCGCGTTGCGGCGGTCCCTTCCCGGCCTACGTACTTGAAACCCGGTGCTTACTGCGGCGACGCTGTCGCACCGCCGTGCGCGGCCGACCACTCAGCCGGTGCGTGCAGGAATTTTTCCACTTCGTCGAGCGTCTTCGTGTCGAAGTAGCCTTTTTCCTTGGCGATGCGCAGGACGTCCCACCAGGTGGCAAGCGCGTGCAGATCGACATCGATGTCTTTCAGCACCGACACGCTTTCCTTGAAGATGTTGTAGTGGAACAGTACGAAGCAGTGGTTCACCGTCGCGCCCGCAGTGCGCAGCGCGTTGATGAAGTTGATCTTGCTGCGGCTGTCGGTGGTCAGGTCTTCCACCAGCAGCACGCGCTGGCCTTCGGTCAGCAGACCTTCGATCTGTGCGTTGCGGCCGAAACCCTTCGGCTTCTTGCGCACGTATTGCATCGGCACCATCAGGCGGTCGGAGAGCCAGGCCGCGAACGGGATGCCGGCGGTTTCGCCACCGGCGACCGCGTCGATCTGCTCGTAGCCGACGTCGCGCAGGATGGTGGCTTCGGCCATTTCCATCAGGCCGCGGCGCACGCGCGGATACGAGATCAGCTTGCGGCAGTCGATATACACCGGGCTCGCCCAGCCGGACGTGAAGATGTACGGTTTTTCCGCGTTGAAGTGAACTGCTTGCACTTCCAGCAGCATCTTGGCGGTCGTGTCGGAGATCGTCTGGCGATCGAAGCCTGTCATGGGCGGATCCTTGGTGTGAGCGAGAGGGCGCGGGCGCATTGGCCCGGTGGCGCAGCAAGCGGAGTGTTCCGCGCCTGATGGGCGGAATACGTAGCCGGTCAGTGGAGTGCAGGCCGGTTTTGCTACGCGCGTAGGCCGACATTTTACCCGATTCGGACACGTCCGAGGAGCCGGTCGTGCGTGAAAACCCGTAAAGACAGCGATAGCAGCGGCAAGCGGAAGCGGCGAGACGACGCTTTTGGGTGGGGAAGGGTGCTCCGATGGTCGCGTCGCCGCGTGTCGCGCGGCGGTCTTTTTGGCTTGCTTGTGGCCCGGGCAAGCGCCGATTACACTCACGCGAATTTTCACGGACGGGCGGCGCCGATCTCCTCTGCGTGGCCGTGCCCTACGGGATGCTTTCGATGACAGTCGCCTCTTCTTCCACCCCCACCCGCGCGGCCGCGCAACGTGGCTATGCCGGCCGGGCGCTGCTCGCAGCAGTGCTCGGTTACGCGATGGACGGTTTCGATCTGTTGATCCTCGGCTTCATGTTGCCGGTGATCGCCCTCGACCTTCACCTCTCGTCCACTCAGGCCGGCTCGCTTGTCACGTGGACGCTGATCGGTGCCGTGGCGGGCGGCGTTCTCTTCGGCGTGTTGAGCGACTATTTCGGCCGGGTGCGGATGCTCACGTGGACCATCCTGATCTTCGCCGTCTTCACCGGCCTGTGCGCGCTGGCGCAAGGCTACGCGGATCTGCTGGCTTACCGGACCATCGCCGGGCTCGGACTCGGCGGCGAGTTCGGCATTGGCATGACGCTGGTCGCCGAGGCGTGGCCCGCGGCGCAGCGAGCGCGAGTGTCGTCGTATGTGGGGTTGGGCTGGCAACTCGGCGTGCTGGCCGCGGCGCTGCTGACGCCGTTGCTGTTGCCGGTCATCGGCTGGCGCGGCATGTTTGCGCTGGGACTGGCGCCCGCCGTGGTGTCGTTCGTGGTGCGGCGGCGCGTCGAGGAACCGGCGTTGTTCGTCGAACGTGCCGAGCAAGCGCGGCAAGTAGCTCGCGCGGGGCAACGGACCACGTCGCGCAAGCTGCCATTGCGGCTCCTGATCGCCGACGCTCGCACCACGTGCGCGAGCGTTGGCGTTGTGATCCTTTGCTCTGTGCAGAATTTCGGTTACTACGGTCTGATGATCTGGTTGCCGAGCTACCTGTCGAAGACCTTCGGCTATTCGCTGACCAAATCCGGTTTGTGGACTTCCGCGACGGTGCTCGGCATGGCGCTCGGCATCTGGCTCTTCGGCATCGCGGCTGACCGCTTCGGACGCAAGCCGACCTTCCTGTTTTACCAGGCCGGCGCAGTCGTGATGGTATTCGTCTATGCGCACCTCAGCACGCCGTTCGCGCTGCTGATCGGCGGTGCGGTGATGGGGGTGTTCGTCAACGGCATGATCGGCGGCTACGGTGCGCTGATTTCCGAGTTGTATCCCACCGAGGCGCGAGCCACTGCGCAAAACGTGCTGTTCAATATCGGGCGAGCCGTCGGTGGATTTGGGCCGGTCGTGGTCGGAGCGCTGGCTGCGCGCTACTCGTTCGGCGCGGCTCTAGGGTTGCTCGCTTCAATCTATCTGCTCGATATTCTCGCGACGCTGTTCCTGATTCCCGAACGTCGCGGCGCCGCGCTCGAATGACTCGCGGCACGCTCTTCGCAAAGTCCTGCCGAGGCGGCGGGACGCCTCCATATCGATGACGCGCCGCAACATTCCAGGTCCTTGTTTCGCCCGTGGTTACCGGCGGTAAACGCTACTCGTCACGACTCATGCGGGGTGTACACTAACTCCCCCGCAAAAGCTCTGCACCGTCTTGCTAACCGCTCAGGTTCGACGTTGCGCCTAACCGGCGCAAGCGAGAACCGCTGCAGTCGATTACCCATTCGATCCATGCGAGCGAGGCACACGGCGCACTGAGCCGGGCCCGATCACTTACGTCTCGCAGGCTAAAAAATGGACGAACAACTGAAGCAAAGCGCTCTCGCGTATCACCAGAATCCGAAGCCCGGCAAGATCTCGGTCACGCCGACCAAGCCACTCTCCAATCAGCTCGACCTCTCGCTGGCGTACTCGCCAGGCGTCGCCGCGGCCTGCATGGCGATCTTCGATGAACCGCTCGACGCGCAGAAGTACACCTCGCGCGGCAACCTCGTCGGCGTGATTACCAACGGCACCGCCGTGCTCGGCCTCGGCAACATCGGCCCGCTGGCCGCGAAGCCGGTGATGGAAGGCAAGGGCTGTCTGTTCAAGAAGTTTGCCGGCATCGACGTGTTCGATATCGAACTCGCCGAGAACGATCCCGACAAACTGGTCGAAGCGATCGCGATGCTCGAGCCGACGCTCGGCGGCATCAACCTCGAAGACATCAAGGCGCCGGAGTGCTTCTACATCGAGAAGAAGCTGCGCGAGCGCATGAAGATTCCCGTCTTCCACGACGACCAGCACGGTACGGCGATCATCGCATCGGCGGCGATTCTGAACGGCCTGAAAGTGGTCGGCAAAAAGCTCGAAGAAGTGAAGCTGGTTTGCTCGGGTGCGGGCGCCGCGGCGATTGCGTGTCTCGACCTGCTGGTGCATCTGGGTCTTTCGAAGAAGAACGTGCTCGTCACCGATTCGAAGGGCGTGATCTACGAAGGCCGCGGCAATCTGGATCCGTCGAAGGAACGTTATGCGGCGAACACCGGCGCGCGTACGTTGGGCGATGCGATTCGCGGCGCCGATGTGTTCCTCGGTTGCTCGAGCGCCGGCGTGCTGAAGCCCGAAATGGTCGTGGAAATGGGCACCCAGCCGCTGATTCTCGCGCTGGCCAACCCGGAACCGGAGATTCGTCCGGAAGAAGCGAAGAAGGTGCGCCCGGACGCGATTATCGCCACGGGCCGTTCGGATTATCCGAACCAGGTCAACAACGTGCTGTGCTTCCCGTTCATCTTCCGCGGCGCACTCGACGTGGGCGCGACGACCATCACGGAAGAGATGAAACTCGCCTGCGTGCGCGCGATCGCTGAACTGGCCGAAGAAACCGACCAGGGCGACGAAGTGGCGAAGGCCTATGAGGGGCACACGCTCGAATTCGGCCCGGACTACCTGATCCCGAAACCGTTTGACCCGCGTCTGATCATCAAGATTGCGCCGGCCGTCGCGCAGGCTGCGATGGATTCAGGTGTGGCGACCCGTCCGATCAAGGACATGGACGCGTATCGCGAAGAGCTCGGCACCACGGTCTATCGTACCGGCATGGTGATGCGTCCGGTGTTTGCTGCGGCGAAATCGGCGCCGGCGCGCATCGTGTTTGCCGAAGGTGAAGACGAACGCGTGCTGCGTGCGGCGCAGTTCGTGTTGCTGGAGAAGATCGCGAAGCCGATCCTCGTCGGCCGTCCGGCGGTGATCGACATGCGTCTGAAGAAGATGGGCTCGAAGCTCAAGTGCGGCGAAGATTTCGAGATCGTCAATCCGGAAGACGATCCGCGCTATCAGAAGTGCTGGCAGGAGTACCACGAGATCGGTGCGCGTGAAGGCGTCACGCCGGAAGTCGCGAAGGCCGCGCTGCGCAAGTTCAACACGTTGATCGGTGCGCTGCTCGTGCGTGTGGGGGATGCCGACGGCATGATCTGCGGGATGATCGACACGTACCAGAGCCATCTGAAATTCGTCGAACAGGTGCTCGGCAAGGCGGAAAACGTGCAGAACCTGGCGGCGATGAATCTGCTGATGCTGCCTGGCCGCAACCTGTTTATCTGCGATACGTACATCAACGAAGTGCCGACTGCCGAGCAACTCGCCGATATGACGGTGCTGGCTGCTAGCGAGATCGAGAAGTTCGGCATTACGCCGAAGGTCGCGCTGTTGTCGAATTCGAACTTCGGCAGCGTGCCGTCGGCTTCGTCGCAACGCATGGCCGAAGCGCGCAAGCTGATCGTGGAACGTGCGCCGGAGCTGGAGATCGACGGTGAGATGCATGGTGACGCTGCGTTGTCGGAGATGGTCCGCAAGGCTGCGTTTCCGGGCACCAGGCTGACAGGCGAAGCTAACCTGCTGATCATGCCGAACGTCGAAGCGGCAAACATCACGTACAACCTGCTGAAGATGATCGGTGGCGAAGGCGTGACGGTGGGACCGTTCCTGCTCGGCGCGGAAAAGCCGGTGCATATCCTGACGCCGGCCGCGACCGTGCGCCGGATTATCAACATGACGGCGGTGGCTTCGGCAAATGCGCGTGTGAAAGCGAACGCGCAATAACGGTCGCTGTTCTTTCTGATGGTGCGCCGCTTTTTGCGGCGCGCTTGTGAGATGCCCGCGTGCTGCACGGGCATCTCACCGCCATCACGCGGCGTGCTGTGCCTGGCTGCCTTGCGGCGTGCGCCAGCGACCGAGCAATTCCTGCCACTTGACCCGCACACCCTTCAGGTTGTTTTCCTTCACGTGTCCGTAGCCACGGATGCCGTCCGGCAGGTTCGCCAGTTCGACCGCCAACGTGTGCTTCTGCGCGCTCAGGCCGCCGATCACTTCACGCACCAGCGCCTCATACTCGCCGATCAGCGCCCGCTCGGTGCGACGCTCTTCCGTCTTGCCGAATACATCGAACGCGGTGCCGCGCAGGAACTTGAGTTTCGCAAGCACACGCATGGCGCTGAGAATCCAAGGACCGTACTTCTTCTTGATCAGATGACCGTGCGCGTCCTTCTTCGAGAAAGCCGGCGGCGCGAGGTGGATATTGACCTTCCAGTCCCCCTCGAAACTTGCCTTCAGCTTTTCCATGAAGGCCGGATCGGCGTACAGACGGGCGACTTCGTACTCGTCCTTGTAGGCCATCAGCTTATGGAGGTTCTTTGCCACTGCCTCGGTCAACGGCAATTGACCGTCGCCCGAGTCGAGCGCCGATTCCGCCACTCGCACCTGCGCCACCAGTTCGCGGTAGCGCGCCGCGTAGGCTTCGTTTTGCCACGCGGTCAGATAGTCGGCGCGTTTTTCGATCAGCGTGTCGAGCGCCTTCGGCGTATGCAGCGAGATGATCTTGCTGCTGGCGGTTTCCGTCGTCGCGGTGCGGCCTTGCGATTGCGCGATCTTGCGCACAGCCGCGAGGTCGTGTGCCGCACGGCGCCCCCATTCGAATGCTGAACGGTTCTTTTCAACCTGCACCGCGTTCAGTTCGATCGCACGCATCAGCGATTCATACGTCAGCGGTACCCAGCCCTTTTGCCAGGCGTAGCCGAGCACGAACGGGTTCGTATAGATCGCATCGCCGAGCAGCGCAACAGCGAAGTGGTTGGCGTCGATTGCGTCGACCCCTGCCTCGCCAGCGCCCGTGCGTACATCCGATTCCGCATCGGCGCCCGGGAATTGCCAGTTCGGGTTCTTGATGAATGCTGCGGTTGGCGTGTGCGCGCTGTTCAGCACGACGCGCGTGCGGCCCACCTGCATCCGCGAGACGCATTCGTCGCTGGCAGTCACGATCGCGTCGCAGCCGATCACAAGACTGGCTTCGCCCATGGCGATGCGCGTTGCGTGGATGTCGGCGGGCTGCTTCGCGATCTGCACGTGGCTCATCACGGCGCCGCCCTTTTGCGCGAGGCCGGTCACGTCCAGTACCGTCACGCCCTTGCTCTCGAGGTGAGCGGCCATGCCGAGCAGCGCGCCGATCGTCACCACGCCCGTACCGCCTACGCCGGTGACGAGCACGCCATACGGACGCTCGATCGACGGCAGCTCAGGCATGGGCACCGGTGGCATCGCCTCTGCGCTCGCGCCAGATGAAGCCTTAGGCTTCTTCAACTGTCCGCCTTCAACCGAGACGAAGCTCGGGCAGAAGCCGTTCACGCACGAGAAGTCTTTGTTGCAGGTCGACTGGTTGATCTGACGCTTGGTGCCGTACTCGGTATCCAGCGGTTCGACCGACAGACAGTTGGACTTCACCGAGCAGTCGCCGCAGCCTTCGCAGACCGCTTCGTTGATCACCACGCGGCGCGCCGGATCCGGATACGTGCCGCGTTTGCGACGGCGGCGCTTCTCGGTTGCACAGGTCTGGTCGTAGATCAGGATCGAGGTGCCGGCGATCTCGCGCAGCTCGCGCTGCACGTCGTCGAGCTGGTCGCGATGATGGATCGTGATGCCCGGCGCGAGACCGACGTTCGCGTGGTACTTCTCCGGCTCGTCGGTGACGATCACGATTTTCGCTGCGCCCTCGGCGGCAAGCTGATGCGTGATCTGCGGCACGGTCAGCACGCCGTCGACCGGTTGGCCGCCCGTCATCGCAACCGCGTCGTTGTACAGAATCTTGTAGGTAATATTCGCCTTCGAGGCTATCGCCGCGCGAATCGCCAGCAGTCCCGAGTGGAAGTAGGTGCCGTCGCCGAGGTTGGCGAACACATGCTTGTCGTTGGTGAACGGCGCCTGGCCAACCCATGCCACGCCTTCACCGCCCATCTGGCTGAACGTGCTGGTGCTGCGGTCCATCCACACGGTCATGTAGTGACAGCCGATACCCGCCATCGCCCGCGAACCTTCCGGCACATTGGTCGACGTGTTGTGCGGGCAGCCGGAGCAGAACCACGGCTTGCGCTCGACTTCGACGCGCGGCCGGGCCAGCGCCTTTTCCTTCGCTTCAATCACGGCAATACGCGTTGCGATGCGTGCTCGTACATCGGAAGGCAGGTCGAACTTTTCCAGACGCGTGGCGATGGCCTTGGCGATGATCGCTGGCGATAACTCGTAGTGCGCTGGTAGCAGCCAGTTGCCCATCGGCACGGACCATTCGCCGCCGGCGCCATCCTTCTCGTCGAATTTGCCGAATACGCGCGGACGCTGTGCGTCGGGCCAGTTGTACAGCTCTTCCTTGATCGCGTATTCGAGGATCTGGCGCTTTTCCTCGACCACCAGAATTTCTTCGAGCCCTTGCGCGAAACTATGTGCGCCTTGCGCTTCGAGCGGCCACACGCAACCTACTTTGTAAAGGCGAATGCCGATGCGCGAGCAGGTGTCGTCGTCGAGTCCGAGGTCGGTCAGCGCCTGACGCACGTCGAGATAAGCCTTGCCGGCCGTCATGATGCCGAAGCGCGCCTGCGGCGAATCGATCTCCACGCGGTCCAGCTTGTTGGCGCGCACGTAGGCGAGCGCGGCGTACCACTTGTAATCGAGTAGACGCGCTTCCTGGACCAGCGGCGGATCGGGCCAACGGATATTCAGGCCACCGTCCGGCATGGCGAAATCTTCAGGCAGCACGATTTTCGTGCGGTGCGGGTCGATATCCACCGAAGCCGACGATTCGACCACATCGGTCACGCACTTCATCGCGACCCACAGACCGGAGTAGCGGCTCATGGCCCAGCCGTGCAGGCCGAAGTCGAGGTATTCCTGCACGTTCGACGGAAACAGCACCGGCAGGCCGCAAGCCTTGAACATGTGCTCGGACTGATGCGCGAGCGTCGAGGACTTGGCGGCATGGTCGTCGCCGGCGAGCACGAGGACGCCGCCATGTTGCGACGAGCCGGCCGAATTGCCGTGCTTGAGCACGTCGCCGGAACGGTCGACGCCAGGGCCTTTGCCGTACCACATCGAGAAGACGCCGTCGAATTTGGCGTTCGGATACAGGTTGACCTGTTGCGAGCCCCACACGGCGGTGGCGGCAAGGTCTTCATTGACGCCGGGCTGGAATACGACCTGGTGTGCGGCGAGATGCTGCTTCGCCTTCCACAGCGACTGGTCGAGACCGCCAAGCGGAGATCCGCGATAGCCGGAGATGAACCCGGCAGTATTGAGCCCTGCGGCTTTGTCACGTTCCTGCTGCAACATGGGCAGACGCACGAGGGCCTGGATGCCGCTCATGTATGCGCGGCCGCGTTCCAGCGTGTATTTGTCGTCGAGCGTGACGGAATTGAGCGCGGCTTCGAGCGAGGCTCGCTGACCGGCGTCTAGCGGGGCATTCATTGTCTGTACTCCTCCAACCTGTTTGGGATCGCCAAAACTTGTTGGCCTCGGCATCTTGTGAATGCTTCGGCCGGGGTGGCCATATTGACGTGTTTTAAGTGATGGTAGCACTGGGAGAAACCCGCCGCATGGCATTAAAAATGCTGTACTGCGGCGCGAATCGCTACGGTGCCAATGACGTGATTGTGACAGTCAAGGGAGATGTTGAATTATTTCCAGAGCATCGTGTAACAAGCTGTAAAAGCTTCAATTTCCCGGAACCCATCTTGAAAACCCAGTCTAACCACCCACCTGTGCACGTGTCCGCGCAACGCTCCGCGGTTGGTGGAGCTTCACGACAAGCAGGCAGTTAGAAAAGGAGTACGCATGAACACCAGAAATATCCAGACCTTCCTGATGGTCTCCGCCGCATTCTTTGCGATGAGCGCGCCGGTGCGCTCCAACAGCGCGAGTACCCTCGCAAACGCGGTGGCTTGTACGGCGCGCGTCGCACCCGCTCGCATTGCTTCCAATCGTGCTACGCCTTCGAGCGAGGCCAGCGAGGACGAGCAGCTTTCGTGATGTATCGCTGAGGCGATTCGTCGATCCAATTCTTGCGGTCGCCTGAGGCTGGGCGGCTGCTGAAACAACAAAGGGCGGGGATCTTGCGATCCTCGCCCTTTTCTTATGGCGCGTTGGTGTTGGTCCGGGGCTACGCCTTGTCCTGCACCACGCCGCGTCGGATCTGATCCAACTCGATCGATTCGAACAGCGCCTTGAAATTACCTTCGCCGAACCCCTGATTCCCCTTGCGTTGAATGATCTCGAAGAAGATCGGGCCAATCTGGTTTTCGGTGAAGATCTGCAGCAGCAGATCTTCGGGCGCGCCGTCGATCAGGATCTTGCGCCTGCGCAGCTCGTCGAGCGGCTCGCCGTGATTTGGCACGCGCCGATCGACCAGTTCGTAGTAAGTGTCGATCGTATCGAGCAACGCAATCTTCGCCTCGCGCAGCCCGTCGACGGTGCGGTAGATGTTGTCGCTGCCGAGCGCAATGTGCTGAATGCCTTCGCCGTGATACGCGTCGAGGTATTCCTGAATCTGACCGGCAGTTTCCGAGCCTTCTTCGTTGATCGGAATGCGGATCTTGCCGCACGGTGAAGTCATCGCCTTCGACTTCACGCCCGTCACCTTGCCTTCGATGTCGAAGTAACGCACTTCCCGGAAGTTGAAGAGGCGCTCGTAGAACTCCGCCCATTCCTGCATGCGGCCGCGGTGGACGTTGTGCGTCAGGTGGTCGATATAGGTGAGGCCGTGGCCGACCGGGTTCGGGTTGGCGCCGGGAATCGGCACGAAGTCGACATCGTAGATGCCGATATCGCCGATGCTGTTCGGCTCCGCGCCATTCTTGCCACGCCAGCGGTCCACGAAATAGATCAGCGAATCGCCGACGCCCTTGATCGCCGGAATGTTCAGTTCCATCGGGCCGGTCTTGTTATCGAAGCCCCATGCGCCTTTTTCGAGCGCCTGCCTGTACGCCTTGGCGGCGTCCTGTACGCGAAAGGCGATGGCGCAGATCGACGGGCCATGCAGGCGCGCGAAGCGCTGCGCGAACGAATCGGGCTCCGCGTTGACGATGAAATTGATGTCGCCCTGACGGTACAGCGTCACGTCCTTGTGACGATGCCGCGCGATCGCAGTGAAGCCCATCTGTTCAAACAGCTTGCCCAGTGCCTTGGGATCCGGCGCGGTGTACTCGATGAACTCGAAGCCGTCGGTGCCGACGGGGTTGTCCCACGTTTGAACCTGCATATCTGTCTCCTGTGTCGAATGCCGCCAGTTTAAAGGGGCGTACGCGATGGAAACTTGCGAACTTAATCGTGATTGCGTAGGCTGGCGCTAGTTCATGGCTCAAAAATAGGGTTTGGTGGCAGAAGATGGCTAATATCGAGATGGATGTCATCGATCGACGAATTCTCACCATCCTCCAGGAGAACGGTCGACTGTCGAATCAGGAGATTGCAGAACGGGTGAGCCTCTCACCCAGTCCGTGTCTGCGGCGCATCCGGAGGCTGGAGGAGAGTGGCGTGATTCGCGGCTATGTCGCATTGCTCGACGCCCAGAAGCTGGGCCTCGATTTGCTTGCGTATGTAAATGTGCGGCTGGAAAAGCGCAGCGTCCCGACGATCAGCCCGCGCGGCGACGGCGCACCGGTGCGAGCGGGCGCGACGCATGCCGATCTGTTTCGCGCCGCGGTCCAGACCTGGCCGGAGGTGGTCGCCTGCCATGCCATGACGGGGGATATGGATTACCTGCTGCGCGTGCAGGTTCAGGACATGGCGCACTTTTCGCGCTTCGTGCAGGACCGGTTGCTGCACCATCCGTCAGTGATCGACGTGAAATCGAGTTTCTCGCTGGAGACGTTCAAGGAGACGACGGCGTTGCCGATTCTTTGAGCGGAGCAGATGATCGCGTTTAGGACATATTGGCTTGTTCTAGGGGAAATCGCGGCGGCAGCAAACTCCGGCGGTCAATAGCAAAAGGGCGGCTGAGCCGCCCTTTTGCTTATCCAGCGAGCTTGTACTTAGGCGATTCAGGCCGCCGCCGCAGCCGGCATGAACGATTCGAAAATCTTCGAAGCCTGACGCGCCTGGCGCTTCAACGCGTAGTCGAACACGGCGGCCTGTTCCTGCAGCATTTCAGCGATGATGCTCGACTGGTCGGCCGGCGGCAGTGTCAGATACGCATCGGCTTCGCCGTACGCGTATTCGATCTTCATGCCGGCCTTCTTCGCGATGTGCATCATCGTGGAGTTGCGCGACAGGCAGTGCATATAGAGCATGCTTACGTGCGTGTTGCGGCTGCGGATGGCGGCGCGCTCGAACAGCTTGCTGCCAATGCCCTGGCCACGCGTGCTTTCCAGCACCGATACGCCGAACTCGGCGGTGCGCTTGTCGCCCTCAACGGGCAGATAGGCGAGGTGGCCCACGCCAACCAGTTGCAACTGGTTGTCGAAAACACCGAACACGGTGTCACGGGTGAAATCGATGGCGCGCACGTAGTTTTCGATTACGTGGTCCGGCACGAGCTGACCGAAGCGCAGCAGGCGGTCGTCTTCGCCCAGTGCGAGAAAGTGCGTCAGCAGGCGTTCGCGGTCGATAGCGGTCAGCTCCCGCACCAGAGCATGCGCGTGACCGGCTGCCTGCGACAGGCGATCGGGTGTGACGATCGGCTCGGCGGCGCGAGTAGTAGGCGTGGTCATGGTTGGGTTCTCCTTTTGATCTAGCGGCATGGTGCACCGCAAGGTCAAATTCTATCGGAAGCGCAATCCCATAACTAGGGAAAACCCGGATATCGATTCGATGTCACGCTCTATTCTGTTGGGGACCTATTTTTATATATATGATTATTAACAGTTATTAATTCTGCATACGTCATATCATCAACTGTGGCTTGCAGGCAACCTTCGTCCCTGGAAGCTGTTGCATCGCAATATTTCGATGCTAATCCTTGGCCCGCAGTCCATGGTCGACCATGTCGACGACCTGTTCCGCGAATTCCCCGTAGCCCATCCGGCCGCCCGGCTTCAGCCAGGTGAAAGTCCAGTTGATCATGCCGAACACCATCATCGTCAGCGCTGTCTGGTTGTCGCGGTTGGCGCGTTCCGGATAGGCGCGCGTTAGCTGGCGCGCAAATGCCGCGACCACGTCGCGCTGGCGATTCAGGATGATCTCGCGTTGGGCGTCGACCAGATATTTGACGTCGTTCAGCAGCGCAACATGCCGGCTGTGAGAGTTCTCATATTCGGACAGAAACGCGCGGATCAGTTCGGCGAAGGTTTCCCGCTCGGTCAGGCCACGTCGTTGGCTCGAGCCTTCCACTTCCGCGATGATCAGCATCAGCCGCCTGGTGTAGCGGTCGAGCAGATCGAACAGGATCGCTTCCTTGCTTTCGTAATAGTGGTAGAGGCGCGCCTTCGAAGTGCCGCTCGCGGCAGCCAGATCGGCCATCGAGGTGCTTGGATAGCTCGTCTGCGCGAACTTGGCCGCGGCCAGTTCGAGGATCTGGTCGCGCTGGGTTTCGTGGTCTGGTGCGCGGGTGCGGGCCATGGTCCTTGGGGTCCTTAGCTGGAACAGGTGGAAAGGTCCGCGCGCAATTCCAGCGCGCGCCATGCGGAAGGATCGCCGCGCAGGCTCACGCGCCCGCTTGCGGCCAGTTCGCGGAAGCGCCAGAACACGAGGCTGTCGCTGACGAGAAAGCCCAGGTCGGCGACCATCAGTTGCGCGGCGATACGGGCGGCGGGTCGCCAGGCGTCGCTGGCGTATTCCAGGATGAGCGCGTCCAACTCGGCGAACGTGCCGCTTGTGAAGGTGTTGTCGCGCCAGCGGCGGGTTTCGCCGTTCGCCTGCTTGACCTCCTGCCATTCGAGGGCGAGCCGGCTGATGCGCAGCACCGAGATCGGCGCAACGTCCGGAAGCCGCGTCTGCAGGATGTCCGGCGCAAACATCCCGACCGACGTCGCGTGGTCTGGCCGGCTATGGGCGAAGGCACCGGGGTCGGTAAGGTCGCGGATCGAGAGGCGGACTTCGTTCAGGCGCTGAGGACTGTTGCGCAGGTGGTAGCAGACCCTTCGCAGGGTCAACTGGTCGGCCGCGCTTTCGGCGTGCCAGACGGCCACCTGCGTGTCACCGGCCACGAGTTGCTCCAGCAATGTTGCCTGTTCGGTGAATTCGCCCTGGAAATTGCGTGGTGCGCCGTCGTGTGGGGCTCCGTCCGTCACGCGTTGCCAGAATTCGGCGCGCACCTCGGGCGTGTCGTCGACCCCGCGCAGCGGACCGACCGCCAGATCGTCGCGCAACGACTGCACGGGATCGTCGCGCCCCGCCTGTCGCAGGGCGCTTCGCAGGGAGTCGGCGGCGACGTCGCCGTTAGTCAGGTGGATTGTGCTCATCAACAGCTCGTTGGCAAATCAGTCACAGAAAGGGCCGCGTGGCGAGCGGAACCGGGTCCCGATCGCGAGCGGCCCTTAGTGTAAGCGGATCGCGGGTGAGCTGAAAGCGCTCAGGCGTGCATCGTGGAAGATGTGCGCCCGCAATGTTGTCTAACGCTCATCGTAACTGACCACCACCCGGTCGCTCACCGGATGGCACTGGCAGGTCAGCACGAAGCCGTCGCGGATTTCGTGGTCTTCGAGCGTGTAGTTCTTTTCCATCCGTACTTCGCCTTCGAGCACTTTGGCGCGGCAGGTGCAGCACACGCCGCCCTTGCAGGCATATGGCAGCGCGAGGCCGGCCTTCAGGCCGACGTCGAGTACGCTCACGCCCTCGTAAGGCAGGCGCAGCTTGCGTTTCTTGCCGTCGAGGACGATCTCGAGGTCCGCCGCCGGCGTATCTTCGGTGATTTCGACGGGCGGCACGCCCGCTTGGGGCAGCGGCGAGCCGAACCTTTCGACGTGAACCTTCGCGGGCGGCAGGCCCGCGGCTTTCAGCGCGGCCTCGGCGGCGTCCATCATCGGTGCGGGACCGCAGATGAAGGCTTCGTCGATCACATCGGCTGGCACCAGGTTTTCGATAAACGCTGCGCACTTCTGCTGGTCGAGCACACCGTTGAACAGTTCGACGTCCTGCAGATCGTCCGACAGCACGTGATACAGCACGAACCGGTTCATGAAGCGGTTCTTCAGGTCTTCCAGATCTTCTGCAAACATGATCTGGTCGACGCTGCGGTTGCCGTAGACCAACGTGAAGGTGCTGCGCGGCTCGAATTCGAGGGTCGTCTTGATGATCGCGAGCACGGGCGTGATGCCGGAGCCGCCGGAAAAGGCGAGGTATTGCTGACCCTGTTCCGCGTTCAGGTGCGTGAAGAAGCGACCGTCGGGCGTCATCACGTCGATCGTGTGACCTGGCTGCAGGGTGTCGAATGCGAAGTTCGAAAAGCGGCCGCCCCGCACGCGCTTGATGCCGATACGCAGTTCGCCGTCGCGGTCGTAGTCGGTCACGCCGACGCAGATCGAATACGAGCGGCGCGTCTCCTCACCGTCGATGTGCGTCTTCAGCGTGACGAACTGGCCCTGCGTGAAGCGATACTGCTCGCGCAGTTCGGCGGGGACTTCGAAGGCGACCGAGACCGCGTCGGCGGTTTCGGGCCGGACTTCGCGGATACGCAGGGGGTGAAATTGCGGGGTGGCCATATCAGTAGGGTTTGAAATAGTCGAAGGGTTCGCGGCAGTCGAGACAGCGGTACAGCGCCTTGCAGGCCGTCGAGCCGAATTGCGCGAGACGTTCGGTATGGACCGAGCCGCAACGCGGGCACGCCGGGGCGGGGACTGCTGCCGTGCGGACGAAGCGGATTACTTTTTCCTGAGGTGCGTCGCTCGCGCAATTGCCGGTGGGCGGGGCGATGCCGTAGGCACGCAGCTTTTCGCGCGCGTCGGCGGTTATCCAGTCGGTGGTCCAGGCAGGGGCGAGGACAGTGGCGATGCGGTACGGCGTGAGCTGCGCGGCCTCGAGCGCGTGTGCGACGTCCTCGGCAATCTGCGACATGGCCGGGCAGCCGGAGTACGTCGGGGTGATGACGACTTCGAGCATGCCATCCGCAGCACGCCGGACGTCGCGCAGGATGCCGAGCTCGCGAATCGACACCACCGGAATCTCCGGGTCGGGTACCGCTTCTAGCGCTGTCCACGCGCGCTCCAGCGTCGGGTCCACGGTCGTGGTGAGGTTCGCGGCCATCGTCTTATGCTCCGTCCGGGGCCTACCAGCTCGCGCCGGGGTGCTGCCGCGCGAGGCTCTGCATCTCAGCCAGCACGTAGCCCATGTGTTCCGAGTGTTCGCCAAGCTTGCCCGTCGTGACATGCTTCACCGGTTCAGGTGACGTGAGCGTGGCTTCGTCGAGCGCGGCTCGTACGTCTTCTTCCCAGGCGCCTTGCAGATCGGCGGTCAGCGGACCGATGCCCGTTGCGGCGATGACTTCCTCAACCGCGTCCACGCTGAAGAACTCGCGCGTGTAGGGCATCAGGTAGTCGAGCGCGTCCTGCGCGCGGCGATGCGACTCATCCGTGCCGTCGCCGAGCCGGATCAGCCATTCGCCGGCGTGATGGACGTGGTAGCGCGTTTCCTTGATCGACTTCGCGGCGATGGCCGCGAGTTGTGCGTCGGTCGACGCGGTAAGCGCCGTCCAGAGATGCGCCATCAGCGTCGAGTACAGGAAATTGCGCACGATCGTGACCGCGTAGTCCTTGTCCGCATGCGCGGTGCCGGCGAGCGGCCCGTAATGCGGCAACTCGGCGAGCGTGTAGTTGGCGAATTCGCGCTCGGTGCGGAAATACGCGTAGTCGTCTTCGCTCTTGCTGGCGCCGGTGAGCGCATGCTCGAGCGTTGCGGCGTGCGTGTACAGCAGCCGCGCCTGGCCGATCAGGTCGAGGCTCATGTTGGCGAGCGCGATGTCCTCTTCGAGAATCGGGCCGTGGCCGCACCACTCGGCGTTGCGCTGACCGAGGATCAGTGCGGTGTCCGCGAGACGCAGCACGTAGGAAAGGTGTTGGGGCGTGATGTCCATGACGCGCTTACATGTGGTTGACTTCGTCGGGGAGCGTGTAGAACGTCGGATGGCGATAGATCTTGTCGCCAGCCGGTTCGAACAGCTCCGCCTTGTCCTGCGGGTCGGATGCGGTGATCGCCGAGGACGGCACCACCCAGATGCTCACGCCTTCCTGACGGCGGGTGTACACGTCGCGCGCCATGCGCAGCGCCATCGGCGCGTCGGCAGCGTGCAGACTGCCGCAGTGCTTGTGGTCGAGGCCCTGCTTGCTGCGCACGAACACTTCCCAGATCGGCCACTCTTTGTTTGTCGACTTGTCCATTCTCGAAATCTCCTGAATCTTTTGCTGTTGGCTCGTACCGGTCGGCAGCTATTAAATGCCTGTTGGTGCCTGTTGGTGCCTGTTGCTGCCGGACGCTGTGCCTGGTATCGAGCTAATCGTCGCTGCGTCGCTGTGCTTACGCTGCGTGCTGCTGCGCGCGTTGGCGCTGATTTTCCGCGTGGGCGAGGGCCGCTTCGCGGACCCAGGCGCCGTCGTTATGAGCTTTCACGCGGGTAGCGAGACGCTCGCGGTTGCACGGGCCGTCGCCGTTGACCACGCGCCAGAACTCTTCCCAGTCGATGTCGCCGTAGTCGTGATGACCGCGCGCTTCGTTCCACTTCAGGTCTGGATCCGGCAGCGTGACGCCGAGGACCTTGGCCTGGTCGACAGTGGCGTCGACAAATTTTTGACGCAGATCGTCATTGGAAATGCGCTTGATGCCCCATTTCGACGATTGATTGCTGTGGATCGAATCCTTGTCGCTCGGGCCGAACATCATCAGCACCGGCCACCACCAGCGGTTCACCGCCTGCTGGACCATCTCGCGCTGGGCTTCGGTGCCGCTCATCATCGACAGCAGCGCGTCGAATCCCTGGCGCTGGTGGAACGACTCCTCCTTGCAGATGCGGATCATCGCCCGGGCGTATGGGCCGTAGGTGCAGCGGCACAGCGGGATCTGGTTCATGATCGCCGCGCCGTCGACCAGCCAGCCGATCACGCCGACATCCGCCCACGTGGGTGTCGGATAATTGAAAATGCTCGAATATTTGGCTTTGCCGGCGTGCAGGGCGTCGATCAGCTGATCGCGTGAAACCGCGAGCGTCTCTGCCGCGCTATATAGATAGAGACCGTGGCCCGCCTCGTCCTGCACCTTGGCGAGCAGAATTGCCTTGCGCTTCAGACTCGGCGCGCGGGTAATCCAGTTGCCTTCGGGCAGCATGCCGACGATTTCCGAATGCGCGTGCTGTGAAATCTGACGCACGAGCGTTTTACGATAGGCATCGGGCATCCAGTCTTGCGGTTCGATCTTGCCGTCGGCGGCCATGACCGCATCGAAACGCGCCTGTTCGGGCGAGCCGGCGGCACCATCTAGCGGCGCAACGTTGCCTGATATGTCGAGGGATTGCGTGTACATGGCGAGCACTCTCGTCCAAAGTTGTCCGTGGGTGAAGTATAAACCAACCGACCGGTCGGTTAATGATTTTTTTGAGATTGATTGAGGGTGGGTTCGGACGGTTTAGATAGGGTACGGTGGAGGCCGGCACGGCGCGTGAGTTTGCGAAGATTAATCTCAAGGACGAAAGAGAAATGGCGGAGCGGATCTATTTGCAACATCCCACGAGGACTGAAACGGTCGAAGTGAGTACTGGCTTTAGCTGGTCGGCGTTTCTGCTGGGTTTTGTCTGGGCACTCATGAAGCGCATGTGGCTGGTCGCGCTGGTGCTGCTGGCGGTGGATCTGGCGATTGGCCTGATCGGGTTCGCAGGCGTCACCGCCGATGTGGTCAGCCTGGTGCTGAGTATCGTGTTTGCGATTTACTGCGGTATGAATGCCAACCAGTGGTACCGCCGCGACCTGGAACGCAAAGGTTACGTGATCAAAGGTCCGGGGCCTGAAACAGGGGTGCTGCGATAGCGGTGCTCCGGTCCGAAATAACGCCTTTGGACGGTTCTAGCTCAACCGTTGCTGGCCTAGCCCGCTGCAGAACCTATAAAATCGCGGATTGGCTGCAATTTTGCGCCCCCTGCATTCCTGGTTCCCATGTTACGTCTAAGCGAAGTCAAACTCCCGCTCGATCACCCCGATAGCGCTCTCGATGCCGCCGTTCTCGCGCGCCTCGCCGAGCTGGGCGTACCGCCTGACGGACTCGTCCGTTACACCGTGTTCCGTCGCGCACACGACGCGCGCAAGCGCGCCGATATCAAGCTGACGTATATCGTCGATGTCGAGGTGAAGGATGAAGCGGCCGCTTTGAAACGCCTCGCGAGCGTGCCTCACTGCGCCGTGACACCGGACATGGCGTACCGCTTTGTCGCGAAGGCGCCCGAGCGTATGACGGCGCCGCGGCCGGTGGTGATCGGCATGGGACCGTGTGGGCTGTTCGCTGGGTTGATCCTCGCCCAGATGGGTTTTCGCCCTATTATTCTCGAGCGCGGCAAGGCTGTTCGTGAGCGTACTAAAGATACGTTCGGGCTGTGGCGCAAGTCCGTGCTCAATCCCGAATCCAATGTGCAGTTCGGTGAAGGTGGAGCCGGCACATTCTCGGACGGCAAGCTCTACAGCCAGATCAAGGATCCGCATCACTACGGCCGCAAGGTGCTCGAGGAGTTCGTGAAAGCGGGTGCGCCGGAAGACATTCTCTATCTGAGCAGGCCGCATATCGGCACTTTTCGTCTGGTCAGCATGGTGGAGAAGATGCGCGCCACCATTCATGAACTCGGCGGCGAAGTGCGGTTTGAGACGCGCGTCGAGGATATTGAGATCGAGCAGGGCAAGGTGCGTGCTCTGCAGTTGTCCAATGGTGAAACACTACCGTGCGACCACGTGGTGCTCGCAGTCGGTCACAGCGCGCGCGACACCTTCGAAATGCTGCACAAGCGCGGCGTTTACATTGAAGCGAAGCCGTTTTCGCTCGGGTTCCGGATTGAACATCCGCAAGGGATGATCGACCGCAGCCGCTTTGGCAAGTTTGCCGGGCACAAGCAACTGGGCGCCGCTGATTACAAGGTGGTGCATCACTGCAGCAACGGCCGGGCGGTGTATAGCTTCTGCATGTGTCCTGGTGGCACGGTGGTCGCGGCGACTTCGGAGCCGGGCCGCGTGGTTACCAACGGGATGAGCCAGTATTCCCGGGCGGAGCGCAACGCCAATGCCGGCATCGTGGTTGGCATTACGCCGGAGGATTATCCGGGCGGGCCGCTTGCCGGCATCGCGTTTCAGCGCAAATGGGAAGAGCGGGCGTTCGAACTGGGCGGCAGCAATTACTGCGCGCCGGGCCAGCGGGTGGGCGACTTCATTGCCGGCCGGCCGTCTACGTCGCTCGGTTCGGTTGTCCCCTCCTATAAACCAGGCGTCCATCCGACCGATCTCAGCACGGCGCTGCCCGACTATGTCATCGAGGCCATCCGCGAAGCACTGCCGCAACTCGACCGCAAGATCGCCGGTTTCGCTATGGACGATGCAGTGTTGACCGGGGTGGAGACGCGCACGTCGTCGCCGATCCGGATTCGCCGCAAAGACGATTATCAGAGCATGAATGTGGAAGGGCTCTATCCAGCCGGCGAGGGCGCGGGTTACGCCGGCGGGATTTATTCTGCGGCGATCGACGGAATTGAAGTGGCGCAAGCATTGGCGTTGGACATGACGGCGGGCGCTGCTCACTGAGCTTGCGTTGCCTTGCTCGCGAAGGCGCGGGCGGTGTGATCGGGATGTTTGTTCGCGCCGGCCACCCGTCGCAATCGATCGGGCACAATGGGCGCTTTGCTTTTTGCCCACGAACCGAATGACCCTCCGTACTCTGGCCGCTGTGTGCGGCGCTGTTCTGCTTGTTCAATTCGCCGTCGCACCAGCAGCGATTGCCGCGGATGCTCCTACGCACTGGGTGTCCGCATGGGCGACCGCCCTTCAGTCGATTCCCCAGCAGGCTAACCTGCCGCCGCTGTACAGGGCGCCGGAGGTCGCTGGGCGGACGGTCCGGCAAATCGTGTATCCGACTCTTTCGGGTCGCGCCGTCCGGGTTCACCTCAGCAACGAATATGGAAAGACGCCGTTGGTGATCCAGGATTTGCGGATCGCGAGTTCGGCGGGTGGCGCGGCCACACAAGCGAACGGCGGCGCCAAGGTGACGTTTGGCGGGAAAGCCTCTGTAACAGTGCCACCCGGCAGTGAACTGGATAGCGATGCGGCCGAGGTCGATATTGTCGCCGGTGCGCCGTATGCGATCAGCTCGTACATGGGGGCGGATCAAAATCTCGTGGCGTGGCATCGCGTGTCGAATCAGGTGAATTACGTCTCGCTACCTGGCAATCACACTGATGACTCTATGTCAGGAGCATTTCATCAGCGATTCACCCAGTTTGTGTGGGTGACGGGGTTGTCCGTGGAGGCGCCGTCGGCAGCCGCGGTTGCTACGATCGGCGATTCCATTACCGATGGCATGCGGTCTAGCTTGAATGAAAACCACCGTTGGCCGGATGCTTTCGCGCGCCGGTTGACTCAGGCAGGGGACCGGTCGACTTCGGTCGTCAATCTAGGGATCAGCGGCAACCGTCTGCTTAACGATTCGCCCTGCTATGGCGAGGCGCTCGTTAAACGTTTCAGCCGGGATGTGCTGGAGCGACCGGGCGTGAAAGTGGCGATCCTGCTGATCGGCATCAATGACATCAATTTCTCTTCGATGCCGCCGCGCGCCGGGCTTGATTGCGATTATCCGCATACGTCTGTGAATGCCGAGGACCTGATCGACGGCTACAAGCGGGTGATTGCCGAGGCGCATCGTCGTGGCGTGCGCGTGTTCGGTGCGACGCTCACGCCTGCCTCGCTGCCACCACAGCGCGAAAGCATACGGCTGGCGGCGAATCAATGGATCAGGACCGCGGGAGCGTTCGACGGTGTGGTCGATTTCGATGCTGCGCTGCGCGATCCCACCCAGCCTGCGCGTTTGCAGGAGGGGTATGACAGTGGCGACCACATCCATCCGAGCGATGCAGGTTACGCGGCAATGGCTCAGGCGATTCCGCTCGATGCGGTAGTAAATTCGACTCGAAAGTGACTCGCCAAAAAAATATTTCCGTCAAACCCTTGTCATACGGCCATTGCTCACCTACTATTCGGCTCCTCGTTCACGGACGAGCGCCGCTGCGGAAACCAGTGGCCGTAGCGTCAACAAGGTTTTAAGCGGAAGCGAAAAAATGTTGTTGACGAAGCGAAAAAGATTCTTCATAATCTCGTTTCTCTGCTGCTGATGCAGCGACGCAGAACGAAGCGGTACCGAAGGGTTGTGAGGGTGATGCAACGCGGTGCCGGTTTGGTGGTGAATGCGTAACCGATCTTTAAAAATTAACAGCCGATAAGTGTGGGCGCTTGATGGCGACGCGGCGGTGGGCCTTTCGGGGTTTGCCGCGAAAGCGAAAGTATCAAGTCTCACACAGTAATGAAAGGAAGGTTTTTTCATCGCAAGATGATTGAACAATTCGTCAGTACGTTGAGTGAGCGACCTATTCGGAAGAATAGAAAACAGTAACAGGAATTGAACTGAAGAGTTTGATCCTGGCTCAGATTGAACGCTGGCGGCATGCCTTACACATGCAAGTCGAACGGCAGCACGGGAGCAATCCTGGTGGCGAGTGGCGAACGGGTGAGTAATACATCGGAACGTGTCCTGTAGTGGGGGATAGCCCGGCGAAAGCCGGATTAATACCGCATACGCTCTACGGAGGAAAGGGGGGGATCGCAAGACCTCTCGCTACAGGGGCGGCCGATGGCAGATTAGCTAGTTGGTGGGGTAAAGGCCTACCAAGGCGACGATCTGTAGCTGGTCTGAGAGGACGACCAGCCACACTGGGACTGAGACACGGCCCAGACTCCTACGGGAGGCAGCAGTGGGGAATTTTGGACAATGGGCGCAAGCCTGATCCAGCAATGCCGCGTGTGTGAAGAAGGCCTTCGGGTTGTAAAGCACTTTTGTCCGGAAAGAAATCCTTTGGGCTAATACCCTGAGGGGATGACGGTACCGGAAGAATAAGCACCGGCTAACTACGTGCCAGCAGCCGCGGTAATACGTAGGGTGCAAGCGTTAATCGGAATTACTGGGCGTAAAGCGTGCGCAGGCGGTTCGCTAAGACAGATGTGAAATCCCCGGGCTTAACCTGGGAACTGCATTTGTGACTGGCGGGCTAGAGTATGGCAGAGGGGGGTAGAATTCCACGTGTAGCAGTGAAATGCGTAGAGATGTGGAGGAATACCGATGGCGAAGGCAGCCCCCTGGGCCAATACTGACGCTCATGCACGAAAGCGTGGGGAGCAAACAGGATTAGATACCCTGGTAGTCCACGCCCTAAACGATGTCAACTAGTTGTCGGGTCTTCATTGACTTGGTAACGTAGCTAACGCGTGAAGTTGACCGCCTGGGGAGTACGGTCGCAAGATTAAAACTCAAAGGAATTGACGGGGACCCGCACAAGCGGTGGATGATGTGGATTAATTCGATGCAACGCGAAAAACCTTACCTACCCTTGACATGGTCGGAACCCTGCTGAAAGGTGGGGGTGCTCGAAAGAGAACCGATACACAGGTGCTGCATGGCTGTCGTCAGCTCGTGTCGTGAGATGTTGGGTTAAGTCCCGCAACGAGCGCAACCCTTGTCCCTAGTTGCTACGCAAGAGCACTCTAGGGAGACTGCCGGTGACAAACCGGAGGAAGGTGGGGATGACGTCAAGTCCTCATGGCCCTTATGGGTAGGGCTTCACACGTCATACAATGGTCGGAACAGAGGGTCGCCAACCCGCGAGGGGGAGCCAATCCCAGAAAACCGATCGTAGTCCGGATCGCACTCTGCAACTCGAGTGCGTGAAGCTGGAATCGCTAGTAATCGCGGATCAGCATGCCGCGGTGAATACGTTCCCGGGTCTTGTACACACCGCCCGTCACACCATGGGAGTGGGTTTTACCAGAAGTGGCTAGTCTAACCGCAAGGAGGACGGTCACCACGGTAGGATTCATGACTGGGGTGAAGTCGTAACAAGGTAGCCGTATCGGAAGGTGCGGCTGGATCACCTCCTTTCTCGAGCTAAAACGTGTCAAACGTTGAGCGCTCACGCTTATCGGCTGTGAAACTGAAGACAGATACGCAGACAGACTCAGGGGTCTGTAGCTCAGTCGGTTAGAGCACCGTCTTGATAAGGCGGGGGTCGATGGTTCGAATCCATCCAGACCCACCACTGTTTCTGCGGTGGCTGCGCTGACCGGTAGACCCCGGGGTATGAGATACAGGTAGAGGTAATCTGTGTTGTCTGTGCATGACTGGGGGATTAGCTCAGCTGGGAGAGCACCTGCTTTGCAAGCAGGGGGTCGTCGGTTCGATCCCGTCATCCTCCACCAATCTTCAATGCAGAAAGTCTGGTTCGGTGAACCGGGCGTTATGCATTGGCGATTGAGCCAGTCAGAGTGATACGCAATCAGAGATTGCGATATCGGCTGTCGTTCTTTAACAATCAGGAAGAAGTAGTAAAGAGATTCACGAAAGATCACTTAGAGATGGGTGATTGAGTAGGTGAATCAGGGTTGTGATTGTATCAATGTATTTTTAAGTGATCGAAAGATTGCTTTGGAATACGGCGCAACACGAATACTCAACCTGTAGCGTGTGTGGCAAGCGTGTCATTCCCAGTGGGTGACACATGAGACACACCCGTTATAGGGTCAAGCGAACAAGTGCATGTGGTGGATGCCTTGGCGATCACAGGCGATGAAGGACGCGGTAGCCTGCGAAAAGCTACGGGGAGCTGGCAAACGAGCTTTGATCCGTAGATGTCCGAATGGGGAAACCCACTCCGTATGGAGTATCCGCAGCTGAATACATAGGCTGTGCGAAGCGAACGCGGCGAACTGAAACATCTAAGTAGCCGCAGGAAAAGAAATCAACCGAGATTCCCAGAGTAGTGGCGAGCGAAATGGGACCAGCCTGTACTCTTTATCTTCATTGTTAGTCGAAGGCTCTGGAAAGTGCCGCCATAGCAGGTGATAGCCCTGTAGACGAAAACAGCGAGGAAGAACTAGGTGTACGACAAGTAGGGCGGGACACGTGAAATCCTGTCTGAAGATGGGGGGACCATCCTCCAAGGCTAAATACTCGTGATCGACCGATAGTGAACCAGTACCGTGAGGGAAAGGCGAAAAGAACCCCGGGAGGGGAGTGAAACAGATCCTGAAACCGCATGCATACAAACAGTCGGAGCCTTTGAAAGAGGGTGACGGCGTACCTTTTGTATAATGGGTCAGCGACTTACATTCAGTGGCAAGCTTAACCGATTAGGGCAGGCGTAGCGAAAGCGAGTCCGAACAGGGCGATTCAGTCGCTGGGTGTAGACCCGAAACCAGGTGATCTATCCATGGCCAGGATGAAGGTGCGGTAACACGTACTGGAGGTCCGAACCCACTAACGTTGAAAAGTTAGGGGATGAGCTGTGGATAGGGGTGAAAGGCTAAACAAACCTGGAAATAGCTGGTTCTCTCCGAAAACTATTTAGGTAGTGCCTCGTGTATCACCTTCGGGGGTAGAGCACTGTCATGGTTGAAGGGTCCATTGCGGATTACTTCGCCATAGCAAACTCCGAATACCGAAGAGTGCAATCACGGGAGACAGACATCGGGTGCTAACGTCCGGTGTCAAGAGGGAAACAACCCAGACCGCCAGCTAAGGTCCCCAAATATTGCTAAGTGGGAAACGAAGTGGGAAGGCTAAAACAGTCAGGAGGTTGGCTTAGAAGCAGCCATCCTTTAAAGAAAGCGTAATAGCTCACTGATCGAGTCGTCCTGCGCGGAAGATGTAACGGGGCTAAGCAATATACCGAAGCTGCGGATGCATATTTATATGCATGGTAGGAGAGCGTTCCGTAAGCCTGCGAAGGTGCATTGAAAAGTGTGCTGGAGGTATCGGAAGTGCGAATGCTGACATGAGTAGCGATAAAGGGGGTGAAAGGCCCCCTCGCCGTAAGCCCAAGGTTTCCTACGCAACGTTCATCGGCGTAGGGTGAGTCGGCCCCTAAGGCGAGGCAGAAATGCGTAGCTGATGGGAAGCAGGTTAATATTCCTGCACCATTGTTAGATGCGATGGGGGGACGGATCGCGGAAGGTTGTCCGGGTGTTGGAAGTCCCGGTCCTTGCATTGGAGAAGGCGCTTTGGCAAATCCGGGCGCGGAATTCAAGGGTGCGAGGCCATTCACTTCGGTGAAGAAGCAATCGGAAGTGGTTCCAGGAAAAGCCTCTAAGCTTCAGTCTAACAAGACCGTACCGCAAACCGACACAGGTGGGCGAGATGAGTATTCTAAGGCGCTTGAGAGAACTCGGGAGAAGGAACTCGGCAAATTGGTACCGTAACTTCGGGATAAGGTACGCCCCTGTAGCTTGATGCCCCTGCGGGCAAAGGGTGAAGGGGTTGCAATAAACTGGTGGCTGCGACTGTTTAATAAAAACACAGCACTCTGCAAACACGAAAGTGGACGTATAGGGTGTGACGCCTGCCCGGTGCCGGAAGATTAAATGATGGGGTGCAAGCTCTTGATTGAAGTCCCGGTAAACGGCGGCCGTAACTATAACGGTCCTAAGGTAGCGAAATTCCTTGTCGGGTAAGTTCCGACCTGCACGAATGGCGTAACGATGGCCACACTGTCTCCTCCCGAGACTCAGCGAAGTTGAAGTGTTTGTGATGATGCAATCTCCCCGCGGCTAGACGGAAAGACCCCATGAACCTTTACTGTAGCTTTGCATTGGACTTTGAACCGGTCTGTGTAGGATAGGTGGGAGGCTGTGAAGCGTGGACGCCAGTCTGCGTGGAGCCAACCTTGAAATACCACCCTGGTCTGTTTGAGGTTCTAACCTTGACCCGTTATCCGGGTCGGGGACAGTGCATGGTAGGCAGTTTGACTGGGGCGGTCTCCTCCCAAAGTGTAACGGAGGAGTACGAAGGTACGCTAGGTACGGTCGGAAATCGTGCTGATAGTGCAATGGCATAAGCGTGCTTAACTGCGAGACCGACAAGTCGAGCAGGTGCGAAAGCAGGTCATAGTGATCCGGTGGTTCTGTATGGAAGGGCCATCGCTCAACGGATAAAAGGTACTCTGGGGATAACAGGCTGATACCGCCCAAGAGTTCATATCGACGGCGGTGTTTGGCACCTCGATGTCGGCTCATCTCATCCTGGGGCTGTAGCCGGTCCCAAGGGTATGGCTGTTCGCCATTTAAAGAGGTACGTGAGCTGGGTTTAAAACGTCGTGAGACAGTTTGGTCCCTATCTGCCGTGGGCGCTGGATATTTGAAGGGGGCTGCTCCTAGTACGAGAGGACCGGAGTGGACGAACCTCTGGTGTACCGGTTGTCACGCCAGTGGCATCGCCGGGTAGCTATGTTCGGAAGAGATAACCGCTGAAAGCATCTAAGCGGGAAACTCGCCTTAAGATGAGATATCCCCGGGGCTTCGAGCCCCTTGAAGGGTCGTTCAAGACCAGGACGTTGATAGGTCAGGTGTGGAAGCGCAGTAATGCGTTAAGCTAACTGATACTAATTGCCCGTAAGGCTTGATCCTATAACAGGTGTGTCTCGACCCGGGTTGGCGCTTTAGCGCCTACCCGGGTCCGATCCCCGAAGGGGATGCGTGTGAACCCCCAGACGGGGGTAGCAGAACGCACGGTTGAGTGATCAGTGTTGTGCCAGAAACAACACAACCCCAGAACGCTCCCGCTGGTGAGCATCACCAGAAACTACTTCTTCCCGATTGGCCGTATTGCTCCATGAGCAGTGCAGCAACAAGTCATGCCTGATGACCATAGCGTGTCGGTACCACCCCTTCCCATCCCGAACAGGACCGTGAAACGACTCCACGCCGATGATAGTGCGGATTACCCGTGTGAAAGTAGGTAATCGTCAGGCTCCCTAGCAGCATCAGAAACCCCACCCCGCAAACGGTGGGGTTTCTGCGTTTACGGAAACGGTTATAAGTGAGGGCTTTGGGGTTCTGGGCGGTCAGGCGGTACTTGACATTGTAGTGCTCTTCCCCCATAATCATCAGTTCTCTGCGGAGGGGTGCCCGAGTGGCTAAAGGGGGCAGACTGTAAATCTGTTGGCTTACGCCTACGTTGGTTCGAATCCAACCTCCTCCACCAGAATGCACGCTGAAGTAGTGATTGGGAATCGAAGAGATCCTTGCGGGTGTAGCTCAATGGTAGAGCAGAAGCCTTCCAAGCTTACGATGAGGGTTCGATTCCCTTCACCCGCTCCAGTAACGAAGATGTAGCGCCCATGTGGCTCAGTGGTAGAGCACTCCCTTGGTAAGGGAGAGGTCGGCAGTTCGATCCTGCCCATGGGCACCAGAAGTACTCAGTGATTGTTTGCGCGCGGCGCAACGTACGGATAATCCTCTTAGGAGTCGAAAATGGCCAAGGGTAAGTTTGAGCGGACCAAGCCGCACGTGAACGTCGGCACGATCGGTCACGTTGACCACGGCAAGACCACGCTGACGGCAGCGATCACGACGGTGCTGACCGCGAAGTTCGGCGGGGAAGCGAAGGCGTATGACCAGATCGACGCGGCGCCGGAAGAAAAGGCGCGCGGCATCACGATCAACACGGCACACGTCGAGTACGAAACGGCGAACCGCCACTACGCGCACGTTGACTGCCCGGGCCACGCTGACTATGTGAAGAACATGATCACGGGCGCCGCGCAGATGGACGGCGCAATCCTGGTGTGCTCGGCCGCTGACGGCCCGATGCCGCAAACGCGTGAGCACATCCTGCTGGCACGTCAGGTTGGCGTTCCGTACATCATCGTGTTCCTGAACAAGTGCGACATGGTGGACGACGCTGAGCTGCTGGAGCTCGTCGAGATGGAAGTTCGCGAACTTCTGTCGAAGTACGACTTCCCGGGCGACGACACGCCGATCATCAAGGGTTCGGCCAAGCTGGCGCTGGAAGGCGACAAGGGCGAGCTGGGCGAAGTGGCGATCATGAACCTGGCCGACGCGCTGGATACGTACATCCCGACGCCGGAGCGTGCAGTGGACGGCGCATTCCTGATGCCGGTGGAAGACGTGTTCTCGATCTCGGGTCGTGGCACGGTGGTGACGGGTCGGGTTGAGCGCGGTGTGGTGAAGGTCGGCGAAGAAATCGAGATCGTGGGTATCAAGCCGACGGTGAAGACGACGTGCACGGGCGTGGAAATGTTCCGCAAGCTGCTCGACCAGGGTCAGGCGGGCGACAACGTGGGTATCCTGCTGCGCGGCACGAAGCGTGAAGACGTGGAGCGTGGCCAGGTGCTGGCCAAGCCGGGTTCGATCAACCCGCACACGCACTTCACGGCCGAAGTGTACGTGCTGAGCAAGGACGAAGGCGGTCGTCACACGCCGTTCTTCAACAACTACCGTCCGCAGTTCTACTTCCGTACGACGGACGTGACGGGCTCGATCGAGCTGCCGAAGGACAAGGAAATGGTGATGCCGGGCGACAACGTGTCGATCACGGTGAAGCTGATCAACCCGATCGCGATGGAAGAAGGTCTGCGCTTCGCCATCCGTGAAGGTGGCCGTACCGTCGGCGCAGGTGTCGTTGCCAAGATTCTCGAGTAAGCCAGCCAGTACTCGTGGATTAGAAGTTTCGGGGTTGGCGGTGTCGTCAACCCCAAAATGGTTTAGGGGTATAGCTCAACTGGCAGAGCGTCGGTCTCCAAAACCGAAGGTTGGGGGTTCGATTCCCTCTGCCCCTGCCAACTCTCGCGCCGTATGTGGCGCTCGTTAAGGTGTTATGGCGAATCCTTCCGTCGAAACTGTAAATACTTCCGGCGACAAGCTGATGGTCGCTGCGGGCGTATTGTTGGTCTTGGCCGGGTTCGTGGGGTTCTTCTGGCTCGGTAGCCAGGAATGGTACGTCCGCGGAGCTGCCTTGGCTGTTGGCGTCATCGCGGGTGTTGCAGTCGGACTTCTCTCCGCGCCCGGTAAGGGTTTCATCGCATTCGCCAAGGACTCGTACAAAGAAGTCCGCAAGGTTGTTTGGCCGACTCGTAAAGAGGCAACGCAAACAACTCTCGTGGTGTTCGCTTTTGTGTTCATCATGGCGGTGTTTCTGTGGATTTGCGATAAGTCCATAGAATGGGCGATTTTCTCGGCGATTCTGGGTTGGAAATGATATGAGCGATACTCCGGCATCCCCGAGTGGAAAACGTTGGTACGTCGTGCACGCCTACTCCGGTATGGAGAAGAGCGTGCAACGTGCGCTTCAGGAGCGCATCGAACGTGCTGGCATGCAAGACCAGTTTGGCCAGATTCTCGTGCCTACTGAAGAAGTCGTAGAGGTCAAAGGCGGTCACAAGTCAGTGACCGAGCGTCGTTTCTTCCCGGGCTATGTGCTTGTGGAAATGGAAATGACTGACGAGACGTGGCACCTCGTGAAGAACACGGCAAAGGTGACCGGTTTCGTGGGCGGTGCGCGCAATCGTCCTAGCCCGATTTCCCCGCGGGAAGTCGAGAAGATCATGTCGCAGATGCAGGAAGGCGTCGAGAAGCCGCGTCCGAAGACTCTGTTCGAGGTCGGTGAGATGGTTCGCGTCAAGGACGGCCCGTTCACGGATTTCAACGGCAGCGTCGAGGAAGTGAACTACGAGAAGTCGCGAGTCCGCGTGTCTGTCACCATTTTCGGCCGCGCAACGCCGGTCGAGCTGGAATTTGGTCAGGTCGAAAAGTTGTAATGAAGATTCCGCGGAGCGCGCCTAACGGCGCGTTCCGTATTTCGCGCTTACGGTCCGCGTAATGGCCGTTGAGGAGCGTCAGTAGCCGGTTTCGGCGAACGCGCGCTACTACTCACCTGAACGCCCGCATGTAGCAGCGCGGCGTTCCAACGAGGTTTTCAACATGGCAAAGAAAATCATCGGCTTTATCAAACTGCAGATTCCTGCAGGTAAAGCCAATCCGTCGCCGCCGGTCGGTCCGGCACTGGGTCAGCGTGGCCTGAACATTATGGAGTTCTGCAAGGCGTTCAACGCGCAGACTCAGGCAATGGAACCGGGTCTGCCGATTCCTGTCGTGATCACTGCGTTCGCGGACAAGAGCTTCACGTTCGTTCTGAAGACGCCGCCGGCTACGGTTCTGATCAAGAAGGCAGCGAAGATCGACAAGGGTTCGGCAAAGCCGCACACCGACAAGGTCGGCAAGATCACGCGCGCACAAGCTGAAGACATCGCCAAGGCCAAGATGCCCGATCTGACGGCAGCTGACCTGGACGCAGCGGTCCGTACGATCGCTGGTAGCGCGCGCTCGATGGGCATCACCGTGGAGGGCGTGTAAATGGCTAAGCTTTCGAAGCGTCTGCAAGCATTTGCAAACAAGGTTGATCGCCAGAAGCTGTACGCGATCGACGAAGCGCTGTCGCTCGTGAAAGAGTGCGCAAGCGCGAAATTCGACGAATCGATCGACGTTGCTGTGCAACTCGGCATCGATGCGAAGAAGTCGGATCAAGTGGTTCGTGGCTCGGTCGTACTGCCGGCCGGTACCGGCAAGTCGGTTCGCGTCGCTGTGTTCGCTCAGGGCGAAAAGGCTGAGCAAGCTCGTGCAGCAGGCGCGGAAATCGTCGGTATGGAAGACCTGGCTGAACAGGTCAAGGCCGGCAAGCTGGACTTCGACATCGTGATCGCTTCGCCGGACACGATGCGCGTTGTCGGTACGCTTGGTCAGATCCTTGGCCCGCGTGGCCTGATGCCGAACCCGAAGGTCGGTACCGTGACGCCGGACGTCGCGACGGCTGTGAAGAACGCCAAGGCAGGTCAGGTGCAATTCCGCGTCGACAAGGCCGGTATCATCCACGCCACCATTGGTCGCGCTTCGTTTGAGCCGACGGCTCTGCGCACCAACCTGGCTGCTCTCGTCGAAGCGCTGCAAAAGGCGAAGCCGGCAACGAGCAAGGGTGTGTACCTGCGTAAGGTCGCGTTGTCGAGCACGATGGGTGTTGGCGTTCGCGTCGACCAGACATCGCTCGCAGCACAGTAAGAAAATTCATCGCCTTGATGTGAGTCGAGGCGGTTCTAAGGGCTTTGGGCGGTCGCAAGATGGCAGTCTGCATCGAACGACCGGTTGTCAAAGACCGTTGGCGGGAAAGCAGCAGGTAGGCCGACCCTTAATGTAAAGCCAACGCAGATGGCGAACCCGAAAAGGTTTTGTGGTGATGAAACCGCGGGTTGTCCGCAGCAATGCGAACAGCGCGTGGTCGAAATACTCCTGACTGGTCGGACGCCGTTGTTGAACGCGATGCACAAGGCGCACGCTGCGTGTATCGAATCTGGAGGTTAACCGTGCCACTCAATAAAGAAAGCAAGCAGGCCGTCGTCGCTGAGGTTGCCGCGCAAGTCGCGAAAGCCCAGACCGTCGTTCTTGCTGAGTATCGTGGAATCGCGGTTGGCGATCTGACCAAGCTGCGCGCGAAAGCGCGCGAGCAACAGGTGTACCTCCGCGTGTTGAAGAACACGCTGGCGCGTCGCGCTGTCGAAGGTACCCCGTTTGCTTCGCTGGCAGAGCAGATGACTGGCCCCCTGATCTACGGCATCTCGGAAGATGCAATTGCTGCTGCCAAGGTCGTCAACGACTTCGGCAAGAGCAATGACAAGTTGATCATCAAGGCTGGTTCCTACGAAGGCAAGGTGATGGACAAGGCTGGCGTGCAAGCGCTGGCAAACATCCCGAGCCGCGAAGAACTGCTCTCCAAGCTGTTGTACGTTATGCAGGCACCTGTTTCTGGCTTCGCGCGCGCTCTGGCCGCGCTGGCAGAAAAGAAACAAGGCGAAGAAACCGCTGCTTAACGCACTTCAGTCGAGCGTAATTGATCGCTGGCTGTATCCGAATTCAATTTAGGAGTATTTCAAATGGCAATCGCAAAAGAAGACATCCTCGAAGCAGTAAGCTCGATGTCGGTTCTGGAACTGAACGAGCTGGTTAAGGCGTTCGAAGAAAAGTTTGGCGTGTCGGCAGCTGCTGTTGCAGTGGCAGGCCCGGCAGGCGGCGGCGCTGCAGCTGCTGCTGAAGAGCAAACCGAATTCACGGTCAACCTGACGGAAGTCGGCGCGAACAAGGTTTCGGTCATTAAGGCTGTTCGTGAACTGACGGGTCTCGGCCTGAAGGAAGCGAAGGACCTGGTCGACGGCGCACCGAAGCCTGTTAAGGAAGCGGTACCCAAGGCTGCTGCTGAAGAAGCCAAGAAGAAGCTGGAAGAAGCCGGCGCGAAAGCTGAAATCAAGTAACTTTCGGCGCGCTGTGCGAAGGCTGGCGGTTTTCCACCGCCGGCCTTTTTGTGCTTTGTGGGCGCTACGTTTTTGCCGGGTTGTTTCGGTAAGAACGTAGTCCTAGAAGCCAAAGAAAATCGCCTTTCGGCAGCATTGACCGGCGTTTTTCTTTGTCTTCTGAAGCGACTGCAGAAGGCAAGTTTGGTCGGGTAGCGGGCAACATAGGCATCCGCTGCCGTCAGCCAGCGGTTGGTAGCGGCCAACCACCAAGCTTCTAGGCTCGTTCAAGCCATCGGACGGCCATCGGGTCTCAGTCGGTGAACACTCGGGTTGTCTCATCAAGGTATCCTGCCTCGACAACAATGCCCGCCGTGATTCGGAGATCGTATGCAATATTCCTTCACCGAGAAGAAGCGCATTCGCAAGAGTTTCGCGAAGCGCCCCATCGTTCACCAAGTACCTTTCCTGCTGGCTACCCAGCTTGAATCATTCAGCACGTTTCTGCAAGCCGACACGTCTTCGACGCAACGCAAGCCGGAAGGCCTGCAAGCGGCGTTTACGTCCGTTTTCCCCATTGTTTCTCACAACGGCTTCGCCCGTCTAGAGTTCGTCAGCTACATGCTGTCGCCGCCGGCATTCAACATCAAGGAATGTCAGCAGCGCGGTTTGACGTACTGCTCAGCGCTGCGCGCGAAAGTGCGCCTGGTGCTGCTCGATAAGGAATCGCCGAGCAAGCCGGTCGTCAAGGAAGTGAAGGAACAGGAAGTGTATATGGGCGAAATTCCGCTCATGACGCCGACTGGTTCGTTCGTCATCAACGGCACGGAACGCGTGATCGTTTCGCAGCTGCACCGCTCGCCTGGCGTGTTCTTCGAACACGACAAGGGCAAGACGCATAGCTCGGGCAAGCTGCTGTTCTCGGCACGTATCATTCCTTACCGTGGTTCGTGGCTCGACTTCGAATTCGACCCGAAGGACGTGCTGTATTTCCGCGTCGACCGCCGCCGTAAGATGCCGGTCACGATTCTGCTCAAGGCCATTGGCCTGACGCCGGAACAGATCCTCGCTAACTTCTTCGTGTTCGACAATTTCACGCTGATGCCGGAAGGCGCGCAGATGGAATTCGTGCCGGAGCGTCTGCGTGGTGAAGTCGCGCGCTTCGACATTTCGGACCGTGACGGCAACGTGATCGTCCAGAAGGACAAGCGGATCAACGCCAAGCACATTCGTGACCTCGAAAACGCGAAGACGAAGTTCATCTCGGTGCCGGAAGACTATCTGCTCGGCCGTACGCTGGCGAAGAACGTCGTTGACGGCGACACCGGTGAAGTCATCGCCAACGCGAACGACGAAATCACGGAAACCGTCCTCGAAAAGCTGCGCGAAGCGAAGATCAAGGACATCCAGACGCTCTACACGAACGATCTCGATCAAGGTCCGTACATCTCCTCGACGCTGCGTATCGACGAAACCGCCGACAAGATGGCCGCTCGCATCGCGATCTACCGCATGATGCGTCCGGGCGAACCGCCGACCGAAGAAGCGGTCGAGGCGCTGTTCAACCGTCTGTTCTACAGTGAAGACGCATACGACCTGTCCAAGGTGGGTCGTATGAAGTTCAACCGCCGTGTCGGTCGCGACGAAATCGTCGGCCCGATGACGCTGCAAGACGACGACATCCTCGCCACGATCAAGATCCTGGTCGAGCTGCGTAACGGCAAGGGCGAAGTGGACGACATCGACCACTTGGGCAATCGTCGTGTGCGTTGCGTCGGCGAATTGGCGGAGAACCAGTTCCGCGCCGGTCTCGTGCGTGTGGAACGTGCGGTGAAGGAACGTCTGGGTCAGGCTGAAAGCGAAAACCTGATGCCGCACGACCTGATCAACTCGAAGCCGATTTCGTCGGCGATCCGCGAGTTCTTCGGTTCGTCGCAGCTGTCGCAGTTTATGGACCAGACCAACCCGCTGTCGGAAATCACCCACAAGCGCCGTGTTTCGGCTCTTGGCCCGGGCGGTTTGACTCGTGAGCGCGCTGGCTTTGAAGTCCGCGACGTGCACCCGACCCACTATGGCCGTGTGTGCCCGATTGAAACGCCGGAAGGTCCGAACATCGGCCTGATCAACTCGCTGGCTCTGTACGCGCACCTGAACGAATACGGCTTCCTCGAAACGCCGTATCGCAAGGTTGTGGACAGCAAGGTGACGGATCAGATCGACTATCTGTCGGCGATCGAAGAGGGCCGTTACGTGATCGCTCAGGCGAACGCGGCCGTGGCTGCTGACGGCTCGCTGACCGACGAGCTGGTGTCGTCGCGTGAAGCAGGCGAAACGCTGATGGTTACGCCGGACCGCATCCAGTACATGGACGTGGCGCCGTCGCAGATCGTTTCGGTCGCTGCTTCGCTGATTCCGTTCCTCGAGCACGATGACGCGAACCGCGCATTGATGGGTTCGAACATGCAACGTCAGGCTGTGCCGTGTCTGCGTCCTGAAAAGGCCGTGGTCGGTACGGGTATCGAGCGTACGGTGGCAGTTGACTCGGGTACGACGGTTCAGGCATTCCGCGGTGGCGTGGTGGATTACGTCGACGCAGGCCGTATGGTGATCCGCGTGAACGACGATGAAGCCGCTGCTGGCGACGTCGGCGTGGACATCTACAACCTGATCAAGTACACGCGTTCGAACCAGAACACGAACATCAACCAGCGTCCGATCGTGAAGGTCGGCGACATCGTGTCGCGTGGCGACGTGCTGGCTGACGGTGCATCGACCGATCTCGGCGAACTGGCTCTCGGCCAGAACATGCTGGTCGCGTTCATGCCGTGGAACGGCTACAACTTCGAAGACTCGATCTTGATCTCGGAGAAGGTGGTTGCTGACGACCGCTACACCTCGATCCACATCGAAGAACTGAACGTCGTTGCTCGCGATACGAAGCTTGGACCGGAAGAAATCACGCGCGACATCTCGAACCTGGCCGAAGTACAACTCGGCCGTCTCGATGAGTCGGGCATCGTCTACATCGGCGCTGAAGTCGAAGCAGGCGACGTGCTGGTCGGTAAGGTAACGCCGAAGGGTGAAACCCAGCTGACGCCGGAAGAAAAGCTGCTGCGCGCGATCTTCGGTGAAAAGGCTTCGGACGTGAAGGATACGTCGCTGCGCGTGCCGTCGGGCATGAGCGGCACGGTCATCGACGTGCAAGTGTTCACCCGTGAAGGCATCCAGCGCGACAAGCGTGCCCAGCAGATCATCGACGATGAACTGAAGCGCTATCGCCTCGACCTGAACGACCAGTTGCGTATCGTGGAAGGCGACGCGTTCCAGCGTCTCGCACGTATGCTGGACGGCAAGGTTGCCAACGGTGGCCCGAAGAAGCTCGCGAAGGGTACGAAGATCGACCAGGCTTACCTGCAAGATCTGGATCACTATCACTGGTTCGACATCCGCCTCGCGGACGAAGAAGCAGCGGCGCAGCTCGAAGCCATCAAGGACTCGATCGAACAGAAGCGTCACCAGTTCGACCTGGCGTTCGAAGAAAAGCGTAAGAAGCTCACCCAGGGCGATGAACTGCCGCCGGGCGTGCTGAAGATGGTCAAGGTGTATCTGGCTGTGAAGCGTCGTCTGCAGCCTGGCGACAAGATGGCCGGCCGTCACGGTAACAAGGGTGTGGTGTCGAAGATCGTTCCGATCGAAGACATGCCGTACATGGCCGATGGCCGTCCGGCTGACGTCGTGCTGAATCCTCTCGGCGTGCCGTCGCGGATGAACGTGGGCCAGGTTCTCGAAGTGCATCTGGGTTGGGCCGCGAAGGGTCTCGGCTGGCGTATCGGCGAAATGCTGCAGCGTCAGGCGAAGATCGAAGAACTGCGCGCATTCCTGACCAAGATCTACAACGAGTCGGGCCGCGCTGAAGAGCTGGACAGCTTCACGGACGACGAAATCGTCGAACTGGCGAAGAACTTGCGCGAAGGCGTTCCGTTTGCCACGCCGGTGTTCGACGGTGCGACGGAAGAAGAAATGTCGCGCGCGCTGGATCTGGCCTTCCCGGACGACATCGCGAAGAACCTCGGCATGACGCCGTCGAAGAACCAGGTCCGCCTGTACGACGGTCGCACGGGCGAGATGTTCGAGCGTACGGTCACGGTCGGCTACATGCACTACCTGAAACTGCACCACTTGGTCGACGACAAGATGCACGCGCGTTCCACGGGCCCGTACTCGCTCGTGACGCAGCAGCCGTTGGGCGGTAAGGCGCAGTTTGGTGGCCAGCGTTTCGGTGAAATGGAAGTGTGGGCGCTCGAAGCGTACGGCGCATCGTACGTGCTGCAGGAAATGCTGACGGTGAAGTCGGACGACGTGACTGGCCGGACCAAGGTCTATGAGAACCTGGTCAAGGGCGATCACGTGATCGATGCAGGCATGCCGGAATCCTTCAACGTGTTGGTGAAGGAAATCCGCTCGCTCGGTATCGATATCGACCTCGACCGCAACTAATCGGACTACGGAGAGAAGGCAATGAAAGCTCTGCTCGATCTATTCAAGCAAGTCCAACAAGAAGAAGTTTTTGATGCAATCAAGATCGGTCTGGCGTCGCCGGACAAGATCCGTTCGTGGTCGTTCGGTGAAGTGAAGAAGCCGGAAACCATCAACTACCGGACATTCAAGCCGGAACGTGATGGCTTGTTCTGCGCGAAGATTTTCGGGCCGATCAAGGACTACGAATGCCTGTGCGGCAAGTACAAGCGCCTGAAGCACCGTGGCGTGATCTGCGAGAAGTGCGGCGTTGAAGTCACGCTGGCGAAGGTGCGCCGCGAACGGATGGGCCACATCGAACTGGCCTCGCCGGTTGCGCACATCTGGTTCCTGAAGTCGCTGCCGTCGCGTCTGGGCATGGTGCTCGACATGACGCTGCGCGACATCGAACGCGTGCTGTACTTCGAAGCCTATGTGGTGATCGATCCGGGCATGACGCCGCTGAAAGCGCGGCAGATCATGACGGAAGAGGATTACTACAACAAGGTCGAAGAGTACGGTGACGAATTCCGTGCCGAAATGGGCGCGGAAGGCGTGCGCGAACTGCTGCGCGCGATCAACATCGACGAACAGGTCGAGATGCTGCGCACCGAACTTAAGAACACGGGTTCGGAAGCGAAGATCAAGAAGTACGCGAAGCGCCTGAAGGTGCTCGAGGCCTTCCAGCGTTCGGGCATCAAGCCTGACTGGATGGTGCTCGAAGTGCTGCCGGTGCTGCCGCCGGAACTGCGTCCGCTGGTGCCGCTGGACGGCGGCCGTTTCGCGACGTCGGACCTGAACGACCTGTATCGCCGCGTGATCAACCGTAACAACCGGTTGAAGCGTCTGCTCGAACTGAAGGCGCCTGAAATCATCGTCCGCAACGAAAAGCGGATGCTGCAGGAAGCCGTCGATTCGCTGCTCGATAACGGCCGTCGTGGTAAGGCGATGACCGGCGCGAACAAGCGTCCGTTGAAGTCGCTCGCTGACATGATCAAGGGTAAGGGCGGTCGTTTCCGTCAGAACCTGCTCGGTAAGCGTGTGGACTACTCGGGCCGTTCGGTGATCGTGGTCGGCCCGACGCTCAAGCTGCATCAGTGCGGCCTGCCGAAGCTGATGGCGCTCGAACTGTTCAAGCCGTTCATCTTCAACAAGCTCGAAGTGATGGGTGTCGCTACCACCATCAAGGCTGCGAAGAAGGAAGTCGAGAACCAGACGCCGGTGGTGTGGGACATCCTGGAAGAGGTGATCCGCGAGCATCCGGTCATGCTGAACCGTGCGCCGACGCTTCACCGTCTTGGCATTCAGGCTTTCGAGCCGGTGCTGATCGAAGGTAAGGCAATCCAGCTGCACCCGCTCGTTTGCGCGGCGTTTAACGCCGACTTCGACGGTGACCAGATGGCTGTGCACGTGCCGCTGTCGCTCGAAGCGCAGATGGAAGCGCGCACGCTGATGCTGGCGTCGAACAACGTCCTGTTCCCGGCTAACGGCGATCCGTCGATCGTGCCGTCGCAGGATATCGTGCTCGGCCTGTACTACGCGACCCGCGAAGCTGTGAACGCCAAGGGCGAAGGCCTGACGTTCACCGGCGTCTCGGAAGCGCTGCGTGCATACGAGAACAAGGAAGTCGAGCTCGCTTCGCGCGTCAACGTTCGGATCACCGAAATGGTCCACAACGAAGACAAGTCGGAAGGTGCGCCGAAGTTCGTGCCGAAGATCACGCTGTATGCGACGACCGTCGGCCGTTCGATCCTGTCGGAAATTCTGCCGCCGGGACTGCCGTTCTCGGTGCTGAACAAGCCGCTGAAGAAGAAGGAAATCTCGCGTCTGATCAACACCGCATTCCGCAAGTGCGGTCTGCGTGAAACGGTGATTTTCGCCGACCAGTTGATGCAGTCGGGTTTCCGTCTGGCAACGCGCGCTGGTATCTCGATCTGCGTGGACGACATGCTCGTGCCGCCGCAGAAGGAAACCATCGTCGGCGACGCCGCGAAGAAGGTGAAGGAATACGACCGTCAGTACATGTCGGGTCTCGTCACGTCACAAGAACGCTACAACAACGTGGTCGACATCTGGTCGGCAACGTCGGAAGCGGTAGGCAAGGCGATGATGGAACAGCTCTCGACGGAGCCGGTGGTCGATCGCGACGGCAACCAGACGCGTCAGGAGTCGTTCAACTCCATCTACATGATGGCTGACTCGGGTGCTCGCGGTTCCGCAGTTCAGATTCGTCAGCTGGCCGGTATGCGTGGCCTAATGGCGAAGCCGGACGGCTCGATCATCGAGACGCCGATTACGGCGAACTTCCGCGAAGGCCTGAACGTGTTGCAGTACTTCATCTCGACCCACGGTGCACGGAAGGGTCTGGCTGATACGGCACTGAAGACGGCAAACTCGGGTTACCTGACGCGCCGTCTGGTGGACGTGACGCAGGATCTGGTGGTGGTCGAAGACGATTGCGGTACGTCGAACGGCGTCGCCATGAAGGCGTTGGTTGAAGGCGGTGAAGTCGTCGAAGCCCTGCGTGACCGTATCCTCGGTCGTGTGGCGGTGGCTGACGTCGTCAATCCGGAATCGCAGGAAACGCTGTACGAAGCAGGCACGTTGCTCGACGAAGACGCGGTCGAAGAAATCGAACGCCTCGGCATCGACGAAGTACGCGTGCGTACGCCGCTGACTTGCGAAACGCGTTACGGTCTGTGCGCAGCCTGCTACGGTCGCGACCTGGGCCGCGGCTCCTCGGTCAACGTCGGCGAGGCAGTGGGTGTGATCGCTGCTCAGTCGATCGGTGAACCGGGCACGCAGTTGACGATGCGTACGTTCCACATCGGTGGTGCGGCATCGCGTGCGGCAGTGGCCTCGTCGATCGAAGCCAAGTCGAACGGTACGGTTCGTTTCACGTCGACGATGCGTTACGTCACGAATGCGAAGGGCGAGCAGATCGTCATCTCGCGTTCGGGCGAAGCGATGATCACCGACGACCACGGCCGTGAGCGTGAGCGTCACAAGGTGCCGTACGGCGCGACGCTGTTGCAACTGGACGGCGCGCAGATCAAGGCCGGCACGCAACTGGCAACGTGGGATCCGATGACGCGTCCGATCATCACCGAGTACGGTGGTACGGTGAAGTTCGAAAACGTCGAAGAAGGCGTGACGGTTGCCAAGCAGATCGACGATGTGACGGGTCTCTCGACGCTGGTCGTGATCGACGTGAAGCGCCGCGGTTCGCAAGCTTCGAAGACGGTGCGTCCGCAGGTCAAGCTGCTGGATGCGAGCGGTGAAGAAGTCAAGATCCCGAACACCGAGCACTCGGTGCAGATCGGCTTCCAGGTCGGCGCTCTGATCACCGTGAAGGATGGTCAGCAGGTGCAGGTGGGTGAAGTGCTCGCACGTATCCCGACCGAATCGCAGAAGACGCGTGACATTACCGGCGGTCTGCCGCGTGTGGCGGAACTGTTCGAAGCACGTTCGCCGAAGGACGCAGGTATCCTGGCGGAAGTCACGGGTACCACGTCGTTCGGTAAGGACACGAAGGGCAAGCAGCGTCTCGTTATCACGGACCTCGAGGGCAACCAGCACGAGTTCCTGATCGCGAAGGAAAAGCAGGTTCTGGTGCACGATGGTCAGGTCGTCAACAAGGGCGAAATGATTGTCGACGGGCCGGCCGATCCGCACGACATCCTGCGTCTGCAGGGCGTCGAAGCGCTGTCGCGTTACATCGTGGACGAAGTGCAGGACGTGTACCGTCTGCAGGGCGTGAAGATCAACGACAAGCACATTGAAGTGATTGTTCGTCAGATGCTGCGCCGCGTGCAGATTACGGACAACGGCGATACGCGTTTCATCCCGGGCGAACAGGTCGAGCGGTCGGATATGCTCGACGAGAACGACCGTATGATCGCGGAAGACAAGCGTCCGGCAACGTACGAAAACGTCTTGCTCGGTATTACGAAGGCGTCGCTGTCGACCGACTCGTTCATCTCTGCGGCATCGTTCCAGGAAACGACCCGCGTGCTGACCGAAGCGGCGATTATGGGCAAGCGCGACGACCTGCGCGGTCTGAAGGAAAACGTGATCGTTGGCCGTCTGATTCCGGCCGGTACGGGTCTCGCGTTCCACAAGGCACGCAAGAGCAAGGAACTGTCCGACCGCGAGCGTTTCGATCAGATCGCCGCGGAAGAGTCGTTCGAATTCGGTACGCCGGAAACCCCGGCCGCCGAACAGCAACACTCAGGCGAATAAGTTCTGGCGGCGCAAGCCGCTTGGGCTCGTAAGCCAGAAGCCGCTCAGTTTCGACTGAGCGGCTTTTTTTTATCGACAGCAGTCAGTGCTTTAGCAGTTACTCCTGTCCCGCGCACCACAGTCGCTTTTGACGCACCTTTGAGCGGTTTTGTAGGCCAATTGGCTAACGTTGTCGGAAAGCGCGGGCGTAGCACGAATGCGTTGGTAAAATTCGTGTCACCGGCAATACGCTGTCCTCTTTCAAATTCATGTCCCGTTCGCTCGAAATCCTCAACGAAGTCTTCGGTTACCCCGCGTTCAGAGGGCAACAGGGGGAGATTGTCGAACATGTCGCCGGCGGCGGCGATTGCCTCGTGTTGATGCCGACGGGCGGCGGCAAATCGCTGTGCTACCAGATTCCGTCGCTGGTGCGGCGCGAGGCAGGGCTGGGCGCGGGGATCGTGGTGTCGCCGTTGATCGCGCTGATGCAGGATCAGGTTGCTGCGCTCAAGGAAGTCGGCGTGCGCGCGGCGTATCTGAATTCGACCTTGTCTGGCCCGGAGGCCGCCGCGACTGAGCGTGCATTGCGCGAAGGCGAGATCGATCTGCTGTATGTGGCTCCCGAGCGGCTGATGACGTCGCGCTTCCAGGAACTGCTCGAGCGCACGCGCATCGGCTTGTTTGCGATCGACGAAGCGCACTGCGTTTCGCAATGGGGGCACGACTTCCGCCCTGAGTACATTCAGCTGTCGGTGTTGCACGAACGTTTTCCGAACGTGCCTCGCATCGCGCTTACGGCTACCGCTGACGCCATCACGCGCGATGAAATCATCCACCGCCTCGCGCTCGACGATGCGCGGGTTTTCGTCTCCAGTTTCGACCGCCCGAATATCCGCTACCGGATCGTCGAAAAGGACAATGCGCGGACGCAATTGCTCGATTTCATCCGCGCCGAGCATTCCAGGCCCGACGGCACGACCGACGCCGGCGTCGTGTATTGCCTGTCACGTCGCAAGGTGGAAGAAACGGCCGAGTGGCTGAAAGAGAAGGGCATGCGTGCGCTGCCGTATCACGCTGGCATGGAGTTCGAGATTCGCCAGAAGCACCAGGAGATGTTCCAGCGCGAGGAAGGCATCGTCATGTGCGCGACGATCGCGTTTGGTATGGGCATCGACAAGCCGGATGTGCGTTTTGTCGCTCACCTGGATTTACCGAAAAGCGTCGAAGGCTACTACCAGGAAACGGGCCGCGCGGGCCGCGACGGCATGCCGGCGAACGCATGGATGGCCTACGGCCTCGGCGACGTCGTGCAGCAGCGCAAGATGATCGACGAATCGGACGCCGACGATGCGCATAAGCGCGTGCAGACCGGTAAACTCGACGCGCTGCTTGGCTTGTGCGAAGCGGCGACATGCCGCCGGGTGCGTCTGCTTAACTATTTTGGTGAATCGAGCAAACCCTGCGGCAATTGCGATACCTGTCTTGAACCGCCCGACACCTGGGATGCAACGCGGGAGGCGCAAATGGCGCTGTCCTGCGTGTTCCGCGCGCAACGGGCGAGTGGTTTCCACTTCGGCGCCGGCCATCTGATCGACATCTTGCGTGGCAACCGCAGCGAAAAGATCTTGCAACGCGGTCATGAAAAGTTGACCACCTTCGGAATAGGCGCTGCGCTGGGCGAGCCGGAATGGCGCGCCATCTTCCGCCAGCTCGTCGCGTTCGGGTACCTGACGGTCGACCATGAGGGCTTCGGCTCGCTGGTGCTCACCGAGGCCAGCAAAGCGGTACTCAAGAGCGAGCAGAACGTCACGATGCGCCGCTATGTGAAGCCGACGCGTACCCGCCAGTCGTCTGGCCGAACCAGTGAGCGCGCGGATCCGACGATCGGCATGGGGCCGCGCGAGCGCGCCCGCTGGGACCGTCTGCGTGCCTGGCGCACCGAGACGGCGAAGACCGACGGCGTGCCGGCCTACGTCATCTTCCACGACGCGACTTTGGCGGAAATTGCCCGCAACGGCCCCGATTCCATCGAGACCTTGCGCGGCATTCCGGGCATGGGTGCGCGCAAACTGGACCGCTTCGGTTGGGAATTGCTCGAAGTGGTCGGTGCCGACTAGGCATTACAGAGTCAGTCGGGGCTTCGAGACCTCGCAAGCTATTGACTCACTTAGTCTTTTCGGAATATTATGCTAGGTTCCGGTTCTTGGAATGCCGCCGCGCGGGTCAAAGCAAGATGAGCTCGCACGCTGGCAATCGGATCCGGAAGTTCGATGCGCAATCGTTTCTGCTTTGCCCAGAAAGATTTGCGTCGATTTTGTTCAATTTCAGGAATAAACAATGCCAACCATCAATCAACTGGTTCGCAAAGGCCGCGCTTCCGAAACAGTGAAGAGCAAGAGCCCGGCTTTGCAGGACTGCCCCCAGCGTCGCGGCGTGTGCACTCGCGTGTACACCACGACGCCGAAGAAGCCGAACTCGGCACTTCGTAAGGTCGCCAAGGTGCGCCTGACGAACGGCTTCGAAGTCATTTCGTACATTGGTGGTGAAGGCCACAACCTGCAGGAACACTCGGTCGTGCTGATTCGCGGCGGTCGTGTGAAGGACTTGCCGGGTGTGCGTTACCACATGGTTCGCGGCTCGCTGGACACCCAGGGCGTCAAGGATCGTAAGCAGGCTCGTTCGAAGTACGGTGCCAAGCGCGCCAAGGCTGGCAAGTAATTAGCCGGTCAGTCGTTTCAGGTCGCCTGCAAAGGCGGTATTAGCGGTGGTGCCGGAATCGCCGGTGCTGTCGAGTAAGTGGTCACCCGACCGGGCTGGTAAGTCGTAAGAGATGAATCGGGTTAGTTGGTGGCCGCGGGGCTAAAAATAGCTCCAACTGAAAAAGTTAAAGGAAGAAACATGCCGCGTCGTCGCGAAGTCCCCAAGCGGGAAGTGTTGCCGGATCCGAAGTTCGGTAACGTAGATGTAGCCAAGTTCATGAACGTGCTGATGCTCTCCGGCAAGAAGTCGGTTGCCGAGCGTATCGTGTACGGCGCTTTTGAACAGATCCAGACCAAGGGTGGCAAGGACCCGCTGGAAGTGTTCACGGTAGCGCTCAACAACGTGAAGCCGGTGGTCGAAGTGAAGAGCCGTCGCGTTGGTGGTGCGAACTATCAGGTTCCGGTCGAAGTGCGTCCGTCGCGTCGTATGGCATTGGCGATGCGTTGGTTGCGCGAAGCTGCGAAGAAGCGCAGTGAGAAGTCGATGGCCCTGCGTCTGGCAGGTGAACTCTCCGAAGCGGCCGAAGGCCGTGGCGGCGCGATGAAGAAGCGCGACGAAGTTCACCGGATGGCAGAAGCCAACAAGGCGTTCTCGCACTTCCGTTTCTAAGCTGCCCGATCCCGGGTTAGCGGAAGAAATCGGCAAGAAATTCCGGGCGGGTGCGCTTATAAAGCGCCTCGCCCGTTTGTGTTACAGCGCGATGGGTCTTTCTCGCATCGCGTTATCCCCATAGAGGATCAAAGTGGCTCGCAAGACACCTATCGAGCGCTACCGCAATATCGGTATTAGCGCTCACATCGACGCCGGCAAAACGACGACGACCGAGCGCATTCTGTTCTATACCGGCGTGAACCATAAGATTGGTGAAGTTCACGACGGCGCTGCCACCATGGACTGGATGGAGCAGGAGCAGGAACGCGGCATTACCATCACGTCGGCTGCTACCACGGCCTTCTGGAAAGGTATGGCTGGCGACCGCGCCGAGCACCGCATCAACATCATCGACACCCCGGGCCACGTTGACTTCACGATTGAAGTCGAGCGTTCGATGCGCGTGCTCGACGGTGCATGCATGGTTTACTGCGCAGTGGGCGGCGTGCAGCCGCAGTCGGAAACTGTGTGGCGTCAGGCTAACAAGTACAAGGTTCCCCGTCTCGCGTTCATCAACAAGATGGATCGTACCGGTGCGAACTTCTTCAAGGTCTACGACCAGCTCAAGCTGCGTCTGAAGGCGAACCCGGTTCCGGTTGTGGTGCCTATCGGCGCCGAAGAAACGTTCACGGGCGTGGTCGATCTGCTGAAGATGAAGGCGATCATTTGGGATGACGCGTCCCAGGGCACGAAGTTCTCGTACGAAGAAATCCCGGCTGAACTCGTTGACACGTGCAACGAGTGGCGTGAAAAGATGGTCGAGGCCGCGGCTGAATCGAGCGAAGAGCTGATGAACAAGTACCTCGAAGAGGGCGAGCTGACCGAAGAGGAAATCGTCAAGGGTCTGCGCGACCGTACGATCGCTTGCGAAATCCAGCCGATGCTTTGCGGTACCGCGTTCAAGAACAAGGGTGTGCAACGGATGCTGGACGCCGTGCTCGACTTCCTGCCGTCGCCGATCGACATCCCGCCGGTTACCGGCGAGCTGGAAAACGGTGAACAGGGTGAGCGCCGCGCTGCTGACGACGAAAAGTTCTCGGCACTGGCATTCAAGATCATGACCGACCCGTTCGTCGGCCAGCTGATCTTCTTCCGTGTGTACTCGGGCGTTGTGAATTCGGGAGACACGGTGCTGAACGCGACGAAGGACAAGAAGGAACGTCTGGGTCGTATTCTGCAGATGCACGCAAACCAGCGTGAAGAAATCAAGGAAGTCCGCGCAGGCGACATCGCTGCTGCAGTCGGCCTGAAAGACGCAACGACTGGCGACACGCTGTGCGATCCGCAGAGCCCGATCGTGCTCGAACGCATGATTTTCCCGGAGCCGGTGATTTCGCAGGCTGTTGAGCCGAAGACGAAGCCCGACCAGGAAAAGATGGGCCTGGCACTGAACCGCCTGGCTCAGGAAGATCCGTCGTTCCGCGTGCAAACGGACGAAGAATCGGGTCAAACTATTATTTCGGGCATGGGCGAGCTCCACCTCGAAATTCTGGTTGACCGGATGAAGCGCGAATTCGGCGTCGAAGCGACTGTCGGCAAGCCGCAGGTGGCTTACCGCGAGACGATTCGCGGCAAGGCGGAAGACGTTGACGGTAAGTTCGTCAAGCAGTCGGGTGGTCGCGGCCAGTACGGTCACGCGGTCATCACGCTCGAGCCGAACGAGCAAGGCAAGGGCTACGAGTTCCTGGACGAGATCAAGGGCGGCGTGATTCCGCGTGAATACATCCCGGCAGTCGACAAGGGTATCCAGGAAACGCTGAAGGCTGGCGTGCTGGCAGGCTTCCCGGTCGTTGACGTGAAGGTTCACCTGACGTTCGGTTCGTACCACGATGTTGACTCGAACGAAAACGCGTTCCGCATGGCCGGTTCGATGGCGTTCAAGGAAGCAATGCGCAAGGCAAGCCCGGTCATCCTCGAACCGATGATGGCTGTGGAAGTCGAAACGCCGGAAGACTACATGGGCAACGTGATGGGCGATCTTTCGGGCCGTCGCGGTATTGTTCAGGGCATGGAAGACATGATTGGCGGCGGCAAGATTGTTCGCGCCGAAGTGCCGCTGTCGGAAATGTTTGGCTACTCGACGTCGCTGCGTTCGCTGAGCCAAGGTCGTGCAACGTACACGATGGAGTTCAAGCATTATTCGGAAGCACCGCGCAACGTGTCGGAAGCAATCATCAACGCGAAGTCGAAGTAAGCGCGCGGCAAGTCATTCAACGATTAACTTTTTGAAAGAAGAGAAACATGGCTAAAGGTAAATTCGAACGGACCAAGCCGCACGTGAACGTCGGCACGATCGGTCACGTTGACCACGGCAAGACCACGCTGACGGCAGCGATCACGACGGTGCTGACCGCGAAGTTCGGCGGGGAAGCGAAGGCGTATGACCAGATCGACGCGGCGCCGGAAGAAAAGGCGCGCGGCATCACGATCAACACGGCACACGTCGAGTACGAAACGGCGAACCGCCACTACGCGCACGTTGACTGCCCGGGCCACGCTGACTATGTGAAGAACATGATCACGGGCGCCGCGCAGATGGACGGCGCAATCCTGGTGTGCTCGGCCGCTGACGGCCCGATGCCGCAAACGCGTGAGCACATCCTGCTGGCACGTCAGGTTGGCGTTCCGTACATCATCGTGTTCCTGAACAAGTGCGACATGGTGGACGACGCTGAGCTGCTGGAGCTCGTCGAGATGGAAGTTCGCGAACTTCTGTCGAAGTACGACTTCCCGGGCGACGACACGCCGATCATCAAGGGTTCGGCCAAGCTGGCGCTGGAAGGCGACAAGGGCGAGCTGGGCGAAGTGGCGATCATGAACCTGGCCGACGCGCTGGATACGTACATCCCGACGCCGGAGCGCGCAGTGGACGGCGCATTCCTGATGCCGGTGGAAGACGTGTTCTCGATCTCGGGTCGTGGCACGGTGGTGACGGGTCGGGTTGAGCGCGGTGTGGTGAAGGTCGGCGAAGAAATCGAGATTGTGGGTATCAAGCCGACGGTGAAGACGACGTGCACGGGCGTGGAAATGTTCCGCAAGCTGCTCGACCAGGGTCAGGCGGGCGACAACGTGGGTATCCTGCTGCGCGGCACGAAGCGTGAAGACGTGGAGCGTGGCCAGGTGCTGGCCAAGCCGGGTTCGATCAACCCGCACACGCATTTCACGGCCGAAGTGTACGTGCTGAGCAAGGACGAAGGCGGTCGTCACACGCCGTTCTTCAACAACTACCGTCCGCAGTTCTACTTCCGTACGACGGACGTGACGGGCTCGATCGAGCTGCCGAAGGACAAGGAAATGGTGATGCCGGGCGACAACGTGTCGATCACGGTGAAGCTGATCAACCCGATCGCGATGGAAGAAGGTCTGCGCTTCGCCATCCGTGAAGGTGGCCGTACCGTCGGCGCAGGTGTCGTGGCCAAGATTCTCGAGTAAAATCGAGGGTTCACGGTTGCAGTAATTTGCAGTAAAGGTGCCCGGGGTCGGGCGCCCGCCCTCAGTGGGTGTCCGGCCCTACGTTCTTTTTATATTTGGCGATGCAACATCGCCTCGCTCTTTCCAAGGAATTGTCATGCAGAACCAGAAAATCCGCATTCGCCTGAAGGCTTTCGACTATCGCCTGATCGATCAATCGGCAGCTGAAATTGTCGACACGGCAAAGCGGACTGGCGCAATCGTTCGTGGTCCGGTGCCCCTGCCGACCCGTATTCAACGTTTCGACATCCTGCGTTCGCCGCACGTCAACAAGACGTCGCGCGACCAGCTCGAAATCCGCACTCACCAGCGCCTGATGGACATCGTTGACCCGACGGACAAGACCGTCGACGCACTGATGAAGCTCGATCTGCCGGCTGGCGTAGACGTGGAAATCAAGCTGCAATAAGGCTTTGCGGCGATGCCCGGTCCGCTGGGCGTCGCTAAGTCATTGATTGCTTGCGGAAAACGAAAAGCCTCGCTATAATAGTGGGCTTTTCGCGCATTTGCGCAAAAAAGTCGGTGTGCTTCAGCTTGAAAAACGCCGGCATTTTGTAAATTAGCCCCGACCAATCGCAGTCGGGAATGGAGAAAACGATGAGCCTTGGACTCGTAGGTCGCAAGGTTGGCATGACCCGTATCTTTACGGCTGAAGGGGATTCGATTCCCGTCACCGTTCTGGACGTGTCCGACAACCGCGTGACGCAGATCAAGACTGTGGAAACCGATGGCTATACGGCCGTTCAGGTTGCATTCGGTACGCGCCGTGCATCGCGCGTGACGAAGCCGCTGGCAGGTCATCTCGCCAAAGCCGGTGTTCAAGCCGGTGAAATCCTCAAAGAATTCCAGGTTGATGCCGCTAAGGCTGCCGAGTTGTCGAACGGCGCCGTGGTGGGTCCCGACCTCTTCGAAGTAGGCCAAAAGGTCGACGTGCAAGGCGTGTCGATCGGTAAGGGCTACGCCGGTACCATCAAGCGTTACAACTTCGCATCCGGCCGTGCCTCGCACGGTAACTCGCGCTCGCACAACGTGCCGGGTTCGATCGGTATGGCGCAGGATCCGGGTCGTGTTTTCCCGGGTAAGCGCATGACCGGTCACATGGGTGACGATACGGTAACCGTGCAAAACCTCGAAATCGCTCGTATCGACGCCGACCGCAAGCTGTTGCTGGTCAAGGGTGCCGTTCCGGGTGCTAAGGGCGGCAAGGTTTTCGTGACGCCGGCCGTGAAGACGCGCGCCGTGAAAGGAGCGAAATAATGGAACTTAAGCTCCTGAATGCCAATGGTCAGGAAGGCGCAGCTGTTAGCGCGTCGGACGTCGTGTTCGGCCGTGATTACAACGAAGCCCTGATTCACCAGGTTGTGGTGGCCTACCAGGCTAACGCCCGTAGCGGTAACCGCGCGCAGAAGGACCGTGAGCAAGTCAAGCACACGACCAAGAAGCCGTGGCGTCAAAAGGGCACGGGTCGCGCCCGTGCCGGTATGTCGTCGAGCCCGTTGTGGCGCGGCGGTGGCCGTATCTTCCCGAATTCGCCGGAAGAAAACTTTTCGCACAAGGTTAACAAGAAGATGCATCGCGCAGGTCTCTGCTCGATCTTCTCGCAGCTGGCTCGCGAAGGCCGCATCTCGGTGGTTGACGAGCTGACGCTCGAAGCGCCGAAGACGAAGCTGCTGGCCGAAAAATTCAAGGCGATGGGTCTCGAATCCGTGCTGGTGATTACCGACACGGTTGACGAAAACCTGTACCTCGCGTCGCGCAACCTCGCCCATGTGGCAGTTGTCGAGCCGCGTTACGCCGACCCGCTGTCGCTGATCTACTTCAAGAAGATCCTGATCACGAAGGCTGCGGTCGCCCAGATCGAGGAGTTGCTGTCATGAGCGAGATTCGCAAGAACGATCATCGTTTGATGCAGGTCCTGCTCGCGCCGGTGATCTCCGAAAAGGCGACGCTGGTGGCCGACAAGAACGAGCAAGTCGTGTTCGAAGTCGCGCCGGATGCCACGAAGCAGGAAGTGAAGGCCGCTGTTGAACTGATGTTCAAGGTGGAAGTCGATTCTGTCAACGTGCTGGTCTCGAAGGGCAAGGCAAAGCGCTTTGGCCGCTTCATGGGCAAGCGCAAGGACGTGAAGAAGGCCTACGTCTGCCTGAAGCCTGGTCAGGAAATCAACTTTGAAGCGGAGGCCAAGTAATCATGGCAATCGTTAAAGTTAAGCCGACTTCGCCGGGTCGCCGCGCGATGGTCAAGGTGGTCAACAAGGATCTGCATAAGGGCAAGCCGTTCGCACCGCTGCTCGACGCGCAATCCTCGATCGCCGGCCGTAACAACAACGGTCACATCACCACGCGTCATAAGGGCGGTGGTCATAAGCATCACTATCGTGTCGTCGATTTCCGTCGCACGAAGGATGGCATTCCGGCCAAGGTCGAACGTCTTGAGTACGATCCGAACCGTAGCGCGAACATCGCGCTGGTTCTGTACGCGGACGGCGAGCGCAAGTACATCATCGCTCCGAAGGGTGTGACGGTGGGTCAGCAACTGATGTCGGGTTCGGAAGCTCCGATCCGCGCAGGTAACACGCTGCCGATCCGCAACATTCCGGTCGGTACGACGATTCACTGCATCGAAATGCTGCCGGGCAAGGGCGCGCAAATGGCGCGTTCGGCTGGTACGTCGGCGATGCTGCTGGCTCGTGAAGGTACCTACGCACAGGTCCGCCTGCGTTCGGGTGAAATTCGCCGTGTGCACGTTGAGTGCCGCGCGACGATCGGTGAAGTTGGCAACGAAGAGCACAGCCTCCGTCAAATCGGTAAGGCTGGCGCAAACCGCTGGCGCGGTATCCGCCCGACGGTGCGTGGCGTTGCAATGAACCCGGTCGATCACCCGCACGGTGGTGGTGAAGGCAAGACGGCTGCAGGTCGCGACCCGGTGAGCCCGTGGGGCACGCCGACGAAGGGTTATCGTACCCGCAGCAACAAGCGCACGACGAGCATGATCGTCCAGCGCCGTCACAAGCGTTAAGGAGTAGGCAATGGCACGTTCTGTAAAAAAAGGTCCGTTCTGCGACGCCCATTTGCTGAAGAAAGTTGAGGCGGCTGCAGCTTCGCGGGATAAGAAGCCGATCAAAACCTGGTCGCGTCGTTCGACGATTCTGCCGGATTTCATCGGTTTGACGATTGCCGTGCACAACGGCCGTCAACACGTTCCGGTGTATATCTCGGAAAACATGGTCGGCCACAAGCTTGGCGAGTTCGCATTGACCCGGACGTTCAAGGGTCACGCGGCCGACAAGAAGGCTAAGAAATAAGGGGCTCATGATGGAAGTGAAAGCAATTCATCGCGGTGCCCGCATCTCGGCGCAGAAGACGCGCCTTGTGGCTGACCAGATCCGCGGTTTGCCGGTCGACAAGGCGCTGAACGTTCTGACGTTCTCGCCGAAGAAGGCTGCGGGAATCGTGAAAAAGGTCGTGCTGTCGGCGATCGCGAATGCGGAGCACAACGAAGGCGCCGATATCGATGAGCTCAAGATCACGAGCATCTATATCGACAAGGCTGCCTCGCTCAAGCGTTTTACCGCGCGCGCTAAAGGCCGCGGTAACCGCATCGAGAAGCAATCCTGTCACATCACTGTGACGGTCGGTAACTAAGGGGTCATACGATGGGACAGAAAATTCATCCGACTGGCTTCCGTTTGGCCGTCAGCCGCAATTGGGCGTCGCGTTGGTACGCGAACAACAACAATTTCGCGGCGATGTTGCAGGAAGACATCGGTGTACGTGAGTACCTGAAGAAGAAGCTGAAAAACGCTTCGGTTGGTCGCGTCGTTATCGAGCGTCCGGCGAAGAACGCGCGCATCACGATTTATAGCTCGCGTCCGGGTGTGGTCATCGGCAAGAAGGGCGAGGATATCGAACTGTTGAAGTCGGAACTCCAGAAGCGTATGGGCGTTCCGGTTCACGTCAACATTGAAGAAATCCGCAAGCCGGAAACCGATGCGCAACTGATCGCCGATTCGATCACGCAACAGCTCGAGCGCCGGATTATGTTCCGCCGCGCGATGAAGCGTGCAATGCAAAACGCCATGCGTCTGGGTGCTCAAGGCATCAAGATCATGAGCGCTGGCCGCCTGAACGGTATCGAAATCGCCCGTACGGAATGGTATCGCGAAGGTCGCGTACCCCTTCATACGCTGCGCGCTGACATCGACTACGCAACTTCGGAAGCGAAGACGACGTACGGCATCATCGGCGTGAAGGTGTGGGTCTACAAGGGCGATACGCTCGGCCGCAACGACGCACCGGTGGTGGAAGAAGTCGCCGAAGAAAAGCGTCCGCGCCGCAATGCACGTCCGGGTGGCGATCGCCGTCCGCGTCGCGATGGTGAAGGTGGTGGTCCGGCAGGTGCACGCCGTGGCGCCCCCCGTCGTGCTGGCGGTGCCGGCGGTGACGGGAAGACTGGAGAATAACGATGCTGCAACCGAAACGCAGAAAGTATCGCAAAGAGCAGAAGGGTCGTAACACCGGTATCGCCACCCGCGGCAACGCGGTGTCGTTCGGTGAATACGGTCTGAAGGCTATCGGTCGTGGTCGTTTGACCGCGCGCCAGATTGAAGCGGCGCGTCGTGCAATGACCCGTCACATCAAGCGTGGTGGCCGTATCTGGATCCGCATTTTCCCGGACAAGCCGATCTCGCATAAGCCGGCTGAAGTACGTATGGGTAACGGTAAAGGTAACCCTGAGTACTACGTCGCAGAGATTCAACCGGGCAAGATGCTGTACGAAATGGACGGCGTAACCGAAGAGTTGGCACGCGAAGCGTTCCGTCTGGCTGCAGCGAAGCTGCCGCTCAAGACGACCGTTATCGTTCGTCAGCTCGGCGCCTAAGGAGCAAATGATGAAGGCTTCCGAACTTCACCAGAAAGATCAGGCCGCGCTCAACAAGGAGCTGTCGGACCTGCTGAAGGCGCAATTCGGCCTGCGCATGCAACTCGCGACCCAGCAGCTCACGAACACGAGCCAGCTGAAGAAGGTCCGTCGCGACATCGCACGTGTGCGGACCGTCCTGACTGAGAAGGCGAACCAGAAATGAACGATAGCGTAAAAACCTCGCTCAAGCGGACGCTGGTCGGCAAGGTCGTCAGCAACAAGATGGACAAGACGGTCACCGTGCTGGTCGAGCACCGCGTGAAGCACCCGATCTACGGCAAGTACGTTGTGCGTTCGAAGAAGTACCACGCGCACGACGATGCGAACACGTACAACGAGGGCGACCTCGTTGAAATCCAGGAAACGCGTCCGATTTCTAAGACGAAAGCTTGGGTTGTGGCTCGCCTGGTCGAGGCTGCTCGCGTCATCTGACGCCGCAAGTTGTAGAAGTAGTTGAAATCGCAGTAAGTTTCGCTTGCAAGACCGAGATTATTTGTTATAATCTCGGTCTTCCCTCTTTGTGGGAGCCCCGTCGCGGGCGAAGTTGGTGGGGGAAGCGGTTCAGGCGCCAGTCTGTTCCGAAGGATTCACCGGATTGCGATGGCGGGTTTCGTTTGCCGTCGCTGCTGTTCTAACCCAAGCAGCCGATTGGCTGACGGGACCAAGACTGACCGGGTGCGCCATGGTGGTGCGACCGGATTAAGTTGGGAATGATAAACCATGATCCAGACCGAAACTCGGCTTGAAGTGGCCGACAACACGGGTGCACGTGAAGTCATGTGCATCAAGGTGCTCGGCGGCTCGAAGCGTCGTTATGCCAGCATTGGCGACATCATCAAGGTGACCGTCAAAGAAGCAACGCCGCGCGGGCGCGTGAAGAAAGGCGAAATTTATAACGCCGTGGTGGTTCGCACCGCCAAGGGCGTTCGTCGTCAGGACGGCTCGCTGATCAAGTTCGATGGCAACGCCGCTGTGTTGTTGAATGCCAAGCTCGAACCTATTGGCACCCGTATTTTCGGGCCTGTCACGCGCGAGTTGCGTAGCGAACGATTCATGAAGATCGTTTCGCTGGCACCGGAAGTGCTGTAAGGAGTCGCGATGAACAAGATTCGCAAAGGTGACGAAGTTATCGTCATCACCGGCAAGGACAAGGGCAAGCGCGGCATCGTGCTGTCCGTTGGCGAGAATCATGTGACGGTCGAGGGTATCAACCTCGTCAAGAAGCATGTCAAGCCGAACCCGATGAAGGGTACGACGGGCGGCGTGGAAGCCAAGACGATGCCGCTGCAAATTTCGAACGTCGCATTGGTCGACGCGAATGGCAAGGCATCGCGTGTAGGCATCAAGGTCGAAGGAGACAAGAAAGTCCGTTTCCTTAAGACGACCGGTGCCGAGCTGAGCGCCTGACGCTGCGGAGTAAAAAAATGGCTCGTTTGCAAGAGTTTTACAAAGAGAAGGTTGTACCCGGCCTCATCGAGAAGTTCGGTTACAAGTCCGTGATGGAAGTGCCGCGCATCACCAAGATCACCCTGAACATGGGCCTTGGCGAAGCGGTTGCTGACAAGAAGATCATCGAAAACGCCGTTGGCGACCTGACGAAGATTGCTGGGCAGAAGCCGGTGATCACGAAGGCACGTAAGGCAATCGCTGGCTTCAAGATCCGTCAGGGCTATCCGATCGGTGCAATGGTCACGTTACGTGGTCAGGCAATGTACGAATTTCTGGACCGTTTCGTGACGGTTGCGCTCCCCCGTGTGCGCGACTTCCGTGGCGTGTCGGGTCGTGCGTTCGATGGTCGCGGCAACTACAACATCGGTGTGAAAGAGCAGATCATTTTCCCCGAAATCGACTACGACAAGATCGACGCACTGCGTGGGCTGAACATCAGCATCACGACGACTGCGAAGACCGACGACGAAGCAAAGGCCCTGCTCGCCAGCTTCAAGTTCCCGTTCAGAAACTGAGGTTACCGTGGCTAAACTGGCACTGATCGAACGTGAAAAGAAGCGTGCTCGCCTCGCTGCTAAGTACGCTCCCAAGCGTAACGAGTTGAAGGCGATCATTGGCGATATGAGCAAGTCGGACGAAGAGCACTACGCAGCCCGTCTCGAACTGCAACAACTGCCGCGCAACTCTAATCCGACCCGTAAGCGCAACCGTTGCGCAATTACCGGTCGCCCGCGCGGCACGTTCCGTAAATTCGGGCTGGCGCGTAACAAGATTCGCGAAATCGCGTTCCGCGGCGAGATCCCTGGCCTGACCAAGGCGAGCTGGTAATAGGAGAAACGTAAATGAGCATGAGTGATCCTATCGCCGATATGCTGACTCGCATCCGCAATGCGCAGATGGTTGAGAAGGTTTCGGTGCAAATGCCCTCGTCGAAAGTGAAGGTTGCGATCGCGCAGGTCCTGAAGGACGAAGGCTATATCGACGATTTCGCAGTGAAGTCCGAAGGTGCGAAGTCGGAATTGAACATCGTGTTGAAGTACTACGCTGGCCGTCCGGTCATCGAACGCATTGAACGCGTTTCGAAGCCTGGTCTGCGTGTGTACCGCGGCCGTAACGACATCCCCGTGGTCATGAATGGCCTCGGCGTGGCAATCGTGTCGACGCCGAAGGGCGTGATGACGGACCGCAAGGCGCGCGCTACGGGCGTTGGCGGCGAAGTCATCTGCTACGTCGCTTAAGGCCGAAAGGAGAGAAACATGTCTCGAGTAGGTAAAAGCCCGATCGTGCTGCAAGGCGCGGAAGTGGCCCTGAGCGACGATCGCATCACCGTCAAGGGTCCGTTGGGCACGATTACGCAAGCTGCAAACCGCCTCGTGAAAGTGGTGAACGACAACGGCACGCTGAAGTTCGAGCCGGTTGACGAAAGCCGCGAAGCGAACGCGATGTCGGGCACGATGCGCGCACTCGTTGCGAACATGGTGAACGGCGTGACGAAGGGTTTCGAGCGCAAGCTGACGCTGGTTGGCGTCGGTTACCGCGCACAGGCGCAAGGCGACAAGCTGAACCTGTCGCTGGGTTTCTCGCACCCCGTGGTGCACCAGATGCCGGAAGGCGTCAAGGCTGAAACCCCGACGCAAACCGAAATCGTGATCAAGGGGATCAATAAGCAACAAGTTGGCCAGGTCGCTGCAGAAGTGCGCGGCTATCGTCCGCCGGAGCCCTATAAGGGCAAGGGTGTGCGTTACGCCAACGAGGTTGTGATCCTCAAAGAAACGAAGAAGAAGTAAGGGTGCGCAATCATGGATAAGACTCAATCTCGCCTGCGCCGCGCTCGTCAGACGCGTATCAAGATCGCTGAGCTGCAGGTCGCGCGTCTCGCCGTGCATCGCACGAACACGCACATCTATGCGCAAGTGTTCTCGCCGTGCGGCACCAAGGTGCTCGCCAGCGCGTCGACGCTCGAAGCCGAAGTGCGTGCGCAACTGGCTGATCAGACCGGCAAGGGTGGCAACGTTGCTGCTGCTACGCTGATCGGCAAGCGCATTGCAGAAAAGGCTAAGGCTGCCGGCATCGAATCCGTCGCCTTCGACCGTTCGGGTTTCCGTTACCACGGCCGCGTGAAAGCGCTGGCTGATGCGGCGCGCGAAGCCGGACTCAAGTTCTAAGGGAAGAATTCGTCATGGCAAAGATGCAAGCGAAAGTTCAGGCTGACGAACGCGACGATGGCCTGCGCGAAAAGATGATTTCGGTCAACCGCGTGACCAAGGTTGTGAAGGGCGGCCGGATTCTCGGTTTTGCCGCACTGACCGTGGTTGGCGACGGCGATGGCCGCATCGGCATGGGCAAGGGCAAAGCGAAGGAAGTTCCGGTTGCTGTTCAGAAGGCAATGGAACAAGCTCGCCGCAACATGTTCAAGGTGCCGCTCAAGAACGGTACGTTGCAACACGAAGTGCACGGTAAGCACGGCGCATCCGCAGTCCTCCTCGCTCCGGCGAAGGATGGTACCGGCGTGATCGCTGGCGGCCCGATGCGCGCAGTGTTCGACGTGATGGGTGTGCAGAATGTGGTGGCCAAGAGCCACGGTTCGACGAACCCGTACAACCTCGTTCGTGCAACGCTCGACGGCCTGCGCAAGCAGTCCACGCCGGGCGACATCGCGGCGAAGCGTGGCAAGTCCGTCGAAGAAATTCTGGGCTAAAGGTGGACACCATGTCTGATAAAACTGTCAAGGTTCAGCTCGTCAAGAGCCTGATCGGGACCCGCGAAACGCACCGCGCTACGGTGCGTGGCCTGGGCCTGCGTCGACTCAACTCGGTTAGCGAGTTGCAAGACACGCCGGCTGTGCGCGGCATGATCAACAAGGTTTCGTACCTCGTTAAGGTCATCAGCTAAGCGGCTGACCCGGACTCAAGGAGTTGATAATGGAATTGAATAACCTGAAGCCGGCCGAAGGCTCGAAGCACGCAAAGCGTCGCGTGGGTCGTGGTATCGGTTCGGGCCTCGGCAAGACGGCTGGCCGTGGTCACAAGGGTCAAAAGTCGCGTTCGGGCGGCTTCCACAAGGTTGGCTTCGAAGGCGGTCAAATGCCGCTGCAACGTCGCCTGCCGAAGCGGGGCTTCACCTCGCTGACGAAGGAATTCGTCGGTGAAGTGCGTCTGTCGGATCTTGAAAAGCTGCCGGTCGACGAAATCGATCTGCTGGCTCTGAAGCAAGCCGGCCTGGTCGGCGAGCTGATCACGAGCGCCAAGATCATCAAGACGGGCGAGCTAAAGCGCAAGATCGTTGTGAAGGGTCTGGGTGCGACGAAGGGTGCGCGCGCTGCGATTGAAGCAGCTGGCGGCTCCTTTGCCGAGTAACGTGCAAGTCGTTTGCCGTCACTAGCATTTGCATCGGAGAAGCTACTTGGCTAACAGCCCGAGTCTCGCAAAACCCGGTCGAAGCGCGGCGAAGTTCGGCGATCTGCGTCGGCGTGCAGTGTTCCTGCTGCTGGCGCTGGTCGTCTACCGTATCGGCGCGCATATTCCGGTTCCGGGTATTGATCCGGACCAACTGGCAAAGCTGTTCCAGAGCCAGTCGGGTGGCATCCTTGGCATGTTCAACATGTTCTCGGGTGGCGCACTTTCGCGGTTCACGATTTTCGCGCTTGGGATCATGCCGTACATTTCGGCGTCGATCATCATGCAGTTGCTGGCGATTGTCTCGCCGCAAATGGAAGCGCTGAAGAAAGAAGGGCAGGCGGGTCAACGGAAGATCACGCAGTACACGCGTATCTTTACGGTCCTGCTGGCAACGTTTCAGGCCTTCGGCATCGCCGTGGCGCTTGAGAACCAGCCGGGCCTGGTGATTGATCCGGGTATGGTGTTCCGGCTGACAACGGTCGTAACGCTGGTGACCGGCACGATGTTCCTGATGTGGCTGGGCGAGCAGATCACGGAACGCGGGCTTGGCAACGGTATCTCGATCATTATTTTCGGCGGGATTGCGGCGGGTTTCCCGAATGCAATCGGCGGTCTGTTTGAACTGGTGCGAACCGGCTCGATGGGTCCGTTCTCGGCGATTATCGTGGTTGCACTGATCGCTGCTGTGACCTACCTGGTGGTGTTCATCGAACGGGGCCAGCGCAAGATCCTCGTGAACTATGCGAAGCGGCAGGTCGGTAACAAGATTTACGGTGGGCAGTCGTCACATCTGCCGCTGAAGCTGAACATGTCGGGCGTGATTCCGCCGATCTTTGCATCGTCGATCATTCTCTTCCCGGCAACTATCCTGAACTGGTTTAGTTCGGGGTCGCGTAACAGCTGGTTCGCAGACACGCTGCACAACGTGGCCGAAGCGCTTAAGCCCGGTCAACCCGTGTATGTGTTGTTGTACGCGTTGGCGATCGTCTTCTTCTGCTTTTTCTACACCGCACTGGTGTTCAACAGCAGGGAAACGGCCGACAACCTGAAGAAGAGCGGCGCTTTCGTCCCGGGTATTCGCCCGGGCGATCAGACGGCTCGATATATCGACCGCATCCTCACGCGTCTGACGCTGGCTGGTGCGATCTACATCGTGTTCGTGTGTCTGCTGCCCGAATTTCTGGTGCTGCGCTGGAACGTGCCGTTTTATTTTGGTGGAACGTCGCTGCTGATCATTGTCGTCGTCACAATGGATTTCATGGCGCAGGTGCAGTCGTACGTTATGTCGCAACAGTATGAATCGCTGCTGAAGAAAGCCAATTTCAAAGGCGGCGGCGTCCCGATGCGTTGAAAGGACTTATGGCCAAAGACGATGTGATCCAGATGCAGGGTGAAGTCATCGAAAACCTGCCTAATGCTACCTTCAGGGTGAAGCTGGAAAACGGCCATGTCGTATTGGGACACATATCCGGCAAGATGCGGATGCACTACATCCGAATCCTGCCGGGCGACAAGGTGACGGTTGAATTGACGCCTTACGATCTGTCGCGTGCGCGGATCGTGTTCCGGGCGAAGTGATTTGAAAAAAGGGTAATATCATGAAAGTGATGGCATCGGTTAAGCGCATTTGCCGCAATTGCAAGATCATCAAGCGCAAAGGCGTTGTGCGCGTGATTTGCAGCTCTGATCCGCGCCACAAACAGCGTCAAGGCTGAACGCCGCGCTTTTGCTTGCGCTTTTTGTTTGAGGAAAAACAATGGCTCGTATCGCAGGGGTTAACATCCCGAATCACCAGCATACCGAAATTGGCCTGACGGCGATTTACGGTATTGGCCGCACGCGCTCGCGCGACATTTGCGTCGCTGCTGGTGTGGCATTTTCGAAGAAGGTCAAGGACCTGAACGACGCAGACCTCGAAAAGCTGCGTGAAGAAGTCGGCAAGTTCATCGTCGAAGGCGATCTTCGCCGTGAAACGACGATGAACATCAAGCGGCTGATGGATCTGGGCTGCTATCGTGGCGTGCGTCACCGCAAGGGCTTGCCCCTGCGTGGCCAACGCACGCGTACGAATGCCCGTACGCGCAAGGGTCCGCGTCGTGCAGCGCAATCGCTGAAGAAGTAAGCGGAACTGACAGTTACAGGAAAACGTAATGGCTAAGGCTTCGAACAACTCCGCGGCGCAACGCGTTCGCAAGAAGGTCAAGAAGAACGTCGCCGAGGGCGTGGTTCACGTTCACGCGTCGTTCAACAACACCATCATCACGATCACCGATCGTCAGGGCAACGCACTCGCCTGGGCAACGTCGGGTGGTCAGGGCTTCAAGGGTTCGCGTAAATCGACCCCGTTTGCAGCCCAGGTGGCAGCTGAATCGGCTGGCCGTGTGGCGATGGAATACGGCGTGAAGAACCTCGAAGTGCGGATCAAGGGCCCTGGCCCTGGCCGTGAGTCCGCGGTGCGCGCGTTGCATGGTCTTGGCATCAAGATCACCGCGATCTCCGACGTGACGCCGGTACCGCACAACGGCTGCCGTCCGCCGAAGCGTCGTCGTATCTAAGACGCTTGTTTCGCTAGCGCCTGTTGCCGCCGGGTAGTGTGCCGGCGACGACGGGCTGCTTGCGTTATTGAATTGACTAAGCCCACCGTTCGACCCAAAGGGTTCGGACTAGCGTGAACGCGAGTTCACGTGATCAATCATTGAAGGAATCAACGTGGCACGTTATATCGGCCCTAAGGCCAAGCTGTCCCGCCGTGAAGGCACTGACCTCTTCCTGAAGAGCGCCCGTCGTTCGCTGGCTGACAAGTGCAAGCTTGACAGCAAGCCTGGCCAACATGGCCGCACTTCGGGTGCCCGTACGTCCGACTACGGCACGCAGCTGCGCGAAAAGCAAAAAGTGAAGCGCATCTACGGCGTTCTCGAGCGCCAGTTCCGCCGTTACTTCGCTGAAGCCGACCGCCTCAAGGGCAACACGGGTGAAAACCTGCTGCAATTGCTCGAGTCGCGTCTCGACAACGTCGTGTATCGCATGGGCTTCGGTTCGACGCGCGCTGAAGCGCGTCAACTCGTCGGCCACAAGGCGATCACGGTGAACGGCGTCGTCACCAACATCCCGTCGCTGCAAGTTAAGGCAGGTGACGTGGTTGCGGTGCGTGAACAGGCCAAGAAGCAAGCGCGTATTCTCGAAGCGCTGTCGCTGGCTGAGCAAGGCGGTCTGCCGAGCTGGGTCGCTGTCGATTCGAAGAAGTTCGAAGGCACGTTCAAGAGCAAGCCGGAACGCAGCGATATCGCTGGCGATATCAACGAAAGCCTGATCGTCGAATTGTATTCGCGGTAATCGGATTGGCGGCCGGGGCACCCTGATTGCGATGCGCAAGGGGGCGCCTCGGCTGTTTATTTTCAGGTTGTTACCGGTCAGCCTTATCGGTGTAACGAGCCGAGGGTATTGAAAAGGAAAACCTATGCAAACCAGTTTGTTGAAGCCCAAGATTATCGCAGTTGAATCGCTTGGTGAGAGCCATGCGAAAGTGGTCATGGAACCGTTTGAACGCGGTTACGGCCACACCTTGGGTAACGCGCTCCGGCGCGTACTGCTGTCGTCGATGATCGGCTACGCGCCGACCGAAGTGACGATTGCAGGCGTGGTTCACGAGTATTCGACGCTCGACGGTGTGCAAGAGGACGTAGTCAACCTGCTGCTGAACCTGAAGGGTGTCGTGTTCAAGTTGCATAATCGTGACGAAGTGACGGTTACGCTGCGCAAGGAAGGCGAAGGCGTTGTCACCGCCGGTGACATCGAACTCGCGCACGATTGTGAAGTGATCAATCCGGATCACGTGATTGCGCATCTGTCGAAGGGCGGCAAGCTCGACGTTCAGATCAAGGTCGAAAAGGGCCGCGGTTATGTGCCGGGCAACGTGCGTCGCTATGGCGAAGAGTCGGCCAAGATCATCGGCCGTATCGTGCTGGACGCTTCGTTCTCGCCGGTTCGCCGTGTGAGCTATGCCGTGGAAAGCGCGCGTGTCGAACAGCGTACCGACCTCGACAAGCTCGTCATGAACATCGAAACCAACGGTGTGATTTCACCGGAAGAAGCGATTCGTCAATCGGCACGTATTCTGGTCGATCAGCTGTCGGTGTTCGCTGCGCTGGAAGGCACGGAAGCTGCGGCTGAAGCGCCTTCGCGTGCGCCGCAGATCGATCCGATCCTGCTGCGTCCGGTGGATGATCTCGAACTCACGGTTCGTTCCGCGAACTGCCTGAAGGCCGAGAACATTTACTACATCGGCGACCTGATCCAGCGCACGGAAAACGAACTGCTGAAGACGCCGAATCTGGGCCGCAAGTCGTTGAACGAAATCAAGGAAGTACTGGCGTCGCGTGGTCTGACGCTCGGCATGAAGCTCGAAAACTGGCCGCCGGCTGGGCTGGACAAGTAAGCGCGAGCTTATTGAGTATTCATCCGCGACGAAAGTCACCGCGGCACGACTGGCACGGACGCGGATTTTCCTTTAAAATCCGCGTCTTGCCTTTTTTAACTACCGGCCCGTGCACTCGCAAACCTCCGGGTTTGCCGAGCGCGATAGAAGAGCTGGACCAAAACTTTGAATCGAAGGAATTGAAATGCGTCACCGTCATGGTCTGCGGAAACTGAACCGCACGAGCAGCCACCGTCTGGCAATGCTCCGTAACATGTCCAACTCGCTGATCGAGCACGAAGTCATCAAGACGACGCTGCCGAAGGCGAAGGAACTCCGTAAAGTCGTCGAGCCGCTGATCACGCTCGGCAAGAAGCCGTCGCTGGCAAATCGTCGTCTGGCGTTCAACCGCCTGCGCGATCGTGACTCCGTCTCGAAGCTGTTCGACGTGCTCGGCCCGCGCTTCGCAAACCGTCCGGGTGGCTACCTGCGCATCCTGAAGTTCGGTTTCCGCGTTGGCGACAATGCACCGATGGCACTGGTCGAATTGATGGACCGTCCGGAAGTCGAAGAAGTTGAAGTGCAAGAAGCTGAATAAGCTTCCCGCATCGCTGAGAAGGCCAGACGAAAGTCTGGCCTTTTTGTTTGTGGACGCAGACAGAATCAGACCGTAGCTAATCAAGCGGCAGCATGCCGGGCGCCTGCCTGCGGCCGACCGAGTCCGGTGATACGATAGCAACACGCGTTTTCCACCCTGCCGGAGTTATCCGTGACCTCGAATGTGACGCTGATCCTGACGACCGTGCCCGATGCGGACACGGCGCAGAAGCTCGCCACACAGGCGCTGGATGCACGCCTTGCCGCTTGCGTCAGCCAGCAGGGAGTGATCCATTCGACCTACCACTGGCGGGACAAGCTCGAGTCCGCCGATGAGATCCAGCTACTCTTCAAAACGAGCGCGGCACGGGCTCTGGAACTCGAGTTATTCATCGAGAAACATCATCCGTACGACACCCCCGAAATCCTCTGCTGGCAAGCCACGGCCTCTGTAGCTTACGGCCAGTGGGTCATTGCTGAGACTCAACGCCCTGTTCATGTTTAATGCTCTTCACCGACGGGGGCGCGATTCCCTGCGCGCGGCCGTGCTGTTCGTCTCCTGCCTGCTGGTAGTCCTGATGTCCGCTGCTGGCGCGGCGTACGCCGACGACGATTTCCTGGATCCGGCTGTTGCCTTCAAATTCAGCGCAACCGAACAGCCTGGCGAAGTGCTTGTTCACTACAAGATCGCGGACGGGTACTACATGTATCGGGAGCGGTTCTCCTTCGCGACCCGCAACGGAGCCGTGACGATCGGCGATCCACAATTGCCCGCCGGCCACGTCAAGTTCGATCAAACGTTCGGGAAGAATGTCGAAACCTACCGGAACGAGTTGACCATTCGCGTCCCGGTAAAGCAGGCCGCGGGGCCCTTCGATCTCGCGGTGACTTCGCAAGGTTGCGCCGACGCGGGTATTTGCTATCCGCCGATGGAGCGCGTGTATCACGTCGAAGGCGCCGCGCTGCACGCCGCTAGCGTCTCGCCCACCCCCGCAGTCACCACTCAAACGGCAAACAACGCCGACGTAGCAAACACCTCCTCGTGGTACGAACGCACAACCAGCGCTGACTACGCGCAGTCGCTTTTGCAGGGCGGCAGCTTCTTCACGATCATCGGCCTGTTCTTCGTCGCCGGCGCTGTGCTCAGCCTGTTGCCGTGCTCGTATCCGATGATTCCGATCCTGTCGGCCATTATCATCGGCGAAGGGGCACGTGTGACGCGTGGTCGTGGCTTCGCGCTGTCGCTTGCTTATGTAATCGGTATGGCGCTCGTCTATACCGTGCTCGGTATCGCCGCGGCGCTTGTGGGTCAGAGCCTCGGCGCATGGTTGCAGAATCCGTGGGTATTGGGTGCATTCGGTGTGCTGCTGACGGCGTTCGCAGTGACGCTGATCGCCGGTTACGACATTGCCTTGCCGCAACGCTGGCAGGACGGTGCGTCGCGCGCATCGCAAGGGCGCTCCGGTGGCAAGTTCGCGGCGGTGGCGGCGATGGGCGCGCTGTCCGCGCTGGTCGTCGGCGCTTGCATGACGGCGCCGCTGTTCGCGATCCTGGCGTTTATCGCCCACACAGGCAACGCCGTGCTCGGTGCGGCCGCGCTGTTCTCGATGGGTATCGGCCTGGGCGTTCCGTTGTTGATCATCGGCTTGGGCGCAGGTACCTTGCTGCCGCGTGCGGGTGTGTGGATGGACGGCGTGAAGATCTTCTTCGGGGTAGTGCTGCTCGCCGCCGCGTTGTGGATCGTTTGGCCAGTGCTGGGTGCGACTGCGCAAATGTTGCTGAGCGCGTTATGGCTGCTGGTCGCCGCGGCCTCTCTCGGACTGTTCTCGCCACCGGCTGGCGCCAGTTCCGTGTGGCGTCGACTTGGTCGGGGTCTGGGCGTCGCGCTGACCGTCTGGGCCGTGGTGGTGCTAGTTGGTCTCGCGGCCGGATCGTCGGATCCGCTCAAGCCGCTCGCAGTACTGGCCGCGCGCGGCGGCCCTGGTGATGTGGCCGGCGTCCCTTCGGGGGCAGCGAATGCCGCTACTGCTGCAGACAGTCTCACGTTTGCCCCGGTACGCTCGTCGACCCAGCTCGACCAGGCCGTAAAGGCCGCTGCCCAGCCGGCGATGCTCGACTTCTACGCGGACTGGTGCGTGAGCTGCAAGGAAATGGAGAAATTCACCTTCAGCGACCCGCGCGTACATGCCCGGCTGCAGCAACTCAACCTGCTGCGCGCGGACGTGACTGCCAACAACCCCGATGACCAGACTTTGCTGAAGCGCTTCAAGCTGTTTGGGCCTCCGGGCATCATCTTCTTCGACCCGAGCGGAGCGGAGGTGCTGCGCGTCGTCGGCTACGAGTCGGCCGACACGTTCCTGCACAGCCTCGACCGCCTGGCCACGCCGCCGCAATCGTAGTCGCCGCGGCCCTGACAAAGCACGCCGTCGCAAACAGCACGCGAGACTTTCAGCCATTAAAAAAGCGGAGACCCGCTCCCGGTGCCTCCGCTTTCATCAAACTTCAAACCTGCTGCACAGCGTCTGCGTCTGACATCATCGCTCGTCACGAGGCGCCCAACCCAGCGCCTCAGCCCGCCTCACTTTTGCGCGCGCAAAATCCGCGCAGCGTCCAGCGCAAAATACGTCAGCACGCCATCTGCGCCCGCCCGCTTGAACGCCAGCAGCGATTCCATCATCGCCTTGTCGTGATCGAGCCAGCCGTTTTGCGCGGCCGCCTTGAGCATCGCGTACTCGCCGCTCACCTGATACACATAAGTCGGAAAGCGGAACTCGTCCTTCACGCGACGGACGATATCGAGGTACGGCATGCCGGGCTTCACCATCACCATGTCCGCGCCTTCTTCGATGTCCGCACGCACTTCGCGCAGCGCTTCATCCGAATTCGACGGGTCCATCTGATAGGTCATCTTGTTGCTCTTGCCGAGGTTCGTCGCGGAACCGACGGCGTCGCGGAACGGCCCGTAGAACGCCGACGCGAACTTGGCCGAGTAGGCCATGATCCGTGTATGAATGTGATCCTCGCTCTCGAGCATTTCGCGGATCGCGCCGATACGCCCGTCCATCATGTCCGACGGTGCCACGATATCCACGCCCGCTTCCGCCTGTGCGCGGGCCTGCTCGACGAGGATCTCGACGGTCACGTCGTTGATCACATAGCCCGCTTCATCGATCACACCGTCCTGGCCGTGGCTCGTGTAGGGATCGAGTGCAACGTCGGTAAGAACGCCTAGCTCCGGGAAATGCTTTTTCAGTTCGCGGACGGCGCGCGGAATCAGACCGGCTTCGTTGGTCGCCTCGCGGCCGTCCGGTGTTTTCAGCGACGGTTCGATCGCCGGAAACAGCGACAGCACTGGCACGCCAAGCGCGACGCACTGTTCGGCCACGCCCATCAGCAGATCGACCGACACGCGTTCCACGCCCGGCATCGACGCCACGGCTTGCCGCACGTTGGTGCCTTCTACGACGAACACGGGGTAGATCAGGTCGTTGGTGGTGAGGATGTTTTCGCGCATGAGACGGCGCGAGAAGTCGTCACGGCGCATGCGGCGCGGACGGTGATGCGGATAGAAGCTCATATCGAATGTCTTGGATTGCGTGGAGATGGTGAGGCAACAGCGCGTGCCTGAGCCTGCTGAAAACTCTTTTCGAGACAATGGTATATCATACCGATCGAGCAAGGCGCCATGCGCTGACCTCCCCGCTTCTCCTCCCTGAGCGGGTGCCTGTCGTTTTTCGATTAGGCTGTTTGGCCCGCCGTCAGTTGCGGCGGGTTTTTTTATGGGCGAACGAAAAAGAGCCCAGACCAGGTTAATCCCCAGCCTGGCAGCGGAAGCTATTCGGACGCGACCACGCCGTCCGCGCTGCCCGCATCCTCAGGAACGAGCCAGCTTTCAATCAGCTCGTGAGCCTCGTCCAGACCGACCCGCTTGAGGGCCGAGAACAACTGGGCGGTCAACTCTCCCCTATAGCCAGCGGCCGTATATTCGGCCAGACCCTTGTGGGTGGCCCGCAGGGCGTTGATGCTCTCTTGCCGCGTCAATTTGTCGCACTTTGTCAGCAGGGTGTGGATCGGCTTGCCGGTCGGCGCAAACCACTCGATCATCACCCGGTCCAGATCGGTGAGCGGGCGGCGCGAGTCCATCATCAGGATCATGCCGCGCAGTTGCGATCGCTGCTGCAGATAGCTGGACAGCAACGCCTCCCAGTGCGCCTTGGCGGCGCCGGGCACTTCCGCGTACCCATAACCGGGCAAATCCACCAGGTGGGCCACTGGCTCGGCTGCAGGCCCTACCGAGAAGTAATTGATATGCTGGGTACGGCCCGGTGTCTTACTGGCGAAGGCGAGACGCTTCTGGTTGCACAGCAGATTAATCGCCGTCGACTTGCCCGCATTCGAGCGTCCCGCAAACGCGATTTCGGGTTGCGGGGTGGCCGGCAGATCACGCAAGTGATTGACGGTCGTAAAGAAGCGGGACTGGTGGAGCAGGAAGGACATGGGGGAACCAGAATATGAGACGCCGGGGAACCCGGGGTGGGGACGGGTCAAGCCCGACTGGCGTCTAAGCGATTAGCGAGTTATTGTACAATATGATGGTTTACTGAATTTACTGAAGACCTGAGGAGGGGCCAGCGCGCGTGCCTCTGCGGTAAATCGGTCGCCGTCGTTTTGCAGAACCTCTAATTCCCACAAGACGAAACAGGGTGTGCGAATGAATCGACTGTGCAAAGCACTGATGGTATTTCAAGTAGCGGCAGGTCTTTCAGGTTTAGCAGTTCAGGCGCGAGCAGCAGATCCGGCAAAACCGGACGTCAATCGGGGACAGGCAATTGCGACGCAGGTTTGCGCGTCGTGTCACGGCGCCGACGGTAATAGCACCGGCGGGGCGTATCCCAAGCTGGCCGGCCAGCACCCCGAATATCTCGTCAAGCAGTTGATGGATTTCAAAACCCAGCCCGGTGCCAAGCAGCCTGCGCGTAATAATGCGATTATGGCCGGCATGGCCGCAGCGCTGTCCAGCCAGGATATGGTTAACGTTGCCGCGTATTTTGCGGCGCAGACGCCGAAGCCCGGTTACGCACACGACAAGAACACCGTCCCGCTAGGCGAGAAGATTTATCGCGCGGGCATCGCCGAGCGCGCTGTCCCGGCGTGTGCAAGTTGCCATGGTCCTACAGGCCAGGGCATTCCGGTGCAGTATCCGCGTCTGTCGGGGCAGTGGGCGGAATATACGGTGACGCAGTTGAACGCGTTCACGCAGGGCCCGGGCGCGCGCAACAACAGCGACCCGATGCATACCATTGCGTCACGGCTGTCGGATAGCGATATCAAGGCTGTGGCCGATTACATCGCGGGCTTGCATTAGGAAGTCCGCACGCAAGTGCAACCGGCCCAGCGAGGCCGGTGAAAAAACAAGAAAAGGGTGATGGCGTCGCTCGCTTCGTGCGTCAGCGGCGGCCGTTCACCCTTTTTTGCTGTTCTGTCGGAGTGTGAATGAGCGTCACCACGTCGGGTATTGAAATAACGTCGGGCCAGCGGCCCATGCGTCGCGTTATCGAGTTGATGAGTTCGATGCGATTCGCCATCGCGCTGCTGGTGATTCTGGCGATCGCGAGCATCATCGGCACCGTCCTCACCCAGGACGATCCGTATCCCAACTACGTCAACCAGTTCGGCCCCTTCTGGGCGGATATCTTCCGCTCGCTGAGCCTGTACACCGTGTACAGCTCCTGGTGGTTCATGCTGATCCTCTGCTTCCTGATGGTCTCGGTGTCGCTCTGCGTGATCCGCAATGCGCCGAAGATGGTCGCGGATATGAAGAGCTGGAAGGACAAGGTCCGCGAATCGAGCCTGCGCGCGTTCCACCACAAGGGCGAATTCGCCGTCGGCAGCTCGCGTGAGCAGGCCACGGCCACGCTGGCGAAACTGTCGGGCCGGCTCGGCTACAAGTTCGTCACGCGGGAATCGGAAGGCGCGACGCTGATCGCGGCCAAGCGCGGTGCGCTCACCAAGCTCGGCTATATCTCGGCTCACATTGCGATTGTCGTCATCTGCCTGGGCGGCCTGCTCGACAGCAATCTGCCGATCAAGCTGCAGATGTGGATGTTCAACAAGACACCCATCAACAGTAACACGGTGATCAGCGACATTCCGCCCGAACACCGTCTGTCCCAATCCAATCCGACGTTCCGCGGCTACGCATGGGTGCCGGAGGGCGAGCATGTCTCGACGGCGATCCTGAACCAGCCGAATGGCTCGTTGATCCAGGACTTGCCGTTTTCGATCCAGTTGAACAAGTTCATCGTCGATTACTACTCGACCGGCATGCCGAAGCTGTTTGCGAGCGATATCGTCGTGATCGATCACAAGACCGGCCAGAAGATTCCGGCACGGGTCGAAGTGAACAAGCCGTTCGACTACGACGGTGTATCGATCTACCAGTCGAGCTTCCAGGATGGCGGCTCGCAGATGCAGATGACCGCCTTCCCGATGTCGGGCACCAGCGCCAAAACGGCTCCGTTCAGCGGCACGATCGGCAATTCGGTGCCGTTGGGTAATGCGGTGCCTGGGGCGGACGGCCAGACGATCGAATTCGCCGATTTCCGCGCCATCAACGTGGAGAACATCTCGAACGGCAGCGGCGCCAATGACGCGCGCGGCGTCGCACACCAGACGCTGAAGGAAGCCTTCGACGAGCGGCTCGGTTCAGGCGCCAAGACCTCGAAGCCTCTGGATCTGCATAACGTCGGCCCATCGGTGCAATACAAGGTGCGCGGCAAGGACGGTCAGGCGCGCGAGTACAACAACTACATGCTGCCGGTCGACGTGGGTGGCGAGAAGATGTTCCTCGCCGGCATGCGCATCAACCCGGACGATCCGTTCCGCTATCTGCGGATCCCCGCCGACCAGGGCGGCACGGTCAACGAGTGGATGAACCTGCGCGCCGCGCTCGAGAATCCGGCCACGCGCGCCGCGGCGGCGCACCGTTTCGCGCTGCGCTCGGTGCCGGCATCGAACGCGGACCTGCAGCAGCACCTCGAAGAAAGCGCGTTGCGCGTCCTGACCCTCTTTGCGGGTGGCGACAGCAGCGTCGGCATGATGCAGGGCGGCCAGAACATCGGTGGTTTCCAGGCGATTGCTGCCTTTATCGACCATTCAGTGCCGAAGGGCGAGCAGGAAAAAGCGGCCTCGCTGCTGCTGCGCATGCTCGAAGGCTCGACCTGGGACGTATGGCAACTGGCCCGCGAACAGGCCGGCGAGCCCGACGCGACGCCCTCCGCGGACACGAGCCTCTTTATCCAGAGTTCGATCAATGCGATATCTGACAGCTTTTTGTATGGATCGCCGGTCTATTTACAGCTCGACTCATTCAAGCAGGTGCAAGCTTCGGTATTTCAGTTGACGCGCGCGCCGGGCAAAAAAGTCGTGTATCTTGGCAGCCTGCTCCTCGTATTGGGCATCTTCTCGATGTTCTACGTCCGCGAACGGCGCCTCTGGTTCTGGATCAAAGATACCGATCACGGTACGAACGTCGTGATGGCGATGTCGAGCGCGCGCAAGACGCTCGACTTCGACAAGGAGTTCGCCCAGACGCGCGACGCTGTCGGCGCTGTGCTGGGTGCCAAACCCAGTGACGCTGCCGAGAATGGCGGCACCTCCGGCGCACCGTCCGCAGGTTCACAAGATACGACCCGGTAAGATCATGGACTTGACTCAGGTTTCCTCATCTCCTTCGCGCGGCAACGCGTCGGCCAAGAACGCGGCAGCCAGTCCGGCGCAGCACCCGGCGCTGCTCGACGAACGCTCGTTTCTGAAGCGCCTCGGCGCTTTCGACTGGCTGTTCGCTCTGGCGATGGTCGCGGGTGCGGGTTTCGCGCTGTGGCGCTATCACCCGTACATGAATTACTACGACAAGCTGATCCTGGTGTGCGCGGTGCCGGTGTTCGTAACGCTCGGCTGGCGCTGGAAGCCGGCGCGTCTCCTGATCGCCGGAATCGCGGTGCTGTCGCTGTTCGCGATCCAGACCTATCAGGGCGATCTGGCGCGCGCCGATAGCGCGTTCTTCCTCAAATATTTCCTGTCGAGCCAGTCCGCGATTCTGTGGATGAGCGCGTTGTTCGTGCTGGCCACGCTGTTTTACTGGATCGGCCTGGTGTCGCGTTCGCCCACGGGCGCCGCGATTGGCTCGAAAATGACGTGGGCTGCGGTGCTGATGGGCTTCGTCGGCCTGATGGTGCGCTGGTACGAGTCATACCTGATCGGCTCCGACGTCGGGCATATCCCCATCTCGAATCTGTATGAAGTGTTCGTGCTGTTCAGCCTGATTACCGCGCTTTTCTACCTGTATTACGAGCAGCACTACAACACCCGCGCGCTCGGCGCGTTCGTGTTGCTGGTGATCAGCGCCGCAGTCGGCTTCCTGATGTGGTACTCGATTTCCCGCGATGCGCAGCAGATCCAGCCGCTCGTGCCGGCGCTGCAAAGCTGGTGGATGAAGATTCACGTGCCGGCTAACTTCATCGGCTACGGCAGCTTTGCGTTGTCGGCGATGGTCGGCGTCGCGTACCTGGTCAAGGAAAACGGCATGCTGGCGGACCGCCTGCCGCCGCTCGACGTGCTCGACGACCTGATGTACAAGTCGATCGCGGTCGGTTTTGCGTTCTTCACCATTGCCACGATCCTCGGTGCGCTTTGGGCTGCGCAGGCTTGGGGCGGTTACTGGAGCTGGGACCCGAAGGAGACCTGGGCGCTGATCGTCTGGCTGAACTACGCAGCGTGGCTGCACATGCGGCTCATGAAGGGCCTGCGTGGCGCCGTCGCGGCGTGGTGGGCGCTCACGGGCCTGCTGGTCACGACGTTCGCGTTCCTCGGCGTCAACATGTTCCTCTCCGGGCTGCATAGCTACGGCAAGCTGTAAGATCTGCGTTTCTGAACCGACAAAGAACCGCCGAGTGCTTCGCACCGGCGGTTTTTTCTTTGTGCATGGAATTTTGGTGCATCCAGAGTGTTCGCCAGAACAGTACCTATGGATGAGTAGTCGAACCATCATCAACACAGCCCGCCGGGCCAGCAGGAGCAGCACCATGTGGATAAAGCGAAGCGACAGGATTGCACTGCAGGGCGACGATATTGCTCCGAGTGAAATCACGCCGAAACGCGTGTACGAGAGCCAGCGCGAGAACCGTCGACGCGTCCTGCGGGCGGCCGGTGCGGCGGCGATGGGCAGTTTGCTCGGCGTGAGCGGCGAGGCGCTCGCCGTGTACTCGTCGCCGGATGCGAAAGGACCTAAGCTGGCGGCGAAGACCAATCCGAAATTTGTCGCGACGGATAAGGTCACGCCTTACAAGGACATTACCACCTACAACAACTTCTACGAGTTCGGAACCGACAAGAGCGACCCCGCGCAGAATGCCGGCACATTGCGCCCGCATCCGTGGCGGGTGAGCGTTGAAGGCGAAGTGAAGAATGCCAAGGTGTTTGACATTGACGATCTCCTGAAGATGGCGCCGCTCGAGGAGCGGGTATACCGGCATCGTTGCGTGGAGGGCTGGTCGATGGTGATGCCGTGGATCGGATTTCCGCTTGCGGAACTCATCAAGCGAGCCCAGCCGAACGGCAATGCCAAATACGTGCAGTTCATCACGCTTGCTGATCCGTCGCAAATGCCCGGCCTGTCCACGCCAATTCTGGACTGGCCGTACTCGGAAGGCTTGCGGATGGACGAAGCGATGAACCCGCTGACCTTGCTGACGGTGGGTCTGTACGGCGAAGTGCTGCCCAATCAGAACGGTGCGCCGCTGCGGATCATCGTGCCGTGGAAATACGGCTTCAAGAGCGGCAAGTCGCTCGTGAAGATCCGCTTCGTCGACAAGCAGCCGGCCACGAGCTGGAATACCTACGCGCCGAACGAATACGGCTTCTACTCGAACGTGAATCCGAATGTCGATCATCCGCGCTGGAGCCAGGCCACCGAGCGGCGGATTGGCGAAGATGGGTTCTTCACGCCGAAGAGAAAGACGCTGATGTTCAACGGCTACGGCGATCAGGTCGCATCGCTGTATCAGGGCATGGACCTGAAGAAGAACTTCTAGGCGGGAATTGCGATGGCCTCCTCTGAAACACCAACCGTGTCTGAACCCGCTTCGCGTCGGCAGCCACCCGCTGCAAAGCGCTCCGCCGCAGCGGGCGGCCGCTGGGTGGTGCCGGCGAAGATCGCTGTATTCGTGGCGGCGTGGTATCCGCTCGCGCGAATCGTGTTCTTCGGCTTGACCGACCGGCTCGGGGCCAACCCGATCGAGTTCATCACCCGGTCAACCGGTCTGTGGACGCTGGTGTTCCTGTGCATCACGCTCGCCGTGACGCCGCTGCGCCGCTTGACGGGAGTGGCTGCAGTGCTGCGTTTCCGGCGCATGCTGGGTCTGTACACGTTCTTCTACGCCACGCTGCATTTCACGACCTATGTGTGGTTCGACAAATGGTTCGATGTGGCGGCGATCCTGAAGGATATCGGCAAGCGGCCCTTCATCATGGTCGGCTTCGCGGCGTTTCTTCTGCTCCTCGCGCTGGCTGTGACCTCGCCGCGCGCGATGGTGAGAAAGCTTGGCCGCCGCTGGCAGACGCTGCACCGCGCGATCTATGCGATCGGGGTACTCGCGATCCTGCATTTCTGGTGGATGAAATCCGGCAAGCACGATTTGCTGCTGCCGAAGATTTACGGCGCGGTAATGGTTGCGTTGCTGGGCTGGCGGCTGCTTGTGTGGTTGCGCGCGCGTGGAGCGACGTCGGCTGGGAAGAGGTGACGATGTTTCGCTGACGATGCTCGTAGTCTCAGCCAGCTTTCAATAAAGAAGGCGATGCCGCAGCGGCATCGCCTTCTTGTTTTCAGCTTATGGAGCGTCTGCCTTTGCGCGTTTAATCCGGCAGGACGGTTTCGCCGGAAAACAGCTGCTTGACCTCTTCGCGCGTGCGGACCACATACGCTTTCTCGCCGTCGACCATGACTTCGGCCGCCCGCGGACGCGTGTTGTAGTTCGAGCTCATCACGAAACCGTACGCACCGGCCGAACGCAAGGCGAGCAGATCGCCCGGCTCGATTGCGAGCAGGCGCTCGCGGCCCAGCCAGTCGCCGCTTTCGCAAACTGGGCCGACCACGTCATACACATGCGCCGGGGAGTCGCGCTTCACCACCGGTTCGATGCCGTGGTACGCCTCGTACATTGCCGGGCGCGCGAGATCGTTCATCGCGGCGTCGACGATGGCAAAGTTCTTTTCCGCACCGGGCTTCAGAAACTCGACACGCGTGAGCAGCACACCGGCATTGCCGACCAGCGAGCGCCCCGGCTCGAAATACACTTCACGATGCCCGTGACCGCGTGCTTCGATGTGATCGAGTACCGTACGCACGAACTCGCCGATATCCGGCGGCGTTTCGTCGTCGTAGGTGATGCCAAGACCGCCGCCCACGTCGATGTGACGGATCGATAAACCGTCCGCCTCGATCTGTCCGACCAGCTCCAGCAACTTGTCCACTGCGTCCAGATACGGCGCGATTTCGGTAATCTGCGAGCCGATATGGCAGTCGATCCCCACCACCTCGAGGTGCGTCATCGCTGCAGCCGCGCGATAGGTGGCGCGCGCCTCGTCGAACGCCACACCGAACTTGTTCGACTTCAGTCCGGTGGAAATATACGGATGCGTTTTTGCGTCGACGTCGGGATTCACGCGCAGCGAGACGGGGGCTGTCTTTCCCACCGAGGCGGCAACTGCATTCAGGCGGTCGAGCTCCGGAATCGACTCGACGTTGAAGCATTTGACACCCGCCTTCAGCGCTTCGCGCATTTCGTCAGCGCTCTTGCCGACGCCCGAAAACACCACGTTTTCCGCTTTGCCACCGGCGGCAAGCACGCGTGCGAGTTCGCCGCCCGAGACGATATCGAAGCTCGCGCCAAGTCTTGCAAACACGTTCAACACGGCGAGATTGCTATTTGCCTTGACGGCGACGTGCACGGTGGCGCGGCGGCCCGCACATGCGCCGGCGTAGGCCTGCCATGCGTCGGTCAACGCCGCGCGCGAATAGACGTACAGCGGCGTGCCGAACTGCTCGGCAAGGGAAACGGCGGAAACGCCTTCGGTGTGCAATACACCGTCGACGTAGGCAAATGCGGATCGAGTCATGCGAAAGTCTTATTGAACGGGAGTGCTATCGGAGGCCGGCAGTTGCGGTGCCGACGCAGCCGAATCGGGTACGGTGCGCAGTTCGGTTTCCGGTGACAGCGTGAGCGGTGTGCCCGTTGTGTCGGGTACGGTACCGGAGGCTGCCTGCGAGTCGGGTTTCACTGCGTCAGTGGACGGCACCTGGGTTTCGTCAACGGGTTTGGCGGGTAGCGGCGGCACGGTCGGCAAGTAAAGCGGTCCGCGTTGTCCGCAGCCGCCAAGAGCGCAACCTGCGACAATGACCAAAGCGGCTACAATCGCGCCGGGCGTCGTCGCGCCGCGCGCCGTTGTGCCAGGCTGACTTACGCCGGGCGCCGCAGCGCGGGGCTGCCTTACACCGGGCACCATTGAGCGCATCCGGGAAACGACTCGCATGACTGTCCCTGAAAAAATGATCGTTGGAGTTTAGCATGTCCGATAGCGAATACCTGACCCGTGCCGAGGCCGCGCTTGCAGCCATTGAACGCACACTCGACGATACCGAAGCCGATATCGAATTCGAGCGCAGCGGCAACGTTTTGACGCTCGAATTCGAGAATGGCACGAAGATCATCGTGAACCTGCAGCCGCCGATGCAAGAAATCTGGATCGCCGCGAAGTCGGGCGGTTTTCATTTCCGTTATGCCGACGGCGCATGGCGCGACACCCGCAACGGCACTGAGTTTTTCGCCGCGCTGTCTGACTACGCGACACAACAGGCCGGCGAGCCGGTTCGGTTCGAAGCGTAAGCGAGGTGCTTTGGCGGGCGTCTTGCATTAAGTGTCGACGCCGCGCGGAGTACTGGGCATCAAGCGTACGCCGGCGAACCCGGCTGCAAGTCCGGGTTAGTGCCCGCGGAACAGGTTCATGATGTTCTGCTTTTCCTCATCACCGACCTGTTGCGGGGTCGCTGCCTCCGCCGCGCCGGATACCGCATCGCTCGAGTTCGCGTCCAGATCGGCCTGGCTCACGCCGACGGTCGCCACGAAACCATTGCCTGGCGTGAAGTTGTCAAAATACGGCTCGTCGCCTAGCATGACTATGCCGCCAGGCACCGGCATCCTGTATTCCGGCACGCCCTTCAGTGCCTTGGCCATGTACTCGATCCAGACCGGTAACGCGAGGCCGCCGCCCGTTTCCTTGTCGCCGAGGCTGCGCGGATTGTCGTAGCCGATCCATGCGATCGCAGTAAGCGTGTGCTGATACCCGGCGAACCACGCATCGCGCGAGTCGTTGGTCGTCCCGGTTTTGCCGGCGAGATCGGTGCGTTTGAGGACATTGCTCTTTGCCCCGGTGCCGCGTTGAGCGACGCTTTGCAGCAGGCCGTTCATCACATAAGCATTGCGCACGTTGATTGCGTGCGGCGCGCTCTGCCCTGCGACGAGCGGCCTGGCTTGCGCAACGATGGAGCTACGCTGGTCAGTCACTTCCGCGATCAGATACGGGTTGATCCGATAGCCGCCATTGGCGAACACCGAAAAACCTCCGGCCATCTGCAGCGGCGTGACGAGCCCGGCACCGAGCGCCATAGGCAGATAGGCAGGATGACGGTCCGCATCGAAGCCGAAACGCGTGATGTACTGCTGCGCGTATTTGGGGCCGATCTGGTTGAGGATGCGGATCGACACGAGGTTCTTCGATTTCTGCAGCGCGGTGCGCATCGTCATTGGACCGTCGAAGCCGCCGCCGTAGTTCTTGGGTTCCCACGCTTGGCCGCCGGTTTCCGCGGCAGTGAAGAACAGCGGCGCGTCGTTGATCACCGTGGCCGGCCCCAAGCCTTTTTCGAGCGAAGCCGAATAGATAAACGGCTTGAAACTCGAGCCCGGTTGCCGCCACGCCTGGGTGACGTGGTTGAACTTGTTCTTGTTGAAGTCGAAGCCGCCCACCAGCGCGCGGATCGCGCCGTCCTGCGGCACCACGGACACGAAAGCCCCTTCCACCTGCGGCAACTGCGTGATCGACCAGCTACCGTCATCACCCTTGACGATCCGGATGATGGCGCCGGGACGGATACGCTGATTCGCTTGCGCGCGCGGCCCGAGTGCGAGCGACGCGAAGCGCAGGCCATCGCCCTGCAGCGTCGCGACATTGCCGTCGGCGAGCGTCGCCTCGACCTGCTTCGGATTTGCGGAGGTGACCACCGCCGCGACGAACTCGCCGTCGTCCAGATGTTCGAGCAGCGCGTCGTCGATGGCCTGTTGGCGCTCGTCCTCGTCAGTCGGCAGATCGATGAACGCTTCGGGACCGCGATAGCCATGACGTCGTTCGTAGTCCATCAGACCTTTGCGCAACGCGTGGTAGGCGACATCCTGGTCGGCGGAGTCGATCGTGGTCACGACATTCAGCCCGCGGGTGTAGGCCTCTTCATGGTATTGGGCATACATCATCTGACGCACCATCTCCGCCACGTATTCCGCGTGCACGCTGAATTCCTTGACCGCGCTCTTGACGGCGAGCGGTTGCCTGCTCGCCTCGTCGTACTGCTCCTGCGTGATGTAGCGCAACTCCAGCATGCGCTGCAGGATGTACTCCTGACGAATCCTGGCGCGCTTCGGATTGACGACCGGGTTATAGGCCGAAGGGGCCTTGGGCAGACCCGCGAGCATCGCCGCTTCGGCGAGCGTGAGGTCCTTCATGTCCTTGCCGAAATACACCCGTGCTGCGCTGGCGAAGCCATACGCGTGCTGACCGAGATAGATCTGATTCATGTACACCTCGAGAATCTGATCTTTCGTCAGCTTCGACTCGATCTTGTACGCGAGCAACATCTCGTAGATCTTGCGCGTGTAGGTCTTTTCGCTTGAAAGAAAGAAGTTGCGGGCCACCTGCATGGTGATCGTGCTGGCGCCTTGCGTAGCGTGGCCGTTGGTGAGCGCGACGTAGCCGGCCCGCGCGATACCCGTCAGATCGACGCCGCCGTGATCGTAGAAGCGTGCGTCTTCAATGGCGAGCACCGCCTTCTTGAGATTGTCGGGGACATCCTGAATGTGCACGATGTCGCGCCGCTCTTCGCCGAATTCGCCGATCAGCACATGGTCTGCCGTGTAGATGCGCAGCGGAACCTTCGGACGATAGTCGGTAAGCGCGTCGATTGAAGGCAGGTTCGGCGTAGCAACCACCAGCGCATAACCGGTCACGAGTCCGGCGCATGCGATGCCGGCGAATATCAGACCTACCAGCCCCAGGACGAGCTTCAGCCACAGCGGACGTTTGCGCTTCTGTCGAGCGGGTGGCGAGGGCGGCGGGGATGTAGGTGAAGACGATTGCATATGAATACCAAAAAACAGTCCCGCGATTATAGCCGCCTGGCTCGTCAGCTTTCGACATGCTTACATTGGACATGCCGCGCAGGGGATGACCTTACTGTAGACGCTTTGAGGTCGCCCAGGGAGCCGTGAACCTCACGTTAGCCATTCGGCTGAATATCGCGCATCGCCGCCGCTGCGCACAATTGCCTCCGGTACTCGCGCTCGAATGTTTCGACGCGTGTGCCACGTATCTGGCATGTGTCTAAAGGGAGGCGGGATGACATTTAAGAGTTCGTTTCAGGTGAAGGTGCGGCGTTTTGCTGCCGGCATCGATGTGAGTCCGCAGGCGGTGAGGCTGGTGGTGTTGAGTCAGCGTTTGCCTGTGGACGGTCCGCTGCGTGTCGAATATCTAGCGGCCGTGCCGCTTCCTACGGGTGCGATGGCGGGTGTCGAGATCGTGGACCGGGGCGCCGTGACGCGTGCGCTGCGCGACGTGTTCGCGGAGTTGCCGCGTGCCTGTGCGTCGCGCACGCTGCGCTGTGCGATGGCGTTGCCGGCCTCGGCAACGCTGATGTCGAGTTTGCCGCTCGCGCGCTTGAGCCATGCTGGCGACGTCGAAGCAGCGGACGGACCTTCGCTCGCGGCGCTGGAGTTAGCCGTGTGGAGCGAAGCGGAGCGTATTGCGGGAATCGAGCGTCACGCGCTCGCGGTCGACTGGTTCATTGAACGCTCGCCGCATGGCGCCAGTGCGGTGACGATTGCGACCGCCGCCCGCCAGCATCTGGAGACGCGCATCGAGTGTGCCGCAGCGGCGGGTGTCACGCTAACGGCGATCGACGGCGAACCGCACGCGGCTTTGCGCGCACTGGTGCACGCAGCCGCTATGGAACTGGAGCAACACGAACCTTACGCGGCGATCTGGATCGGCGCAGAGGGTGTGTACGGGTGGCGCATTGTCGACGACGCGGTCGTCGGCGAGATGCACTATCCGTCGCCCGAGCACTCCGATCTGGCCGACGCGTTGCGCGATCTTGCGGGCGGCGTTGCCCTCGGCTATGCGTTCCTGGGCGGCGACGTGGAACTACTCGATGGCGTGGGTTTTTCCGAAGCAGATCTCGCCGACGTACTGGGCTGCACGGTGGTGCCGTTCGAATGCATTGCGTTGGGCGACTGCACGGGCCCGTTGCCTGCGAAGTTATTGCACGAGTCGAACTATGCGGTGGCATTCGGCCTCGCATTGCGCGGAGTGATGGAATGATGTGGATGAACTCGCGCATAGGGCCAGCCGGACATCCGGTGTGGATCGGCGGCTTCAATCTGCTGCCTTACCGGCAACGCGAGGCGCGCTGCGCGCGGCGACGCTGTCTGCTCGAATGGTTGGGCGCGGCGCTCGTCGGCTGTGCGGCCGTGCTGGCGGCGGGTGGCTGGCAGACGTTCGAACGCGCACGGCTGGAGGCACAACGTGCTTCCAGCGAGAACGAGCTGATCGGCCTTGCCGTGCCGCTTGCGGAGCACGCACGGCTCCAGCGCGACGCCGATGAGCGGAGCAAACGGGCTGCGCGTGCGGTAGCGCTATCCGGACCATTAGTACGTCTACTTGATCTGCTCGATACGTTAAGCCATGTGTCTGCAGATGACGTCGTACTGCAGCAGCTTCGACAACGTATGCACGAGACGGAGTTGCTTGCGATATCGAAGGACCCTTTGGCGTCCACTGTCTGGCTCGAAGAGTTGGGCAGCGTGCGTGGCGTGAAGAGTTCCGAGGTCACCGACCTGCATCCTTTGCCGCGCACCGGACACGATACTCCGGCAGGTAACAGCAGCGCGGTCGAGTTTGCCGCGCGGTTGCGATGGGATGAGCCCGCCAAAAGCGCGGGGCATCCGGCAGCACCCGCGAACGGGGGATCGCATGAGGTCGATCAGAAGCGAGGTGCGCGATGAGTACGTTGTTTGCAGATCGCACCGGCGTTTTGAATCAGACTACGCAAGCCACGAACTGGATGAATCAGATCCGTTTGCCGCTTGAAGCGTGGAGCGCGCGTCGACGCCATGTGGCGGGGGCTCTCATCGCGGCGACGGTGTTTGGTGTTGGCGCGAATGCCTGGATTGCGGCCGATCTGGCTGGCGTTCAGGCAAGCCGTTCGGCCCTTTCCGAAGCGCAGCAACGTGTCGCTCAAGCAAGGCGGTCGGTTGCCCAGTTGCCTGAGCAACACCGAAGCGCCGCGCTTGCCTCGCTCGGAAAATCTCCGGAGCCGTCCACGCCTGCTGACGATGTGCGCCTGATCTCGCTGCTCGCAGCCCGCTGTGGCGTCACGTTGCTTACGTTGGCGCCGGCCGCCGGAAGCGGCGCGGGCCTCGACGCGGTGCGACCCATGCAACTCACCGCCCAGACGGATTTCCTGCATTTGATGATGTTCCTGCGCGGCCTGTCGGACCTGCCGGTGCTAGTGGTACCCGAGGATCTCTCCGTGAAACGCGGTGCTGGGGCATTGCTCGTCAGCGCCACGCTGCATGTGTTCAACGCGTTGAGCCCGGCGTCCGCTAGTCCCGCGATTCTGGTCGATGACGACCTGGAGGCGGACGACGAGGACGTGGTCTTCGACGATCCGTTCTCGTCCCCGCCGCAACTGGATGGGGACCTGGCGCAAGCGGGCCTGCTGCGCCTTGCCGGTCTGCTACGCGACCGGACGCGCGGTCTCGCGCTGCTCGAAACAACGGACGGCGCTGCGACCGTCGAGCAAGGTCAGTTCGTCGGCGGCGACCGGGTCACAGGCATGGACGCGCTCAGCATCACGCTGACGAATCGCGTCGGCACGCGCACGCTGGCACTGGCGGAGGCTTCATGAGGACGGGGATGAAGAGAATCAGGCTGGCGCTCGGCAGCGCCTTCCTGTTTGTCGGTGCGGCGCACGCATCGTTGCCGCCGTTGCCGCCAATGATGCCGTCGGACGACACGGTTGAGCCGTACGACGCGCCGCCGTTGCCGCGCAAGCTGGCGGTTGACGTGCCGAATCCGTTCCTGCGCCAGGATGCGGCGGACGAGGAGCCAATGGCTGACCGACCGGTTGGTGTACTTAATCGGGAAAGCGCTGCCGGGGACGAGGTCGACGGTCCACCGGGCGACGGTGTGCCGCTTGACGACGCGCAACTCGAGGGCAAACCACTCCCAGCCTCACGCAGTGCGGCGCCGCGCGCGGAAACATCGGCTCACGCGCTCGAAGGTCCGCCCGTGCCGCTTGCCCCGACGCAGCGCCTCGGCGACTCGTCGACCGCGGCGGCGTACGACGGTTTGTCGCCCGATAAGCCGATCTCGCTGAACTTCCAGCGTGCCGAACTGGGCGCGGTACTGAATGCATTCGCGCAGTTCACCGGCCTGAACATCGTCGCCAGCGACCGGGTTCGAGGCACGGTGTCGTTGCGGCTCGACAAGGTGCCGTGGCGCACTGCGTTCGACACCTTGCTCGATGTCAATGGTCTGGCAATGGAGCGTCACGGCAACGTGATCTGGGTCGCGCCACTTGCCGATCTGGCGGCGCGCGAGCGGCAACGCTTCGAGGCGCACGCGCGGCTGGCCGATCTGGAGCCGCTCGCCAGCCGGACGTTCGAACTGCATTACGCCCATGCCGAAGACGTGAGGCGCCTGTTGACCGGTTCGGGCACTCAGCGGGTGTTGTCAAAGCGTGGCGCGGCGATGGCGGATGCGCGCACCAACCTGCTGTTCGTGACCGATCTGGAGGCACGTCTGGCGCAGATTGCCGAACTGCTGGCGTCGATCGACCGGCCGTCACGTCAGGTGTTGATCGAAGCGCGGATTGTCGAAGGGGATCAGGGCTTTTCGCGCAACCTTGGCGTCAAACTTTCACTTGCGGCGGCAGCGGCTGCTGACGGTGGCGCGGCGCGTGGGCTCAGCGGGGGCGCGGACGGCGGCGGTACGGTCTACGATCTGTCGGCAGGTCCGCTGTCCGGTTTTGACGCCGCCACCGTGGGCCTCACGTTATTTGCTGCACAGGCCACGCGGCTCCTCAACGTCCAGTTGAGCGCGCTGGAAGCCGAAGGACAGGGGGAAACGGTGTCCAGCCCGCGGGTCGTGACCGCCGACCGCATGAAGGCGATCGTCGAGCAGGGCACCGAACTGCCTTATCAGGCCAAGGTTGGTCAAGGTGTCTCCGGCGTGCAGTTTCGCCGCGCGAGCCTGAAACTGGAGGTCGAGCCGCAGATCACGCCGGACGGACGAGTCGTGCTGGACCTCGATATCGCCAAGGACGGCGTCGGCGAGCAGACCGCCGCGGGGCCTGCCATCAACACCAAACACGTGCGCACGCGGGTCGAGGTGGAAGACGGCGGCACGGTGTCGATTGGCGGCATCTATGCCACGGATGACCGGGATGATGTGACGCGCGTGCCACTCCTGGGCAAAATACCCCTTTTGGGCGCTTTATTTCGTCATCGGGCACACCGTGACCAGCGCAGCGAGCTGGTCGTTTTCATCACGCCGCGCGTTGTGCAGACGAATTGAGTGCCTGCCGCAACCGCGGCCCGCAGGCTCGACAAGGCAGTCGCTTTGCCAGTAAGCTGCGGCACGAACCATACCGGATTAGCCAGAGGACACCGTTGCAAGCGCGGGACGCACACGCCAATGTATTTTTTGTAGGGCTCATGGGGGCAGGCAAGACCACCGTGGGCCGCGCTGTGGCGCGCCGGCTGGATCGTCCGTTCTTCGATTCCGACCACGAGATCGTGGCGCGCACCGGCGCGCGCATTCCCGTCATCTTCGAACTCGAAGGCGAAGCGGGTTTTCGCGACCGCGAAGCGCAGGTCATCAGCGACTTCACCAGTCAGCGGGATATCGTGCTGGCCACCGGCGGCGGAGCCATCTTGCGGCCGGAAAACCGTCAGGCGCTGCAAAATAACGGCCTTGTCGTCTATTTGCGCGCCAATCCGCACGATCTTTGGCTGCGCACGCGGCGCGACAAGAATCGGCCGCTGCTGCAGACCGAAGACCCCAAAGCGCGTCTGGAAGAACTGTTCGCGGTGCGCGACCCGCTTTATCGCGAGTGCGCACATTTCGTCATCGAAACCGGCCGGCCGTCGGTCAACGGCCTCGTTAACATGGTCCTGATGCAGCTCGAGATGGCCGGCATCGCCAAACCTCCTGCGTCATAATGCAAGCATGATTACCGTCAATGTCGAACTGGGCGACCGCGCCTATCCCATTCATATCGGCGCCGACCTGATCGGCCAGACCGCGCTGTTTGCGCCGCATATCGCCGGTTCGTCCGTCACCATCGTCACCAACACCACCGTCGATCCGCTTTACGGCGACGCGCTGCGGCAGGCACTGGCGCCGCTCGGCAAGCAGGTGTCCACGGTCGTGCTGCCGGACGGCGAGGTCTACAAGAACTGGGAAACGCTCAATCTGATCTTCGACGCGCTGCTCGGCGCGCGGGCCGACCGCAAGACCACGCTGATTGCGCTGGGCGGCGGGGTGATCGGTGACATGACGGGTTTTGCAGCCGCCTGCTATATGCGCGGCGTGCCCTTCATCCAGGTGCCGACCACCTTGCTGTCGCAGGTCGATTCCTCGGTGGGTGGCAAGACCGGGATCAACCATCCGCTCGGCAAGAACATGATCGGCGCGTTCTATCAGCCGCAAGCGGTGATCGCCGATATCGGTGCGTTGCGTACGCTGCCGGCGCGCGAACTGGCTGCAGGCATCGCCGAAGTCATCAAGACGGGCGCCATCGCGGACGCGGCGTTCTTCGAATGGATCGAAGCGAATATCGACGCCTTGAACCGCTGTGAGCCGCAGGCGCTGGCTGAAGCGGTCAAGCGTTCGTGCGAGATCAAGGCATCGGTGGTGGCGAAAGATGAGCGCGAAGGCGGTTTGCGCGCAATCCTCAACTTCGGCCACACGTTCGGCCATGCAATCGAAGCCGGACTCGGCTACGGCGAATGGCTACATGGCGAGGCCGTAGGCTGTGGAATGGTCATGGCAGCGGATCTGTCGGTGCGCCTTGGACATCTCGACGAAGCCGCGCGCAAGCGCCTGGTCGACGTGATCACCGCCGCGCATCTGCCCATCCGCGCGCCGGCACTCGGTGAATCGCGCTATGTCGACCTGATGCGGGTCGACAAGAAAGCCGAGGCAGGCGAGATCAAGTTCATCCTGCTGAAGCGTTTCGGTGAGACGCTGATCGGCCCCGCGCCCGATTCCGCCGTGCATGCCACGCTAGCGGCCGCCGTCTGAACGTGGCGATGCGGCCCGGGTATCGTCCACGATTCGGAGAAGCCGGTGAGTGACACGCATCGCGAAACCTTGACGGAATCAACCGGGGCTGCGCCTGCAGGCGCAGCCCCGGCACACGCCGCTGTTATGCCGCCCCTCGCTGCGCTGGAAGCGCATCTGGCGCCGTACGCGGCGCATGCGTCGCAATCGCGCGGCCGCCGCTACACCGAAGCGCCGCCTAGCGCGCGAACCGAATTCCAGCGCGACCGCGATCGTATCGTGCACTCAACCGCGTTCCGCCGCCTCGAATACAAGACGCAGGTGTTTGTGAACCACGAGGGCGATCTGTTTCGCACCCGTCTCACGCATAGTCTGGAAGTGGCGCAGATCGCGCGTTCGGTGGCTCGCAACCTGCGCGTAAATGAAGATCTGGTGGAAGCCATTTCCCTCGCTCACGATCTCGGCCACACGCCGTTCGGCCACGCCGGCCAGGACGCGCTCAACGAGTGCATGCGCGAGCATGGCGGCTTCGAGCACAATCTGCAGAGCCTCGCCGTGGTCGACGATCTCGAAGAGCACTACGGAGCCTTTAACGGCCTCAATCTATGCTTTGAAACGCGCGAGGGCATCCTCAAGCACTGCTCACGAGAAAATGCGCGGCGTCTTGGCGCTTTAGGCGAGCGCTTCCTCGAAGGCCGGCAGCCTTCCATCGAGGCGCAGATTGCGAACGTCGCAGATGAGATCGCGTACAACAACCACGATGTCGACGATGGCTTGCGTTCAGGGCTGATCACCGTCGGGCAACTGGCCGAGGTCGAGTTGTGGCAGACGCACTATGAGGCGGCGCTGCGGGACTATCCGCAGATCGAGGGACGCAGGCTGATCCACGAAACCGTGCGGCGGATCATCAATACGCTGATCGTCGACCTCATCGAAACCACTACCGGCAACCTGAACCGGCATGCTCCGGCTTCGCTTGACGCCGTGCGTGCCGCTCCGCCGCTCGTCGCGCATAGTGAAACGGTGGCCGCGCAGGCGACTGTACTCAAGCGCTTTCTGTTCAAGAACCTGTATCGGCACTATCGCGTCATGCGCATGGCAAATAAGGCGCGCCGCGTAGTGATCGGTCTGTTCGACGCGTTCACCGACGATCCGCGCCTGCTGCCGCCGTCCTATCAATCGCCGGATCCGGCGATCCAGCCTCGCCTGGTTGCCCACTACATCGCGGGCATGACCGACCGGTACGCGCTCAAGGAATATCAGCGGCTGTTCGTCATCGCGGATAATTAGGGCGCTCGAGCGTCGCACTCGCCGGCGCCTCTATCAGGAGAGGCGCGGCGGGCGATCAACCGTGCGTTGAGCGAGTCCCTTAGCGCGACCGCGCAACCAGCGCGCCGGCAATCAGGGCAATGCCGCCCACGATCGCAATGGTTTGCCACGGGTTCTCGTGGACGTAGTCGTCGGCATCCGAAATTGCAGTTTCGGCGCGTTGGCGCACGGCATCGCGGGTTTCGTTCAGGCGCTCGCGCGCAACGTCCAGACGCTTGCGCAACTGGGCGCGCAACGCCACCGCATCGGCTTGAGTGCCGTCAGCCAGCGTATCTTCGAGTTCCGACATCAGTGAGCGCAGTTCAGTAGCGATGTCTTCAGCCGCATGGCGGCTGTGGCGCGCGATCCGGCGCGCGCGGCGGCTCGTCGTCGTCCAGGATTCGCCAAGGGCGTCTCGCGTATTCGGTAGTGCAGTCATGGTCGCTCCGTCGTTGGTTGGTCAAAGAGGTCCCGCATAAACCGCGCGGGAAACTCCATGCCACGCAACTTCGGTGCCATACGCCTGACGCTGTCCAACCCACCTGATCCGCGCTTTGCGACTGCACAATTTGCAGCGCAGACGTACCCACGCTGGTCAAACTTACAAAATAACGTGTACCGACGTCATGCGAAGGGGCCGTTGTGCGCCATACAAATGAAAATGCCGCCATGAATGCATGGCGGCATTGTTCAAGCCCCGAAAACTCGTCTAACCTTAGGCTTGGTGTCAGAAGCGATAACCTATGCTGATGTAACTGACGATCGGGTTCAGCTTGATTTTTGTCTGCGACTGGACATTGAGCGTGCCGACCGGCGTGGCGGCCGCAGTGTTCAGCTTCGCAGTGGTGCTGAGCGGCAGATATGAGAGCGAGAAACCGGCAAACCAATGCTGGTCGATTGCGAAGGTGAAGCCCCCATTAAACACCGGCTCCCACGAACTATCCGTGGATACGGTGGTCGGACCATGCAACACCTGCTGTTCGAAGACGCTGTTGGTGATTTCCGCGTCGGTGAACGAAACGTGGGTGACGCCCACGCCAAGATACGGACGGAAGCGCGCTTGTGCGTCTCTGAAGTAGTACTTGAACAGCAGAGTCGGGCTCCACTGTTTGGCATCACCGAGCTTGCCGTATGACGAGAAGGCACCCGAGCCATCCAGATTGAATTTCGGCGGGACGCCAATCACGAATTCGGTCGCGATGTGGTCGGTGACGAAGTAGCCAGCGGTAAAGCCGAGGGTGTCGGCGCTATCGAGGCTGGCTCCTGTATTAGGTAGTGTGACATTGACGGGTGAGCCGCCAACGCTTGTCTCCTTCAACGGTTGGCTAGAAGACTGAGGTGCAAGATGCAACCAGCCTGTCGTGACGTAAAAGGTTCCGGCCGATTGAGCGTGGGCTGCCGTCATGCAGGCAAGCGCCGCGATCCCCGTCATGGCCTGTTTTAATTTCATATGTGTGCTCCTCCAGAAAAGGCCCGCTCATTATGACCAGAACGTTTGAAACAAACCATACGCGGCGGTTAGAGCTTTCTCCCTAAGCCCCGCGTGGTTTTCGGCTTAGCCGCGCCGCACCGAATCGTACGGGCGTTCGGCTACTTTGGACCTTCGGGTATATACCAACGCGACTATTGGATACTCCAGCATGGCACGGCTCGCACGTCTCTATGTCCCCGACCAGCCGCAACACGTCATCCTGCGCGGGCTTGATCAGCAGCCCGCATTTGTCGACGAACAGGATTACGAGCTCTTCATCGATTGTCTGAAGGCGGCTTCCCGCGACCATCATCTGTCTATCCACGCGTACGCGTTGATGCCAGGTGCGGTGCAACTGCTCGTCACTCCTACAGAGGAGTCGAGCTTGCCCAAGGCAATGCAAGCGGTTGGTCGCCGCTACGTCGCCCACTTCAACCGGCGCTATTCGCGGCGCGGCACCTTGTGGGAGGGACGCTACCGGGCAACCGTCATCGAAGGCGAGCGTTACTTCCTGCTGGCAAGCCGGGTGGTGGAAATGTGTCCGGTGCGAGGGCAACTCGTTAGTGCACCAGAAGATTACCGGTGGTCGAGCTACCGGCACCATATTGGGCTGACACTCGACAGCCTGATTACGGATCACCCGTTGTACTGGTCGCTCGGCAATACGCCGTTCGAGCGCCAGCGCGCCTACCGCGAACTTTGCGAGCAGCCGCTGGATGAGCGCGAAGCCAGCCAGTTGCAACAGGCCACGCTAAAAGGCTGGGTCCTGGGAAGCGACACGTATCGCGAATGGGCGGCGCGAGCAGCCAACCGCCGGGTGTCGCCGCTGCCGCGCGGGCGACCGCGCAAGGTTCGGGAAACGCCGCAGACCCAATAAGCGTTTCGCTTCAAGGGGCAACACCCGAGACGGCATCTTCGGATGCCGTTTTATTTGCACCGAATTGATGTGGAACCAATAAAAATGCTGTGCGATGCACCAATCTGATAATAGGTGCCACATCATCACATTTTATTTGCTATTCCCTTGATTCGTCGCGTATATTCCGAATTCCGGCTGTTTCGATGCGCGCCGCGTCGAAGCTGCCTGCGCAGTTGCAGCGCGACTGTGGGCAATAAAAAAACGGTTCAACGGCCTTCCCCGGCCCCCTTTCAGACGGTGTCCCCATGAACGATCACCAGCAACCGGTCTCTTCGGTTCCCGCCGCGCAAGGTCTCTATGACCCGCAAAACGAGCACGACGCCTGTGGTGTCGGCTTCGTCGCGCACATCAAAGGCAAGAAAAGCCACGAGATCATCGAGCAGGGTCTGAAGATTCTCGAGAACCTCGATCACCGGGGCGCCGTCGGCGCAGATCCGCTGATGGGCGACGGCGCCGGTATCCTCATCCAGATCCCGGACGGCTTCTATCGCGAGGAAATGGCCAAGCAGGGCGTGACGTTGCCGCCGAACGGCGAATACGGCGTCGGCATGATATTCCTGCCCAAGGAACACGCCTCGCGTCTCGCCTGCGAACAGGAGCTCGAGCGCACGGTAAAGGCCGAGGGCCAGGTGGTGCTGGGCTGGCGTGATGTGCCGGTCGACCATTCCATGCCGATTTCGCCCACCGTCAAGGCGAGCGAGCCGCTGATCCGTCAGATCTTTATCGGCCGCGGCAAGGACATCATGGTGACCGACGCGCTCGAACGGAAGCTGTACGTCATCCGCAAGACCGCGAGCCACCGCATCCAGGCGCTCAAGCTCAAGCACGGCAAGGAGTACTTCGTGCCGTCCATGTCGGCGCGCACGGTGGTCTACAAGGGCCTGCTGCTGGCCGGCCAGGTCGGCGTGTACTACCGCGACCTGCAGGACGACCGCACCGTGTCGGCGCTGGCGCTGGTGCACCAACGCTTCTCCACGAACACGTTCCCGGCGTGGGAACTGGCTCACCCGTACCGGATGATTGCCCACAACGGCGAAATCAACACGGTGAAGGGCAACGTCAACTGGCTGAATGCGCGTACGGGCGCAATCGCCTCGCACGTGCTTGGTGACGACCTGCCGAAGCTGTGGCCGCTGATCTACCCGGGCCAATCGGACACCGCTTCGTTCGACAACTGCCTCGAACTGCTGGTGATGGCCGGCTATCCGCTCGTCCACGCGATGATGATGATGATCCCGGAAGCCTGGGAACAGCACACGCTGATGGACGACAACCGCCGCGCGTTCTACGAATACCACGCCGCCATGATGGAGCCGTGGGACGGCCCCGCCGCGATCGCGTTCACCGACGGCCGTCAGATTGGCGCCACGCTCGACCGTAACGGCCTGCGTCCGGCGCGCTACATCGTGACGGACGACGACCTCGTCATCATGGCGTCGGAAGCGGGCACGCTGCCGATTCCCGAATCGAAGATCGTCAAGAAGTGGCGTCTGCAGCCGGGCAAGATGTTCCTGATCGACATGGAACACGGCCGCATCATCGACGACAAGGAACTCAAGGACAACCTCGCCAACGCGAAGCCGTACAAGAGCTGGATCGACGCGGTGCGCATCAAGCTCGACGAAATCGAGCCGAGCGCGGAAGACGTCGTGACGGAGCGTCGCGAGCCCGCAGCCTTGCTGGATCGTCAGCAGGCCTTCGGCTACACCCAGGAAGACCTCAAGTTCCTGATGGCGCCGATGGCGCAAGCCGGCGAAGAGGCCGTCGGTTCGATGGGCAACGACTCGCCGCTGGCGGTCATGTCCAACAAGAACAAGACGCTCTATCACTACTTCAAGCAGCTGTTCGCGCAAGTCACGAACCCGCCGATCGACCCGATCCGTGAAAACATGGTGATGTCGCTGGTGTCGTTCGTCGGTCCGAAGCCGAACCTGTTGGATACGAACAACATCAACCCGCCGATGCGTCTCGAAGTGTCGCAGCCGGTGCTCGACTTCCGTGACATCGCCAAGATCCGCGCGATCGATCAATACACGGGCGGCAAGTTCAGTTCGTATGAGCTGAACATCTGCTATCCGGTGTCCTGGGGCAAGGAAGGCATCGAAGCGCGCCTGGCGTCGCTGTGCGCGGAAGCCGTCGATGCGGTGAAGTCCGGCTACAACATGCTGATCGTGTCGGACCGCAAGACCGATCGCGACAACGTCGCGATCCCGGCGTTGCTCGCCACCGCCGCGATCCACACGCATCTCGTGCAGCACGGTCTGCGCACGAGCGCGGGGCTGGTTGTCGAAACCGGCTCGGCGCGTGAGACGCATCACTTCGCGTTGCTCGCGGGCTACGGCGCGGAAGCCGTGCACCCGTACCTCGCGATGGAAACGCTCGCGCAGATGGCGGCCGGCCTGAAGGGCGACCTGTCGGCGGACAAGGCGGTCTACAACTTCACCAAGGCAGTCGGCAAGGGCCTGCAGAAGGTCATGTCGAAGATGGGCATTTCGACGTACATGTCGTACACCGGTGCGCAGATCTTCGAAGCGGTCGGCCTTGCCGAAGACCTAGTGTCGAAGTACTTCAAGGGCACCTCGTCAAAGGTGGGCGGCATTGGCCTGTTTGACGTAGCGGAAGAAGCCATTCGTCTGCATCGCGAAGCATTCGGCGACAACCCCGTGCTGGCCACGATGCTCGACGCAGGCGGCGAGTACGCCTACCGCGTGCGCGGCGAAGAACATATGTGGACGCCGGATGCGATCGCCAAGCTGCAACACTCGGCGCGCAGCAACTCATATCAGACGTACAAGGAATACGCGCACCTGATCAACGATCAGACCCGTCGTCACATGACGTTCCGCGGCCTGTTCGAGTTCAAGTTCGATCCGAGCAAGGCGATTCCGCTCGACGAAGTCGAACCGGCTAAGGAAATCGTCAAGCGCTTCGCAACGGGTGCGATGTCGTTGGGCTCGATCTCGACCGAAGCCCACGCTACGTTGGCGGTGGCGATGAACCGCATCGGCGGCAAGTCGAACACCGGTGAGGGCGGCGAGGATGCGAACCGCTATCGCAACGAACTGCGCGGCATTCCGATCAAGAACGGCGACACGATGAAGTCGGTGATCGGCGAAGAAGTCATCGTCGACATTCCGTTGAAGGACGGCGATTCGCTGCGCTCGAAGATCAAACAGGTGGCGTCGGGCCGTTTCGGCGTGACGGCGGAGTATCTGTCGTCGGCCGACCAGATCCAGATCAAGATGGCGCAGGGCGCGAAGCCGGGCGAAGGCGGCCAGCTGCCGGGTCACAAGGTGTCCGACTACATCGGCAAGCTGCGTTACTCGGTGCCGGGCGTTGGCCTGATCTCCCCGCCGCCGCACCATGACATTTACTCGATCGAAGATCTGGCGCAGCTGATCCACGATCTGAAGAACGCGAACTCGGCAGCCAGCATCTCGGTGAAGCTTGTGTCCGAATCGGGTGTCGGTACGGTTGCTGCAGGTGTGGCAAAGGCGAAGGCCGATCACGTCGTGATCGCGGGTCATGATGGCGGCACGGGCGCCTCGCCCCTGTCGTCGCTCAAGCACGCCGGCACGCCGTGGGAACTCGGTCTCGCTGAAACGCAGCAGACCCTGGTGCTGAATCAGTTGCGTGGCCGTATCCGTGTGCAGGCCGACGGTCAGATGAAGACCGGCCGCGACGTCGTGATCGGCGCACTGCTCGGCGCGGATGAATTCGGCTTTGCGACGGCGCCGCTCGTAGTCCAGGGCTGCATCATGATGCGCAAGTGCCACCTGAATACCTGCCCGGTTGGCGTTGCGACGCAGGATCCAGTGCTGCGCGCGAAGTTCAAGGGCCAGCCGGAACACGTCGTCAACTTCTTCTTCTTCGTTGCGGAAGAAGCGCGCGAAATCATGGCGCAACTGGGCATCCGCAAGTTCGACGACCTGATCGGCCATGCCGAACTGCTCGACACGAAGAAGGGCATCGAGCACTGGAAGGCGAAGGGTCTGGACTTCTCGCGCGTGTTTTATCAGCCGTCAGTCCCGGCGGAAGTTGCGCGCAAGCACGTCGACGTGCAGGACCACGGTCTCGACAAGGCGCTCGATCACACGCTGATCGAGAAGGCGAAGGCAGCGATCGAGAAGGGCGAGCATGTCTCGTTCATCCAGCCGGTGCGCAACGTGAATCGCACCGTCGGTGCGATGTTGTCAGGCATGGTCGCCAGGAAGTATGGCCATGACGGTTTGCCCGACGACTCGATTCACATTCAGCTCAAGGGCACGGCTGGCCAGAGCTTCGGCGCGTTCCTCGCCAGGGGCATCACGCTCGATCTGGTCGGCGACGGTAACGACTACGTCGGCAAGGGCCTGTCGGGCGGACGCATCATCATTCGTCCGACTAACGATTTCCGCGGCAAGTCGGAAGAAAACATCATCTGCGGCAACACGGTGATGTACGGTGCGATCGAAGGCGAAGCGTTCTTCCGCGGTGTGGCAGGCGAGCGTTTCTGCGTGCGTAACTCGGGTGCGACGGCGGTTGTCGAAGGCACGGGCGACCATGGTTGCGAATACATGACCGGTGGCACGGTGGTCGTGCTCGGCGAAACCGGCCGTAACTTCGCGGCCGGCATGTCGGGCGGCCTCGCTTATGTGTATGACCCGGACAGCACGTTTGCCGGCAAGTGCAACAAGTCGATGGTCGCGCTCGATCCGGTGCTGCAACAGGCCGAACAGGAACGCACGGTCGACAAGGGCCTGTGGCACGCGAACGAAACCGACGAAGTGCTGCTCAAGGGGCTTATCGAGCGTCACTTCCAGTTCACCGGCTCGCCGCGTGCGAAGGCATTGCTCGAAAACTGGGACGCGTCACGCCGTCAGTTCGTGAAGGTGTTCCCGACGGAATACAAGCGCGCACTGGGCGAGATGGCTGCGAAGAAAGCGAACAAGGAAGTCCTCGCCGCGTAATTTGCAGCCCAAGACGGTAGATACCCAATAGTTGTGCCCGCCGCCCTCGTGTGCGGCGGGTGCCGATTCCCCCACCTGTACAGATAGATAAGAGAACCACATGGGCAAGGCAACCGGTTTTCTCGAGTTCGAACGTCGCCATGAGACGTACGAAGCTCCGCTCACGCGTGTGAAGCACTACAAGGAATTCGTCGCGGCGCTGTCCGACGACGAAGCAAAAATTCAAGGCGCACGTTGCATGGACTGCGGCATTCCGTTCTGCAATAACGGCTGCCCAGTGAACAACATCATCCCGGACTTCAACGACCTGGTGTTTCATCAGGACTGGAAGAACGCGATCGACGTGCTGCACTCTACCAACAACTTCCCGGAGTTCACGGGCCGCATCTGCCCGGCGCCGTGCGAAGCGGCGTGCACGCTCGGCATCAATGACGATCCGGTCGGCATCAAGTCGATCGAACACGCGATCATCGACAAGGCGTGGGCCGAAGGCTGGGTCGCGCCGTTGCCGTCAAAGCACAAGACAGGCAAGAAGGTCGCCGTGGTTGGCTCTGGCCCCGCCGGTCTCGCCGTCGCGCAGCAACTCGCGCGCGCGGGGCACGATGTGACGGTGTTCGAAAAGAACGACCGCATCGGTGGCCTGCTGCGTTACGGCATTCCCGATTTCAAGCTGGAAAAGTGGTTGATCGACCGCCGCATGCGTCAGATGGAGGCCGAAGGGGTGACGTTCCGCGCCAACGTGTTCATCGGCAAGGATCCTTTGGCTTCGCATATCAACAATACGGCGAAGGAAACGATCACGCCGGCCGAGCTGAAAGAGCAGTTCGACGCGGTAGTGCTGTCGGGTGGTTCGGAAACGCCGCGCGATCTGCCGGTGCCGGGCCGCGAACTGGAAGGCATCCATTACGCCATGGAGTTTCTGCCGCAGCAGAACAAGGTCAATGCGGGCGACAAGCTCACGAGCCAACTGGTCGCCAAGGGCAAGCACGTGGTGGTGATCGGTGGCGGCGATACAGGGTCCGACTGCGTCGGCACCTCGAACCGTCACGGCGCGAAGGATGTCACGCAGTTCGAACTGCTGCCGCAGCCGCCGGAAGAAGAGAACAAGCCGCTCGTGTGGCCGTACTGGCCGATCAAGCTGCGCACATCGTCCTCGCACGAGGAAGGTTGCGAGCGCGATTGGGCAGTGGCGACCAAGCGTTTCGAAGGCAAGAACGGCAAGGTTGAAAAGCTGATTGCCGTGCGAGTCGAATGGAAGGACGGCAAGATGCAGGAAGTGCCGGGTTCCGAATTCGAAATGAAGGCCGACCTGGTGCTGCTGGCGATGGGCTTTACGCAGCCGGTCTCGCCGGTGCTGGAAGCATTCGGCGTCGACAAGGATGCGCGCGGCAACGTGCGGTCGTCGACGGAAGGTGACAAGGCGTATTACACGTCGGTGGACAAGGTGTTCACGGCCGGCGATATGCGGCGTGGTCAATCGCTGGTGGTGTGGGCGATCCGCGAAGGCCGTCAATGCGCGCGTTCGGTGGACGCATTCCTGATGGGGCATTCGGAGCTGCCGCGCTAAATCTTCACCGGTTCCGCGCGACCAGACGTGGAGCCGGCAACGATTTGCAGGAAGAGGTGGAGACGACAAGCTGTGCCCAAAGCCGGGCGCCCGCAAGGACGACCCGGCTTTTCAATTGGGGGATGGGAGCTATCTCCGATACCTGCCCAAAGTGAGCCCTTCAACGTCAATCTCCGGCTCACGCAGCGTAACCAGATCCGCAACAACCTTCCCGGATCCCATCGCCATAGCCCAGCCGGTGGACCCGTGGCCGAGATTGATCCAGAGCCCATCAATCCCGGAGGGGCCAAGAAGAGGCGCCCCATCCGGCATCATGGGTCTCCTCCCCACCCAGAAATGCGCGGAGCTGGGTTTGCTTGCGTGAGGAAACCAGTCGTCGAGAACCTTGAGCAAGGTCTGCAACGCCTGCTCCCTAAGAGTCGACCGCCGATCCCCAAGCTCAGCCGTCCCCGCTACCCGCAAATTCCTGCCAAACCGCGTGATAGCAGTTTTAAAAGCTTCGTCCATCAAAGCGCCCCGCGGCGCCTTCTCATCGTCGATAACGGGCAACGTAGCCGAATACCCTTTCACAGGATAAAGCGTCACCTTGACGCCCAGTGGCGCAAGCAACTGCACACTATCCGCGCCTAACGCCACCACAACGGCGTCCGCCCGAAGCACTTCTTCACCAATTTCACTATCGACCCGCACCCCCCGCACCGCACCACCCTGAACATCAAGTCCAGTCACCCGAGTATCGAGCCGGAACCGTACGCCATGGTTCTCGCAGATCGACCGCAACTCCCGCGTAAACCGGGCACAATCGCCAGCCTCGTCATCCGGCAGATAAAGCCCGGACAACGGCGTCTCGCGCGCCCACCGCAATCCTGGCTCGATCTCGACGTACTGCGCCGCACTAATCTCCCGATACGCGATCCCAGCATCACGTAGCACCGCCAGCGCGGGCTGCGCCAACTCGACGTCATACTCGCTGCGAAATAGCTGCAGATACCCCTGACTGCGCCCGTAATCAAACGGATAGCGCCCACGAAACTCCTGCAGACAGGAGCGGCTGTAATAAGCAATCCTCTGCATGCGCTGCTTGTTCACGCGAAACCGCTCGAGGTCGCACTCACGCAACCAGCGCGCAATCCAACGCCATTGCGCAGGGTCGAACGTCGGCCTGAAGATCAGCGGCGAGGTCGGCTTGAACAGGTATTTGAGCATCTTCGCCGGCATCCCCGGCGCCGCCCACGGCGTCACATAACCCGGCGCAATCACGCCGGCATTGCCGAAACTTGTCTCGAGCGCCACATCGGGTTCGCGCTCGATCACCGTGACCTTGCACCCACGGCCTGCGAGATAAAAAGCAGTGGCGACGCCGATCACGCCTCCGCCAAGAACAATCGTTTTCATGTTTGTGGAATGCGCATCAGGATGCCGCGCCCGGATCTGCGGCTGCAGCGGCGAGCGCCTTACCCTTCGTCTCAGGCAGACACAGGGCCGCTGCAATCACGAGCAGATAGCCTGAGCCGGCAACAAGGCCCATCGCATTGACGAGCGTCATCGATTGCGAAAGCATGCCGACGAGAATCGGAAAGAACGAGCCTACACCGCGTCCGAGGTTGTAGCAAAAGCCCTGACCCGAGCCACGAATCTCATTCGGATACAGCTCGGACAGATACGCGCCCACGCCGGCAAAAATCCCTTGCACCACCACGCCGAGCGGAAAGCCGAGCAGCAGCATCGTGCTATTGGTGATGGGCAACATGGTGTAGACCATGCCGAGCACGAACGAGCCGATCGCAAACAGGATGAACGACGCGCGCCGGCCGATCCTGTCGCACAGGATCGCCCCGACGATATACCCGGTGAACGAGCCGACGATCAGCACGATCAGATAGCCGCTGGTATTGAACACGGACAGATGCCGCACGGTCTTCAGATAGGTCGGCAGCCAGGTGGTGATCGCGTAGTAGCCGCCCAGCATGCCGCTGCATAGCGCGCTGCCGAGCAACGTGGTCTTCAGATGCGGAAAGTAAAAGATCTGCAGGAAGTGAGACGTGTCGACACCGGTGTCGCGGGCACGACGGGTAGCGAGAAAGATCTCCGGGTCGCTCACGTTACGGCGTACATAGACGATCCACAGCGCCGGCAGGATGCCAACCCAGAAGCAGGCGCGCCAGGCCGTTTGCTCGGGTAACACGGCGAACGATACCCAGTAGACGATTGCCGCTGCGGCCCAGCCGAACGACCAGCTGCTCTGCACGGTGCCGACCGCCTTCGCACGATGCTGCGGCGAGCGGATCGTCTCGGCCATCATGACGGTAACCACCGACCATTCCCCGCCGAAGCCGATGCCCTGCAGCGTGCGCGTGGTCAGCAGTTGCCAGAACGAATGGGTGAAACCCGACAGGCAGGTGAAGAGCGCGAATGTGGCGATGGTCCATTGCAGCACACGTACGCGTCCGTAGCGATCGGAGAGAATGCCGGCGAGCCAGCCGCCGATCGCCGAGGAGATGAGCGAGCTGGTCGCGATCATCCCCGCTTCGCTCTTGGTCATACCCCAGGTGACGATCAGCGTCGGGATCAGGAACGAGTAGATCATGAAGTCAAACGCATCGACGGCATAACCGCCGAAGCCTGCGTAGAGCGTGCGGCGCTCGCGCGTCGTCAACTCCGTGAACCACTGAAATGACGCCATCCCGTCTCCTGAGCCCCTGATTCTGTTGCCTGCGGTTCGCGGTTGCACGCTGGTGCGCCCGTATTTTACGGTGCACAAAGGCGAGCGGACCAGTCCGGACAAAAAACCCGCACGGCGGGCGCAGGCATCTGGGCTGACGTTGTTTCAACTGGTCAGGAGTGAATTTCAGATCCTTACTGGTTCCTACTTTGTAACCCACCGGGTATTTCCCCCCGGTACACTGCGCCCCGGCGCTGTTGGTTTTACGCCGTCCATCCGTCCAACGGCGAAAGCGCCCCTTACCAATACACTCAATGGATTTCACTGCGAAAGTTCGCTTACGTGCGACCGGCCCGAGCAAGCCTCGTCCGCCCCAATGTGTACCGGATGGTGAGTTCGCGACGCGCCGTGGCTTCCTGAAAGGCTCGGCGAGCGTGCTGCTGATGTCAGGATTCGGAAGCGCATTGCTGTCGGCGTGCGGTGGCGGCGGTCTGTCGTCGGATGCGGCGGATGCGCCGCGGCTGGCGTCGGCGGACAACTTTCGCGATGTCGGCGGTGCAGCCGGCGGCTATCAAACGGTGGACGGTCGCCAGGTGCGCCTTGGTGTGTTTTACCGCTCGAACACGTTGACCCTGAGCACGGCGGACAAGGCCGTGATCGACACGCTCAGGATTGCGAACGTCTACGATCTGCGCACGCCCGGCGAGGTTGCCCGGGCTCAGGACGTGATGCCTGCCGGCGCGGCTTATCAGAACATCAATGTGACGGGCGAGGCCGATGCGGTCGTCCCACCGGCAGACCTGTCGGGGGGCGCCATCGCCGTGATGCAGAGCGCAGAGCGTGCGTATGTCACCGGCACGGCTCAGCGGGCCGCGTATGGCGCACTGCTCACGCAACTGGCGAATAATCCGGGCGCACAACTGTTCCATTCCACAGCGGGTAAGGACCGCGCCGGTTGGGTTGCAGCGCTTCTGCTGAGCATTGCGAATGTGCCGCTCGACGTGATCGTGCAGGATTATCTTCTGACGAATACTTACTCGGCCGTCTCGATCAACGCGCAAATCGCTGCGGTTCAGGCGCAAAGCGGCGCGGCGACGGCCGCGCTCGACGCGCCACTGTTCAGCGTGCAGGAGAGCTTTTTACAGGCGGGCTTCAATCAGGTGCAGGCGAGCTACGGCACGATGTCGAGCTATCTGACCGTCGGACTCGGACTGTCTCAGACGACCATCGAGACGTTGCACGACCGGCTGGTCATCTAAACCGAAGGCACAAAAAAAGCGGCCCGCCCGGGCAACAGCTGGGCGGACCGAACAGGGGGCTATCGAGGAAGCCCGCGCTGACTATACGTGCGCGGCTTACCGTCGGGACCACCTGGTAAGTTCGTGTAAGTACGTACGGCCGCCGCAGATGCAGCTTTTATCGCCCCGACCGTACTAATGACAGCGGTGACATTGGCCTCAGACTTCGCCTTGGCTAATCGGCAACGCGATCCGCACGCACAAACCGCCCTGCGGATGGTTATAGACGTCGCAGCGTCCACCGCGATCGTGTGCGAGCCGCGCGACGATCGCCAGCCCCAGGCCACAGTGTCCTTCGCCTCCGCGCGCGGCATCGAGCCGCACAAACGGCTTCATTGCAGCGGCGATCCGATCGTCGGGAATCCCCTCCCCGTGATCGCGCACACTCACCACCCAGTGCCCGTTATCGCGTGCCGTCGAAATATCGACAGGGGGCGCGCCGTGTTCGAGTGCGTTGTCGACGAGGTTCGTCACGAGCCGGTCGAGCAGGGTGCGCGGCAGCGTGAACTGCGGGCCGGCGCGCAAGTCGAGATTGAACAGCGGGGCTTCGGCGGGATAGGCGTCGGCGTCTTCCGTTGGATCTCCGTGGCTCGCATGGTCCCCGTGGCCTGTGACGCCGCTCATCTCGGCGGCGCTGGCGGTCTCCGCGATATCCACGCTCGAAAACTGCTCGCGCAGGAAGGCTTCGACTTCGACGGGCTGACCGGCATCCGCAGACTGGCCGGCGAATTCGAGAAACTGCTGGACGATATTGGTCAGCGAGTCGACATCGCGGATCAACCCAGCCCGTTCGCTTTCCGCGACGAGCACGCTCGCCCGCAGCTTGAGCCGCGTTAGCGGCGCCTTCAGGTCGTGCGCGACACCGGCCAGCATCACCGCCTGATCGTCGCCGGCCTCGTTGAGGCGCCGCATCATGTCGTTGAATGAACCGATCAGGTCGCGCAGTTCGCGTGGCCCCTGCACATTCACCGGCTCGGGGCGCCCGCCTGCACCGAACGCACGCGCGGCGAGCGCGACCCGCGATAGTGGCCGCTGCATCTGCCACACGGCGAGCAGCGACAGGATCAGCGCGGCAACCAGCATCGACACCGTTTCGACGATAAAGCGCGGGCGCGCCGGAATGTCGACTGGCACGACCACCCACATCGACTTGCCAGGATAGCGAATCCACAGACGCTGTGGCGTCGCATCGTCGACCTCGATCTGCGTGCCGACCGGCAAGCGGGCTCGCAAATGCTGGCTGAGTTCGACGAACTGCCGCGCGGTCGGCGGCTGCAAATGGATCGTGGAAGGCATGTTCCACGTCGGCACCAGATGCACGCGCATCGCCGGTGCGAGATCGGCGCCCTGCACGGGCTCGCCGTTGGCCGCCTGCAGCATCAAGAGAATGCCGCGTGCGAATCCGTCCACCTCGTGGTGAGGCGGCTGCATTACGATCAGTACGAACCAGCTGGCCTGAATTGCCAACAATACCGCCGTCGAGAGCAACGCCATTCTGCCGAATAGCGTGTTCAACGGGTTTTTCATGAAGCCGCCGCACCCTCGATCGAGAAGGGGGTTCCGTCCGCATCCGGCACGAACACATAACCCTTGCCGCGCACCGTCTGGACATAGCACGGGCTCGACGGGTCGTCTTCGATCACGCGGCGCAAGCGCCAGATCGGCACGTCGAGGCTGCGATCGCGAAACGCGAGGTTGTCGCGATGGACCAGATCGTGGATCAGCACGCGCGAGAGCACCTTGTACGGATTGTTGACGAAGATCTTCAGCAGCGCGAATTCACTGTCGCGCAGCGCGAGCCGTGTGCCCTCGCGCGACAGGGTACGGGTCGCGAAGTCGAGTTCGAACGGCCCGAAGTGATACGGCTTGCGGGCTTCGGGCGCGCTGGTGGTCGAAGGTCCGCGCCGGCGCAACACCGTCTGGATGCGGGCCAGCAGTTCACGCGGATCGAACGGCTTCGTCAGATAGTCGTCCGCACCGAGCGACAGACCCACGATGCGGTCCGCCACGGTGCCGCGCGCTGTGACGAAGATCACCGGAATGTCGTCGCCGGCTGCGCGCAACGCAGTGAGCGCGCGCAGACCGTCGGTGTTCGGCATCATGATGTCGAGCACAACGACCGATGGCCGCTCTCTTTCGAGGCGGCGTTGCAAATGCGTGCCGTCGTGGAGCACGGAAGCGTCGAACCCGTTCGATTGCAGAAAGCGGCAAAGCAGATCGCGTACGACCGGGTCGTCGTCGACGATAAGGACCTGTGGATTCATTTCGAAATTTTAGACCGACGCGTGTGGCAAACGGATCACTGTTTTCTTACCAACACTTACCTGCCGGCGCGCGGCGCTAGAGAAGTCCTTCCGGCCCTCTTGGAAAGCCTTGTCCAGCAAGGCAAGACGGTCGAAATACAGCGCTGGCACCGGCAATATTAATGGCGGATCGAGGGACGCATCAAGCCGGTTTTGCTTACCGTATTTCCTGAGTGGAAAGAATTGGCGCGCATTCGGAACCCCTCGTAAGAACCGTGGAAAAGCGCGCGTTCCTTCGTGCATCGTGAGTTCCTTCGCAGCGTGATGATTCGGTCTGTAGTCCATCGCCGCCGTGCTTCGTTGGCCTGAAGGTCAGTTCTCCCCTCAGTGTCCCCGATGTGCGGTAACCGAATCCGCACCCAAGTGATACGCGAGGTACATCATGACCGTCCAGAACAATCTCCGCCCCACCACCTTTCCGCCCGTGCAGCGCGAGCGGCCGACGCCGACCTCGGAGGGCGCAGCCAAACCCGAAGGGCTGCCGGCCGAACCTACGTCGCCGGCTCTGCCGGGCGGCCTGATCGGCAACAACGTCAACACGACAGCCTGACCTGACGAGGCTCACCGTGCCGACTCTCACTGTTTTCAAGCGGTGTGTGCGTGCCGCAAGCTGGCTGGCGCTGGGTGCGATGCTGCTGCCGCTCGACGGTTGTGGTGTCGCTGCGCTGCCGTGCCGCCTGACGGCCGCAACGCTGGATATCCTGCCGGCGGTGGGGCATGCCGCGGCCGAGCCGTTCAACGCATGCGCAGCGGCGATTGACTGAGCCATGAGCGCCCGACTGTCTACCCGTCAATGGCTCGGTACGCTGGCGCCGTTGGCGGTTTCGATGCTGCTGGGCCAGGCGGCACCTGCTGCGCATGCGGATCCCGCGGCGCGCGGTGTGGCTTCGTCGACGGCAGCGGTAGCGACAGCGTCAACTTCAGCCTCCGCGTCGAGGCACAGCGGCGGGGACGAGCGCAAGCGGTCCATGGATGCGCCGTTCGCGTTTCGCGGCATTCCGCTTGGCATCACGCTCGACGAATTCCGCGCGGGTTCGACCGTGCGCGCGACACCCGTCGGCAGCGTGCCCGTTTGCGAGACAGACATGCTGGCCGAAGCGCTCGGCATGAGTCTGAAGACGAGCGAGAGCCTCACGGTGGCGTGTCGCTGGGCGCACCGGACGGCCGACCACTGGCAGGTCTCGCAGGCCGTGGTGGATGGCGCGCTGGCTCAGGATCATGTGCTGCGGTTCGCGCGTGTCAACGGCCAGACAGCGCTGCGTCTGTACGAGATTTCGTTCGTCGTCGACGAGGTCACGGCCAGCGATCTGCGTGAGGCGCTGGCGAGCCGCTACGGAGCGCCGCAGCTCGTCACGAAGAACACGTCGGCAGCCGGCGGTGCGGTTCCTGTGTACCTATGGGAAAACGCCGTGAGCTCGATCACCTTGTGCTTTTTGCCGTCCACGCACAACGGCACGCTCACCTATCTGCTGAAAGATCCCGATGCGTGGGTGAAGTCGCTCGTACGCCAATGGCAGGCGAGCAGTCCCGAAGCGGGTTGAGGCGCGGCATGCGTGTCGAGACCGAGTTGATTCATTTTTCTCCGGTGGAGGAACCTCTATGACCACCCTACGCCTCATCGCCGCGCTGACCGCAGCGCTGGGTATGGCCGCCTGTGCGAGCCACCAGGATTCGATCGTCGACACGCCGATGTTACCGCCGCTCGTCAGTGCGCCGCTTAACATCAACACGCAAGGCGCGATTTATCAGGCTGGCTCGTCGCTCTTGCTCTACGAAACGCCGCGTGCGCAGCACGTGGGCGATGTGCTGACGATTCGTCTGTCCGAGTCTTATAACGGCAACAGCAGCGCCAATACAACGGCAAGCCGAACCAGCGACATTACTGCGACTGCCGCCGATCAATCGACCAGCGCGGCTGCACGGCTCGCGCGCCTGTTCAATATCGGCTCGGCGTCGACGGACTTCAAGGGAGCAGGCGCCATGACCGACACCAATGGGATGACCGGTACGCTGGCTGTGACGGTGATCGCAACGATGCCGACCGGCAATCTGATGGTGTCCGGTGAGAAACTGATTGCGATGAACGGCAATCACGACCGCCTGAGGCTGTCCGGTATCGTCAATCCGAAGGACATCGAAGCCGGCAATTATGTGTCGTCAGGCAAGGTGGCGAATGCGAAGATCGAACAGGCAGGCCAGGGCATTGTGAGCGATTCGACGACCGTGGGCTGGCTGCAGCGGATGTTCCTGAGCGTGCTGACGTTCTGAGTAATTTCGTGAGACCGTTTGGCGATTTGCGCCAAACGGTCCAGGAGAGCCGCAAGCGTGAGTCCATGCAGCGCTTCTTTGGGACTTGCCTGTCGCAGTGTTACGCGTCGACGAACGGCTGCGCGGCCCGCTCCGCCGCGCCGATTTCTCCATCCGGCACGAACACGTAGCCGCGACCCCACACCGTCTGCACATAGCGCGGCTCGGACGGATCGACTTCGATCAGACGTCGCAGCCGCCAGATCGAGACATCGAGGCTGCGGTTACGATGCGCCTCGGTGTTGCCATGCAGCTTTTCCAGCAATTGCGCACGGGTGAGCACCGTCATCGCATGGGTGACGAACACCTTGAGCATCGCAAATTCGCTCGAGCGCAGCGGAATGCGCTCGCCGTCGCGGCGTAACTCGCGCGCCGGAAAATTCACCTCGAAACGGCCAAAGCGATACGGCGCGCGGTTTTCCGGTGCGCCGGGCGCGATCGTGCCGCGGCGGCGTAACACGGTACGGATACGCGCGACCAGCTCGCTCGGCTCGAACGGCTTGCCGAGATAATCGTCCGCGCCGAGCTCGAGTCCGATCACCCGGTCGATCACGTCGGCGCGCGCGGTCAGCAGGATCACAGGAATATCGTCGCCGGCCAGGCGCAACGCGCGTAGCGCGCTAATACCGTCCATCTCCGGCATCATGATGTCGAGCACGACCAGCGCGGGCCGCTCGTTCTCGAGCGCGCGTTGCAAGGCGATGCCATGCTCGAGCACGGTTACCGAGAAGCCGCGCCCTTGCAGATATTCGCGCACGATGTCGCGCACGACGGGGTCGTCGTCAACGACCAGAATGGATTGGTTCATTCGGCAATCTTAAGAGATACGCCGGAGGGCTGATAGCGCGCAATGCTTTCAAAACCTTTCCCGGGTAATTGGAAGCAATCGTCTGCGTGATTTTGCGGGCGCGGCGAGCGTCTTGCGGGTTTTGCAGATGCAGCGTGCGTTCTGCAGGGCGCGAGGGAACTCAGTTGACTTGCGACGTCTGAATGGTCCGCGGACGCAACTCGGTGCGATCGACCACCATCTTTTCGATCATGCCGTTGAGCTTGACGGATGCGTTCGAGAAGCGGTCCATGCCGAGTTCGCCGGTCTGGTAGCGCGCGGTGACCAGAATCTGGCCTTGCTGCAGCAGCGTCAGATCGATCACAGAAAGATACTGCACCGGATTGTCGTTAAACGAGCGCTTGCCGTAATCGACCGAGGCGTTATAGACGAGCCGCGCCTCGCAGCTCGCCGGGGCGGTGCCCGGGTTGTAGACGGCCGAGCGGATGCCGCGCCGGTTCAGCGCGAGTTGCAAGGCCGGGACGAAATCGCCAACGGACACCAGCTGGTTCACTTCGATGCAGACTGTGCTGATGGCCGCGGGGTGACCGTTGACGAAGGTCGGCGACGAGTAGTTCGAAGCGATGGCATAGCCTGCCTGAATCACGGAACCGGTGGCGTCGGCCGCTGTGATCAGCGTCCAGGCGCAGCCGTTCAGCCCGACGCATAACACGGCGGCGGTCGCCGCCCATACGCATGACCGCCGCCCAGTGGACCATGACAGTCTGGCGGTCCGGCGAGGAAGCGGAAATAGCGGTGGGCGCGAGCCGTTCACGATGCGATACCTTGACGTGTCGGGTTGAAACGCGGGGGCGGCACGCTTAGCGTGCGACCCGCAGGCGCAACTCGTTGGACCCCTGCACGCTAGCCGTCACGTCGATGCGGCGCAGGCCGGCTGTCACGACGAAATGCTGGCGAGTCGGTGTGTTGAGGTCGTGCACGACGTTGGGAAAGCACGCGGCGATGTCCGCGCCGAGTTCTTCGAGCGGGTCCGTGACCACGCCGTCGGCTTGCCAGTGCGCGCGCCAGTGGCAATCGTAGCTGTGGCCGCTGGCGTGGCAGTCGCCGGCGCTGTCCACACCCGGCAGTTGTGCGGCGGGTTGGTCGTGGAGTTGCCGGAAGTCGGTGGCGGCGACGATGTGCGTCAGCGCCGGACAGACGTTGGCCGGCTCGGCGACCTGGGTCAACTGCGCGGCCTGAGCGCCGAGCGACAGCAACAGGGCTGCCGCACCGACCGGGATGGCGGGACGGGCGAGCGGCGAACGGCTCATCCGCGTGAATCGTTGGGTCAGGTGACGAAGACGGCGATCGAATGACATGAGCGGGAAGTCCGATAACGGTGAGTGGCGTGCGGCACCGGAGGGGGACCGGCCCGCACGACTATCCTCGCCGCAGCACGGCACTTTCAAAGCACGGAACAACCTGAGCGCTTCGCAAATGCTTTCGAACTGTTCTCGCGTATTTCAGAATGTTGCAGGGCGCGCCGATGCCGCAGTCGGCATCGGTGATGGGCGTTAAGTGTTCAATCGCGACCCGGTCTAACGCGACGCGGTCAATCGCGACCCGGTCAATCGCGACCCGGTCAAGTGACGCGTTGCCTAAGCGGCGACGGGTTCGCCCGCTCGCTCGACATCGAGCGTTTCTTCGTGGAACGCCGCGAGCGATTCACGGTGCGCGACGCTGACGATGGCGGCCTTCGGCAGACGCTCCGTGAAGAGATGGTAGAGCCGCGCTTCGTTGGCCGCGTCGAGCGCGCTGGTTGCCTCGTCGAGGAACAGGTAGTCGGGCTTGTGCAGCAGCACGCGCGCTGCTGCGAGACGCTGCTGTTCGCCCGGCGACATGATGCGGGCCCAGTGTCCCGATTCGTCGAGGCGGCCCACATAGTCGTCGAGGTGGCAGGTGCGCAGCGCTTCGCGGCATTCGTCGTCGGTGTAGGTCTCGGCGGAGGACGGATAGGTGAGCGCCGCTTTCAACGTGCCGATCGGCATATAGCTCTGCTGCGGGATGAACATCATGCGCGCATTGACCGGTGCATCGATCGAGCCGTCGCCGAATGGCCACAGTCCGGCAAGCGCACGCATCAAGGTGCTCTTGCCGGAACCCGACGGACCTCGCACGAGCCAGCGCGAACCGGGGTTAATCGTGATATTGCGGATCTGTGAGAGCGGGGTGCCGTTCGGCAACGCCAGCGAGAGGCCATCCGTGCTGAGCTTTTCTTCGTCAATGTAGTGGAGATTGATACCACCATGCGCGGTAGCCGGTGAGACGGACTCTTTCAGATGCGATGCACGCACAACACGTTTGAATTCGCGCAGACGATTTACCGTAGCACGCCAATCGACGAGGCTGCCGTAACTATTGATGAACCACGAAAATGAATCGCTGACAGTGCCGAACGAGTTCTGGATCTGCATCAGCACGCCGAACGTGAATGCGCCGGCGAAGTAACGGGGTGATGCGACGACGAGCGGGAAGATAATTGCAACCTGGCCGTAGAAGCTCAGCACGAAGCTCAGGCGTTTCGTGTATTTCATCACGCGCCACCAGTTGTCGCGAATGCGCTGGAACACATTGCCCGCAGTGGCCCTTTCGGTCGCCTCGCCATCGTAGAAGGCGATCTGTTCGGCGTTTTCGCGTACGCGGATCAGCCCAAAGCGGAAATCCGCCTCGACCTTTTGCTGCTGGTAGGTGATCGAAACCAGCGGGTGACCGAGCTTGTGGATCAGGTAGGAACCGCCGAGCGCGTAGAGCGCCGCGACCCACACCATGTAGCCTGGAATGACGATCGGAACGCCGCCGAGCGTCACGTTCAACGCGCCTGCCAGTCCCCAAAGAATAGTGACAAACGAAATCAGTGTGACGACGGTGGACAGGAAATCGAGCGACAGAGCCAGCGTGTTCGTTGCGAACGACTGAAGGTCATCGCTGATACGCTGGTCCGGGTTGTCGGCGAGCCGGTCGCGCTCGATGCGGTAGAACGCGCCGTCGCCGAGCCACTCTTCCAGGTAGCGGTGGGTAAGCCACTGACGCCAGCGGAACCCTAGCATCTGCCGCAGATAGCGGCCGTACACGAACAGGATGATCATCGCGAACACGATGACCGTGAACACCATCATCAGGTGCGGAAAGTCGTGGACGTTCTTGGCTTGCAGCGCATTGTAGAACTCACCGTTCCAGGTGTTGAACTTGACGCTCAACCAGACATTGGCAAGGTTGATCGCAATGATCGTGACGAGCAGCCCCCACGCGATCTTCCATTCCTCAGAGACCCAGTAGGGCTTGATCAGACTCCACGCGGAGACCTTGTCGTCCGGCTCGAGCGGGCTGGCAGGGGAAGTATTGGGTGTCATGACCATCCTGAAGAAATACTGGCTCATCTTGGACCGACCCGCTGCAAGCAAGCCTAGACCGGCTTGCCTATAGTGGATCGGTGCCACAGCGGAATTGCAAATAGCGGCCCGGGCCTCGAACCCGTCGTACGACCGCCCGATTCTGCCGCCGGCGGCTTAAGCGAAAATTAATCACCTGAGGCACTGGACCGCGGCCTCGCGCGACCGGCGTATGGTTGTCGCGTTTGACGCGAGAGCCCGCGACAACGGCGCAGACTCCATCGCCGCATTGTGCCAGAGGCTCCGAGCGAGACTACATGAATCGCCCAGGCCCGACGGTCTGCCCGCCCGTGATCGCAGCCGCTCCATCGCCCCCGGTTTGCGGCCGCCGCGCCTTTTATGGTCTAATGACTCTCGACGAAACAGGGGTGCTTTGCGCGCGGGCCGCACGCCGCAGCAAGGCTGAGAGAGACCCTTTGCACCCGATCCGGGTAATACCGGCGCGGGAAGTTTCCGGAAGTTGGCTTTTCTTCCATTCCCCGCCGGGCAGCGTCCGTCACTGGATGCGCATTTTGTCCGGCCGGCCTCGCCCGCCGGTTTCGTCCTTGGGTACGTGCGCCTGTTGCCGTACGGAAAGGATACGATGACCGCTTATTCTTCAGTCTATTGCTTCGTTTGCCCCGTGACGCTCAAGGCCGCTCTGCGCGCGCCGGCAGGACGGCAATGAACGCGCTCGATCGCTCGCAACCGGATTTCGCCATCATCGGCGGCGGACTGTGCGGCCGGCTGGTCGCGTGGCGCCTCGCCGGTGCGGGACACCGCGTGGCGCTTTACGAGCGCGGCGATGCCGCCGGTTCGCAAGCCGCCGCGTGGGTGGCGGCCGCGATGCTCGCGCCGCTCGCCGAAGCGGCCAGCGCCGAATTGCTGATCACGCGCCTCGGCGCCGCCTCGCTCGATAGCTGGCCGCAAGTACTGGCCGAACTGCCCATACCGGTGTTCTTTCAACGCAATGGGACGCTGGTGGTCTGGCATCACGCCGATCGCACCGAAGCGCCGCTGTTCGAACGCCGGGTGCGCTCGAACGCGCCCGCCGATCTGCTGGATGGCGGCTTCGTCACGCTCTCGGGTGCGCAACTCGGCGCGACCGAGCCCGCGCTGGCCGGCCGTTTCGCGCAAGGCTGGCTGCTGCCGCATGAGGGACAACTCGATAATCGCCAGGTGTTGAGCGCGCTCGCCGCAGGCCTCGCCGAGCGGCGCGTCGAAACGCACTGGAACACGCCCGTGGACGATGGCGCGTTACCGTCCGCCCGCGTGACGATCGATTGCCGCGGCCTCGGTGCCAAGACTGTTTTGCCGACTTTGCGCGGCATTCGTGGCGAGGTTGCTCGCGTCCACGCGCCTCGGATCAAGCTCACGCGCCCGGTGCGTCTGCTGCATCCGCGCTATCCGCTGTATATCGCGCCGAAGCAGGACGATCTTTACGTGATCGGCGCAACCGAAGTGGAAGGCGAGGACATGTCGCCCGTCAGCGTGCGTTCCGCGCTGGAATTGCTGAGTGCCGCGTTCTCGGTCCACCCCGGCTTCGGCGAGGCGCGCATCCTCGAATTGAACTCGCAGTGCCGCCCGACCTTGCCGGACCACCGTCCGGCACTGGTCTGGGATGGCGCGCAGACCTTGCGCGTGAACGGCCTGTACCGGCACGGCTATATGATCGTGCCCGAAGTCGCGGACGAAGCCGTTCGCTTTGCCGCTGCGCTGCTCGACGGACGCATCGGCGATGCCGACGCTTTCGACGACTGGCGGCGCGACGCGCGCTGGAGCGAGCTGTTCCAGCTTGCCCGGCTCGATCCGCAGAACCGCTCGCAGGTGCCGGCATGAGCGTTGCGACCATTGCCACATGGGCTGCCGCGCCGGCTGCCTACGCTATCGATTGAAACGTATCTGAACACCATGGACATTCATATCAATCAGAAGCCGTTGTCGCTGCCCGAGGGGGCGACCGTCGCCGACGCGCTCGCCGCTTTCGGCGCGCGTCCGCCGTTCGCGGTTGCGCTGAACGGCGACTTTGTGGCCCGTACCCAGCACGCCGCGCGCGCGCTGCAAGCGGGTGACAAGCTCGACGTCGTGCAACCGGTCGCCGGCGGCTAAAAACGGTGATTACCCGCGACCACGTAGCCGAACAGCCAGGTCGCCGGGTATCGCCAGAGACAAGGATTTCCAGATGACTTCTCCCATTCCCGCCGACGCGCTCACGCTGTACGGCGAAACCTTCGCCAGCCGGGTGTTGCTCGGCACGTCACGCTATCCGTCGCTGCAGTCGCTGTCCGACTCGATCGATGCGGCGAAGCCTGGCATGATCACCGTCGCGCTGCGCCGGCAGATGAACGAAGGCGGTGCCGAAGCCGGCTTCTTCGATCTGCTCAAGCGCCACGGCGTGCCGCTATTGCCCAACACGGCCGGCTGCCAGAGCGTCGGCGAGGCGGTCACGACCGCCCACATGGCGCGTGAAGTCTTCGAAACCGACTGGATCAAGCTCGAACTGATCGGCGACGACTACACGTTGCAGCCCGATCCGGTCGGTCTGATCGAGGCGGCTGCGCGGCTCGTCAAAGACGGTTTCAAGGTGCTGCCGTACTGCACGGAAGATCTGGTGATCGGACGGCGTCTGCTCGACGCCGGCTGCGAGGCGTTGATGCCGTGGGGCGCGCCGATCGGCACCGGCAAGGGCGTGATCAATCCATACGGTCTGCGGGTGCTGCGTGACCGGTTGCCGGACGTGCCGCTGATCGTCGATGCGGGGCTCGGCGTCCCGTCGCACGCCGCGCAGGTGATGGAGTGGGGCTTCGACGGCGTGCTGCTGAATACGGCGGTGTCGCAGGCGACCCATCCCGAAGCGATGGCCCGCGCGTTCGCGCTGGGCGTCGAGGCGGGCCGCCAGGCGTACCTTGCCGGGCCGATGGCTGAACGCGAAACGGCCCATGCGAGCACGCCGGTGGTCGGTATGCCGTTCTGGCATCAGGATGGGAGTTCGACATGAGTCAGACCACGCCGCAAACGAACTCGCAGACGGACATGCAAACGAATCCGCTCGCCGGCCGCGACGTCTTCTGGCCGCCCGCCGACGAACTGAGCGAAGCCGCCGAGCGCATTCGCGCGACGCTCGGCGATTGGCCGCCGACTCACGCGCCATGGCGGATTTGCCTTACCGCGCCTGACGACGCTAACGGCGGCGATCTGATCGTCATCGCCGACGCCCAGCAGCACGGCGAGCAGGTGGCGCGCTGGCAAGTGCAGGGCGCGGGTGTGATCGAAGCCGCCGCGGGCCGGGCGACGCTGCATCTGGGTGGCGAGCGTTATCCGCTGGAAGGCCATCTCGCCGAAGACTGGATTCCCGCGCTGGCGGCGTTTCTGGATTGCGGTTTTGATCCGCACGACGCACTGGTGCTGGCGCTCGCCTGGCGCGACGGCGACGAAACCACCGCCGCCGACGCATGGCCGTGCGACCTGTCGCGCTTCCCGCGCGTCCTCGGATTGCCCGCTGCACCCGAGCAGCCGTTCGCACGCTGCCCGGATCGCCTCGGCCTCTATCCCGTGCTGCCAACCGCCGAGTGGGTCGAGCGGGTGGTCGGCTACGGTGTGAAGACGGTCCAGCTGCGCCGCAAAACTGCCGAGCCGGCCGAACTGGCGCAGGAAATCGCGCGCTGCGTCGCGGCGGGCCGCAAGCATGACGCTCAGGTGTTCATCAACGATCACTGGCAGGCCGCGCTCGAAGCCGGCGCGTACGGCGTCCATCTCGGTCAGGAAGACCTGCATCTTGCCGACCTCGGCAGTCTCGCCGCCGCGGGCGTGCGCCTTGGCCTGTCGACGCACGGCTACTACGAGATGCTGATCGCGCTGCACTTCCGGCCGAGTTACATCGCGCTCGGCGCGGTGTTCCCGACCACCACCAAAGTGATGCCGACCGCGCCGCAAGGTCTGAGGCGTCTCGCCCGCTACGTACGCCTGCTCGATGGCGTGGTGCCGCTCGTCGCGATTGGCGGAATCGACCAGCAGGTGCTGCCGCAAGTACTGGCGACCGGCGTCGGCTGCGCCGCCGTGGTGCGGGCTGTCACGGAGGCTGCGGACCCTGCTGTTGCGGTTTCTGCAATGCTCCAAGGGTTTACGCCATAATCGCGTGGTCCCCTGTTTATCGGGGACCGGGCGCGTCACGGCAACTTTTGCACGATGGCCCTATAATTCGCCGTTCCGTGCAAAAGGATTGTCAGCCTCGTGCCTTCCACCTCCGAGACCCTTCTCGAGCTTCGTGACGTCGACTTCGGTTACGGCGACCGGCTCGTCCTGTCGAACCTGAACCTGCGCTTCCAGCGCGGTCAGGTCGTGGCGGTCATGGGCGGCTCGGGATGCGGCAAGACCACCGTGCTGCGGCTGATCGGCGGCCTCGTGCGTGCATTGCGCGGACAGATCCTGTTCCACGGCCAGGACGTCGGCGCGCAAACGCGCGACGGCCTGTACGCATTGCGCCGCAAGATGGGCATGCTGTTTCAGTTCGGCGCCTTGTTCACCGACATGTCCGTGTTCGAAAACGTCGCCTTCACGCTGCGTGAGCACACGGACCTGCCGGAAGAACTGATCCGCGACCTGGTGCTGATGAAGCTCAACGCCGTCGGCTTGCGCGGCGCGCGCGATCTGTCGCCGTCCGAGATCTCCGGCGGCATGGCGCGGCGCGTGGCGCTGGCCCGGGCTATCGCGCTCGACCCCGAACTGATGATGTACGACGAGCCGTTCGCCGGCCTGGACCCCATTTCGCTTGGCATCACGGCAAACCTGATTCGCACGCTGAATCAGGCGCTCGGCGCGACCTCGATTCTGGTGACGCACGATGTGCCGGAATCGTTCGCGATTGCCGACTACGTGTATTTCCTCGCCAACGGCGGCGTTCACGCCGAGGGCACGCCTGACCAGTTGCGGGCCTCGACCGATCCCACCGTGCGCCAGTTCATCGACGGCGCGCCGGACGGTCCGTTCAAATTCCACTATCCCAGCAACACGCCGCTTGCGGCAGATTTCGGCATCGGCGGGGGACAGGCATGATCAGTGCGATCGGACGTTCGGTGCTCGGCGGCCTCGAGACCGCCGGCTACGCCACGCGGCTCTTCTTCCGTCTGGTGCTCGAATTTTTCCCGTTGTTGCGCCGTCCGCGTCTTGTCACGAAGCAGATCCACTTCGTGGGCAATTATTCGCTCGTGATCATCGCGGTGTCGGGCCTGTTCGTCGGCTTCGTGCTCGGCTTGCAGGGCTATAACACGCTGAACCGCTATGGTTCCGAGCAGGCGCTCGGGCTGCTGGTCGCGCTGTCGCTCGTGCGCGAGCTGGGGCCGGTGGTCACGGCGCTGCTGTTCGCGGGGCGCGCCGGCACGTCGCTCACGGCCGAAATCGGTCTGATGAAAGCCGGCGAGCAATTGACGGCCATGGAAATGATGGCGGTCGATCCGATCAAGGTCGTGGTCGCGCCGCGCCTGTGGGCGGGCATTATCTCGATGCCGATTCTTGCGGCCATCTTCAGCGCGGTCGGGATCGGCGGCGGCTATGTGGTGGGCGTGCTGATGATCGGGGTCGATGCCGGCTCTTTCTGGTCGCAGATGCAGGGCGGCGTCGACGTGTGGGCTGACGTCGGTAACGGGGTGATCAAGAGTATTGTGTTCGGCTTTGCGGTGACGTTCATCGCGCTTTTCCAGGGTTACGAAGCCAAACCGACCCCGGAAGGCGTGTCACGTGCGACGACCAAGACGGTCGTGTACGGTTCGCTTGCTGTGCTGGGCCTCGATTTCCTGCTGACTGCATTGATGTTCAGCTAAAACCACGCGACGCGCTTTCTGCCGCGGGCATCAGCTTGCCCGCGCCGCGGGGTCGGCGTGGCCGGCGCGATGGATTCTCTTTGGGATGACGATGAAAAAGACTGCTCTCGACTTCTGGGTCGGCCTGTTTGTGGTGCTGGGTTTCGTAGCGCTGCTGTTCCTGGCGTTGAAGGCCGGCAACATGAGCTCGTTGTCGTTTCAGGCAACCTACCCGGTCAAACTCAAGTTCGACAATATCGGCGGACTGAAGGCGCGCGCGCCGGTGAAGAGTGCGGGCGTGACGGTCGGCCGCGTCGACTCGATCAACTTCGACACGAATTCGTATCAAGCTTTGGTCACAATCGATCTCGACAAGCAATACCAGTTTCCGAAGGACACCTCCGCCAAGATCCTGACTTCTGGCCTGCTCGGTGAGCAGTACATCGGTCTCGAACCGGGTGGCGATAGCGAGATGTTGAAGGCAGGCGACACGATCTCGATGACGCAGTCGGCCATCGTGCTCGAAAACCTGATTGGACAATTCCTCTATAGCAAGGCGGCAGACTCAGGCGCTGCCAAGCCGGGCGCACCCGCTGCAGCCCCCGCACCGGCGGCACCGGCGCCGGCTGTGCCCGCTTCGGGCGCGTCGGGTCAATAAGGAGAACAAGAATGCAGACCATGCGCGTCCGTATCACCACGCTGGCGTTCGGCGCGGCGCTGCTCGCCGGCTGTGCGACGGTCCAGACTCCGACCAAGGGCGATCCGCTCGAGGGCGTGAACCGTACGATCTTCAAGTTCAACGACAAGATCGACCAGTACGCGCTGAAGCCTGTTGCGAAGGGCTATGTGTACATCACACCGCAGCCGGTGCGCGACAGCGTGACGAACTTCTTCTCGAACATCGGCGACGTCTACATTGCGGCCAACAATCTGCTGCAGTTGAAGATTACCGACGGTGTCGAGGACATCATGCGGATCGTCATCAACACCACCTTCGGCGTCGGCGGCCTGTTCGACGTGGCGACGCTTGCGAAGCTGCCCAAGCACGAGAACGACTTCGGCCTCACGCTCGGTCACTATGGCGTGCCGTCGGGACCGTACCTGGTGCTGCCGCTGTTCGGGCCGAGCACGGTGCGCGATGGGTTCGGCTCAATAGCCGAATACTTTGTCAACCCGTTGACTTACATTCACCCGGACGGCCTGAGCTGGGCGCTGTACGGGATCAACATCGTCAACACGCGGGCGAACCTGCTGAACGCGAGCGATGTGCTGGAAGGCGCGGCGCTCGACAAGTATTCGTTCGTGCGTAATGCATACCTGCAGCGCCGTAATTATCTGTTGACCCAGGGTAAGGGTGGCGGCAACGCGGCGCTGCCGGATTACGGCGACAATGCACCGCTGCCGAAATACGACGACGTCGATGGCGGCGCGGCCGCCGCTGCTGGGGCCGCTTCGGCGCCGGGCGCGGCTTCCGCGACAGCGGCCACGCCTGCGCAGGCAGGTGCCGGAGCGCCGCAGGGCGCCTCGGGCGCCACCGCCGCGACTGCGACGCCGGCCTCTGACACGGCCGCGTCACCACCGATCGATATGAATGGTGGCCCGGAGAACGATCAGGTCCCTGCCGACCAGGTCGTGCCGCCGCGGCTTACCTTCCCGTCGTTCAGATTGCGTTGAGGATGCGGCAGTAACACCTGGAAACGACTCTGTCAGGTTGCGCGTGGATCGTGGATGAACTCGCGTGCTATTGTCGGCTCCAAGGTTTGCCGCACTATTCTTCTTGCTAGGCTTAATATGAAAAAATTCTTCCTCGTTCCGTTTTTTGCTGCGTTGTTTTCGTTTGGTAGCGCAGCTTATGCGCAAGCGGTCGATAGCAGCGCACCCGATGCGCTGATCAAGACCGTCACCCAGCAGGTGGTCGACGCTGTCCGCAGCGACAAGTCGATCCAGCAGGGCGACATTTCGCACATCACCCAGCTCGTCAACGAGAAGATCCTGCCGTACACGGACTTCCGCCGCACGACGCAACTGGCCATGGGTCGCAACTGGCGTACCGCCACGCCGGAGCAGCAAAACGCCGTGGTCGAGCAGTTCAAGATGCTGCTGATCCGTACGTATTCGGGCGCGCTCGCGCAGGTCAAAGACCAGCAGATCCAGTACAAGCCGTTTCGCATGAATCCGGACGACACCGATACGGTGGTGCGCTCGGTGGTGATGAACAACGGCTCGCCGGTGGAACTCGACTATCGTCTGTACAAAACGCAGGACGGCTGGCGCGTGTATGACATCAACGTGCTTGGCGCATGGCTGATCCAGGCGTATCAGCAGCAGTTCAATGAGCAGATCCAGCAACACGGCGTTGACGGGCTGATCCAGTTCCTCACGCAGCGCAACCAGCAACTCGCCGCAGGCAAGCAGTCGTGAGCACAGCGGTGAACGCCGAGGTCCGCTCAGTGGCGGGCCGTTTCGAAACCGGCACCACGTTGACCCACGCGAGCGCGAAGGCCGCGCTCGCGGCGGGGCTGCAACGTATCGCAGCGGGTGCGAACGGTGTCGATTGCGCGCCGCTTGCTCAATTCGACTCGTCGGCGCTCGCCGTGCTGATCGCTTGGCAGCGGGCCGCCCAGGCACGCGGCGCCGCGCTCGAAATCGTCAACCTGCCCGCTGGTCTCGCCAGCCTGGCCCACGTCTACGGCGTCGACACCATTATCTCGGCGCGACATTGACGCTCTACTGACGCTTCCTGCGTCACCTCCCAATTCCCCAGGCGAGGTCGGGGCTCCCGACTTTGCCCTATAATCAACCGTTTTTTGCGGCTCGGCCCTGGTTTCAAGCCGGCCCCAATTCCGGTCATTCCAGCATTTGCGCACCTTTCAGGCGCCGCCATATAAAGCGGCCCACAGTCATGCCAGCCATAGAAATTCGTAACGTCAAGAAGCGCTACAAGGATCTTCAGGCGCTCAAGGGCGTCAGCCTCACGGTGGAAGAAGGCGAGTTTTTCGGACTGCTCGGTCCGAACGGCGCGGGTAAGACGACGCTCATCAGCATCCTCGCGGGCCTCGCGCGCGCCGACGAAGGCAGCATCGCCGTGCGCGGCCACGACGTGGTCGACGAATTTCGCGAAGCTCGCCGGGCACTCGGCGTTGTGCCGCAGGAACTCGTGTTCGACCCGTTCTTCACGGTGCGCGAGACCTTGCGCATCCAGTCCGGCTACTACGGCCTGCGCAAAAACGACGCGTGGATCGACGAAGTGATGGCCAACCTCGATCTCACCGAAAAGGCCGACGCCAACATGCGCGCGCTGTCGGGGGGGATGAAGCGACGCGTGCTGGTCGCGCAGGCGCTGGTGCATCGGCCGCCGGTCATCGTGCTCGACGAGCCGACCGCGGGCGTCGACGTTGAGCTGCGTCAAACCCTGTGGAAATTCATCTCGCGACTGAATCGCGAGGGTCACACGATCGTCCTGACCACGCACTATCTGGAAGAGGCGGAGTCGCTGTGCGACCGCATCGCCATGCTGCGGCGCGGCGAAGTGGTGGCGCTCGAACGCACCAGCGCGCTGCTGCAGCGCTTTGCCGGCATGCAACTGTTCCTGCGTTTCGCCCAAGGCGTGCTGCCGGTGGAGTTGCGGCCACTCGAAGTCGACTCCGACCCGGGCAACGGCAATGGCCGCCAGCATCTGCTGCGTCTGTCGAGCTACGACGAGGTCGAGCCGATTCTCGCGCAATGCCGCAACGCGGGTTGTACATTCGAAGAAATCGAGGTCCGCAAAGCCGACCTCGAAGATGTGTTCGTTCAGGTGATGAACGGTCCGGAAGTGATCGAGGGGCTTGCATGAGCAGCTACAGCAGTGGATTCGGTACGCTGTTTTATAAGGAAATCCTGCGTTTCTGGAAGGTCGCGTTTCAGACGGTTCTCGCTCCGGTCATCACCGCGCTCCTGTATTTGACGATTTTCGGCCACGCCTTGCGCGGCCACGTGCAGGTCTATCCGGGCGTCGAGTACACCAGTTTCCTGATTCCGGGCCTCGTGATGATGAGCGTGTTGCAGAACGCGTTCGCCAACAGTTCGTCGTCGCTAATCCAGTCGAAAATCACCGGCAACCTGGTGTTCGTGCTACTGCCGCCGCTGTCCCACTATGAGATGTACTTCGCGTATGTGCTGGCTTCGGTGGTGCGCGGACTCGCGGTCGGGTTCGGGGTGTTTATCGTGACGATCTGGTTTGTGCCGGTGAGCTTTAGCGCGCCGCTCATGATCGTGGCGTTCGCCGTGCTCGGTGCGGGGATTCTCGGCACGCTGGGTCTGATTGCCGGCATCTGGGCCGAGAAGTTCGACCAGCTCGCCGCATTCCAGAATTTCCTGATCATGCCGCTCACGTTCCTGTCGGGCGTGTTCTACTCGACGCACACGTTGCCGCCAGTGTGGCGCGAGGTGTCGCGGCTTAATCCCTTTTTCTACATGATCGACGGCTTTCGCTATGGTTTCTTCGGGGTTTCGGATATCGATCCGCTCGTGAGCCTGGGCATTGTCGCCGGTTTCTTTGTGGTGCTGGCCGTGGTGGCAATGCGCATGCTCGCCTCCGGCTTCAAGCTGCGCCACTGACGAGGAGCATTCCCCATGTTGCCGACTCCCGAACAGGTCAAGCAATACATCGCGGTTGGACTCGCCTGCGAGCATCTCGAAGTGGAAGGCGACGGTCAGCATTTCTTTGCGACCATCGTATCTCCGAGCTTCGAAGGCAAGCGGCTGATCCAACGCCATCAACTCGTGTACGCGGCGCTCGGCGACCGCATGCGCGAAGAAATCCACGCGCTCAGCATGAAGACGCTGACGCCCGCCGAATGGCAAAACGCGTAATCTGGAACGTTAGTGCGAATTACACAAGACAGGCGTGAGGCCGGCAGCGGCGCCGCCGCAGCAAGCAAAGCAGCCCCGGTAGCAAGCCGGGAAGATCAGGAAACGACAGGTATGGACAAACTCGTCATTGAAGGCGGCCAGCGGCTGGCCGGTGAGATCGTCGTGTCGGGGGCGAAGAACGCCGCCTTGCCGATCCTGTGCGCCGGCCTGCTGAGCGCGGAGCCGGTTCATCTCGAGAACGTGCCTGACTTGCAGGACGTGCGCACCACGCTCAAGCTGCTCAACCAGATGGGTGTGCGTAGCGAAGCGAACGCGGGGCGCGTGTCGCTCGACGCCTCGAAGGTGGACAACCTCGTTGCGCCGTACGAGCTGGTGAAGACCATGCGCGCTTCGATCCTCGTGCTCGGACCGTTGCTTGCGCGCTTCGGCGAGGCGAAGGTGTCGCTGCCGGGCGGCTGCGCCATTGGCGCGCGGCCGGTCGATCAGCATATCAAGGGTCTGCAGGCGATGGGTGCGGAGATCACGATCGAGCATGGCTTTATCGAAGCTCGCGCGAAGCGTCTGAAGGGCACGCGTATCGTGACCGACATGATCACCGTCACCGGCACCGAGAATCTGCTGATGGCAGCGGTGCTGGCTGAAGGTGAGACCGTGATTGAGAACGCCGCGCGTGAGCCGGAAGTGGGCGACCTCGCGCACCTGCTGGTTGAGATGGGCGCGAAGATCGACGGCATCGGCACGGACCGTCTGGTGATCCAGGGCGTCAACAAGCTGCACGGCGCGAAGCACACGGTGATTCCGGACCGTATCGAAGCCGGTACGTTCCTGTGTGCGGTGGCCGCGGCCGGTGGCGACGTGATCCTGCGCCATGTGCGTCCGCTGATCCTCGAAGCCGTGACGGAAAAGCTGCGCGAAGCCGGCGTGACGATTGAAGAAGGCGACGACTGGATGCGCGTGCGCATGGACCAGCGCCCGCTCGCAGTGGGCGTGCGTACCTCCGAGTACCCGGCGTTCCCGACCGACATGCAGGCGCAGTTCATGGCGCTCAATACGGTCGCGAGCGGCACCGCTCAAGTGGTCGAAACGATCTTCGAAAACCGCTTCATGCACGTGCAGGAGTTGAACCGCCTCGGCGCTAGCATCACGATCGATGGCAACACTGCGCTCGTGAACGGCGTCGACAAACTGTCGGGCGCCAAGGTCATGGCCACAGACCTGCGCGCTTCGGCAAGCCTCGTGATCGCCGGCCTGTGCGCCGACGGTGAGACGCTGATCGACCGCATCTATCACCTCGACCGTGGCTACGACCGCATGGAGTCGAAGCTGACGGCAGTTGGCGCGAAGGTGCGCCGCATTGCAGGGAGCCAGGCATGAGTTCGGCGCCGCAGACCTCGTCGTCCCCGGCGGTGAGCGCGCCGCTGACGCTTGCGCTGTCGAAAGGGCGTATCTTCGAAGAGACGTTGCCGCTGCTGGCAGCGGCCGGCGTGCAGGTGGCCGAAGATCCGGAGACCTCGCGCAAACTGATTCTGCCGACCACGGACGCCAATCTGCGCGTGATCATTGTGCGTGCGACGGACGTCCCCACTTACGTGGAATACGGCGCGGCCGACTTCGGTGTAGCGGGCAAGGACGTGCTGCTCGAGCATGGCGGCAGTGGCCTGTATCAGCCGATCGACCTCGACATCGCGCGTTGCCGGATGTCGGTGGCCGTGGCGGCGGGCTTCGATTACGAGAACGCGGTGCGCCAGGGTGCGCGTCTGCGGGTGGCGACCAAGTATGTGGAGACCGCGCGCCAGCATTTCGCGGCGAAGGGTGTGCACGTCGACCTGATCAAGCTGTACGGCTCGATGGAACTCGCGCCGCTGGTGGGCCTCGCCGATGCGATCGTCGACCTGGTCAGCTCGGGCGGCACCCTGCGCGCAAACAATCTTGTCGAGGTGGAAGAGATCATGCAGATCTCGTCGCGCCTCGTCGTGAACCAGGCAGCGCTCAAGCTCAAGCGCGCCGCGCTGCGGCCGTTCCTCGACGCGTTCGAACGCGCGTCGCGGCGCGCCGATGCGCCGGCCTGACGACGCCTGCCGATGCCTGATGCGCCTCGAAGGGCCTAAGGCGCGCCTTACCGAAACGGATACCAGCATGTCTATCAAGATTCGCAAACTCGACTCCAGCGCTCCTGAATTCCAGAAGGCGCTGCACGCGGTGCTCGCGTTCGAGGCGAGCGAGGATGAAGCGATCGAGCAATCGGTCGTGCAGATTCTGGCCGACGTGGAGGCGCGCGGCGACGCCGCAGTGCTCGAGTACACCAACCGCTTCGACCGTCTCAAGGCGTCGAGCGTGGCGGAGTTCGAATTGCCGATGTCGGAACTCGAAGCCGCGCTGGAAGGGCTCGACCCGCGCCGCCGTGCTGCGCTCGAGGCCGCTGCCGGACGCGTACGCGGGTATCACGAGAAGCAGAAGATCGAATGCGGCAGCCATAGCTGGCAATACACGGAGTCGGACGGCACCGTGCTGGGTCAGAAGGTCACGCCGCTGGATCGCGCCGGCATCTACGTGCCGGGTGGCAAGGCGGCGTATCCGTCGTCGGTGTTGATGAACTCGATTCCGGCGCGGGTGGCCGGTGTGCGCGAAATCGTCATGGTGGTGCCGACTCCGGATGGCGTGAAGAATCCGCTGGTACTGGCAGCGGCGCTGCTGGGCGGGGTTGACCGCGTGTTCACCATCGGTGGCGCGCAGGCTGTCGGCGCGCTCGCTTATGGCACGGCCACTGTGCCCGCGGTCGACAAGATCTGCGGCCCGGGCAACGCGTATGTCGCCTCGGCCAAGCGTCGCGTGTTCGGCACGGTCGGCATCGACATGATCGCTGGCCCGTCCGAAATCCTGGTGCTTTGCGACGGCACCACCGATCCGCGCTGGGTCGCCATGGACCTGTTCTCGCAGGCCGAGCACGACGAGCTCGCGCAATCGATCCTGCTGTGCCCGGACGACGCCTTTATCGCCCGCGTGCACGACGCGATCAATGAATTGCTGCCCACCATGCCGCGCCGCGACGTGATCCAGGCTTCGCTGGAAGGACGCGGCGCGCTGATCAAGGTGCGCGACATGGCCGAAGCCTGCGCGATCGCCAACGACATCGCACCGGAACACCTCGAAATCTCCGCGCTCGACCCGCATCAATGGGGCAAGCTGATCCGCCATGCCGGCGCGATCTTCCTTGGCCGCTACACGAGCGAAAGCCTCGGCGATTACTGCGCGGGCCCGAATCACGTGCTGCCTACGTCGCGCACCGCACGGTTCTCGTCGCCGCTCGGCGTCTATGATTTCTTCAAGCGCTCTAGCGTGATCGAAGTCAGTGCGGAAGGTGCGCAGACCCTGGGTGAGATCGCGGCTGAACTGGCGTATGGTGAAGGACTGCCAGCGCATGCCCGCAGCGCCGAGTACCGGATGAAGCAGAACGGCTGAGCGCGTCGGGTATCACAGTCAGGCTTTATCCAGCCGGCTGCTTTAACAGAACATTGACCAACCGGGGCGGCGCTTGCGCCGTTCCTGTATGACCTGCCCCGAGTCGGCCGGTCCGCCCATCCATGACGACACCTCAAGACATCATTCGCCGCGACGTGCTCGCAATGACGAGCTATCCGGTTCCGGACGCCACGGGCTTCGTGAAGCTCGACGCCATGGAGAACCCGTTCTCCTTGCCGGCGCCGCTCGCGGCCCAGCTCGGCGAGCGTCTGTCCGGCGTCGCGCTGAACCGCTATCCGGCGCCGCGCCCCGAAGCGCTGCTCGCCAAGATCAAGCGGGTGATGGACGTGCCGGCAAACTGCGAAGTTCTGCTTGGCAACGGCTCGGATGAACTGATCAGCATGATCTCGATGGCCTGCGCGCAGCCGGGCGCGAAAGTGCTCGCACCGGTGCCGGGCTTCGTGATGTATCAGCTGTCGGCCAGGCTGGCGAATCTGGACTTCGTCGGTGTGCCGCTAAAGGCGGATTTCACGCTCGACACTGAAGCGATGCTTGCGGCAATCGCCGAGCATCAACCGGCCATCGTCTATCTGGCCTATCCGAACAACCCGACCGGCACGCTGTACGACGACGCGGACATGGAGCGCATCATCGCCGCCGCGGACAAGAGCCTCGTGGTGATCGACGAGGCCTATCAGCCGTTCGCGCAGCAAAGCTGGCTGCCGCGTGCCGATACGTTCGACAACGTGGTCGTGATGCGCACGGTTTCGAAGCTCGGCCTCGCCGGCATTCGCTTGGGCTATCTGGTCGGACGCGCGGCCTGGCTCACCGAGTTCGATAAAGTGCGGCCTCCTTACAACGTTAATGTGCTGACCCAGGCGACCGCCGATTTCCTGCTCGACCACCTCGACGTGCTCGATGCGCAGGCCGCGCAACTGCGCGAGGAGCGCACGAAACTGGCGCACGCCGTGGCCGAACTGCCGGGCGCGGAGGTCTTCCGGAGCGCAGGCAACTTCCTGCTGGTGAGGGTCCCTGATGCATCCGTTATGTTCGACACGCTGCTCACTGCACGGGTTTTGATCAAAAACGTGAGTAAAATGCATCCATTGCTGGCGAATTGCGTACGCCTGACGGTCGGTTCCCCTGAGGAAAATGCGCAACTGCTGGCCGCACTGAAACTCGTGCTGCATTAAACGGCGTGCTGTTACGCCGCGCACCGCATGGCGGGCGCGGCATTCGGCGTTCCCCCCAACTCCCTTTCTTTCATAGTCAGATTCGAGGAATTACCATGCGCCAGGCGGAAGTCGTTCGCGACACTAGCGAAACGCAGATCCGTATCAAGATCAATCTGGATGGCACCGGCAAGCAGAAGCTCGCCACCGGTGTGCCGTTCCTTGACCACATGCTCGACCAGATCGCGCGGCATGGATTGATCGATCTCGACATCGAGGCGCATGGCGATACGCATATCGACGACCACCATACGGTCGAAGACGTCGGCATCACGCTGGGGCAGGCAGTCGCGAAGGCGGTCGGCGACAAGAAGGGCATTCGTCGCTACGGTCATTCTTACGTGCCGCTCGACGAAGCGCTGTCGCGTGTCGTGATCGATTTTTCCGGCCGGCCGGGTCTCGAATTCCATGTGCCGTTTACGCGTGCGCGCATCGGTACGTTCGACGTCGATCTGTCCATCGAATTCTTCCGCGGCTTTGTGAACCATGCCGGCGTGACGCTCCATATCGACAACCTGCGCGGCCTGAACGCCCATCACCAGATGGAGACGGTGTTCAAGGCGTTCGGACGAGCCCTGCGCATGGCGGTGGAACTGGATGATCGCGCGGCGGGGCAGATTCCGTCGACCAAGGGCAGCCTGTAAGCATCCCAGATCTGTGGCCCCTGCGCGTGCGACTCCTTTCAGAGCGTAAAACCTGAGGCGGCCGGGCGTTTCCTGGCGCAGACTTACCGGATCGGGCTTGCGCTTTGCGACAGGTATCCTCAAGTCGTTCACCTCGTCCGTTGGGCGAGGCGTTACTGTCTAACTTGAAATGAAAACTTCGATTGCGATTGTGGATTACGGAATGGGCAACCTGCGTTCGGTCGCCCAGGCGTTGAGGAAGGCTGCGCCGGACGCGGACGTGGCGATCGTCGACCGGCCGGAAGCGATCCGCGCGGCTGACCGTGTCGTGCTTCCCGGCCAAGGCGCAATGCCGGATTGCATGCGCTGTCTCGGCGAATCGGGTCTGCAGGAAGCGGTGATTGAAGCGTCGCGCAGCAAGCCGCTGATGGGCGTGTGCGTGGGCGAGCAGATGCTGTTTGACTGGAGCGCCGAGGGCGATACCCGTGGCCTCGGCCTGCTGCCCGGCAAGGTGCTGCGCTTCGATCTGGAAGGCCAGTTGCAGGACGACGGCTCGCGCTTCAAGGTGCCGCAGATGGGCTGGAACCGGGTCAGGCAGGCCGTGCCGCATCCGCTGTGGGACGGGGTCGCGGACAACAGCTTCTTCTACTTCGTGCACAGCTACTACGTAGCGCCGGACAACGCGGCCCATACCTCAGGCGAGACCGTGTATGGCGTGCCCTTCACCTCGGCGGTGGCGCGGGACAATATCTTCGCGACGCAATTTCACCCGGAGAAGAGTGCCGAAGCGGGACTGCGTGTGTATCGAAACTTCGTGCACTGGAACCCGTGAGCGCCTACCGTCTAATAGCCGGTTCTGCCGGGTGCGGTTTGTCCCCTGCCGGCCCGGCGTTCGAAACCGCGTTCCCGAGCCCGATACACATGCGCCGGGGTACTGAAAGAGTTGTACTAAACTAGCGAAACGGTACCGGAGCGGGCTTATCCAGCCTGCCCGGCGCCGGCCGACTTTAAACCTTCTTCCCTGACAACACCCGATTGCTATGCTGCTGATTCCCGCCATCGACCTGAAAGATGGTCAGTGTGTACGCCTTAAACAGGGCGACATGGACCAGGCGACGATTTTTTCCGAGGAACCGGCGGCTATGGCCCGACATTGGGTCGACCGCGGCGCCCGGCGCCTGCATCTCGTCGACCTCAACGGAGCGTTCGCCGGTAAGCCGAAGAACGAAGACGCGATCCGCGCGATCATCGAGGAAGTCGGTGGTGAGATTCCCGTCCAGCTGGGCGGTGGGATCCGCGACCTGAACACGATCGAGCGCTATCTGGACGACGGTCTGTCTTATGTGATCATCGGCACGGCGGCGGTGAAGAATCCCGGCTTCCTGCAGGATGCCTGCACGGCGTTCGGCGGCCATATCATCGTGGGTCTCGACGCGAAAGACGGCAAGGTCGCTACCGACGGCTGGAGCAAGCTGACCGGTCACGAAGTCGCCGATCTCGCGCGCAAGTTCGAAGACTACGGCTGCGAGTCGATCATCTATACCGATATCGGCCGGGACGGCATGCTCCAGGGCATCAACATCGACGCGACGGTGCGTCTGGCGCGCGCGGTGAAGATTCCGGTGATCGCGAGCGGCGGCCTGTCGAATCTCGCCGACATCGAAGCGCTGTGCGAAGTCGAAGTCGAAGGCATCGAAGGCGTGATCTGCGGACGCGCCATCTATTCGGGCGACCTCGATTTCACGGCGGCACAGACCCTCGCCGACAAGCTGCGCGAGTCGGACGACGCCTAAGCGGCGGCCCGCGAGTCTGCTAGCGCTGGGCTAGTGGGCCCTGCGCGGCAACACGCGCCGGCATTGCGCCGCTCGCCTCGGAGCGGCCTCATTAGCGGTATTGGCAAGAATTGCACGATCATGGCTCTAGCTAAACGCATCATCCCCTGTCTCGACGTCACGGCTGGCCGCGTGGTCAAGGGCGTCAACTTCGTCGAACTGCGCGATGCGGGTGACCCGGTCGAAATTGCCCGTCGCTACGACGAGCAGGGCGCCGACGAACTCACCTTCCTCGACATCACCGCCACTTCGGACCAGCGCGACCTGATCCTGCCGATCATCGAAGCCGTCGCCTCGCAGGTGTTCATTCCGCTGACGGTCGGCGGCGGCGTGCGCGCCGTCGAAGACGTGCGGCGCCTGCTCAACGCGGGCGCGGACAAGATCAGCATGAACTCGTCGGCGGTGGCGAATCCGCAGCTGGTGCGCGATGCGACCGACAAATACGGCTCGCAATGCATCGTGGTGGCGATCGACGCCAAGCGCGTCTCCGCCGAAGGCGAAGCGCCGCGCTGGGAAGTCTTCACGCACGGTGGACGCAAGGCGACCGGGCTGGAAGCGGTTGAATGGGCGCGCAAGATGGCCGAACTTGGCGCCGGCGAAATCCTGCTCACCAGCATGGACCGTGACGGCACCAAGAGCGGCTTCGATCTGGCGCTCACGCGTGCCGTGTCGGACGCCGTGCCGATTCCGGTGATTGCCTCGGGCGGCGTCGGCTCGCTGCAGCATCTGGCCGACGGCATCAAGGACGGTCACGCGGACGCCGTGCTGGCCGCCAGCATCTTCCACTACGGCGAACACACGGTCGGCGAAGCCAAGCGCTTCATGGCCGGTCAGGGCATTTCGGTGAGGTTGTGACGTGGTGAATCCTACGGCTGTGGATTGGCTCGACAAGGTGAAGTGGGACGCGAACGGCCTCGTGCCGGTGATCGCCCAGGAAGCCTCGAGCAACGACGTGCTGATGTTTGCATGGATGAACCGCGAGGCGCTCGCCAAGACGGTCGAGACCGGTCGCGCGGTGTACTTCTCGCGCTCGCGCCAGCGCCTGTGGTTCAAGGGCGAAGAGTCCGGTCACGTGCAGCATGTGCACGAAGTGCGGCTCGATTGCGATGAAGACGTCGTGCTGCTGAAGGTCGAACAGGTGTCCGGCATTGCCTGCCACACCGGCCGCCACTCGTGCTTTTTCCAGAAATTCGAAGGGACGGTCGACGACGGCGATTGGGTCGCGGTTGAACCCGTCCTGAAAGACCCCGAACACATCTACAAATGACGCAAAACTCGCAATCGACGAACGATACACTGCTGCGCCTCGCGGCGGTCATCGACAGCCGCAAGGGCGGCGATCCGGACGTCTCGTATGTGTCGCGCCTGTTTCACAAGGGCGACGACGCGGTTTTGAAGAAGATCGGCGAAGAAGCGACCGAGGTCGTGCTTGCCGCCAAGGACGTGCGCCAGGGTGGCGCGCCCACCGCGCTGGTCGGCGAAGTGGCCGACCTGTGGTTCCATTGTCTGGTGATGCTGTCGCATTTCGATCTGAGCCCGGCCGATGTGCTCGCCGAACTCGAGCGCCGCGAAGGCATGTCGGGCATCGAAGAGAAAGCGTTGCGCAAGAGCCGCGACCGCGAGCAGAACGGCGACTGAAAGGCGCCCGAAGACTCGCTGGACGCCAACCGCACGTTAACCGAACGTCAACCCGGTAACAGGAAGGAGGACGCAAGCATGGAACAGTCGCAAGGCGGATATCCGCCGCCCACGTACCGCAATGCCCTCGAATCCGAACGCGACCGCAGCGCCCGTACGCTGACGCACGTGCTCTATGCGCTGTATGCGGTCTACTGGCTGACCGGCGGCATCTCGGTGCTGATCGCCATCATCATCAATTACGTCAAGCGGCCCGACGTGATCGGTACGCCGTACGAAGCGCACTTTCAGTGGCAAATGCGCACCTTCTGGTGGTGCATGCTCGGCTATCTGATCGGTGGCCTGCTGTTTTTCGTCGTGATCGGAATTCCTATCCTGTGGGCTGTCGGGATCTGGATGTTGTACCGTATCATCAAGGGCTGGCTGTATCTGTACGATAACAAGCCGCTAGTGAATCCGCGGGCGTGGTTCTGACCTTCGGTCTGGCCGCCCCGTCTGTTTGCGCCTCAGGACATCCATGAGCCACGATTCAAACTGCCTTTTCTGCAAGATCGCCGCGGGCGAGATTCCGTCCACCAAAGTCCACGAGGACGAAGAATTCGTCGCTTTTCGCGACATTCGCCCCGCCGCCGAGACCCACGTGCTGGTGATTCCGCGCAAGCACATCGAAACGCTCTCGAACTGCACCGAAAGCGATGCACCGCTGCTTGGTAGAATGCTTATATTGGTGGCGCGTCTGGCGCAGCAGCTCGGCGTGGCCTATACGGGCGGCGAAACCGGCTTTCGCACGGTAATCAATACCGGGCCGGGCGGCGGGCAGGAGGTGTACCACCTGCACGCGCATATCCTCGCGGGGCCGCGTCCCTGGCAACGCATGGGGTGAGGTAAGCGCCGCGGCCATTGCTCCATGAACGTGGCCGTCCGGCCGGGTTCCGCTGGCGCCCTGGCTGGTGCATCATGTCGCACGATTGGGCGAACGTTTTCTGCTGCAATGTAATGAGGGCGTCGTGATTCGCCGTAGACAATCATGCCCAGTGCCGCTGGGGGAATCTGAAGCAGCGGCGGCAACGTATAGATGAGGCGTACGCGTCTCGATTCGGGCCGTAAGGCGCACAGGGCCGCCGCGCGCAAACGCGATGCCGGCGAAGTCGGGGTTAAGGAGAGAAGTCATGGGTTCGTTTAGTATTTGGCACTGGCTGATTGTTCTGCTGATCGTTGCACTGGTGTTCGGCACGAAGAAGCTGCGCAATATCGGCACCGATCTGGGTGGCGCTGTGAAGGGCTTCAAGGAAGGCATGAAAGAAGCGGAGACACCGGGCGACCCGGCGCAGCGCGAATTGCCGCGCGAAACGGTCGACGTCGACGCAAAAGAAAAGACGCCGCGTTCGAGCGATTACCGCTAAGCCGCGGCCCAACCGCGCACTGACGGGAACCACCCTCCATGCTGGACCTCGGTCTAACCAAGATGGCGCTGATCGGCGTCGTCGCACTGGTCGTACTCGGGCCGGAGCGGCTGCCGCGCGTCGCCCGCACCGCGGGGGCGCTGTTCGGCCGCGCACAACGTTATATCAATGACGTGAAGGCCGAAGTCACGCGCGAAATCGAACTCGACGAATTACGGCGCATGAAGACCGAGTTCGAGACCGCGGCGAGCAATGTGGAAACCAAGGTTCACGACACGATGCGCAAGCACGAATCCGAACTGAACGACGCGTGGGGTTCAGGCTCATCGGTGAGCCCCAGCATTGCCGGCGGCTCGCTCGAAAGCGCGGCGGGCAATTCGACCGTCTCCACCTCCTGGCATAGCACGCCGGCCGCAGCGCCGAAGCGCAAGAACTGGCGCGTCAAGCAGACGGCAATGCCCACCTGGTACAAGCGCGCCACCACCCGCCGCACGCGCGTGCAGTCGGGCGCGGCGCGCGTGGCGCGTCATACACCGGTGAGCCTGCGCCGCCCGACGCGTTTCTTCTGATGACTCTGGCGATAATCTCCTACCGAGGGCCGGCGTGAGCGACCCCCAGCTAAATCAAACCGAAGGCACTGAAGAGACCTTCATTTCTCACCTCGTTGAACTGCGCGATCGCATCATCCGCGCCGGCATTGCCGTCATCGTGGTATTTATTGGGCTCGTCTACTGGGCGCCGGACATCTTCAGGCTGCTCGCACGGCCTTTGATGGTGAATCTGCCGAAGGACGGCAAACTGATCGTCACCGACGTCACGGGCTCCTTCTTCGTGCCGATGAAGGTGACCATGATGGTTGCACTCGTCATCGCGCTGCCGGTCGTGCTGTATCAGATCTGGGCGTTCGTGGCGCCGGGGCTCTATCAGCATGAAAAGAAACTGGTCGTGCCGCTGGTGGGCAGCAGCTACATCCTGTTTCTGTGCGGCATGGCGTTCGCGTACTTCGTGGTGTTTCCGACCATCTTCCGCGTGATGGCGCACTATAACGCGCCGCTCGGTGCGGCGATGAACACGGACATCGACAACTATCTGAGTTTCGTGTTGACCATGTTCATTGCGTTCGGGGTGACCTTCGAGGTCCCGATCGTCGTGGTGCTGCTGGTCCGAATGGGCCTTCTGACGGTCAAGAAGCTGCGTCAGATCCGTCCGTATGTGATCGTCGGGGCGTTCATCGTCTCCGCCGTCGTCACGCCGCCTGACGTGTTCTCGCAGCTTATTCTCGCGTTGCCTTTGATCATCCTGTACGAGGTGGGCATCATCGCGGCGCGGCTGATTGTCGGCAAGCAGGTCGAGGTGCCCGACGAAGAGGGGCAGGCGTCGGGCTGAACGTGTCAGAGTGAGCGTTCTGGACGGCTTCCAATGCGGCGCTAGCATGTCGCGCAGCCGCAGCCGCAGCCGCAGCCGCAGCCGCAGCAGATGACGACAGTTTGCAGATGCAAAGAGGGCAGCCGCTAATCGGACTGCCCTCTTTGTTTTGCGCAGGGCCAACGATGGCCAGGCGCTTTCCTTTCGCTCAACCGCCGTCGTCGTTCTGATCGTCGCCGTCGTCGACGGGCTGCTTGGGCGGCGGAGGCCGCTTGCCGATCATCACATCGAGATCCATTTCGTGATTCTTGCGCACCAGATGGATCTTCGCGTTCGACCCCGGCTTGATCTGCGCGATCAGGTTCAGCAGACGGGTCGTGTCGGTGATGTCCTGGCCGTCCACGCTCACCAGAATGTCGCCCGGCTTGATGCCGGCGCGGTCCGCCGGCCCGTTCTTCAGCACGCCGGCCACGATCGCCCCGGACTTCTGCTCGAGCCCGAACGATTCAGCAATCTCAGGCGTCACGTCCTGCGGCTCCACGCCGATCCAGCCCCGCGTGACCGAGCCAGTCGTGATGATGCTCTCCAGCACGCTGCGCGCGGTCGACACCGGAATCGCAAAGCCGATCCCGAGCGAGCCGCCCGAGCGCGAGTAAATCGCCGTATTGATGCCCAGCAGATTGCCGTTCACGTCCACCAGTGCGCCGCCAGAGTTGCCGGGGTTGATCGCCGCATCGGTCTGGATGAAGTTTTCGAAGGTATTGATGCCGAGGTGATTGCGGCCAAGGGCGCTGACAATCCCCATGGTCACCGTCTGACCCACGCCAAACGGATTGCCGATGGCCAGCACCACATCGCCCACGCGCGTCTGGTCCATGCGGCCGAGCGTGATGGTGGGCAGGTTGGTCAGGCTCACCTTGAGCACCGCCAGATCCGTCTCCGGATCGACGCCGATCACCTTGGCGGTGGTCGTGCGGCCGTCGGCGAGCGCGATTTCGATCTGATCCGCACCGTCGACGACGTGCTGGTTCGTTAGAATGTAACCTTCCGAACTCACTATGACACCCGAGCCGAGATTGGCTGCGGGCTGTTCCTGCTGCTTGCCGTTGTTCTTGTTGCCGAAGAAATAGCGAAACAGCGGATCTTTCGCCCGGGGATCGGGCGGCAAAGACCCGTCCTTGCTGGAGAACACGTTGACGACCGCAGGGGATGCCTTCTGCGCGGCGTCGGCATAAGAAGCTTGTGCGGGACCGCTGCTACCGATGCCAGGCGCCACTTCCCGCAGTGCGACGATCGGCTCGGAAAGTTGCTTGCCGAATTGCCCTTGTCGCTGCAGCCATTGCGGTTTGAGGGTGGCGATGATGAACATCAACGCCAACAGCACGGTCACCGCTTGGGCAAAGAACAGCCAAAAGCGTCTAAGCATCTGAAGATTAGAGGATTATATGGATCGGATCGAACTTGAATTGTATCTGAACAAAGTCCTTGAAACCGCGCGCTTCAAGGACTACTGCCCGAATGGTCTGCAGGTGGAAGGGCGTCGCCGGGTCAACAGGATCGCGACCGGCGTAACCGCTTCGCTGGCCTTTCTGGAAGCGGCGCTCGACTGGGGCGCGGACGCTGTCCTCGTCCACCACGGCTACTTCTGGCGCAACGAGCCGCCGCAGATCACCGGCCGCAAATATGGACGCCTGAAGCTGCTGCTGGCCAATGACCTGAACCTGTTCGCTTACCATCTGCCGCTCGACGATCATCCCGAGTTCGGCAACAACGCGCAACTCGGTGCGAAGATGGGCTGGATCGGCGAGTCGCGCTTCGGCGAGAACGACCTCGGCTGGATGACCACGCTGCCTATGCCGGTCACGCTCGCGCACTTTACCGCGGAGGTCGAGGAGACGCTCGGCCGCACGCCGCTCGTGTTCGGCGACCCGGACGTCGAATTGCGGCGCGTCGCCTGGTGCACCGGAGCAGCGCAAGGCTATTTCGATGCGGCGATCGAGGCCGGCGCCGACGTCTACCTGACCGGTGAAGTCTCCGAACCCTGTATGCATACCGCAGCGGAAAGCGGTGTGGCTTTTCTGGCGGCGGGCCATCATGCCACCGAACGTTTCGGCGTTCAGGCACTCGGTTCGCATCTGGCGGAATCCTTCGATATCGAACACCTGTTTATCGATATCCCTAATCCGGTCTGATTACTGAACTAAAAAGCACGAAATACACAGGGTCCACTTAAAACGGGCAACAAAAAAGTTTGTTATTAGTCCGGGGAAACCCTTGGATATCAAAGACTTCGCACGGTTTTTGGCATTCGGGCCTTGTAAATGGCGACTCCATTCGAGCAAACTAGCGTCGGTAGAAGAGACGTGAAGGAAAAATCCAACTCAGAAGTGGGGCGTGTGATGCGAGACAAAGAAGATGAGCTCGTCGATGGCGGCCGGCGTACCTGGCTGATCGCGACGACCGTAGCAGGTGGCATAGGAGGTGTTGCCACTGTTGTACCCTTTGTTGGTTCGTTTGCACCATCTGAAAAAGCCAAGGCCGCCGGCGCGCCGGTCGAGGCCGACATTAGCAATCTGAAGCCCGGCGAGATGATGACCGTTGCCTGGCGCGGCAAGCCCGTCTGGATTCTGAACCGCACCGACCGGATGCTCGCCGACGTCCAGAAAGCCGATAACGAAGTCGCCGATCCCCATACCGAACATCCCTTCTCGATGCCGTTGCCGGAGTACTGCAACAACGAATTCCGTTCGCGGCCCGATCACAAGAACCTGTTAGTTACGGTTGCCGTGTGCACCCATCTGGGCTGCACGCCGACTCCGCGTTTCCAGGAAGGCGCACAGCCGAATCTTCCTGACGACTGGCCGGGCGGCTTCCTGTGCCCTTGCCACGGCTCGACCTATGACCTGGCCGGCCGCGTCTTCAAGAACAAACCTGCACCGCAGAACCTGGACATCCCGCCCTACATGTTCACGTCGGCTACCCAGCTCGTGATCGGCAAGGACGAGAAAGGAGAAGCGTAAATGGCGATCGATCACGAAGTGGAGACGACCGGGCTGGTCGGCTGGATCGACCGCCGCTTTCCGATGACGGCGACGTGGAAGAAACACGTCTCCGAGTACTACGCGCCGAAGAATTTCAACTTCTGGTATTTCTTCGGCTCACTGGCGCTGCTGGTGCTGGTCAATCAGATCGTCACCGGCATTTTCCTCACCATGAACTACAAGCCCGACTCGACGCTCGCGTTCGCGTCGGTCGAGTACATCATGCGCGAGGTGCCGTGGGGCTGGTTGATCCGCTACATGCATTCGACGGGCGCCTCGATGTTCTTCGTCGTGGTGTACCTGCACATGTTCCGCGGGCTGATGTACGGCTCTTACCGCAAGCCGCGCGAACTGGTGTGGATCTTCGGCTGCGCGATCTTCCTGTGCCTGATGGCCGAGGCATTCTTCGGCTACCTGCTGCCGTGGGGCCAGATGTCGTTCTGGGGCGCGCAGGTGATCGTGAACCTGTTCTCGGCGATCCCGTTTATCGGGCCGGATCTGTCGTTGTGGATTCGCGGCGACTACGTCGTCTCGGACGTCACGCTGAACCGCTTCTTCGCGTTTCACGTGATCGCGATTCCGTTGGTGCTGATCGGCCTGGTGGTCGCCCACCTGGTGGCGCTGCACGAAGTGGGCTCGAACAACCCGGACGGCGTGGAGATCAAGGCGAAGAAGGACGCGAACGGTATTCCGCTCGACGGCATCCCGTTCCATCCGTACTACTCCGTGCACGACTTCATGGGCGTTACCGTGTTCCTGTTGATCTTCGCGGCGATCATTTTCTTCGCGCCGGAGATGGGCGGCTACTTCCTCGAGTCGAACAACTTCGTCCCGGCCAACCCGCTGCAGACGCCGCCTGAGATCGCGCCGGTGTGGTACTTCACGGCGTTCTATGCGATGCTGCGCGCCACCACGGATCCGTTCAAGATCGTTCTGATGATCGTGATCGCGCTGCTCGGGCTGTTCGCGCTCGTGCGGGCCCGCGGCAAATGGAAGGTGGGGCTGCCGGTGCTGGCTGTGCTGGTGATTCTGGCCATGTACTTCACTCAGTCGAAGTTCTGGGGCGTGGTGGTGATGGGCGGCGCGGTGATTTCGCTGTTCTTCCTGCCGTGGCTCGACCGCTCGCCGGTGAAGTCGATCCGCTACCGGCCGTTCTTCCATAAGGTGTTTTACGGGATCTTCGTGCTGGTGTTTCTGACGTTGGCGTTCCTCGGAACCAAACCGCCGTCGCCCGCCGCGACCCTGATCGCGCAGATCTGCGCGCTGGTCTATTTCGCGTTTTTCCTTGGCATGCCGTTCTGGACGCGGCTTGGAACCTTCAAGCAGCCACCTGAACGGGTGCGGTTCAAGCCTCACTAATCGCAGGCCAAGGAGACACGAAGATGAGAAAAATGCTTTCGAGGTTTGCGGCGATCGGGGCCGCATCGCTGACACTTGCGCTCGCGCTGCTGGCAGCGCCGGCTTACGCGGACGAATTCCCGCTCGACCGCGCGCCCGATAACGCGGAGAATTTTGCTTCTTTGCAGCATGGCGCCAAATTGTTTGTAAACTACTGCCTGAATTGCCACAGCGCGAATCTGGTGCGCTACAGCGCATTGACCAGTTTGGGCATTTCACCGCAGGAAATTCAGACAAACCTGCTTTTCACCACCGATAAGATCGGTAACACGATGTCCGTGGCAATGAAGCCTGACGACGCGAAATCGTGGTTCGGCACGGCACCGCCGGATTTGTCGGTGGAGGCGCGGGCGCGCGGCCGGGACTGGCTATATACGTATCTGCGCAGTTTTTATCGCGACGATACGCGGCCAACCGGCTGGAACAATCTGGTGTATGAAAACGTGAGCATGCCCAACGTGTTGTGGCAGCTTCAAGGGCAACGCACGGCGAAGTTCGACGATGTCGTCGACGAAAGGAGCGGGGAAACAGTCCATAAATTCGTCGGCTACCAGCAGGTCACGCCGGGTACGTTATCGGCGGTAGATTATGATTCGGATGTGGCCGACCTCGTGTCGTACCTGTCCTGGATGTCCGAACCGACGCAGCAAACCCGCCACCGGCTTGGTGTGTGGGTGCTGCTGTTCCTCGGCGTCCTGAGCTTTTTCGCATGGCGATTGAACGCTGCGTACTGGAAAGATATCAAATAATCACGCCATAACTGGCGTGGGGCCAGTGCAAGGAAAAACCTGTTGGACGGTTTTTCCGCGTGCTGGCCCTTCAGCTTTTTGAGGAAACGTAAACATGATGGTTCTGTATTCCGGCACAACTTGCCCGTTCTCCCAGCGCTGCCGGCTGGTGTTGTTTGAGAAAGGCATGGACTTCGAGATCCGCGACGTCGACCTGTTTAACAAACCGGAAGACATCGCTGTGATGAATCCGTATGGTCAAGTGCCGATCCTCGTCGAACGGGACCTGATTCTGTACGAATCGAACATCATCAACGAGTACATCGACGAACGCTTCCCGCATCCGCAACTGATGCCGGCCGACCCGGTGCAACGCGCCCGCGCGCGCCTGTTCCTGCTCAATTTCGAGAAGGAACTGTTCGTGCACGTCGGCACGCTCGAAAACGAAAAGGGCAAGGCTGCCGAGAAGAATCACGAGAAAGCACGTCTTGCGATCCGCGATCGACTGACGCAGCTCGCGCCGATCTTCCTGAAGAACAAGTACATGCTGGGCGAAGAATTCTCGATGCTCGACGTGGCGATCGCGCCGCTCCTGTGGCGTCTGGATCACTACGGCATCGAACTGTCGAAGAACGCCGCGCCGCTGATGAAGTACGCGGAACGCATCTTCAGCCGTCCGGCCTATATCGAAGCGCTGACGCCGTCGGAAAAGGTGATGCGTCGTTGAGTTTGGCTTGAGGGTGAGGGCGCCGCGTGCGGATCGTGATGGTGATAGATGCGCCAATGCGATCCGGGTGCGGCGCCTTGCCCAGTAAGAGGACTGTTGATGCAAGAGATTTCCACGAAGCCTTACCTGCTGCGTGCGCTATACGAGTGGTGCACGGATAACGGCTATACGCCCCACATCGCGGTACGGGTCGACAATCAGACGCGGGTGCCTCGCCAGTTCGTGCGGGACAACGAAATCGTGTTGAACATCAGTTTCGAGGCCACCAGCCAGTTACAGATGGGCAACGAGTGGGTCGAGTTCAGCGCGCGCTTTTCAGGCAAGTCGCACAAGATCGAAGTGCCGGTTGCCAATGTGCTGGCGATCTACGCGCGTGAGAATGGCCAGGGAATGGCGTTCCCGGTCGATTCGGCGGGTGGCGAGGCGACGGATTCCGGCGCTGATGCTGATGAAACGGAAGAGCTGGAGTCGCCGGGGAAAGCGGCAGATAGCGGCGCACGAGGCCCTCGGGCGGTTGAGTCCGAACCGGCACCGCAAGCGAAGGCCGAAGAGACCGACGATGACGACACGCCGCGTCCCGATGACGATGGATCGAAGGGCGGCGGCCGCGGTCACCTGAAGGTCGTCAAGTGAAGTGAAATGAATTACCGCTGTGGGCGTATCCAGCAAGCCGGTCATGCTGGATACACCGCAGCTTCCTCAGGCCAGTTCGCGGCCCCCCGTTTCTTCTAGCATCGAAACGGCGACAAGCGAAACGATCACGCAAGCAATCATGTACCAGGCTGGGGCAAGCGTATTGCCCGTTGCCTTGATCAGCCACGCCACCACCAGCTGGGCCGTCCCGCCGAACACCGACACGGCGACCGCATAGGCGCTGGCCAGATATCCGGCGCGCACATGCTTCGGGAAGTTCTCGGGCATCAGCGCATATGCCGGCGCCGATCCCATCGTGTAGAAAATCATCAGGAGCACGATCAGGCCGAACACAACGGGCAGCGACGGAAAGTGGTTCATCAGCCAGAAGGCCGGGTAGAGCAACGCGATCAACATGCCCCGGCCAATGATGGTGAGCGGCTTGCGGCGCTGCATCTTGTCGGAGAGCAGGCCCCACAGCGGGCACAAGGTCAGCGAAGAACAAGCCGCGCCGATCGACACCAGCATGGAAAGCTTCGGCGGCAGTCCGAGATACTGGATCGAGTAGGTGGGGACGTAGTACATCAGGACGTAGGTTGCGACAGTCATGCCCATGATCGCGAATACGGTCAGAAACCATTTGCGCACGAGTCCCGGTTCGATGCTCGCGCCTTTTGCCTTGGCGGCCGAAGGTGGCTCTTCGACGATATGCCGGCGCAGATAAACGCCCACCGGCATGATCAGGACGCCGAGCAAAAACGGCACGCGCCATCCCCAGTCGAGCAGTTGGGTGCTGGTGAGCTGGTAGTTGAGCAACGCGGCCATGCCGGAGCCGAGCAGCGCGGCCGCGCCCTGGCTAGCCAGTTGCCAGCTTGCCCGGAAGCCGCGGCCCTTGGCTGAACCGGTCTCCAGCAAGGTCGCCGTCGCGGCGCCGAACTCACCGCCCTGCGCGAAGCCCTGCAACAGCCGGGCGAACACGATCAACGCGGGGGCGGCGAGACCGATCGTCGCGTAGCCGGGTGCGAGGCCGATCATCGCGGACCCCACCGCCATCAGGAAGATGGTCAACGTGAGCGCGGCGCGGCGTCCGTGTTTGTCTGCGTAGTGCCCGAGCACGAAGCCGCCCACCGGCCGCGCGACAAAGCCGATCGCGAATGCCGACAGCGCAAGCAACGTCGAGACGACCGGATCGTGTGCGGGGAAGAAGAGCTTGGCGATCGTTAGCGCAAAGAAGCTGTAGACGGTGAAGTCAAAAAATTCGAGCAGATTGCCGATGACCGCAGCCACGACGATCTTGCCTTGCGACACAGGTGTGGAAATGGGGGGAACGGCGGACGTCCCGACGGGTTTGGCTGACATGGTGATTTACCTGCGCTCAGGGTTTGTGCACGGCCGCGGTTCCGGCCAGGAAACGCTCGACGAGCCGCGTCCAGTAAGCCGCGCCCACCGTGAGGTTGTCGTCGTTGAAGTCGTATGAGGCGTTGTGCAGCATCGGCGCGCCTTCCCCGTTGCCCAGGCGCAGGAAACAGCCCGGCTTTTCCTGCAGGTAGTAGGCGAAGTCCTCACTGCCCGCGATAGGGCCGAAACCGTCGATCACACGTGCCTCGCCCACCAGTTCGCGCGCGACCTGCAGGGCAAGCTCGGTCTCCGGTGCGCTATTGACGACGACCGGGTAGCCCGGCACGTAGTCGACTTCGATACGGGCGCCGTAAGCGTCTGCATGCGCTTGCGCGAGCGCGCAAATGCGCGTCTCGAGCAGCTTGCGGACCTCGGCGTCGAACGAGCGCACGCTGATCTGCAGACGCGCTGTTTCGGGGATCACGTTCGCCGCGTGCCCTGCATTGAAGGCGCCGACCGTGACCACGGCGGCCTGCATCGGATCGACGCTGCGTGATACGACAGTCTGCAGCGCGAACACGAGTGCAGCGCCAATCACGACCGGGTCGACCGCCAACTGAGGCCGCGCTGCATGGCCGCCGCGCCCGTGAATCACCATCTCGACCGTGTCGCACGCCGCCATGAACGGACCGCTGCGGAACATGAAGGTCCCGGTCGGATAACCAGGATGATTGTGCAAGCCGAAGATCGCGTCGCACGGAAAGCGCTCGAACAGGCCGTCTTCGATCATGCGTTTGGCGCCGCTGTCCGCGCCGATTTCTTCGGCGGGTTGAAACACCAGATGCACCGTGCCGTCGAAGTGGCGCGTGCGGGCCAGATGACGGGCTGCGCCGAGCAGCATCGTCGTATGGCCATCGTGGCCGCATGCGTGCATCCGGCCTGGCTCGCTGCTGGCGTAGGGCAGGCCGGTCTCCTCGTTGATCGGCAGAGCGTCCATGTCGGCGCGTACGGCGACCGCGCGCGAACCCGTACCGGCCTTGAGCGTTGCCACCATGCCCGTGCCGCCGAGGCCGCGCGTGACGGCATAGCCCCAGCTTTCCAGGCTCTGCGCAACGAAGTCCGAGGTCTTGAACTCCTGATAGGCCAGTTCCGGGTGGCGATGAAGATGGTGGCGGATACCGCTCAGTTCTTCGCGCAGATCGTGGGTGTCGTCGAGGGAACAGAAAGTCGCAATGTCTGCCATGGTTTTTAGCTTGCCCGTAAGTGAGGGATGAAGGCAGTATTTCGCCGCAAAAAGGCCCGATCAATGACGTTTTACGGTCGATAATGTTGACTTCAATGTCAACGAATGAAGCTATGTCGAGCGACACCGAAACGCTGCCGGATACCGTGCTCAGCACGCGCAGTCTGCGCTATCTCCACGAAATCGAGGTGCACGGCGGCGTGCGGGCGGCCGCGGATGCTTTGTCTATCAACGGTTCGGTTATCAGCCGCCAGGTGGCGCAGCTTGAGCGTGTGCATGGGGTGGCGTTGCTCGAACGGCGCGGCCGGCGCGTGACGCTCACGGAGATTGGCCTCAGCCTGGTCGAGCACTTCCGCGAAAGCGCGCGGCGCGATGCCGAGATGCTGGCGCAACTGGAGGACTACCGGGGTTTGCGGCGGGGACGGCTCGAGATCGGCATTGGCGAGGGTTTCGTGGAGAAGTTGCTTGCCACAGTGCTTGAAGCGTTCAGTTTGCAGTTCCCGGACATTGTGGTGGACCTGCGTGCCGGGTCCACCTCGGAGATCATCGCGATGGTTCGTAATGACGAGGTCGATCTTGGTCTATGCGCGGGCGGCGGCAGCGATCCGGCCATTCGGGCGCGAACTTTCCGCGCTGCGCCGTTGTGCGCGCTCGTCAGTCCGCAGCACGCGCTGGCGGGCGAGCGGCGAATCCGCATCGAACAACTGGCCGGTCAGCGGCTGATCTTCATGCAGGCGCGCTTTGGCGTTCAGCAGTATCTCGACTCCCTGATCCGCGCGGAGCGGCTGAATCTGACGCCAGCTTATCGCTGCGACCTGTTTTCGGCGGCGCAGGCAATCGCTGCGGCGGGGCTGGGTGTGGCGTTTATGTCGACGGATGCGGCGCGGCAGTATCTGGACGCCGGGAAACTCGTCGCGCTCGAGATCGATCATCCGATCGCGCGCGAGTTTGGCAGTCAGGTGATACGGCGGGTCGGGCGGCGGCTGTCTCCCGCTGCCGAGTTTCTCTGGACGCAGCTTGTCAAGGCGATGCAGCGGCACGGGGCGGCCGCGGGAGCGAAGGCTGGCTGACGCAGCGGGTTTTGAGACGAACTGCCGACGCGCCATTTCGGCCGCAAAAGCCAAAACAAAACGGGCTACGCAAACATCGCGTAGCCCGTCGTCTTATCTGGTGCCCCCTGTCTGATTCGAACAGACCACCTCATGATTACAAGTCAAGTGCTCTACCAAATGAGCTAAGGGGGCGAAAGCAGCGCGCTATTATAAGCCAAGAAGAAGCATACTGCTACCAGGCGCGCCGCATCCCGCCAGCCCATCAGTTACCATGTACGTCTATCCGATGTCCCTGTCATATCGGATTCCCACCTTTCTCAATGACCCAACACCCTACGCCGCACCCCACCGAACCTCCGACCATCACCTGGCCCGAGGCCGACGGCCCGCGCTCCGCGCGCTGGCGCTCCGAAGCAGCGGTGCCACCGCCCAGGCGCGTCGTCGTCGCGGATGACCGCACCACCGCTGACACCGCCTATCGCCTCGCATGCGAAGGAACAGCGCTTCTGTGGCAAGGCGATTTCCAGAACGCCCGCCAGCTTTTGCAGGCGGTGACGCGCCGCGTCGAACGCAAGCCGCGCAAGCAGGCTGAGACGCTGATCGACGCCTTTAATTTTCACCGCCAGGCGCAGTCGCAACGTGCGCGTACGCTCGGCATGCTGCTGATTCCGCTCGACGCCAGCTACGCCATTCCCCTGCGCCGTGCGCCAGAAGTGGCGCTGGCCTGTGCGGAGACGTATGGTCCGTCGACTGATGAGCCGTCGGTGGTTTCGCTGCGCGAACTGCTGGGTCTGATCGGCGCTCACGAATGGCGCAAGAAGGGCGTGGAGATTGCGCTGCTTGGCGAGCGCATTCATCCGCACTACGGCGTGTTTTCGCCGGTGCGTGGTGAGTACATCGATCTGGTTGCGCGTACGCCGTTGCCTTCACTGAACAAGGCATTCGATATCGGCACGGGCACGGGTGTGCTCGCTGCGCTGCTGGCCAAACGCGGTGTGAAGAAGATCGTCGCCACGGATCAGGACCCGCGGGCGCTGGCGTGTGCGCGCGAGAATCTCACACGTCTCGGTTATACCCAGCAGGTTGAAGTGGTTGAGGCCGATCTGTTCCCCGAAGGCCGCGCACCGCTCGTGGTCTGTAACCCGCCGTGGGTGCCGGCGCGGCCGGCGTCGCCGATCGAATACGCAATCTACGACAACGACAGCCGTATGCTGCTCGGCTTCCTGAACGGGCTGGCGGACCATCTGTCGCCCGGTGGGGAGGGCTGGTTGATCCTGTCGGATTTCGCTGAACATCTTGGTCTGCGCACGCGCGAGTTTTTGCTCGAGGCGATCGACAAGGCTGGGCTTACGGTGATCGGTCGGGAAGATATCCGGCCTCGGCATCCGAAGTCGTCGGATGAGACCGATCCGCTGCACGCCGCACGCGTGGCGGAAGTGACGTCGCTGTGGCGGTTGAAGGCGCGCTAGGGACCGACAGTCCGCGAGCGAACAAGGGACGGCGAAGGGTGCCCTGGTTCAGCGTCTGGTGTCAGCCAGATAAGCCAGCGCCCCGCGTCCCGCGGCCAAACCGCTTGCGAAGCACGCGGTCAGCAGGTACCCGCCGGTCGGCGCTTCCCAGTCGAGCATTTCACCGGCGCAGAACGCCCCCGGCACATGCCCGATCATCAGACGCGCATCGAGTGCCTCAAACGGCACACCTCCCGCGCTGCTGATGGCTTCCTCAATCGGCCGTGGGCGTACGAGTTTCAGCGGCAGCGCCTTGATCGTCTGAGCGAGCAGCGCCGTGTCGGCGAACGCCTCTTTCGACAGCGCTTCATGCAGCAGGCCGAGTTTGACTCCGCCCAGGCCGATGCGGCTCTGGAGATGGGTCGACATCGAGCGTGAGCCGCGCGGGCGGGTGACTTCGTCGAGCACGCGTTGCGCGGTGAGTGCGGGAGCAAGATCGAGCATGATCGTCACCTCGCCATCCGTCAGGATCCGCTCGCGGATCGCTGCCGACAGCGCGTACACCAGACTCCCCTCAATACCCGTTTCGGTGACGACGAACTCGCCTTGCCGATGCTGGGCGTTGCCGTCTGTGTCGATCAACGTGATTGACACGGGTTTCACTGGCTGTCCCGCGAAACGCTCGCGGAAGTAGTCGCTCCAGTTTGCATCGAAGCCGCAGTTGGCGGGGAGGAGTGGTGCAACGGGCACATCGCGCGCCGTCATCAACGGCACCCATGCGGCATCTGAGCCGAGGCGCGGCCAGCTTCCGCCACCCAGCGCGAATATCACGGCGTCCGCGCGCACCTGCTGCTCGCCCGTGGGCGTCATGAAGAGAAGCTTTTGCTGCGGGGAGTTCCCGCGTTCAGTGTTCCGCGTGCCCTCGTCACCTGCGCCGTCCGACGCATCCCATCCCACCCACTTATGCCGCATGTGAAACCGCACGCCCGATTCCCTCAGGCGATGCAGCCAGGCGCGAAGCATCGGCGCCGCTTTCATATCGGTAGGAAACACGCGGCCTGAACTGCCGACGAACGTTTCGACGCCCAACTTATGAAGCCACGCGCGCAACGCGTCCGGCCCGAACATGTCCAGTAGCGCTGCGATCTGTTCACGCCGTGCGCCGTAGCGTCCGAGGAACGCCTCAAGCGGCTCGGAATGCGTGATGTTCATCCCGCCTTTGCCTGCCATCAGGAACTTGCGTCCCACCGACGGCATCGCGTCGTACACATCGACCTGCACGCCTCCCGAAGCTAATGCCTCGGCGGCCATCAGCCCGGCGGGGCCGCCGCCAATCACGGCGACGCGAGCGGAATCGGTCAGGTTGGACATGGGGTGCATTCGGATGAGAGCGTGAGGGAGAAAACGGTGCGCGCGGCCAGCTTGCCACGTCTGGCCGCGCAAAGCCCTCTATTTTCACACCGCGAGCCGCTTGCGGGCAAACCCGCGGCGACTTCGTGTCCAGAGCCCTCTCGTGCTCGACCTAGACCGGCGAGCGCGCGGTCTCGGCATCGTGATGCCCATCGTGCCTGGTGGGCAGCGGCTCGACCCGGTCCACGATCACCAGATAGCTAAACGCGCCCAAAAAGCAGAATCCACCTGCGACGATCAGCGGAATCGTGAATGAGCCTTTGGTTAACGCGACCATCACGCCGGTAAACGTAGTGATGACGATCCCGGCCAGGTTCGAGGCGAAATTCTGAATGCCGCTGAGCGACGCAACATGGTTCGGTGTGGGGGCGACATCCGCGGGCAGCGACCAGATACTCGCGGCGGCAAACGCGAGACTGCCGTACGCGACGCCGAAGCACGTCAGCATCAGATAGATATTCGAGGTGAAGGCCGACAGCGTGATCACCGACGACATCAGCATGCCGCCCACCATGCACGTCTTGCGCGATGCGGTGAGGCTCCAGCCGCGCCGGTAGAGCGCGTCGGAAACATAACCGCCCAGCCAGCCGCTGGGAATCGACATCAATGCCGGAATCGTCCCAAGCGTGCCCAGCGATTTGAGCGAAAAGCCGCGCGTCTGCACGAGATAGCTCGGAAACCACGTGATGAAGAAATAGATCACGAAGTTCAGGCAGAAGAAGCCGAGCATCATGCCCCACACCGTGCGATGGCGGAACAGCGACGCCCAGCTCGCGTGCGGTTCGCCGGCGCGTGGCTGACGCTGTAGCTGGACGTCAGTGGGGCCGGTCATGTCGCCGTGGGCGGGGCTGCGGTAGATCACCAGCCAGCCGACGATCCACACCGCGCCCAGCAGGCCCGTGATGACGAACGAGGCCTTCCAGCCCGCGGTGCTGATGATCAATGCAACGAGCGGGATCGACAATGCAGAACCGACTCGCGAGCCGCTATCGAAGATGCTGGTGGCGATTGCCCGCTGCGCTGGCTTGAACCACTGCGCGACCAGCTTGGCGCAGGACGGATACGCACCCGCCTCGCCGATGCCGAGCATCAGCCGGCAGCCGAACATCGCACTGACGCTGCCCGCTACCGACGTGGCGGCCGTGAACACCGACCACCAGCCCACTGCCAGCGGCAGCGCGATGCGGGCGCCGACCCGGTCGACAAACCAGCCGAACGGCATCTGCATGAACGCGTACGTCCAGAAGAAGCCACTCAGGATGAGACCCATCTGGGCCGGCCCGATGCCGAGCGCCTTTTCGATCTGCGGCGCGGCGACCGCGAGATTCGCCCGATCGACGTAGTTCACCGCAATGGCCAGAAAGCACAGAAAGATCACAACCCAACGCATTTTTCTCATAACAATGTCTCCTCCGTGAGGGGCGGCATCCGTCGTGTAGATCCTGCAGCTCCGCTGCGATGCCGTGCTGGCGGCGCTTCTGTCGTGTGCGTCCCGCTCTGCAGGCGGAACTGCGTGTGCAGTTGCCGATAATGGAGGCGCTTGCAAGACTGGTCAAGCAACCTCTCGGGCGCGCGTCAGGCGGGGACGCATGCGCGGGCACTGCGAAAGCAATGCCGGCGGAGGGCTACGCTTGATGTTTGAGCGAATGATGAGGAAGAGAACCGGCGACCCATAGAAGGTGGCGTTCAAGGAGCATGACGCGATTCTCGAAGCGCGCGAAGCTCGCATTTCGTTGCGGACATTGCTGCTGCGTCGCAGCATTTCTGAAGCAGGTGTGGGTGCGCTTTCGGACCGGCTAAAGCGTCAAGCAAAGGGCCGCCGCGCCTTATCGCTGCGCAATGCGGCCCTTGAAAGCGTGTCGACGCCTTTGCTCTTCGGTTTATCTGTACCGCGCCGGGCGTCTCACCCCGGATACTCCTCGTCGACCTTCAGCCCGGCGAGCTTGAAAATCACCCGCAGCGTCTGCGGCTTGATATCGCGCCGGGACGCGAGCGTGGTCATCACGAAGTCGAGTACCTTCGCGTACTTGAGCATCGTCAGACAGGTTTCCATGTCGACGGTGCCATCACGCATCAACTCGGCGAGGCGCAGCATCTCAACCGAAATGTCACGCGCCATTTCGAGTTCGATCTGCTGTTTCTCGGACCAGGTTGGCGTTGCCAATAGTTTGGTCAACATTTCCTGGAATTTCTGTTCGGCGTTGCCGTTGGGTATCGTATCCATTGCCGCCTCAATATCGTCTGAGCGCGCTTCCGGTTAACATCGCGGCGCACTGCAGGTTACGTAACGTCCGGACCAGTGTTCCGGTCCGACCTCCCCACACGTGTACGGTTCGCCTGATCGATCTGGCAGCCGGTAGTGTGTCGTTGTTCTAAATGCGGCCTGCCACGGGGCTTGGGCTGCATGCTTCGCTTTCTACGCGTTTCGCGTCCTATCTAGTGCGCTTCCCGCCCCCTTTTCAGAGCAGGAAGTGTTCCAGGAATACGCGTTTCGCGCACGTTTGGCGGCCTTGAATCGGTAGATCTGCCGCGGTTTGGGTAAACTGGCAGCAACTTCTCTCTTTTTCCGTCGCCTGTCGCACGTTCGCCGTGTAATCGATGATGGTCCGTACGATGTCCAGCAAAACTCACGAAATTCGTCCCAACCAATCTGTCGAACTGCTAAAGGAACTGCACATCCTCACGCGCGACGGCAAAATGAATCAGGACAGCCGTCGCAAGCTGAAACAGGTCTATCACCTGTTCCAGTTCATCGAGCCGTTGCTGAAAGATCTGAAAGAAACCCAGGGTGACCTGACCCTCGTCGATCACGGTGCGGGGAAGTCCTACCTTGGTTTTATCCTGTATGACCTGTTTTTCAAGGAGCATCGGGATAATTCGCACATCTACGGCATTGAAACGCGTGAAGAACTCGTGACGAGTTCGGAGGCGCTGGCTACGCGGCTCGGCTTCAAGGGCATGTCGTTCCTGAATCTGTCGGTGGCCGAATCAATTTCGTCGGACCGGTTGCCGCCGCAGATCGATATCGTTACGGCGCTGCACGCTTGCAACACGGCGACCGACGATGCGATTCGCTTCGCGCTGGAAAAGCATGCGAAGTACATCGTGGTGGTGCCCTGCTGTCAGGCCGAAGTGGCGGGAGTGCTGCGTCAGAACAAGAGCAGGTCGCTCGGCAACGCCTTGACGGAAATCTGGCGCCATCCGCTGCATACGCGGGAGTTCGGCAGCCAGATCACCAACGTGCTGCGCTGTCTGCAGCTCGAGGCGCACGGCTATCAGGTGAGCGTGACCGAACTCGTGGGCTGGGAGCATTCGATGAAGAACGAACTGATCATCGCCCAGTACAAGGACTTGCCGCGCCGCCGTCCAACGGAGCGGCTCAATGAGGTGATGGAAACGCTCGGGCTGGCGGAGTTGCGCGAGCGGTTTTTTGTGGAGGCGTGAGCGGGACTTAAGGGGCGGAAGGGGGGCGAAACCGCGTCGCGTGTTCGCTGCCTGTTTGCCGCTTACTCGCCATTCACTGCTGACTTGCGGCTTATCTGCGGCAGGTTTGCCATTCACTCACCTGCCGGCTCGCTCATCCATTTTTCCCAGCCGGCCAGCCCAAGCCGGCGCAGGGTTTCCTGATTGCGCTCGTAGATCGCTTCGGCGTCGGGAAACGCCTCCACCGCACGTTCGATGCTCGCCTCGCGCAGCAGGTGCAGGACCGGATAGGGTGCGCGGTTCGTATAGTTCTCGATGTCGTCAGCTTCGCTTCCTTCGAACTGGTACTGCGGGTGAAAACTCGCAATCTGCAGTTCGCCTGCGAGGCGCAACTGCTTGAGCATCCGGTCCGCGAAAAACAGACAGTCGTTGTATTCGAGGAAATCGGCGAGTGCTTGCGGAAGGATCAGCAGCGTCGTGTCGATTTCGGCGGGATCGGCCTCAACGAGCGTCTTCAATTCCACTTCAAGATCGATCAGGACCCCTTCGAGATCCGTCGCTTCGCTGATCGCGTAGCGAATCTGGTTCTTGACGTGCACGGCCTTGGCGAACGGACAGAGGTTCAGGCCAATAACGGCTCGGGTCAGCCAGTGACGGGTGGCGGCGAGGATGACGTCGTGGGAATCGAAGGAGGAAGACGGCGACATGGCAGAGCGGCGGGCGGAAAGCCTCATTTTACCGGCCGCGGTGATTGTGGCCCGCGCCTTCTGACGCGTGCTTACAGCTTCGCGGCGGGTGTCGCACAAGCTGCGGCAATCAACTGCGCCGCCACTCGCGGCGCGGCCTGAATCGGCCCGCAGCCCGGGCCGTAGGTCTGGCTTGCCGCATACACTCCTTCGATCAGCAGTCCTAGCCCATTGGCAAGTGCTTCTGGGTCGTCGGCGCCGGCCTCGACGGCAAGCTCGGTAATGCGCGCCATCAGACGCGCCTTGTTGCCGGCGACAAATTGCCGGGCAGCATGCGATGCATCCGGAAACTCCACCGCGACATTCACAAACGGACACCCGCGATAATCTTCGACCGATGCGCGCACGACCAGATCTTCGAAGTACTGCAAAAGCTGCCTGGCCGGTTCGCCGGGATGCTGCGCGAAGCTCTTCTCGACGTAGCTGAAAAACCGCGTATCCTGGCGCTCCAGGTAGCCCAGCACCAGGTCGTCCTTCGACGAAAACTGGCGGTATAGACTCATCTTGTTGACGCCGGCCCGCTCGACGATGGCGTCGACCCCCACCGCCCGCACACCCTCCCGATAGAACAGTTCGCCGGCGGCTTTCAGCAGATGCTCCTGCGCCTGCGGCCCTGCAGTCTGCGTGCGGGCGCGACGGGCGGGCTTGGCCGGTGCTGATGCAGTGCTCTGGGACATGGTGACCCTACGTTCGATAATGGATAGCTTGACATGTTACCGACCGGTCACTAGTATCGCAACACCATTGTGACTGATCTGTCACAAGTCCTTTACAAAACGCGTAACAAAACACGAGCCGGCTGCGTTCGACGAACGGCGAGCCGACTGGAGATCCGATGAACTGGGCAGCGAGAATGATTGGCGGCCGCTTCCATTACGGTTGGTTGACCGTGGCGGTGGTGTTTCTGGTGTTGCTGGCTGCGGCGGGAACGCGCGCCACGCCAAGCGTGATGATGGTGCCGCTCGAGCATCAGTTCGGCTGGAGCCGGGCGACCATTTCGCTGGCAATTTCGGTGAATATCGCGCTGTACGGCCTGATGGGGCCATTTGCGGCGGCGGCGATGCAACGTTTCGGCGTGCGCCCAACCGTGCTGATCGCGCTCGCCACGTTGGCGAGCGGTGTGGCGCTGTCGTCGCTGATGACGCATCCGTGGCAGATGATCCTGATCTGGGGCGTGATGGTGGGCGGCTCGACTGGCGTGGCGGCGCTGTCCTTGTCCGCCACGGTGGTGAACCGCTGGTTCACGACGCATCGCGGGCTCGTGATGGGCATCCTCACCGCCAGTTCGGCCACCGGCCAACTGGTGTTCCTGCCGCTACTCGCGGCGATTGCCGAGCATCATGGCTGGCGCCCGGTGGTCTGGGTAGTGGCGGGCGCGGCGGCGATCGTGCTGCCGCTGGTGGCTTTCCTGTTGCCCGAGCGTCCGGCCGATCTGACGCTGCGCCCGTTCGGCGAACCGGCCGACTCGCCCATCAACACCCAACTCTCGAAGCAGAATCCGCTGGCAATCGCTTTCGGCACGCTCGCGATGGCAAGCAAGACGCGCGATTTCTGGCTGCTGTTTTTCAGCTTCTTTATTTGCGGGGCGAGTACCAACGGCTACGTCGGCACCCACCTGATCGCCATGTGCGGTGACTATGGCCTCTCCGAAGTGCAGGGCGCGTCGCTGCTCGCCGCCATGGGCATCTTCGATCTGTTCGGTACGACGCTATCGGGCTGGCTGTCGGATCGCTTCAATAGCCGGGTGCTGCTGTTCTGGTATTACGGGCTGCGCGGATTGTCGTTGATGTATTTGCCGCATGCTTTCGGCATCGACTTTTTTGGTTTGCCGCTGTTCGCGGTTTTCTATGGACTCGACTGGATCGCGACCGTGCCGCCCACCGTACGTCTTGCCACCGATGTCTACGGCAAGGAAGCAGCGCCGGTCGTGTTCGGCTGGGTGGTGGCCGGTCACCAGCTCGGCGCGGCGTTCGCGGCGCTGGGCGCGGGCATGCTGCGCTCGAGCCTCGGCACTTACACGGTGGCGTCGATGATATCGGGCGGCTTGTGCCTCGTCGCCTCGGTGATCGTGCTGCGCATCAACCGCGGTGAGCGGACAGCGTCGCCACAGCCGGTGTAGGCGTCGGGGCCACCGCGTTCTCGAATACGTTTTATCAGTCCGTTTTGAAGCGCTCACGGCGAAGCCCGGTTATTCTATGTGCCCCGGGCAGCCGCCCGTCGATCATGAATTTCGACTGAGAGAAGCGCATGACCAACAAACCCGCCCCAACCGCAGTTCCCATTCACGAACTGATCGCAGGTCGCTGGAGTCCGCGCGCCTATTCGAGCGAGCCGATCAGCCGTGAGCACCTGCATGCGGTTCTTGAAGCGGCCCGCTGGGCGCCTTCGTCGTACAACGGCCAACCGTGGCGTTTCATTGTGTTCGATCGCAGCAGCGATGAAGTCTCGTTCAAGCGCGCCTTCGCCACGCTGGTGCCGTTCAATCAGGGCTGGAATGCGCCGGCGCCGGTGCTGATCGCCGTGACCGCGCATACGCTCACCAACAAGGGTGAAGTGAACCGTTGCGCTCCGTACGATGCGGGCGCGGCCGCGATGGCGCTGGTATTGCAGGCTCACGCGCTAGGTCTCGCTGCGCACCAGATGAGCGGTTTCGACGTCAACGCATTCCGCAAGGCGTTTGCGATCCCCGACGACGTCGAGGTGATCGCGATGATTTCGCTTGGCCACTTCGGCGAAGTCGAGAAGCTCGACCCGGTGCTGCGCGAGCGCGAGAAGTCGGTACGCACGCGTTTTCCGCTGGGCGAGATCGCATATAGCGGTGCATGGAAGAAGGCGTTCTAAGACGCTGGAGAATTGCTCGGAAAGACAGGGAACGCGCGGTCCGCAAGACCGCGCGTTTTTTCATTCGGACACAGTTTCGCCCGACCCGCCGCTCACGCGGTATAGATCGCGCTCCTTGCCTTGCAGCCAACGCGGCGGCCGGCCGCGTCCCGACCAGAGTGCGCCGCTTACCGGGTCCTGATAGAGCTCTGGGCCTTGCTGCGGGCGCGCGCGCCGGCTTGCGCGCGCAGGCAATACATCGCGCGTGGTGAGCCGGTACTCGCACATCAACCGGCGAATTTGTGCGATGACGGCTCGCCGCTCCGCTGCACGCGCAGCGGCAATATCGGCTTCGAGCTGGAGGCGCTGCCTGAGCAGCTCCTGGTAAGACACCATCGGACGGTCCTTTAAGTGCGAAAGAATGATTGCGGTCGACCCGCGGCATTCAATGCTGCCGTTGAGGCCGCCGCGTGCCGTTGAAAGAAAAAGCACCAGCGCGCGTGGCGCGCTGGTGAAGCAGGACCGGCCTCTGCTGGTCGGGGAACCGCGAGGGAGACAAGCCGGTCCTGGAGCGACCGTTGAGCCAGCGCGGACTCAGCGAGCGCATGGTTGAACAGTATCTGTAATGGTGGATCGCGAATACTGGCGAGACCGGCAATGCACTGTCCTTATGTGCGGGACAGTGGGTGTTCGTGTTGCGAGGCACCGCGCTCACTCGGTGTCTGTCACCGCCGACAACGGAGTGGCCACGTTTTCGAGCGACTTGCGCTCCGCATCGACGCCCCAGATCGCGGCCACCACCGCTGCGCCGATCATCAGTGCCGAGCCGACCAGATAGCCGGTAAACACCGCGCTGCGCTGATGCGTATCGATCAGTCGTCCGAAGAATGCCGGCCCGGCAACGCCGCCTAGCGCCGTGCCGAATGCGTAGAACACGGCAATGGCCAATGCGCGAATTTCCAGCGGAAACGATTCGCTCACCGTCAGATAAGCCGAGCTCGCTGCCGCGGAAGCGAAGAAGAAAATCACCATCCACGCAATCGTCTGCGTGGTGACAGTGAGAAGGTTGTGTTCGAACAGATAGCCGCTGAGCGTCAGCAAAATGCCCGAGAGCGCATACGTCGTGAAAATCATCTTGCGGCGGCCGATCACATCGAACAGGCGCCCCAGCAGCAGCGGTCCGAGAAAATTTCCGAGCGCAAACGGCAGCAGATACCAGCCGATATGATCGCCCGGTACGTGATAGAAATCCGTGAGCACGAGCGCATAGGTGAAGAAGATCGCGTTGTAGAAAAACGCCTGCGCGGTCATCAACGAAAGGCCCACCAGCGCGCGGCGCCGATGCACCGTAAAGAGCGCGTGGAAGACTTCGCCGAGCGGCGTGTGGTCACGCGTGCGCAGACGCAAGCGGGTGAGCGGCTCGTCCATCGGCGGATGTCCGGCGCGGCGGAAGCGCGCTTCGATGTTCTCGACGATCGTAGTGGCTTCCGGCGCTTCACCGTGTGTGAGCAGCCAGCGCGGGCTTTCCGGCACCCAGACGCGCATCGGCAGAATCGCGAGCGCGAGCACCGCGCCGATTAAAAAGCACGCGCGCCAGCCCCAGTCGGCGGGTAGCAGATGCGGATCGAGCAACACGAGCGAGCCGGCCGCGCCGATTCCCGCGCCCACCCAGAATGTCCCGTTGATGCCGAGGTCAGTCCAGCCGCGTACACGCGCCGGCGTGAATTCCTGGATCGTCGAATTGATCGCCGTGTATTCGCCGCCGATTCCCGCACCAGTCAGAAAGCGAAACAACAGGAAGCTCACCAGATTCCACGACAGCGCAGTGGCCGCGGTAGCTGTCAGATACAGCGCGAGCGTGATGAAGAACAGCTTGCGCCGGCCGAGCCGGTCGGTGAGCCAGCCGAAGCCGAGCGCACCGAGCACGGCGCCCGCGATATAGGCACTTCCGGCCAGGCCCACGTCGCTATTGGTAAAGTGCAGCGTTGGACTTGTCTTCAGCGCGCTGGCGACGGCGCCGGCCAGCGTCACTTCGAGCCCGTCGAGCAGCCAGGTGATGCCCAACGCGACCACGATCAGGGAATGAAACTGACCCCAAGGCAGACGATCGAGGCGGGACGGCAGATCGGTTTCGATCACGTTGCGCGGTTTTTCCTGCACTGCGGCGCTGACAGGCTCGGTCATTGCGGCAAGTCTCCACGTATGGGGTAATTTGAATGGCGTATCCTTCGCCAATGAGCAATTTCCGTTCCGTTGAACCCGTCCGTAGGGACCCGGTTGATACCCGCCGCGCTTTCGTGATACAAAGCCGGTCCACTTTCTGTCCGCGCCAGCCGTGAGCGGCGATTTACTGCCATGACCTATTGCGCGATTGACTTTGGCACATCGAATTCGGCCGTCGCCGTGCCCGACGGCGCGGCGCTGAGGCTTGCGCCGGTCGAAGGTGCCTACACGACGCTGCCCACTGCAGTGTTCTTCAATACGGACGAAAACACGCGCGATTTCGGCCGCGCAGCGCTCGAAGCGTATATAGACGGCTTCGACGGCCGCCTGATGCGCTCGATGAAAAGCATTCTCGGCTCGGCGCTGGCGGAAAACTCGACCGACCTCGGCGACGGCTCGGCGATCAAATACACCGAGGTCATCGCGATCTTCGTCGATCACCTGAAGCGCTCCGCGGAAGCCAGCGCCGGTAGCTCAATCAGCCGCGCGGTGCTGGGCCGCCCGGTGTTCTTCGTCGACGATGATCCGCGCGCCGACCAGCTTGCGCAACAGCAACTGGAGGCGGCGGCGCGTTCGGTGGGCCTGCGGGAGATTCATTTCCAGTACGAGCCGATCGCCGCGGCGTTCGATTATGAGTCGCATCTGGCCGAAGAGGGGCTCGTGCTGGTCGCCGACATCGGCGGGGGCACGTCCGACTTCTCGCTGGTACGGGTCGGACCGGATCGCATGAAGCGGGTCGAACGCAAGGACGACGTGCTGGCGCATCACGGCGTGCACGTGGCGGGCACGGACTTCGACCGCCGTGTCGAACTTGCCACTATTCTGCGCGAACTGGGTTATCAGACGCTCGATCCGGAAGGACGCGAGATTCCGAACCGCATTTACTTCGACCTTGCCACGTGGCACCTGATCAACACCGTCTACGGGCCCAAGCGGGTCAGCGAACTGACGCTGATGCGGCACCTGTTCACCGACGTGAAGCACCATGACCGCCTCACGCGGGTCGTCGACCGGCGGCTGGGGCATGCCTTGGCGGCGCACGCGGAAGAGGCGAAGATCGGCGTCGCAGCCGGCGGCGAGACGATGATCGATCTGGAACTGGTGGAAGACGACCTGCGCCTCGCCTTCGACGAAACGCAGCTCATCAAGGCGGGGCACGACGAGACGCTGCGTATCGTGCAGGCCGCGCGCGATACCGTGCAGGCGGCCGGCGTGGCGCCGCGCAACGTCGGCGCGATTTATTTCACCGGCGGTTCAACGGGTTTGGCATTTCTGTCCAGCGCGCTGTCCGCGGCCTTTCCGGACGCCCGGCCGGTATTCGGCGATCGCCTCGCTAGCGTGGCGACGGGCCTTGGCATTCACGCGCGGCGGCTATTCGGATAAACGCCGGCCGTCACGTGTATTTCCGACAGACGTAAAAAAACCCCGCCTTGGCGGGGTTTTTTCTTTGCGTCCAGAAGGAAGCGTGCGCTTACACCGGCTTGATGTTAGCTGCTTGCTTGCCCTTCGGGCCCGTCTTCACTTCAAACGTAACCTTTTGGTTTTCTTGCAGCGTCTTGAAGCCTTCCGTGCGGATTTCCGAGAAATGCGCGAACAGATCTTCACCGCCGCCGTCGGGAGTGATGAAGCCGAAGCCCTTTGCGTCATTGAACCACTTGACGGTACCGGTTTCCATATTACTTGTTCCTAAAGATGGTAAATAAGGCCGAAGCCCGTTGGGTGCATGAAAATCAAGGAAGGGGGTAATGGGACCAACCGGAGTACCGTTGATGGGCGAACTACGAAAGACCAATTCACTCGCCGCTTGAAATCCTGCCCGAACGTTATACGGCGATTTCGAGAGAAGGTCAACACTCTCAGCACATCTTTACAAGGTTTTAGGGCCAGGCGCGACGGGCGCTTACGAAACTTGCGTTCCCCTTAATTTCTCGCTAGGGATAACCCTAGCTTCGCCTGCATTCTTTCGGTGCAACCGTTAAACTACGCGCCGCGCCAGGGTTGCACCTGATCCCAGGTATAAGCCTGCGCCCATCATGCCCGTCACCCCGTCTCCAGCGTCAAAGCATTGCCGCGGTGCCGACATGTTTTGACCTGACCGCATTCGCATGGGGCCAGAGTAGGCGCTTCAGCGCCAACTCTGGTCGACAATAGGAGAAGACGTGAAAAGTTCTATTCAACGGAACATTGGCCCGTTCGCGCTGATGCTGACCGGCCTGGGCTCGATCATCGGATCGGGCTGGCTGTTCGGTGCGTGGAAGGCGGCAAAAATTGCAGGCCCCGCAGCGATCTGCGCCTGGATAATCGGCGCGGTGGTGATTCTGGCGATCGCACTCACCTATGCTGAACTCGGCGCGATGTTCCCGGAGTCGGGCGGCATGGTGCGTTACGCGCGCTATTCGCACGGCGCGCTGGTCGGTTTTGTTAGCGCATGGGCTAACTGGATCGCGATCGTGTCGGTGATTCCAATCGAAGCCGAAGCGTCGATTCAATACATGAGCACATGGCCATATCCATGGGCTCATGCATTGTTCGTGAATGGGTCATTAACCACGAATGGGTTATTGCTCTCCGCGATCCTCGTGATTATCTATTTCATGCTCAATTATTGGGGCGTGAAGCTGTTTGCACGCGCTAATACGACAATCACGATCTTCAAGTTCGTGATTCCGGCGGCAACGATCGCTGGTCTGATGGCGGCAGGTTTCCATCATGAGAACTTCGGCGAGGCGAGCACGTTTGCGCCGTATGGCTGGTCGGCAGTGTTCACGGCGGTGGCGACGAGCGGTATCGTGTTCGCGTTCAACGGCTTCCAGAGCCCGATCAACCTCGCGGGTGAAGCGCGCAACCCGGCGAAGAGCGTGCCGTTCGCGGTGATCGGTTCGATCCTGCTGGCACTGGTGATCTATGTGCTGCTGCAGATTGCCTATATCGGTGCAGTGAACCCGGCTGACGTGATGAAGGGCTGGAGCCACTTCAGCTTCGCGTCGCCTTTCGCTGAACTGGCGCTTGCACTAAACCTCAACTGGCTGGCGTTCCTGCTGTACGTCGATGCGTTCGTCAGCCCGAGCGGCACAGGTACGACCTATATGGCGACCACGAGCCGCATGATCTACGCCATGGAGCGCAACAACACGATGCCGAAGATGTTCGGCAACGTGCACCCTATCTACGGCGTGCCGCGTCAGGCGATGTGGTTCAACCTGCTGGTTTCGTTCATCTTCCTGTTCTTCTTCCGCGGCTGGAGTTCGCTCGCGGCAGTGATTTCGGTTGCGACCGTGATTTCGTACCTGACGGGCCCGATCAGTCTGATGGCACTGCGCCGCGCGGCGACGGATCTGGATCGTCCGCTGCATATCCCGGGCATGAAGATCATTGCGCCGTTTGCGTTCGTTTGCGCATCGCTGGTGCTGTACTGGGCGAAGTGGCCGCTGACCGGCGAAATCATCCTGCTGATGATCGTCGCTCTGCCGGTGTACTTCTACTTCCAGGCGAAGTCAGGCTTCAGCGGCTACGAGCGCGATCTGAAGGCGGCATGGTGGCTGGTGGCGTACCTGCCGGTGATGGCGGTGCTTTCGCTGATCGGCAGCAAGCAGTTTGGCGGTCACGACGTTCTGCCGTATGGCTGGGACATGCTGACGGTGATCGTTTTCGCGCTGATTTTCTATTACTGGGGCGTGCACACCGGTTATCGCACCGACTACCTTGATGAGCGCGACGTCCACGACGAAGTGCTCGAAGGGATGGGCGCGCATTGATCGTCCGCGCTGCCTGATCCTGGCCCGGATGCCGCGGCTGTATTGCTGGCTCCGGGGTTTCGGGACAAAAAAGTCGCCTGAGTTTCCTGCCCGTACCACAGAGGTGTTGGCGAACGGGCAGGCTTGGTTGGCGATTACTGCGAGCCTCTTCGGAGGCTCGCTTTTTTAGGCGCATTGAAAGCCTATACGGGCCTTGGCCATGCGAAAGCACGGGGTGCCGATACGCTTCACTATATGGCATCAAATTTCTCATAATTGCTTCATTTTAAGGAAGCAATTGTCTTGGATCTGATGCACAGCAAGCCATTGATTGCGAGGCAATTTGCGTCGAACGGCGGTCGCCCAGCCCGATATTGCCGACAAGAAAAAGACCCGCAATCCCTCTAGGACGCGGGTCTCAGCGCTAATTAGCCCAAAAGCCCGACACCGTTGTAGTCCGGATAGCTGAGTCTCCTCTGACGGGCTTTTACTATTCGGCGTGGCCGGCGCGGCGCATCGACGCTTACGCCGTGCCGCATTGACGCTTACGCCGTGCCGAACACGTAGTTCGTCATCGCCAGCGACTTCTGGAACGTCCCGAGCGACTGGATGGCGAGCGTGTAGTCGTCGTCTGCCGCGCCGAGCGCAGCGAATACCGGCAACAGGTGCTCGTCGGTTGGGTGCATGTACGCGGCGTGCGGTGCCTGGCGGCGATAGTCGAGCAGCGCGTCGATATCGTGCCCGGCCAGCTTCGTTTCGAACCAGTCGGTGAATTCGGTCACGCGCGGATCAGCGTCTTCCGGGCGCGCGGAGAAATCGGCGGCGCGCAGATTGTGCGTGATCTGGCCGGAGCCGGTCACCATCACGCCCTCGTCCCTCAGCGCCCGCAGCGCGCGGCCGAGTCGGAAGTGGTGGGTGGCGTCCATGTGCGGCTGGATCGACAACTGCGCCACCGGGACGTCGGCGTTCGGAAACATCAGCAGCATCGGTACCCAGGCACCGTGATCGAGGCCGTGCAGCTGCGTATCGGCGAGCAGGCCGTGTTCATTGAGCAGCGCGGCGGCGCGTCGTGCGATATCCGGCGCGCCCGGCGCGGGGTACTGGATCTCGTATAACTGACGCGGAAAGCCGTAGAAATCGTGGATTGTCTCTGGATGCTCAGCGGTGCTCGCCAGCGGTTGAGCGGTGCCCCAGTGGGCCGACAGCATCAGGATGGCCTCCGGACGAGGCAACTGGGCCGACAGCGTGCCGAACTCGGCAGACGGCATCGAAGGGTCGATCGGCAACGTTGGCGCGCCGTGGGACAGGAAAAGCGACGGCATACGGTTCATGGCAGCGAAGTCCGCAGCAACTGCGGCTCGTAAGTTGGGTTGCTACCAATATAAGGCCGCACTCCCGTTTGATAAACGGGTCAATCCGGATTTGATTGCGTCGCGCGGGTTGTCAATCGGCGTGCTTCCCGCAAGCCGCACCGCAGGTGAACTATTTCGCCGGCGAGTTGCGCAGCCCCGCCCAAGCGGGTGAGAGCGATGGCCCCAGCGCAAAAAGATCCAGCACGCGCGCTACCGTGTGATCGACCATCTCGTCGATCGAAGCAGGCTGGTTATAGAAGGCCGGCAGCGGCGGAAAGATCACGCCGCCCATTTCGGTGACGGCGGTCATATTGCGCAGATGCGCGAGGTTTAGCGGCGTTTCGCGCACCATCAGCACGAGGCGGCGTCGTTCCTTGAGCGTAACGTCGGCGGCGCGGGTGATCAGGTTGTCCGAGAGACCGTGGGCGATGCTTGCCAGCGTCTTCATGGAGCAGGGCGCAACGATCATGCCGTCGGTCGAGAACGAGCCGGATGCAATGCTCGCACCCACATCGCGCACCGAATGGACGACATCCGCCAGCGGATGCACGTCTTCTTTGCTTAACTGGAGTTCGTGCTGGATATTAAGCCAGCCGGCGCTGGAAATCAGCAGATGGGATTCCACGCCGCCCAACCTGCGCAGCGTTTCAAGCAACCGGATGCCGTAGACGGCGCCGGTCGCGCCGGTGATCGCGACGATCAGCCGGCGAGGCGCCGCAGCGCGTGTTTCCATGGCTGGCGGCACCTGAGGTTCAGCTTCTGAAACGGCAGGCGACGATCAGGCTGCAGCAAACAGCTGCTGCAGTTCGCCGTTCTGATACATCTCCATCATGATGTCCGAGCCGCCGATGAACTCGCCCTTCACGTAGAGCTGGGGAATGGTCGGCCAGTTGGAGAATTCCTTGATGCCCTGGCGCACTTCGTCGTCCTCGAGGACGTTGACGGTCTTGGGCGCGTCGACGCCGCAGGCCTTCAGGATCTGGATGGCGCGGCCCGAAAAGCCGCACATCGGAAACTGCGCGGTGCCCTTCATGAAGAGCACGACGGCGTTGTCGTCGACGATTTGCTTGATGCGTTGTTGCGTATCCATGGCTGACCTTGCGGTTCCGGAATGTGGTGGAGATAGATTGAAATGATAGCGGATTTCGTTGCGACGGGCTGACGGCGGTGTCGGCGCGGATCTCGCGCGATCTTCGTTTATACGCCCGCTTGCCACTCGCCGCCGCTGATGCGTTCGATCCCGGCAAGATCGCATTCCGAGCGCACGGCTGCGAAACCGGCTTGAACCAGCAGCATGCGCACGGCTGCGGCCTGATCGTAGCCGTGTTCGAGCCAAAGCACCCCGCCGCGTTGTTCGTCGAAGCGAGTGGGCGCGCCGGCGATGATGGCGCGGATCGCGCTGAGGCCGTCCGCCTCATCGGTCAAGGCACCGCGCGGTTCGAAGCGCAAGTCGCCTTCCGTCAGATGCGGGTCGCCGCTGGCAATATACGGTGGATTACTAACGATCACGTCAAAGCGCAGCGCGCGCTCGAGCGCGCCGTACCAGTCGCTGCGCACTAGCTGCACAGGGCCGCCGGGGCGCGCCGCGTCCAGCAGCCGGGCGGCATTGCGAGCGGCGACGACCAACGCTTCACCTGAACGGTCGACGGCCCAGACCTGCGCATCGGGCCTGACCGAGGCGATGGCGACTGCGATCGCGCCGGTGCCCGTGCCGAGATCGAGCACACGCGGCCGCGCGATCCCGTCCAGCGCCGCCAGCGCGGTTTCGACCAGCAATTCGGTTTCCGGCCGCGGGATCAGCACATCCGGCGTCACTTCGAAATCGAGCCCGAAGAATTCGCGCGCGCCGATCAGTTGCGCCACCGGTTCACCGGCGACACGCCGTGCCTCTAGTGCCTGAAAACGCGCCACGGGTTCGGCGTCGAGCGGCTCGTCGCTGCGCATGATCAACTCGGTGCGGCGCCAGCCGAGCGCGTGCCCGAGCAGGATCCGCGCTTCGAGCGGCGGCAGGGCCGAGGTGCGCAGCAGGCCGGCGACGTTATTCATGGGCATGGCGGTGGTTTCGCCTCCAGCCAATGCGCTTAGTCCGCATCGCCGAGCGACGCCAGCAACTCAGCCTGATGCTCGCTGACCAGCGCGGCGATCAGTTCGTCGAGATCGCCGTCCATGATCGACTCGAGGCGGTACAGTGTCAGGTTGATACGGTGATCGGTGAGACGCCCCTGGGGGAAGTTGTAGGTACGGATGCGCTCCGAGCGGTCGCCCGAGCCGATCAGACTCTTGCGGGTCGCGGCTTCCTTGGCGTGCTGCTCGTGATACTGCTTGTCCTTGATACGAGCGGCAAGCACCTTCAGCGCGCGATCCTTGTTCTTGTGCTGCGAGCGATCGTCCTGGCACTCCACGACGATGCCGGTCGGCAGGTGGGTCACCCGCACGGCCGAATCGGTCTTGTTGATGTGCTGACCGCCGGCACCCGACGCGCGGAACGTATCGATACGCAGATCGGCTGGATTGATCTCCACTTCGCCGATCTCATCCGCTTCCGGCATCACCGCGACCGTACATGCCGAAGTGTGGATTCGCCCTTGGGTTTCAGTCGCCGGCACGCGCTGCACGCGATGGCCGCCAGACTCGAACTTGAGCTTCGAATACGCCGCTTCCCCGGCGATCCGCACGATCACTTCCTTGTAGCCGCCCAGATCCGATTCGCTGGCCGACATCATTTCGACCTGCCAACGGTTGCGTTCGGCGAAGCGCAGATACATCCGCAGCAGATCACCCGCGAACAGCGCAGACTCGTCGCCGCCCGTGCCGGCGCGGATTTCGAGGAAGATATTGCGATCGTCGTTGGGGTCTTTCGGCAGCAGCATTTTCTGCAGCTCGGCGCCGAGTTGCTCCATCCGCTCGCGGGCCGCGCGGATCTCTTCTTCGGCGAAATCGCGCATTCCCGCGTCCGCCAGCAGTTCCTGCGCGGTGATTGCGTCGTTGCTGGCCTGGCGCCACAGCGCGTAGTGCTCGACCACCGGCCCGAGCTCGGCGTGTTCACGCGTCAGCTTGCGGTATTGGTCGAGATTCGAGGTGACGTCCTCGCGGCTCAACAGATCGTTCAGTTCGGCCAGCCGGGTGGTGAGCTGGTCGAGCTTGCTTTGCATGCTCGTTTTCATCGGACGGTACGGAGCGGGCTCCGGAAAGGATGGCGTAACTGGGGAGGCGGGCGCAAGCCCTGGAGGTTGGCGCCGGCCTGCCTAAGCGAACTCACATGGCGAGGCGGCGCGCAGCGGCAGCGCCGCTAACGTTCCGAAGAGCCGGAATGTTTGTAGAAACCGCCCATCAGTTCGATGAGCTTATCGCGATTCTCGCTGCTGGCGCGATTGAGTGCGTGCGTCGGACCATGGATCAGCTTGTTGGTCAGCGCCTGCGACAGCGCCTCGATCACGGCAGCCGGATCCTCGCCGCGCGCGAGCGCCTTTTGCGCGCGTTCGACTTCGGCCCGGCGCAGCAGATCCGCCTGCGTATGCATATGACGGATCACCGGCACGATGCTGCGCGCGTCGAGCCACTGCATGAAATTCTGCACCCGGGTTTCGATGATCGCTTCGGCCTGTGCGACCGCCGCCTGACGCGAGGCGTTGCCTTCACGCACGATGGCGCCGAGATCGTCGACGGTGTAGAGGAACACGTCCTGAAGCTTGCCGACTTCCGGCTCGATGTCACGCGGCACCGCCAGGTCGACCATGAAAATAGGCCGGTGGCGGCGCGCTTTCACCGCGCGCTCGACCGCGCCCAGACCGATGATCGGCAACGTGGAAGCAGTACACGAGACGATGATGTCGAACTCGTGCATCCGCGTGGGCAGTTCAGATAGCGGGATCGCCCGGCCGTTGAAGCGCTCGGCGAGTCGCGTGCCGCGCTCCGCGGTGCGGTTCGCCACCACCAGCTCGCGCGGCTGCTGGGCCGCGAAGTGCGTCGCGCACAGCTCGATCATTTCTCCCGCGCCGATGAACAGCACGCGCTGGTTCGACACCTTGTCGAAGATGCGCTGCGCGAGCCGCACGGCTGCTGCCGCCATCGAAACCGATTGCGCCCCGATTTCGGTGGTGCTGCGGACTTCCTTCGCCACCGCGAAGGTGCGCTGGAACAACTGGTTCAGATAGGTGCCCAGGGCGCCGGCTTCCGAAGCCGTGCGCACGGCGTCCTTCATTTGCCCGACGATCTGCGTCTCGCCCAGCACCATCGAATCGAGCCCCGACGCGACCCGGAACGCGTGACGCACGGCTTCCGACTGCGGCAGCGCGTACACGTGCGGCGCCAGTTCACTGACCGGCAGCTTGTGATACTGCGAAAACCACTGGATAGCCGCCTCGCGGACCGCATGATCGTCGGTCGCGCAATAGAGCTCGGTGCGGTTGCAGGTGGAGAGAATGGCTGCTTCAGGCGCGCTCCGGGCGGCGGGGCCGAGCCAGATGTCCTTGAAGGTTGCCAATGCAGGTTTGATCTGTTCGAGCGGAAACGCCACGCGTTCGCGCAAGGCGACGGGCGCGGTGTGGTGATTGATTCCGATCGTTAGAAGCTGCATGTGCGGGACTATGGTTTAGCCCAATATTATAGCGTTTTCGCATTTCTTTCAGTTCTACGGCCGCTTCAGGCTCCCACGGCGCGTTCCGGCGGGACTGCGTCGAGCTGGTAACCATAGCCGTAGAGCGGGGTCAGCAAATAGCCATGCTCAGGCCGCAACTGCAGTTTGGTGCGCACCCGCGACGCGTGCGTGTCGAGCGTACGCGATCTTACGTCACGCCGGCGGCCCCAGACTGTTTCGAGAATGTGCACACGCGACACCGGCCGCGACACATTAATAAACAGTAGAAGCGCGAAACGGAATTCCTTGGGGGTTAGTGCCACTGTCTGTTCAAGGAATGTAACGGTAAAGTGCGCGGCGTCGAATGCATAACCGCCGAACACATCGAGCCGGCGGTTGGGCGGACGGCGCAGTCCGGCGCGTCGCAGCAGCGCCTCGACACGGGCTAGCATTTCCGGCCCACGTACCGGTTTAACCAGACAATCGTCGGCGCCGGCATGAAGTGCTGCGACAATCTCACTTTCGCGCGGCGCCGACATCAGCATGATGACCGGCAAGCCCGGCAGAACGCTGCGCGCCCGAGGGATGACATCTTCGGCAGAGCGGTCGCCTGCCCAACTATCGGTCAACAGGAGATCGAAGAACTGGCTGGCCGCGTGCACCAGGAACGGCTCGCTGGCGATGAAGTGTTGGCAGCCGTGGCCGCCGGCGAAAATCAGCCGGTCGACCAGTTCCGCGTGGCGCGGGTCAGGCTCGATGAGAGCGATTCGCATAGAACGCGATTTCAGCGTGGCGGGCGTGGGCGGCATTCCTTTCGGCTTGCCTAAATGTGACCCCGGCCCCTAAACTCGACCGCTATGCGGGAAGCGCCGTGCTGACCTTTATAATTAACGAGAGAAAAATGCTAGCTGTCCGAACGCTTTGCGCATATGGGAAGAGTCCGAAAGTGAGTGAGGTCCCCTACTGATGGGTTGGCCTGGTATCGTGTTGCTGGGCGTGGCCGTCGGCCTTGCGGGCTGGTGGTTCCATCCGCTGCGGCGCGCGAGCCGGGCACGTATCTGGGTGGCGTTGCTGATGGGTGTGCTGGGCGCAGTGTTCGCCAGCCTGGCCGGCAACGTGACTGGTCTCTTCCATGATGGTGATACGCTCGAATGGCCGGTGTGTACGGCTGTTGCGTTGATTGCCGTTGCCGTGACGGTCGGCTTGTTCTCCCGTCGCTGAACTTTGCAGGTGAATCTGATGAATGCCCGACTTCCCGAAACCTCTTCCGTTCCCGAGCGGATCGCCCACCTGCGTGGCGCGATGACGCGCGAGGGCCTCGCGGCCTATCTGGTTCCGTCTGCCGATCCTCACCTGTCCGAGTATCTGCCGGGACGCTGGCAGGGTCGCCAATGGCTATCGGGTTTCACCGGCTCGGCCGGCACGCTGGTCGTGACAGACAGCTTTGCCGGCTTGTGGACCGATAGCCGTTATTGGGAGCAGGCCGAAGCGCAACTGGCCGGCACCGGCGTCGAGTTGATGAAGATGTTCGGCGGCCAGCAGTCGCAGCCGCACTTCGAATGGATGGCGCAAAACCTGCCGGCTGGCGCGACCGTCGGTGTCGACGGTGCGGTGCTGGGGCTGGCCGCCGCACGCTCGCTGACGCACGCGCTGAGCGCGTACGGCGTAAAGCTGCGCACCGACGTCGATCTGTTCGATGCCATCTGGCTCCAGCGGCCGGCGCTGCCCACCGAAAAGGTGTTCGAGCACACCGCGCCGCACGCCACCGTGGCCCGTTCCGAGAAACTCGACCAGATTCGCCGTGCGATGCAGGACAAGGGCGCGCAATGGCACTTCATTTCGACGCTCGACGATCTCGCGTGGCTGTTCAACCTGCGCGGCGCCGACGTCAGCTACAACCCGGTATTCGTTGCGCATGCGCTGATCGGACTGGACCGCGTCTCGCTGTTCGTGGCCGACGGCAAGGTGCCGCGGGCGCTGGCTGAAGCGCTGGCGCGCGACGGCATCCATGTCGAATCGTATGGCAAGGCCGCCGCAGCCCTCGCGGGGTTGCCTGGCGGCGCGAGCCTGCTGATCGATCCGCGCCGGATCACGTATGGCCTGCTGCAGTCGGTGCCGACGACGGTGAACATCGTCGAGGCAGTGAATCCGTCCACCTTCCTTAAATCGCGCAAGACCGAGGCGGATGCCGAGCACGTACGCGCGACGATGGAGCAGGACGGCGCGGCGCTCACCGAATTCTTCGCCTGGTTCGAAGGCGCGCAGGGTCGCGAAACGATCACCGAGCTGACCGTGGACGAACGTCTGACGGCCGCTCGTGCCCGTCGTCCGGATTTCATTTCGCTGAGCTTTGCGACCATCGCCGGCTTCAACGCCAATGGCGCGATGCCGCACTATCGCGCGAGCGCGGCGTCGCATTCGACCATCGAAGGCAACGGCCTGCTGCTGATCGACTCGGGCGCCCAGTATCTGACGGGCACGACGGATATCACGCGGGTCGTGCCGGTCGGCACGCTGAGCGACGCGCAGCGACGCGATTGCACGGTGGTGCTGAAGGGGATGATGGCGCTGTCGCGGGCGCGGTTTCCGCGCGGCATCCGCTCGCCGATGCTCGACTCGATCGCGCGCGCGCCGATCTGGGAAGCCGGGGCCGATTACGGTCACGGTACCGGGCATGGTGTCGGCTACTTCCTGAACGTGCACGAAGGCCCGCAGATCATTTCGCACTACGCGCCGGCCGAACCGTTCACGGCAATGGAAGAGGGCATGATCACCTCGGTCGAACCGGGTATTTACCGGCCGGGCAAGTGGGGCGTGCGGATCGAGAACCTCGTGCTGAACCGCGCGGCCGAGAAAACCGAGTTCGGCGATTTCCTCAAGTTCGAGACGCTGACGCTGTGTCCGATCGATACGCGCTGCTTCGACCTGTCGATGCTGCGCGAGGACGAGCGTGCATGGCTGAACGCGTATCACGAGATGGTGCGCACGCGGATTTCGCCGCATGTGTCGGGCGAAGCGAAGGCGTGGCTGGAGACGCGAACGCAGGCCGTCTAGGCGACTTGCGGGAGATAGCGCGTCGCGCGCCGTTGCGGTTCGATTCGATTACGAGGAGTGCTACAGATGACGGGCGTGGCAGTAGTGGTGATCGATGTGCAATATGCGTTCTTCTCCGGCACGAACGCCGCGTATCGCGGCGCTGAGGTGATCGACGGCATCAACCGTCTGACGGCGGCGGCGCGCGCAGCGGGCGCGCCGGTCTTCATCGTCCAGCACGATGAAGAGGGCGACGAGGAAGTCGAGTACGGCAGCGAGGGCTGGCAACTGCCAGCCGGCCTCGTGCGCACCGGCGGCGACACACTCATCAGGAAATCGGTTGGCGATTCGTTTCACGAGACTCCGCTTAAAGCGCACCTGGACCGGCTCGGCATCGACCGTCTGGTGATCTGCGGTTACGCCACCGAGTTTTGCATCGACACCGGCGCGCGCCGCGCTGCCTTGCTCGGCTACCGGACGACAGTCGTCTCCGATCTTCACACCACCCAGCGGACTTCACAGCTCACGCCCGAACAGATCGTCGCGCACTACAACCGCGTGTGGGAGCATTCCTCACTGCAGGGCAACCGCGTCTCGGTTCGCCCGCTCGCCGACGTTCTTGCCACGGAGTTCGCATGAGCATCAAGGCGGTGGTGTTCGACTTCGGCGGCGTGCTGATCGACTGGAGCCCTGAATATCTGTTTGGCGAACTGATCCCGGACGAGACCGAGCGCCGCTGGTTTCTGACGCATGTCTGTTCGATGGAGTGGATCCTTCGTCAGGATGGCGGTCAGACGATCGCGGACGGCACGGCCGAACTGATCGCGCAGTTTCCCGATCACGAGCCGCTGATCCGCGCGTTCTACGAGCGCTGGCACGAGATGATCCGCGGCGTGCTCGAGGACACCGTGACGGTCCTCGACAAGCTCGATGCAGCGGGCGTGCCGCTGTTCGGTCTCACCAACTGGTCCGACGAGACGTTTCCGTATGCGTGGGAGAACTTCCCGGTGCTACGGCGCTTCCGCGACGTCGTGGTGTCCGGCCGCGTCAAAATGGTCAAGCCTGATCCGGCGATCTTTGCTGAAATGCAGCGGCGCATCGAGGTTCAACTGCCCGGCATCGAAGCGCAGGAACTGGTGTTTATCGACGATGTCACGAGGAACGTCGCGGCCGCGACTGCGCTCGGCTGGAACGCCATCCATCACACGTCTGCAGCGCAGACAGAAGCGAAGCTGCGCGAGCTCGGTTTGCCGGTCTAACCCAGGCGGCGCCCGTTAGGGCGCTGGCGCTCGCCTGATATCGGCCGCCGCTTACGCCACCAGATACCCGCCGTCGACCGGCACGATCGTGCCGGTGATAAACGCCGCTGCGGGCGAGCACAAGAACACCACCGCTTGCGCCACGTCCTCCGGCTCGCCCCAGCGCCCGAGCGGCGTACGCTCCAGAATCGCCTGCGAGCGGCCTTCGTCGTCCTGTAGCGCCTGCGTGAGCGGTGTTGCGATCCAGCCGGGCGCGACTGCGTTCACGCGAATCCCGTCCTGCGCGTACGCCAGCGCGAGCGACTTGGTCAATTGCGCGACACCGCCTTTGCTCGCGCTATATGCCGGCACCAGACCGCCGCCAAAAAAGCTCAGCATTGACGCCGTGTTGACGATCGTGCCGCGGCTTTTGCCCAGCAGAGCGCGTGCCGCCGAGCAGGCGCGCATCGTCCCCGTCAGGTTCACATTGATGACCTGTTCGAATACGTCGAGCTGATGCTCCTCGACACGGCGGATCATCCCCGCGCAGTTCACCAGGATGTCGAGCGAGGCGAGTGGCGCGAACAGCGCGGCGACCTCGTCGTTCGAGCCGACGTCGAGTGCGGCCACTTCGATGTCGGCTCCGAGGGCGTTACGCTGCGCATCCGTTGGCGCGAGCCCCGCTGCAATCACGCGAGCGCCAAGCGCGGCGAGCTGGCGCGCGATTCCCGCCCCGATGCCTTGCGTGCCACCCGTCACCACCGCGGTTTTGCCTTGAAAAAGATCCTGCTGAAACGTCATGGCCGATGCTTCTCCGAGTGGGGGAAGGTTTCAGGAGACGCGCTCATGCGAGCGTAGCCGCCGCCGCGGTATCGGCGCGCTCGGCAATTGGCGCGCGCACCACGAACATGTAGACGAGCGCAGCCGCGAACGACACACCCGCGCTGATCAGAAACGCATCGACGAACGAATGGGTCTGATCGACCACCACGCCCGTAATGAACGGCGCAAACGACCCGCCGAAATAACCGCCGAAGTTCTGGATGCTGCCGAGCGACGCCACCAGGTGCCGCGGCGCGGCCACGCTGACGAGCGCCCAGGCGCCGCCGCTCGCCATGTTGATGAAGTACATCGCGAGACACAGATAGACGATGGCAAGCGTGGTATTTGGCGTATAGGCCGCCGGCACCGTGAACACGGCCGCGAAAATCAGCCCGGTGCAGATTGGCCACTTGCGGCTGCGGATCGGCGCGACGCCATGCGCCATCAGTCCATCGGCGACGAACCCGCTCGACAGCATGCCAAGCGTGCCGAACAGATACGGAATCGACACGATCCAGCCAGTCTTCGCAATCGACAGATGCCGTTCGTGTTCGAGATACGCAGGCAGCCAGGTCAGATACAGCCACACCATGTAGATCACGCCCATGAAGCCGAAGATCATGCCCCATGTGGTGCGCGACGCAAACAGCCCGCGCCATTCGGCCCCCGTCATGCGGCGCTCGGCGCGCATCTGCGGCTCCTCCTCGGTCAGGTGCGTGACCTCGTCCGCATTGAGCGTGATTTCGCCGCGATTGCGATACACGATGTACCAGCTGATCGACACCACAATGCCCATCACGCCCATCACGACGAACATCCAGCGCCAGCCGAACGCGAGCAGCAGGCCGGTGAGAATGGGCGGTGCGAGGCCCGGGCCGATCGTCGATGAGGTGGTAAAAATACCGGTGGGTCGACCGCGCTCGCGTAGCGCGTACCATTCGCTGACGACTTTCGCGCCCGCGGGAAACTGCGGCGCTTCGCCAATGCCGAGGCAGATCCGCGCAATCAGGAACTGCTGCAAGGTCTGCACAAGGCCGCCGAAGAACTGCGCCACCGACCAGACGAACATGCCGACGCCCAGCATCAGCCGCGCGCCGAAGCGATCGAGCAGCGCGCCCATCGGCAATTGCGCGAACGCGTACGAGAACGAGAATGCGGACAGCAGCAGACCCATCTGCGAGGCGGAGAGCCCCAGTTCGCCGCTCACCGAGTGATTGGCGATCGACAGCGTGCTGCGGTCGAGATAATTGACGAGGCCCGCGAGCGTCAGAAACGTCACTGCGACCCATTGGATGCGCCGTAAGCGCGGTGTTTTTGCCTGCATGGTTTGTGTCTCCTCCTATGCTCTTTTTTGAAATGACCTTGAGCGTCTATGGACGGAATGCTGCAACTGCCTGAGGCCCTGAAGGCCTGCGCTACCTCACGAACTGGTCCACATAACTCGCGCCGAGCCCGACTTTCTCGAAGTGTGCGCGGCACATCTCCAGCTTGGTGAAAACGTCTTCGTACCCGGTGAAATTGCCGTACGGGTCGCAGTAGTACATCACGCCGTTCACCTGGAAGTAGGTGATCATTTCCTCGACGTCTTCGGGGACATACAGCGTATGGGTTTCGCCCGGCGGCTCGAAGACGTAGCTGCCTTCGGTGGCGATCCAGTCGTGTTCGAGATAGCGCCATTTGCCTTTGAGCACAAATCCGTGCACGGCGGCCGGATGACGGTGACGGCTCAACACCCCCGACTTGCGCACGCGCAGCAGATTCATCCAGTAGCCGGTGGAGACGTTCAGGCACAGCGGCCGGAACCACACGTTATCGGCTTGCGGTACCCACAGGCGCTCGTCTTGAGGTATAGCCGATTCGACCACGATCTCGCGCAGCGCCTCGGGCGGGTTGGGGAGCTGATACGGCGTCATCGCGTCGGCGGCAGCGGTGGGTGCTGGCATGGCGTCTCCTTGATTGTCGAGTCTATGGACTTTACGGCTTACTGCCCAAGCAGGTTCTTCAATGCGTTGCCCAAACCTTTGACGGTGTCGCCTGCACCTTTCGCCACCCCTTCGACGCTGACGCCCATCGCCTGTGCGAAGCCAGTACCCAGCTTGGTCAGCAGATTTTCGTTCACCGAGAATTTCGGATCGCGCAAGTTGCCGTCCAGCACGAAATGCACGGTGATGTCACCGTTGCGCGTCTTCAACGCCGCGACCGCGGCCTTGGTGGGAATCGACAGGAAGGTGTCGAGCGGGTTGCCGTTGTCGGCCAGTTGCAGGTGGTGCAGGGTGATCGTGCCCGGCGCATGCAGATGATAGCTCGCGACCGTGGACTCCACCGTCAGGTCGACCGTGCCCCCGGCAATCTGGGTCTTGGCGCCGGCCTTCTTGAGCAGATACGGATCGAGCATGGCCACATCGACGCCGCGCAGCGTGCTGGTGGTCTGCGAATCCTTGCTGGCGATCTTGATCCAGCCGCCGAACGAGACCGTGCCGGTGTGCGCCGGACCGACGATCGATCCATTCACCGCGACGTTCGTCGGCTCCGTAAGCGCGGGCAGATGCAGGTGATCGACGGTGGCGCTCGCGTTGGTGACGGCCACCTTATAGGCCGGCTTGCTGACGGTCAAATCGTAGAACTCGAATGTGCCTTGCTGGAAGGCGATGTGATCGATGAGTTTCTCCTGCTGTACGGACACGTCGCCGACGCTCGCGCCGGTATCCGGCCGGCTCATCGATTCCTTGAGATTGGGTAACAGTTGCAACGTGCCATCTGCTTTGCGCACAACCGAAAGGTCGAAGCCGGTCACGACCGCCGAGCGGATATGTACCCGCTTCTGGAGCAGTTCACGGACGTCGGGAACGATCGTGATCTGGTCGGCCCGCAGCGAGTCGGGCGCGGGCCAGCCTGGCGGCCCCTTGAGGCGGACGTTGGTCAGGCGTACGGAGGTCAGACCCACATCGATGCTATCCGCGCTGCCGAGCGGTCCGAGCACGGAGATGATCCGCTGTTTGACTTCGTATTGCGCGAAATAAAAACCGCCCAGGGCGATAACGAGCAGCACCAGAACGATACCGGCGACGGCAATGGCCACACGTCTTGCAGTCGACATCGCCATGCTTGCCTCCTCGTGGTCGCGCGACGCGCGGCTGGCCGTTTAAAGGTGAGCAAACCTCATGCCGCGCCGCCCGCCGGTTACCGGGCACAAACCGTGCAATGCACGGCCTGGCCGATAACCGGGACGTATGCGGCGAACGTCTTAACGCGCGATCGGCTTATAGCGCAGACGCTTCGGCCGGGCGGCTTCCTCACCCAGACGGTTGCGCTTGTCCGCTTCGTATTCCTGGTAGTTGCCGTCGAAGAACGTCACCTGCGAATCGCCTTCGAATGCCAGGATATGCGTCGCGATGCGGTCGAGGAACCAGCGATCGTGCGAGATCACCATCACGGAGCCGGCGAATTCGAGCAGGGCGTCTTCGAGAGCGCGCAGCGTTTCGACATCGAGGTCGTTCGACGGTTCATCCAGCAGCAGGACGTTGCCGCCCGCGATCAGCGTCTTGGCCAGATGCAGACGGCCGCGCTCACCGCCCGAAAGGTTGGAGACGATCTTCTGCTGGTCGCCGCCCTTGAAGTTGAAGCGGCCAATGTAGGCCCGCGACGGCGTTTCATACTTGCCGACCGTCAGCACGTCGGCGCCGCCGGAAATCTCTGCGAACACCGTCTTCGAACCGTCGAGCGCATCGCGGCTTTGATCCACGTAGGCAAGCTTGACCGTCGGCCCTTGCACGATCTCGCCCGAATCCGGCTGTTCCTTGCCCGTCAGCATGCGGAACAGCGTCGACTTGCCGGCGCCGTTCGGCCCGATGATGCCGACGATCGCCCCCGCCGGAATCTTGAAGCTGACGTTGTCGAGCAGCAGACGATCGCCGTAGGCCTTCGACACATTCTTGAACTCGATCACTTCATTGCCGAGACGGTCGCCGACCGGGATGAAGATTTCCGAGGTTTCGTTGCGCTTCTGGTAGTCCTGGCTGTTCAGTTCCTCGAAGCGGGCGATACGTGCCTTCGACTTCGCCTGACGGCCCTTCGGGTTCTGGCGCACCCACTCCAGTTCCTTCTTGATTGCCTTCTGGCGTGCCGATTCCGACGCTTCTTCCTGCTTCAGGCGCTCTTCCTTCTGATCGAGCCAACTGCTGTAATTGCCCTTCCAAGGAATGCCGTGGCCGCGGTCGAGTTCGAGAATCCACTCGGCGGCGTTGTCGAGGAAGTAGCGATCGTGGGTCACGGCGACCACTGTCCCCGGGAAGCGTGTCAGGAACTGCTCGAGCCAGTCGACCGATTCGGCGTCCAGGTGGTTGGTCGGTTCGTCGAGCAGCAGCATGTCCGGTTTTTCGAGCAGCAGCTTGCACAGCGCGACGCGGCGCTTTTCACCGCCCGACAGATGTTCGATTTTCGCGTCCCATGCCGGCAGACGCAGTGCATCCGCGGCGATTTCGATCTGCTGCTCGGCGCTGCCATCCGCGGTGGCGAGGATCGCTTCGTACTTGGCCTGCTCGGCGGCGAGCGCGTCGAAATCCGCGTCCGGCTCGGCGTATGCGGCGTAGATCTCGTCGAGCTTCTTCTGCGCGCCGAACACTTCGCCAAGGCCTTCTTCGACCGCTTCACGCACCGTCTTTTGCGGATCGAGTTGCGGTTCCTGCGGCAGGTAGCCGATGTTCAGGTTGGGCATCGGCGTGGCTTCGCCTTCGATGTCCTTGTCGACGCCCGCCATGATGCGGATCAGCGTCGACTTGCCCGAGCCGTTCAGGCCGAGCAGACCGATTTTCGCGCCGGGGAAGAATGACAGGGAGATGTCTTTCAGGATTTGACGCTTGGGCGGCACGATCTTGCCGACCCGGTTCATGGTGAAGACGTATTGGGCCATTTTGCTTGCAGTAGGCGTTGACGCCGCCGGCCGCACAGAGGGCGGGCGGTCGTGGGTGGATGGGAATTCGGTGCCGCTGGTTTCCGGCCAGTGCGGCGTGAGCGTCGGTCGATCCTTACGATCGAAGCTTTCGGCATGAGAGCGCGCACGGCGGGAGAGGTGTCATTGTACTTCGGGGCGGGGGGCGCGGGCGTGCAGGGCGTGTCCTGGCGGAATCCGCCGGATAAGAGGGCGAGGTTTGCGTGACGCGGAGCGTGCGGTGACGGCGCACTGAGGGGGGAATGTGCACGCGTGGACGCGCAGGTATGGCGGATGACTGGCCGCGGGCGCGATCCCCGTGGCCAGTCGTGCGTGGACCTGAGTCAGGCTATTTGGCGCCCGGCTGTTCCCTCCAGCGATACTGCTGCTTCCACCCAAGCAGGCGCTTCAGCTTTTCATTGCTCAACAGCGTTTCGAACTCGCCGAGCTGCTTTTTCACCGGCACGTCCGGATAGAAGCGTTTGAGCAGTTCCGCAGTCGGCAGATCTGAAGACACATCATCCGCGGCGACGTTCATCACCTCGAAGCCCAGACCATCCTTCTCGATGCCGAGGCGGCAGGCCGTAGCCAGATCGCGGCCGTCGATATAGCTCCACGCAATGCGCTTGCGGAGGATCGGATCCTTCAGCCAGGTCGGGAATTTCGCATAGTCGGCCGGATCGAGCACATTGCCGATCCGGAAGCAGTAAATGTCCGCGCCGGTGCGCGCATGAAACGCCTTGCCGGTCACTTCGTTGATGACCTTCGACGTCGCGTAGCTGTCCATCGGATCGACTGGATACTCTTCATCCAGCGGGAAATAGGCCGGGTCGCGGTGACGATGCGCGAACACCACCCCATAGGTCGTTTCGCTCGACGCGAGAATCACCTTCTTGATGCCGTACTTCGAGGCCGCGTCGAGCACGTTGTACGTCGCCATCACGTTGATACGGAACACCTCGTTGTCGGTCGTGACGAGAATCCGCGGAATGGCCGCAAAGTGCACGATCGCGTCGATCGGCTTCGGCTCGATGTCGTCGTCGAACTCCTTCGAGGTCGTGCTCGAGGCAAGCGCGTTGAACACCTGGCCCGCGTCGGTCAGGTCTGTAATGAGGGTGCGGGCGGTTTGCTTTGCCATCGGCACGCGGTCGAGGTTCAGCACTTCATAACCGTGCGCGACCAGGTCTTCGACCACCCACTTGCCGGCCAGTCCGCTACCGCCGGTGACAATCACTCGCTTCGTCATCTGCCTTGCTCCTTGTCAGGTTCAGGTGAATCAGGGGGTTAAAACATCATAGACGTTTCCTGCCATGCGTTTCTGTGACGAACGTCATAGTCACGGGGCCGCATCCAGTCACCTCGGGAGAACCCCAATACGTATGTATGACGTACGTCACAGTTTCCTGTGGCGCTCTGATCCTATGATCGGTGCCAGTCCCAAGGTGCGGCGCGTTGGCAGCAAGGCGTAGTCGTGCTCGAAACGCCGCGGGGTAAAAACCGCCGGGCCGCAATGATCTGCATGGAGACGCCCTTTGAGAGCCATCTCGACCAAGACAGGGGAGCCGGCGCACGCCGGCGTGCTGGATACGATGCGCAACTGGCTGAAAATCCGCGAGCTCAACATCCTGTCGGTGCTGATCCTGGTCGGCATCGTCATCAGTATTTTCTCTCCGTACTTCCTGACGACGAACAATCTGATGGGGGTGTTCCGCTCGTTTTCGCTGGTCGGCATCATGTCGATCGGAATGATGCTCGTGATCATCACCGGTGGCATCGATCTGTCGGTCGGCTCGGTGATGGGACTGTCGTCGCTGATGACCGCGCTCGCCTTCCAGCACGGTTGGGGACCGCTGCCCGCGGTGCTGGCGGGCTTGTGCGCCGGATTGATTGTCGGCGCGTTCAACGGTGTCCTGATCACGTGGATCCAGTTGCCGCCGTTTATCGCGACGCTCGGTACGCTCAGCATCGGCCGCGGCCTGATGTACATCATCACCAAAGGCGTGCCGCTCACGCCCGATGTCCCCGACAGCTTCACGTTCATCGGCCAGGGCTATTTCGGCTTCGTGCCGGTGCCCGTCGTGATCATGCTTCTGCTGACCGTGTGCTTCTCCATCCTGATGCGGCGTACGCGCTTTGGCCGTCACGTCTATGCGACGGGCGGCAACGAAGTCGCGGCGCGGCTGAGCGGCGTGCGCACCCACCGCGTCAAGTTCACGGTCTACGCGTTGTCGGGTTTGATCGCCGCACTTGCGGGCGTCGTCAGCTTTTCGCGTTTCGTGTCGGCGGAACCGGCGTCGGGTTTCGGCGCTGAACTCGACGTCATTGCGGCTGCCGCGATTGGCGGCGCGAGTCTCTCGGGCGGCGTGGGCAGCGTCGAAGGCGCGATCATCGGCGCGGCGCTCGCCGGGATCATCACCAATGGCGTCGTACTGCTCAACATCGATACCTACGCGCAGCAGGCCATCACCGGCTGCGTGATCCTGATCGCGGTCAGCATCGATATCTGGCGTGTGCGGCGCAAAGGCCGCTAGACCGGAGATTTTCGTCACAAGCATCACTTCGCTAACACAAGAAAACAAGGAGACAACGTCATGAACACGAATGCTATGCCCCGCCTGCTGGCAGGCAGCCTGGCCGCAGTTGTACTGATGATGGGATACGGCGCCGCGCAGGCGAAGGATCCAAAGGACATCACGGTGGCGGTGATCCCGAAGGTGGCCGTGCCGTTCTTCGACGATTGCAACAACGGCGCGAAAGCGGCCGCCGAGAAGGCGGGCGTCGGCTATCAATGGGTCGTGCCGCAAAACACCCAGGGCTCGACCCAGGTGCAGATCATCGAGGATCTGATTTCGAAGCACGTCGACGGCATTGCGATTTCGGTCAACGAGCCGAAGTCGGTCGAAGGTGTGATGAAGCGGGCCGAACAGAGCGGCATCAAGGTGCTGACGTACGACTCCGATTCGCCGAACAGCGGCCGCTCGATGTATATCGGTACCAACAACGAATCGGCTGGCGCAACCATGGCGGACTCCATGGCGAAGGCGCTGAACGGCCAAGGCGAGGTTGCGATCATTACCGGGCAGCTCGGCGCGGTGAACCTGAACCAGCGCATTGCCGGTATCAAAAAAGAACTCGTCAAATATCCTGGCATCAAGATCGTCGAAACGCAGGGCACGGAGGACGATCTCGCCAAAGGCGTATCGGTGACAGAGACGACGCTGCGGGCGCATCCGCAACTCAAAGGCATCTTCGGCGTGAGCCAGGTGGGCGGCCCGGCGGTAGCGAAGGTGCTCAACACGAAGGAATTCGGCGCGATGAAGGGCAAGCTGCAGGTGTTCGCGTTCGACGATCTGCCGGATACCTTGAAGGGGCTGAAGGAAGGCTACATTCAGGGGATCATGGTGCAGCGTCCGGTGACGATGGGGCGGCTTGCGGTGGAGCATCTGGTGGCCCAGGTGCAAGGGCAGGATAAGGACATCAAGGACATCGATACCGGGGTCACCGTGGTGACGAAGGACAACATAGGGAGTTATACGAAGTAACGCGAAGCAGCCCGAAGTAATTTCCGTGTCCGCACGTGCAGGCAGGAGCGATTCGATGACGCCGTTTCTGGAGATGCGCAATATCTCGAAGACGTTTCCGGGCGTGAAAGCGCTCGATCGCGTCAACCTGCACGTGTCGCGCGGCGAAGTGCTTGGACTCGCCGGCGAAAACGGCGCCGGCAAGAGCACGCTGATGAAGATTCTGACCGGCGTTCTCTCGCACGATGCGGGCGGCAGCATTCTCGTCGACGGTCAGGAGATCGTGTTGCGCGACGGCAATCATGCACGCGCACTGGGTATCAACATCATTTACCAGGAACTCTCGGTTGTCGACAACCTGACGATCGCGGAGAACATCTATCTCGCGAGGGAGCCGCTCAACCGTTTCGGTTTTCTGGACGTTGCTCGCATGAACGAAGACGCGCGCACGGTACTCGAGACGATCGACATGAAGATCGATCCAACCACGCGCGTCAGCGAACTGAGCGTGGGCCAGAAACAGATGATCGAGATCGCCAAGGCGATCTCGTATCAGTCGGCGGTGATCGTGATGGATGAGCCGACGGCTTCGCTCAGCCATCACGAAACGCGTGTGCTGCTGGAGTTGATCAAGCGTTTGCGGCAGAAGGATATCGGCATCATCTATATCTCGCATCGTCTGGAAGAGGTGCTTGAACTCGCCGATCGCGTCACGGTGTTGCGCGACGGTTCGACTGTCGATACACAGCCGATCGCCGACGTGACGCGTGAATCGCTAGTGCGAAAGATGGTGGACCGCGAGTTGAGCGAGCTGTACGCGCCGCCCGTTTCCCATGCGACGAGCGAGGTCGTGCTCGAAGTGCGCGATCTGGCGATGCGGCATCCGCGCGCCGCCGACGTGCACATTCGCGACATCAGCTTCAGGTTGCATCGTGGCGAGATATTGGGGATCGCGGGCCTGGTGGGCTCGGGCCGCACCGAAATCATGGAGATGATTTTCGGCATCCGGCCGTGCACAGGCGAGATTTTCGTCGACGGCAAAGCGGTGACGATCCGCAAGCCGCACGAGGCGATTGCGCATGGCATTGGCTTTGTCACCGAAGACCGTAAGGCTCAAGGTCTCGTGCTGGAGATGAGTGTGCGCGAAAACTTCAGTCTTACGCATCTCGAAGCGTATTCGCCGTTTCAGTTCCTGCAGCGCGCGAAGGAAGATGAAATCTGCAAACAGTTCGTCCGCACGTTGAGCGTCAAGACGCCTTCAATCGAGCAGAAGGTGATCAACCTGAGCGGCGGCAATCAGCAGAAGGTCGTGCTGGCGAAATGGGTGGCACGCAATCCGCGCGTGCTGATCGTGGATGAACCGACGCGTGGCATCGACATTGGCGCGAAGGCCGAAGTGCACGCCTTGCTGGCGCGGCTCGCAGCGCAGGGGATCGGGATCATCGTGATTTCGTCGGATCTGCTGGAAGTGCTGGCCGTGAGTGACCGCGTGCTGGTGGTGCGCGAAGGACGCCTCAATGGCGAACTGACGCGCGCTGAGGCTACCCAGGAACGTGTGATGGCTGCTGCCACCGCATGACGGCTTTGCTTGCAACGGTCCGTTTTATGTTTTGTTTGTCTTGCGTTTGTCTCGATAGGGAGTGTTAGTGCAATGACCACGATTGTCGTAATTCACACCGGGCCGGTGACAGTGCAGCCGCTCAAGGATCAGTTCAAGGAACAACTCGCCGATGCACGCGTGATCAATATCGTTGACGACAGCCTGTTAAACGACGTGCGCAGTGCCGGCCATCTGACGCCAGAGGTGACGAGCCGCATCTATAGCTACATGCAGAACGCGCAGTCGATGGGCGCCGACCTGATACTCAACGCCTGCTCGTCGGTAGGCGAGGCCACCGACCTGCTGCGCGGGATGATCCGCACACCCATCATCAAGGTGGATGAGGTCATGGCCGAAGAGGCAAGCCGCATCGGGCAACGCGTCGGCGTGGTCGCGACGGTGTCGACGACGCTGGAACCGACGGTGCGATTGATCAGGAAGAAAGCCGCTGAAAACAAGCGCGACGTGACGGTCGTGGAGCGCATCGCCGACGGTGCGTTCGACGCATTGCTCGCCGGCGACGCCGCGCGCCACGACGACATCCTGAAGCGCACCATCGTTGCCCTGATGGACGAAGTGGATGTGGTCGTGCTCGCGCAGGTATCGATGGCGCGCCTCGTGCCCTTGCTCGGGTCGACCAAGGTGCCCGTGCTGGCGAGTCCGCAGAGCGGCGTCGCCGAGGTCAGGCGCGCGCTAGCGGCGCTTTGAGGCTTTCGGCAGCGAGCGAGCGGGCGCGCGCCAGCACCTGATTCGCCGCCGACGGCGCCAGATATTGACCGACGAACGTGGGTGTCAACACGATCTTGCGTTCGTGCGTGTCGACGAGACCCGCCGCTTTCAGATCGCTAAAGTGCCGGTTCACCGATTCACGCGACGTGCCGATGAAATCCGCCAGCTTGTCCTGGGCAATCGTCAGGTCGATCAGGATCGCGCCCGGCTCGTCGTGATACGTGAAATCGCAACCGATCTGCGCGGCGAACATGGTGAGAATATTCGTGAGGCGCTTACGGACGTCGTGCAGCGAAAGGTTTTCGATCAACTGCTGGGCTTCCTGCCAGCGCTGATAGTGGCTCTTGAGCACGAACTGGTTGATCACGTCGTAGCGCCGCAGCAGTTCCTTGAAATCCGGCTTGCGGATATAGCAGATCATGCTGGGCGCAAGTGTTTGCGCATAGTGCGAATAACTGGGCTCGTTGAGGACATCGCCGTCGCCGAAAATCATGCCCGCCTTGATGAACGACAGCGTGATTTCCTGGCCATCCTCGGTGAGCCGATACAGCCGGACGCTGCCTTTCTTCAGCAGATAGACGCAGTCGCTGCGGTCCTCCGGACGATAAACGGTGGTGTTCTTGCGTAGATGTCTGTGATCGCTGAACGCAGGCATTACCTCGTCGAGGCAATTCAGCTGGATCAGCGACAGCAACTCGCTTTTGCCGACGAACCACATCGCGTGTCTCCTTGACTCTGTTGGGTCAACGGGCCGCGTCGAGGCACATCGTCCGACGTGGCATCGCTTTATGTCATTCGGCTCATTCTACACATCGTCTTGTGGCGCCGCTTGCGAGGCCGCAGCGGCGCCAGACAGCGAGTCGGACCCCAAATCAGTTTGCCCGCTTGCCGCTCGCCGGATCGAAGAAATGCAGGTGTTTCGCAGGCAGCGCTACGGGCAGTGCTTCGCCGTTGGCCGGCCGATGGGTGTGCGGCAGGCGCACGGTCACGTCGTGTTTGCCCCAGCGGCCATGCACGAGGTTGTCCGCACCGAGCAGTTCGCATGAATCGACCGCGATGCTCACGTGCGGTGCGTCCGGGAATCCCGGTGTCATATGCTCCGGCCGGATGCCGAGGACCCAATCGCGCCCGGCCGCTACCTCGCTACCGATGCACGGCACGCCCGCGAGCGGCAGCTTCGGACCATTGCCGGCGACCTCGAAAGCAGCGCCGTCGTCCGATACGCGGCCTTCCAGCAGATTCATCCCCGGTGAGCCGATGAAGCTCGCAACGAAGACCGTCGCCGGCCGTTCGTAGACGTCGACCGGCGCGCCGATCTGCTCGGCGTGGCCGCGGTTCATCACGATCACACGCTGGGCGAGTGTCATCGCTTCGATCTGGTCATGCGTGACGTACAGGCTGGTGGTCGCGAGACGCGCGTGCAACCGCTGGATTTCGAGGCGCATCTGCACGCGCAGCCGGGCATCGAGGTTCGACAGCGGCTCGTCGAACAGAAACACGGCGGGCTCCCGCACGATCGCGCGACCCATTGCCACGCGCTGCCGCTGGCCGCCCGACAGCTCGCGCGGTTTGCGTTCAAGCAGCGGCCCGAGTTCGAGAATCTGCGCGGCGGCCTGCACGCGCCGGTCGATCTCCGCACGGTCCACGCCGCCGATCTTGAGCGCGTAGCCCATGTTTTGCGCCACGCTCATGTGTGGATAGAGCGCGTAGTTCTGGAACACCATCGCGATGTTGCGGTCTTTCGGCTCGAGCTGATTGACCACCTTGTCGTTGATCGAGATCGTGCCCTCGGAAATGCTTTCGAGGCCCGCCACCATCCGCAGCAAGGTCGACTTGCCGCAGCCCGACGGTCCGACCATCACGACGAATTCACCATCGGTCACGTCCACGTCGATGCCGTGCAGTACGAACTGTTTGCTGTCGTAGCTTTTCTTTACGCCCTTTAGCGTCAATGCAGCCATTCCATCCGCCTTTCTTTTTCATCTGCGGTTACGCTTGCCCCAAGAGCTGCGTGTCGCCGCGAAGTTATTCGGTTCCGGAGCCGGCTGTGGAGTCGCTCGTTGCGCCGGCACGGTCGGCTTATTTTTCAGAGTCCACGAGTCCGCGTACGAACCAGCGCTGCATTGTCAGCACCACCGCGAGCGGCGGCAACATTGCGAGCAGCGTCGCGGTCATCACGAGATGCCACTCAGTGGCGGTGTCGCCCGACGCGATCATGCTCTTGATACCCACCACCGCCGTGGTCAACGATTGCTGGCTCGTGATCAGGATCGGCCACAGATACTGGTTCCAGCCGTAGATGAAGGTGATCACGAAGAGCGCGGCGATATTGGTTTTCGACAGCGGCAATACGATGTCCCAGAAGAATCGCAGCGCACCCGCACCGTCGATACGCGCAGCCTCCATCAGCTCGTCGGGCAGCGTCATGAAGAACTGCCGGAACAGGAACGTGGCGGTAGCCGACGCGATCAGCGGCAGCGTGAGTCCGGCGTACGTGTTGGACATGTGCATCGACGACACGACTTGCACGGTTGGGAAAATGCGCACTTCAACGGGCAGCATCAACGTGACGAAGATCAGCCAGAACGAGAGATTCCTGAACGGGAAGCGGAAGAATACGATCGCGTAGGCGGAGATCATCGAAATCGCGATTTTGCCGATGCAGATCACCAGCGCCATCACGAGACTGTTCATCAGCATGCGGCCGAACGGGGCGGCCGCGTTGCCGCTGCCGTGCACCCAGACGTTAGCGATGTTCTCGAACAGATGCGTGCTCGGGATCAGCGAAAGCGGCACAGAAAAGATTTCGTGCTCATTCATGGTGGCGGCGCAAAACGCGACGTACACCGGGAACACGATCAGCGCGACGCCGATGATCAGCACCGCATGGCAGAAGAGGTCGAAACCACGGCGATTCTCGATCATGAGTATTGAACCCTCCGCTCGATGAAACGGAATTGCACGACGGTCAGCGCGATCACGATCAGCATCAGCACGACCGACTGCGCGCCCGAGCTACCGATGTCGAGGCCCTGGAAGCCCTCGGCGAAGATCCGGTAGATCAGCGTGCGGGTGGCCTGGGCCGGTCCGCCGCCCGTGGCGGCATCGATAATCGGAAAGGTGTCGAAGAACGCGTAGACCAGATTGATGGTGAGCAGAAAGAAGCTCGTCGGCGACAGCAGCGGTAGCGCGATGCCGAAAAAGCGCCGCACGGGTCCGGCGCCGTCGATGGCGGCCGCCTCGATCAGCGAGCGCGGAATGGCCTGCAGGCCGGCATAGAAAAACAGGAAGTTGTAGCTAACCTGCTTCCACACTGACGCCAGCACGACCAGGAACATGGCCTGGCCCGGATTGAGCGCGTGATTCCAGACGATGCCGTACTTCGCAAGCGCGTAGGTTACGAGCCCGATGCTCGGATTGAACAGGAACGACCACAGCACCGCGGCAATCGCGGGCGCGACCGCATACGGCCAGATCAGCAAGGCCTGATACGCCTTCGCACCACGCGTCACACGATCGGCACAGACCGCGAGCAGTAGCGAGATCACCAGTCCGCTAACGGTGACGAGCACGCAAAAGTACAGCGTAGTGTTAAACGACGCCAGATAAAGCGGATCGGCGAACAGTTGCTTGAAGTTGGCGAGGCCCACGAATTCGCTCGACGTGCCGAACGCATCCTGGCTTTGCGTGGACTGCCACAGCGCGACGCCGGCAGGCCAAAGAAAGAACACTAGCGTGATCGCCAGCTGCGGACCTACCAGCAGATAAGGCAGCACGCCAGTCCCGAAGCGGGATCGCTTTTCCATGAAGCATCTCTCTGAAGATAATGCTGGAGCGGCTCAGCTTTGCTTGTCCGCCCGGTGTACGAAGTGCGAGGCGACGGAACGAAACGCTCCGTCATACTAACGGACGCGCCTCGCTGAGGCGCGTCCGCCGGGTGGGGCAGGTCAACGCTTAGCTGCCGGCCTTCTCGAAGCGGCGCAGCAGTTCATTGCCGCGTTCGACCGCGGAGTCGAGCGCTTCCTTAGGCGTCTTCTTCCCGCTCCAGACCTGCTCGAGTTCCTCGTCGACCACCGTACGGATCTGCGGCATGTTGCCCAGACGCAGGCCCTTCGTGAACGGCAGCGGCGGCTTGTTGAGCATCTGCTTGATCGCGGTGTCGCTGCCCGGGTTCTTCGTGTAGAAGCCCTGCTGTTGCGTCAGCTGATAGGCGGCAGTCGTGATAGGCAGATAGCCAGTGTCCTGATGCCACTTGGCCGCAACCTGCGGCGTGGCCAGGTACGCGAGGAACTTTGCCACGCCCTTGTAGACGCTCGGATCCTTGCCCGACAGTACCCACAAACTTGCGCCGCCGATGATCGCGTTTTGCGGTGCACCCTTCACGTTGGCGTCGTAAGGCATCATGCCGGTGCCGAAGTCGAACTTGGCGTACTTCTTGATGTTGGCAAGCGAGCCCGACGAGTTCGTGATGATGCCGCAGTCGCCGCTATAGAACTTGGACACCGGTTCGTCCTTGCGGCCGACATAGGTGAACGAGCCTTCCTTCGCCATGTCCTGAAGGAACTGGATATGGGCGATCTGCTGCGGCTTGTTGAATTCGAGTTGCGCATCGGCGCCGTCGAAGCCGTTGTTTTCCGTCGCAAACGGCAGACCGTGCCAGGCACTGTAGTTTTCGAGCTGGATCCAGCTCTGCCAGCCCGACGAGTAACCGCACGACATGCCCGACGCCTTCAGCTTCTGCGCGTCCTTGCGCAGTTCGTCCCACGTCTTCGGCGGCTGGTTAGGATCGAGCCCGGCCTTCTTGAACGCATCCTTGTTGTAATACAACACCGGCGTCGAGCTGTTGAACGGCATCGAAATCAGCTCATCGGTCTTGGAGTCGCTGTAATAGCTCGCGATGGTGGGCACGAAGGCCTTTTCGTCGAGCGGCACGCCGGCCTGCTTGAATACTTCGGATACCGGAATCACCGCTTTCTTCGCCTGAATCATCGTGGCCGTGCCGACTTCGTAGACCTGAAGGATCGCCGGCGCGTTGCCGCTGCGATAGGCGGCGATGCCGGCCGCGAGCGTCTGGTCGTAGGAACCCTTAAAGACCGGGACGATCTTGTAGTCGGATTGTGATGCGTTGAAGTCGTTGGCGATGTCGTTCAGATGCTCGCCGAGGGCGGCTTCCATGGCATGCCAGAACTGGATTTCCGTCGCGGCCTGAGCGGCCTGATTGACGCCGAGAGCGAGAACAGCCGCCGCGGCAAGCGTACGGAACAGGGGTTTGCAACTCATCAATGGTCTCCTTGGTCGGAAGGTGTGCAACTTGAGGTTGCGCGATTCTAATTGGACTCGATGACAGACAGAAGTTGAGCGTTGTTATGTTGTGCTCGCTATCGGTGCTGGCAGCGGCCGGCTTCTGCGGCGCCGGAAGCCGCAATTTAACACCGGCAGAATTGAAACTGAAGCTAACTTTCGGAGACCGTCGCCTGTGGGGATTTTGATGCCCGCCGATGGCGGCTTACTTGTGCCGGAGCCGCTTGCGGTGGCTTGTTTTGAGACCGTTGACCCGTAACATGGCTAGTTCGGCTTCGTCTGTTCTAGTGAGGAGTCCAGATGCCTCGTCTGATTTGCGCCGGGTTGGCTGTTGTGTTTTGTAGTGCCTTTTTGTCCGGCTGTGCTGCGCCTTGCGCGGCGCCTGTTGATACGTCCGCGTCTGCGACTGCGCTGCCGCAGATCATCGCGCATCGTGGCGGCACGGGCGATGCGCCTGAGAACACGCTGGAGGCGATTCGTCTCGCGCTCGCGCACCACGCCGACGCCATGTGGTTGACGGTGCAACTGAGCAAGGATGGCGTGCCGGTGCTTTACCGGCCGGCGGATCTGTCCGCGTTGACGGATGCCAGCGGGCCAGTCTCGGCGCGTACGGCGGCAGAGCTTGCTCATGTCAACGCGGGGTGGAGTTTTCGTCTGGCTGACGCTCAAGGGGCGGAGGCTTACCCGTACCGGAGCCGACCGGTTGGCATTCCTACGTTGCGCGAGGCGCTACGCGCTATACCGGCTTCGATGCCGGTCGTCCTCGATATGAAAGCGCTGCCGGCGGAGCCGCAGACACGGGCGGTCGCGCAGGTGCTGAGCGAAGAAAACGCCTGGACGCGGGTGACGCTTTATTCAACGGAGGCTGAATATCAGCGTGGTTTCGCGGTGTATCCGCAGGCGAAGGTCTTTGAATCGCGCGATGCGACGCGCACTCGTTTAGTGCGCGTTTTGCTTGATCAAGGGTGTCTGGACGCGCCGGCTGAACATGCTTCGGCCGCGTTCGAGCTGCATCGGGCGGTGACCGTGGTCGAGAGATTTACGCTTGGGGAAGGGCGCTCGGAGGTGAACGCGACGCTGTGGACGCCCGCAACGGTGGCGTGTTTTCGGACGCATCCGGACGTGCATATCGTCGCGATTGCGGTGAACGACGCGGATGATTATCGTGCCGCGGCGTGTCTCGGGATTGACGCGGTGCTGTCGGACTCGCCGGAGAAGATGACGGCGATTCGGGCGGGGATGGCGGGGGCGTTGCGGTGTGGCAGGTAGCGGGTACCAAAGATTAAGCGCGGCCAAATGTGGGCCTTGATAAAAATCGCAAATTGAGATATTTTGGTGTATGCGTGTTATTTCTAACAGGTCGTTGGTCGAGTTTGCCGAACGACGCCCTGAGGCGCGAGTGGCGCTTCAAATGTGGCGCAAGACAATCGAAGCCGGCTCGTTTTCGAACTTCGCCAAGCTCAGGCAAGCGTTCAATGCAACGGATCGGGTTGGCGACTTTTATGTGTTTGATATCGGCGGCAACAAGTTTAGATTGGTCGCCGCGGTGCACTTTAATGTGCAGAAGCTGTACGTGCGTCATGTACTGACACACAAGGAATACGACAAATGGAAGCCTTGATTTTCTCGTCGACGGAAGTCGCTGAACTTGCGGGTCATTTTGGTGCGTTGTCCGAAAAGGTGCCTTTGCGTCCCATTGCCGACGTTGCCGAATATGAAGAGGCGGTGCGAGTACTCAATGCTTTGCTGGACGTTGGCGCGGCGGATGAGACGCATCCTCTCGCGGGCCTCGTGACCGCGCTCGGCGAATTCATCGTCGACTTCGATGACGCTCACTATTCATTGCCCGACGCCATGCCTGCCGAGGTTCTTCGCGCGCTCATGGACCAGCACGGCATCAGGCAATCGGAGCTACCGGAGATTGGTAGTCAAGGTGTGGTGTCGGAGATACTCAACGGCAAACGCGAACTGAACGCGCGCCAGATTCGCGACGTTTCGAAGCGCTTTGGCGTCAGCCCTGCGGTGTTCTTTCCGGCGTAAATCTCAACGCGTTCGCTGCTCGCAGCGGCCCCCACAAAGAAAAACCCCGTAAGCGTCCACGACGCTACGGGGTTTTACACATCGTGGCGCCACGCGCTAGTTAACGATCGCCGTTTACACGTTAAACAGGAAATTCATCACATCCCCGTCGTGCACGACGTATTCCTTACCTTCCGCCCGCATCTTGCCGGCTTCCTTCGCGCCTTGCTCACCTTTGTAAGCCACGAAGTCATTGAAGCCAATCGTCTGTGCACGGATGAAGCCACGTTCGAAGTCAGTGTGAATCACGCCCGCAGCCTGCGGTGCCGTGTCGCCGATATGGATCGTCCACGCCCGCACTTCCTTCACACCAGCCGTGAAGTACGTCTGCAGACCGAGTAGTTTGAAACCGGCGCGGATCACGCGATTGAGACCCGGCTCTTCCATGCCCAGGTCGGCGAGAAAAACCTGCTTGTCTTCGTCTTCCAGATCGGCGATTTCCGCTTCAATGGCCGCGCACACCGCGACGACCGGCGCCTTCTCAGCGTCCGCGAACTTGCGTACGGCGTCCAGATGCGGATTGTTATCGAAGCCGTCTTCCTTCACGTTGGCGACGTACATCGTCGGCTTGGCGGTGATCAGGCAGAACGGCTTGAGGAGCACCTGCTCTTCATCCGACAGGTCGAGCGCGCGCACCGGCTTGGCCTGGTCGAGCTGCGCACGGACCCTTTCCAGCACCGCGGCGAGCTTGATCGCTTCCTTGTCGTTGCCCGATTTAGCAGCCTTCGAATAACGCGAAAGCGACTTTTCGACCGTCGCCAGATCGGCCAGCGCCAGTTCGGTGTTGATGACTTCAATATCCGACAGCGGATCCACCTTGCCGGCGACGTGAATCACGTTATCGTCTTCGAAGCAGCGCACAACGTGCGTGATGGCGTCGGTTTCGCGGATGTTGGCGAGGAACTGGTTGCCAAGCCCTTCACCCTTGCTCGCGCCGGCGACAAGACCGGCAATATCGACGAATTCCACCACCGCCGGCATGATGCGCTCGGGCTTGACGATGTCGGCGAGCGCCTTCAGCCGCGCGTCCGGCACTTCGACGATGCCGACATTCGGCTCGATCGTGCAGAACGGATAGTTTTCGGCGGCAATGCCCGCCTTGGTTAGCGCGTTGAACAGGGTGGACTTGCCGACGTTAGGCAGGCCGACGATGCCGCATTTGAGGCTCATGGGGTTTCTCTAGACTGATGCATGACGTGAATCACGGAATCCGCAATTGTAACCCTGTCCGGCGTCGCCTTCGCGCATCCACGATCCGGCCCCGCCATCCCCCGCAGCTATAATGCGGGCATGACTGCTCACCTCCAGACCTTTGACGTCGCCGTGATCGGCGGCGGGCTCGTCGGCAAGACTGCGGCGCTCGCGTTGGCGCAAGGCGGCCTGCGCGTCGGCCTGCTGGCGCAACCGTGTGCCCCGCTGCCAGCCGGTTCGATTTTCGATGCGCGGGTCTATGCGCTGTCCTCCAGTTCGCAGGCCCTGCTCGAGCGGCTGCGGGTCTGGCAGGCGCTCGACACCGCACGCCTCGGCCCGGTCTATGACATGCGGGTCTATGGCGATGCCCACGCCGAGCTGCACTTCTCGGCGTTTCAGGCGTCCGTGCCGCAACTGGCGTGGATCGCGGAATCGTCGCTGATCGAGCGCGCACTCGATGCGGCGCTGCGGTTCCAGCCGAGTCTCGAATGGATCGACTCGCGCGCCCAGGGGCTCGACGTGAAGCCGGGCGGCGCGACCATCGGTCTTGCCAACGGCAAAATGCTTGACGCGGATCTGGTGGTCGGCGCGGACGGCGCCCACTCCTGGGTACGTGCGCAGATCGGGTCGAAGGTCATCCGCCAGGACTATAAGCAGACCGGCGTGGTCGCCAACTTCAAGGCCGAAAGGCCGCACGGCGAAACGGCCTATCAGTGGTTCAAGGACGGCGAGATCATCGCGTTGCTGCCGCTGCCTGATGGACACGTCTCGCTCGTGTGGTCGGCGCGTACCGAGCATGCGCAGGAACTGCTCGCGCTCGATCCCGCGCAGCTCGCCGCGGAAGTCGAACGCATCACGGGCGGCCAGGTGGGCGCGCTCGACTGCGTGACGCCGGCGCAGGGTTTTCCGCTCGCGCTGCAAACCGTCGACCGGCTCGCTGCTCCGCGGGTCGCCCTGGTGGGCGACGCCGCGCACCTGATCCATCCGCTCGCGGGGCAAGGCATGAACCTTGGACTGCGCGACGTCGCGGCGCTCGCCGATGCGATCGCCGGCAAGGAAGCGTTCCGTGATCTCGGCGACACCGTGCTGCTGCGGCGTTACGAACGGGCACGCCGCGAAGACATCCGCGCGCTGATGGTCGCCACCGATGGCTTGCAAAAGCTGTTCTCCGTTCCGGGCCCGGTTGCCCGCGTCCTGCGCAACACGGGCATGGCTTTCGTAGGCGCGCAGCCGCTAATCAAGCGCTGGCTCGTTTCGGCGGCTTTGGGCTAAGAGGGCACGGCGCGCGAGTATGATGAACGGGTGGGCCGCCCGCCTGTCCGAGACGTACCAAGCGAAGACGCGTGATGCGTGTTCGAATGAACCAGGATATCCAGTATGAAAAAGCACCTCCGAATCGCCGCGCTCACCCTTGCCGTGGCCGTCGCGACACTCGGCTGCTCCGCGCAGGCCGACCAGGCCACCGACAAACTCAAGGCGACCTTGCAGGCTCGTCTCGGCGACGACGCGACCATCAAGAGCATCTCGAAATCGCCGATTGCCGGGTTGTACGAGATCAACCTTGGCACGCAGATCGTCTATAGCGACGCGAACGGCGATTACCTGCTGCTCGGCGATATCGTCGACGCGAAGACCCGCAAGAATCTGACTGAGGCACGCTTGTCCGAAACCAACCGCATCGACTTTGCGAGCCTGCCGTTCGCGAACGCGGTGAAGGTGGTGAAGGGCAATGGCAGCCGCAAGATGGCGGTGTTCTCGGATCCGAACTGCCCGTATTGCAAGCAGCTCGAAACCACGCTGAAGTCTATCGACAACGTTACCGTGTACACCTTCCTGTACCCGGTGCTGTCGCCGGATTCGACGGTGAAATCGAAGTCGATCTGGTGTTCGTCGGACCGCGCCAAGGCTTGGGAATCGTGGATGCAGGACCGTCAGGCGCCGACCGCCGCAGGCACCTGTGACACAGCCGCCATCGAAAAGAACCTCGATCTTGGCCACGCCATGAACGTGGACGGCACGCCCACCATCTTCCTCGCCGACGGCCGCCGCCTGCCAGGCGCGGTGCCGGCCGACCGGCTGGACAAAGAACTCTCCTCGGTGCACTAAACTGCTCGCATCGTCAGACCGGAGGCGCACTTTGCGCCTCCTGCCATTTCTGGACCCCTGATTTTTCTAACCTACCCCGCCGATGAAGCCGATCCGCTACAGCATCGTTCCGAAGCAACCCGCCGCCCACCTGTTCGAAGTCACCATCACCGTTGCCGATCCTGATCCTTCTGGTCAGCGTTTCATGCTGCCGGTGTGGATTCCCGGCAGTTACATGGTGCGCGAATTCGCCCGCAATATTGTCACGCTGCGCGCGGTCAACGAGGCCGGGCGCAAGGTGCGGGTGGAGAAGACCGACAAGCAGACGTGGCAAGCCGCGCCGGTTAACGGTCCGCTGACGCTGCGCTACGAGGTGTACGCGTGGGATATGTCGGTGCGGGCGGCGCATCTGGACGATACGACGGGGTTCTTCAACGGCACCAGCGTGTTTCTTGCGGCCGTGGGCCATGAGGATGCGCCGTGTCTGGTGGACATCCAGAAGCCGGCCGGCCCGGCTTACCGGAGCTGGCGCGTCGCCACGGCGTTGCCGGAAGCGCGCGGCACCCGACGCTACGGCTTCGGTGAGTACAGCGCGCAGAACTATGACGAACTGGCCGACCATCCGGTGACGCTCGGCGAATTTGCGCTGGCGACCTTCAAGGCGCATGGCGTGCTGCACGACATCGTGATTGCCGGCCGCGTGGTCGCGCTCGATATGGCGCGTCTCGCCGCGGATCTGAAGCGCATCTGCGAAGCGCAGATTGCCTTGTTTGAGCCGAAATCGAAGAAGGCGCCGGTCGAACGCTACGTATTCATGACCCAGGCCGTGAGCGATGGCTACGGCGGACTCGAGCATCGCGCTTCGACTGCGCTGATCTGCAACCGGTCGGATCTGCCGGTTGAAGGCCGCCCGCAGACCACGGAAGGCTACCGGACGTACCTCGGCCTGTGCAGCCACGAATACTTCCACACGTGGAACGTGAAGCGCATCAAGCCGGCCGCCTTCGCGCCGTACGATCTGACGCGTGAGAACTACACCTCGCTGCTGTGGCTGTTCGAAGGGTTCACGTCGTACTACGACGATCTGATTCTGGTGCGCACCGGTCTTATCTCGCCGGAAGAATATTTCGCGCTGCTCGGCAAGGTGGTGGGCGGCGTGATGCGGGGCAGCGGCCGCCTGAAGCAGACCGTCGCGGAAAGCTCGTTCGATGCCTGGGTGAAGTACTACCGGCAGGACGAGAATGCGCCGAACGCGATCGTCAGCTATTACACGAAGGGTTCGCTGGTCGCGCTGGCGTTTGATTTGACGATTCGCGCGCAAACCAACAACCGCAAGTCGCTCGATGACGTGATGCGCCTTCTGTGGCAGCGTTTCGGACGCGACTTCTATCGCGGCAAGCCGGTCGGTGTGGCTGAGGACGAGGTCGAAGAGATTTTCGCCGAGGCAACCGGCGCTGACCTTGGCGCGCTATTCGAGCAGGCGGTGCGCAGCACGCGCGATCTGCCGCTCGAGACAATGCTCGAGCCGTTTGGCGTTTCGCTCGCTCCGGAGCGCGACAAGAACGCCACGCCAACGCTCGGCGCCCGCGTGCGCGGCGGCGGGGATTGCACGCTCGCCGCCGTCCACGACGGCAGCGCAGCGCAGAAAGCCGGGCTTTCCGCGGGCGACGTGCTGGTGGCGATCGACGGTCTGCGCGTGACTGGCTCGAATCTTGACGCGCTGCTCTCGCGCTATCTGCCGGGCGCAAAAGTGGAAGTGCACGCGTTCCGCCGCGACGAGCTGCGCACCGTGCAAGTCAAGCTGGACGGCCCTGAGGTGTCGCGCTATTCGCTAACCGTCACCGACCGGCGCACGGCGGCGCGCAACTGGCGCGAGCGTTGGCTGGCGGCCTGAAAGCGGCGAAACGTCCTTACAGTCTGCTTAAATCGCGAGATTCAGCGTCGGATTGTTCTACCCATGCAACAATCCTTCGCTGCCGCACGGCTTTTTCGCGGGCCGGTAAAAAAACACAATGGCTCCACTCGCGCAACACTGCGCGCCCCTACTGGAGTCAACCATGACCACGATCCTGCAAATCAACTCGGCAGCCCGCTCGCAAGGCGCTCAATCGACGCTGCTCGTCAACGAACTGACTGAGAAGCTGCAACAATCGAATTCGGGCGCGCAAGTCGTCGTCCGTAACCTGCAAGCTGAACCGCTGCCCCACCTCGACGATGCGATCCTTGGCGCGTTCTTCACGCCGGCTGACCAACGCACGCCGGAACAGGCTGCCATCTCTGCCCGCAGCGAAGCGCTGATCGCCGAACTGCAAGCAGCCGACATCATCGTGATCGGCGCACCGATGTACAACTTCGGTGTGTCGTCGCAACTGAAGACGTACTTCGACTTCATCGCTCGCGCTGGCATCACGTTCAAGTACACGGAAACCGGCCCTGAAGGCCTTGTGAAGGGCAAGAAGGTGTTCGTGGTTTCGGCACGCGGCGGCAAGTATCTCGGCACCCCGAACGACAGCCAAACGCCGTATCTGAAGGCCTTCCTGGGCTTCCTCGGCATGACCGACGTGAACTTCATCTACGCTGAAGGCCTGAACATGGGCCCGGATGCAGCGACCGCCGCTCTGGCCGGCGCACGCGAAGCGATCGCCGCGTTCTAAGGTTCGCGCGGGGGTGATCCGCGTCGTCGCGTGTCGCCTTTTGTTACTAAGCGAGCGTCTGCGCTTCGTCGGGCAGACGCCAGTCGATCGGCTGACGCTTGTGTTCGGTGAGGTACTCGTTAGCGAGCGCAAAGTGCCCGCAACCGAGAAAGCCCCGATGCGCCGACAGCGGCGACGGATGCGGCGCCTCCAGCACGTAGTGTGATTTGCCGCCGAGCAAGGCCCGCTTGGCTTGTGCGTGCGCGCCCCACAGCATGAACACGAGGCCGTCGTGACGCTGCGCCAGTTCGTGGATCAGCGTGTCCGTGCACTTCTCCCAGCCGCGTTTCGCGTGGCTTGCCGCCGAGTCGCGCTCGACGGTCAGCACGGTGTTCAGCAGCAGCACGCCCTGTTTTGCCCAGGCATCAAGGCAGCCGTGACGCGGCGGCTCGTGGCCCAGACTCGCGGCAATTTCCTTGAAGATATTGCGCAGCGACGGCGGCGGACGCACAGCCGGCGGTACCGAGAACGCCAGCCCGTGAGCCTGCGGTGTGCCGCGATCTTCACCGTGGTAAGGATCCTGGCCGAGGATCACGACTTTGACCTCGTCCGGACTGGTGAGGCGCAGTGCGCGGAATACGTCGGCGGGATAAACCGTCTTGCCCGCAGCGCGCTCGCCGTCGACGAAACGGCACAACGCGTCGTACGCATCGCTTTCGATGAACGGTCGCAGATGGGTTCGCCATGCAGGCGGCAACGCATCGAATTGGGCTTCGAGCGTGGGCGTAGACGTGGACTTCATGGATGACGTGGCCCGCGTTTGCGCTTCAGCAGGGTGATCGGACGATTCGTCGCCAAACAGCGAGGCTTGCGACGAGGGGGAACGGGTACGGGAGGCAGAGTTCATGACGCGCAAGTGTCGCAGCAAACGGGGTGTAGCTCAAGGCGTGCGGTCAGAGGGCATATTGCGGCAGCAAGCCTCGCGTATTGCTCAACGTTAGCGTTGAGGCAGAGCAAGCGCTCTTACTGCTCCCGCAGCCGATACCCGCGTTGCGCCTTGCTGACATCGTCCGGCGCGAGTCCGGGGACCTTGGCGCGGAGTTCGTCCGCCAGCGCATGCAGTGCGGCTTCGTCACCGCTTTTCAACTCAAGTTCGACTTCGAGAATCGGTGCGCGGCGCGTTTCACCATCGACGTCGGCGATCACATCGCCCTGATCGATTGCCGCTTCCACCGTGGCGCCGCTGTGCGCCACCTGCCACAGAGTGCGGGTGAAATTCGTACGGAACAGTTCGATCAGGTCCGGGGCGGCGCCGCGCAGCGCGGCGGCCACCGTGGGTTCGTCGCAGGCGTGCAGCAGCGCGTCGATCTCCAGCTTCTCGCCGGCTACCGGCATTTCCCACTCGTGTCGGCTGTGCATGCCGGCGCTTGCATTGCCGGCGGTCTTGAAGGTTTGCAGCCAGCCGTCCGGCGTGTGACGAAGGCGCAGCGCGCTTTTCGAGCGCGCCAACGTCAGAGCGGGCGTGTCGAAGTAGATATTGGCAAGCGCGATTGGACGGCCCGCGGTGCCGGTGCGTGCGACGAACCAGCGCGTCGCCGCGTCTATCTGGTCGGCGGCCAATGCCAGCTTGATTTCACGTTCCATGCCCATGGCGGTGTTTTCCTGGTTAGCTCAAAACGAAGCTCAGAAAAACATCCGCGCAAGTTCTGCGCCCGGTTCCTCGGCCCGCATGAACGCTTCGCCGACGAGGAACGTATGCACATCCATCTCGCGCAGGCGATCCACATCCGCGCGCGCCAGGATGCCCGATTCGGTCACGACGATGCGATCCTCCGGGATCAGGTCGAGCATGCCGATGGTGGTTTCGATCGATGTCTCGAACGTGCGCAGATTGCGGTTGTTAACGCCGATCAGCGGCGTCTTCAGCGTCAGCGCTTCCATCAACTCGTTCCTGTCATGCACTTCGACGAGTACCGCGAGCCCCAGCGAATGCGCGAACGCTTCGAGATCCTGCATCTGCGAGGTTTCGAGCGCGGCGGCGATCAGCAGGATCGCGTCGGCGCCCATCGCGCGCGCTTCGACGATCTGATACGGATCGATGATGAAGTCTTTGCGCAGGACCGGCAGGTCGCAGGCGGCGCGCGCTTGTTCCAGGTAGGCGGCGCTGCCCTGGAAAAACTGCACGTCGGTGAGGACGGACAGGCAGGCGGCGCCGTGCTTCGCATACGAACGCGCAATCTCAGCCGGCACGAAATGCTCGCGTAGCACACCCTTTGAAGGGCTCGCCTTCTTCACTTCGGCGATTACCGCGGCCTGACCCAAGGCATGTTTGGCGCGCAGCGCGCCGACAAAGTCGCGCTTGTCGCGCGCCGAGGCTTCGAGGCGCAGTTCCTCGAGCGGTGCGCTCAGTTGACCCGCGCGGACCTCCTGGCGCTTGACGTCGATGATGCGTTCCAGAATATCGCTCATAGATTTCTCGATACAGAATTTAGTGCTTGAATTGCTGGGTGAAGCGAACCAGATCGTCGACCTTCGCCCGCGCCTTGCCGTTTGCGATCGCTTCGCGCGCCAGTTCGATGCCGTCCGCGATCGAGGCCGCCACATTCGCAGCATAGAGCGCTGTGCCGGCGTTCAGTGTGACAATCTCACGCGCCACGCCCGGTTTGTTATCGAGCGCTTCGAGCAGCATCAGCTTGGATTCGGTGGCATCAGCCACTTTCAGCGAGCGGTTCGAGACCATCTGCATGCCGAAGTCTTCCGGGTGAATCTCGTACTCCAGAATCTCCCCGTTGCGCAGTTCGCCGACTTGCGTTGCCGCGCCCAGCGAAACCTCGTCCATGCCGTCCATGCCGTAGACGACCAGCACGTGCTTGGCGCCAAGGCGCTGCATCACACGCACCTGGATGCCAACCAGGTCCCCATGGAACACGCCCATCAACTGGTTCGGCGCGCTGGCCGGGTTGGTCAACGGTCCGAGGATGTTGAAGAGGGTCCGCACGCCGAGCTCGCGACGCACTGGGGCGATATTCTTCATGGCCGGATGATGGTTCGGCGCGAACATGAAACCCATGCCGGTTTCTGCAATCGAGGCCGCCACTTGTTCCGGCTGCAGATCGATATTGACGCCGAGCGCTTCGAGCACATCCGCGCTACCCGACTTGCTCGATACGCTGCGCCCGCCGTGCTTCGCGACCTTCGCACCGGCCGCGGCCGTGACGAACATCGTCGCCGTGGAGATGTTGAACGTGTGCGCGCCGTCGCCGCCAGTTCCGACGATATCGACAAAGTTCGAGTTGTCCTGCACCTCAACGTGCCGGGCAAACTCACGCATCACCGTGGCGGCCGCGGTGATTTCGCCGATGGTCTCTTTTTTGACGCGCAGTCCCGTGATGATTGCGGCCGCCATCACCGGCGATAGCTCGCCGCGCATGATGAGGCGCATCAGATGCAGCATCTCGTCGTGGAAAATCTCGCGGTGCTCGATCGTGCGCTGCAACGCTTCCTGGGGGGTAATCGTCATGATTTCGCCTCGGGTGATCAAGCGTTGCGCTTCGCTGAAGCGGCTTTCGACTGCTTCACGAAGTTCTCGAGCAGTGCGTGGCCGTGTTCGGACAGGATCGATTCCGGGTGGAACTGCACGCCTTCGACGGCCAGTTCCTTGTGACGCACGCCCATGATCTCGCCGTCGTCGGTCCATGCGGATACTTCGAGGCAATCGGGCAGCGACTCGCGCTCGATGGCGAGCGAGTGATAGCGCGTCACGACGAAGTGCTTCGGCAGGTCGGCGAAGACGCCTTTGCAGTCGGTTTCGATCGTGCTGACCTTGCCGTGCATGATGGTCTGCGCGCGCACGACACGACCGCCAAATGCTTCGCCGATGGCCTGATGGCCGAGGCACACGCCGAGTATCGGATACTTGCCCGAGAACTCGCGCAGCACGTCGAGCGTGATGCCCGCGTGTTGCGGGTTGCTCGGTCCTGGCGACAGGCAAATCCGCTCGGGATTGAGCTTCGCGATCTCGTCCAGCGTGATCTCGTCGTTGCGGTAGGTCCGAACGTCTTCGCCGAGTTCGCCGAAGTATTGGACCAGGTTGTAGGTGAATGAGTCGTAGTTGTCGATCATCAGCAGCATGGTCTGTCTCCGGTCAGAAGTCGCTATCGAGGCCGTCTTGCACCTGCTCGGCGGCGCGCAATACCGCGCGCGCCTTGTTTTCGGTCTCTTGCCATTCGGATTCGGGCACCGAATCAGCGACGATACCCGCTGCCGCCTGCACATACAGATTGCCGTTGGCGATCACACCCGTGCGGATTGTGATGGCCAGATCCATTTCGCCGGTGAACGAGAGGTAGCCGACCGCGCCGCCATACAGGCCTCGCTTGACCGGTTCGAGTTCGTCGATCAGCTCCATCGCGCGGACCTTCGGTGCGCCGGACAGCGTGCCGGCCGGGAAGGTGGCGCGCAGCACGTCGAAATTGGTGGTACCGGGTTTCAGCTTGCCTTCGACCGAACTCACGATGTGCTGCACGTGCGAGTACTTCTCGATCACCATCTTGTCGGTGACGATCACCGAGCCGATCTGCGCGATGCGGCCCACGTCGTTGCGCGCGAGGTCGATCAGCATGACGTGCTCGGCGATTTCCTTCGGGTCGTTCAGCAGTTCGGTGGCGAGCTCGGCATCGCGCTCGGGCGTGTTGCCACGCGGACGGGTGCCGGCGAGCGGGCGGATGGTGACGATACGATCCTCACCGCGCTTTTCCTGACGCACCAGAATTTCCGGCGATGCGCCGACCACGTGGAAGTCGCCGAAGTTGTAGTAATACATGTACGGCGACGGGTTCAGCGAACGCAGCGCTCGGTATAGCGAAAGCGGATTGTCGCGATACGGTTTCGTCAGACGTTGGCCGACCTGGACCTGCATCAGCTCGCCGGCGGCGATGTATTCCTTCGCCTTGCGCACAGCGGTGAGGTAATCGTTTTTGGCGAATTCGCGGTAGGTTTCGGTGCGTACGCTCGCCGAAGTCACCGGCGGCTGCACGGTCGTGCGCAGGCGTTGACGCAGATCGCGCAGACGTTGTTTGGCGCGGGTGTAGGCCTCGGGCGTGGTGGGATCGGCGTAGACCACGAGGTATAGCTTGCCCGCGAGGTTATCGATCACCGCGACTTCTTCGGTCAGCAGCAACTGGATGTCCGGCAGGTTCAGGTCGTCTGGCGGCGCGCTGTGCGCAAGTTTCTTCTCGATGTAGCGGACCGCGTCATAACCAAAATACCCTGCGAGACCGCCTGCAAAACGCGGCAATCCCGGCCGTTGCGCCACTTTGAAGCGCCCCTGGAATTGCTGGATGAAGTCAAGCGGGTCGCCTTCGTGCGTTTCGACCACGCTGCCGTCGCGCACCACTTCCGATACCCCGTTGCGGGTGCGCAGCAGCGTGCGGGCCGGCAGGCCGATGAATGAATAGCGTCCGAACCGTTCGCCACCCACCACGGATTCCAGCAGGAACGAGTTGGCGCCGTTGCGCTCGGGTTGCGCGAGCTTCAGATACAGCGACAGCGGCGTTTCCAGGTCGGCGAGCGCTTCGGCGATCAGCGGGATGCGGTTATAGCCCTCGTTCGCGAGGGACTGGAATTCGAGTTCGGTCATGTTCCGATCCTGTTCATAGGTCCGTGCGCGGCGTGCGACGGACAAAGCGGGGCGATGCGCTGTCTACGTGGCCGGTTTGGGCGAAGCCTGGTTTGGCGATGCTTAAGACAAGGTTAGGCCAACCGGCGCGAGCTTTCCCACGAAGCGTGTACGGGACGGGCGTGCCACCGTACCTAAGGTACACGACGGCCGCATGAACCGATGCGACGAGAACTACTGGGAAAGGCGCGTGAGCGCAGCGAAGCAAAAAACGGTGCCGAAGACGAGCTTCAGCGTACCTCAGGCGAGGTTAGCGCGACCAGCGACGCCAGGGCCAGGCTCCCCGGTCGATGCTGCTCAGACTCCGTTTTTTGTTCAGAAACATGAGGATGATGGACTTGTTAAGTCGATGTATGGTGAGCTGCGTGTTGCGCTGCAATGGCCTTGGCGGCTTCGAGCAGCGAGGCAACTATACCATCCGATTTTATTGTTTGTATAGCCTGGCCATGGTTGTATCCGTAAGGCACGGTTAGCGTCGCCATGCCCGCTGCGCGGCCGGCCAGCGCGTCGTTTTCGGAGTCGCCGATCGCTACCGTCGCCTCGGGCTCGACCTGCAATTGCGCGCAGGCGGTGAGCATCGGCAGCGGATCCGGCTTCTTTTTCGACAGACTGTCGCCGCCGAGCACGACGCTGAAATAGCTGGCAAGCCCGTATTGCTCCAGGAGTTCTACAGCGAATCGGTACGGCTTGTTCGTCACGCACGCGAGCTTGAGGCCGGCGTCGCGCATGGCTTTCAGGCCGGCCTCGACGTCCGGGTACAGTCGCGTATGGTGGCCGTTGATCCGCGCGTACTCTTCCTGGTAGATCGCGAGTGCCTCGTCGAAGCGGTCCTGTGCCAGGGCCGCCTCGAAGCGCGGCGCGAGCACGCTGCGGATCAGATGCTCCGAGCCCTTGCCGACATAACCCACCACTTCCTCGCGCGAGGTTTCCGCCGCATCGAGTTGGGCGAGCATGCCGTTCAGACCTGCTGTGAAGTCGTCGGCGGTGTCGACCATCGTGCCGTCCAGGTCGATGATCGCCGCGAGAATACGCGGGCCGCTGAACACTGGCGCGGCAAACTGCGGCGTTGCGCTTGCCGTCATGCGCGCTGCTCGACTTTCGCCAGTTCGGCGCGCATCTCGGCGATGATCGTTTTGTAGTCGTGGTGGCCGAAAATGGCCGAGCCGGCTACGAAGGTGTCCGCGCCCGCTGCCGCGATCGCGGCGATGTTGTCGATCTTCACGCCGCCGTCCACTTCGAGATGGATCTCGCGGCCGGTTTTTTCCTTGTACGCGTCGATGCGCTTGCGGGCCTCTCGCAACTTGACGAGCGCTTCGGGGATGAACGACTGGCCGCCAAAACCCGGATTCACCGACATGATCAGCACCAGATCGACCTTGTCCATGACGTAATCGAGGTGGCTCAACGACGTGGCCGGATTGAACACGAGACCGGCCTTGCAGCCGTGATCGCGGATCAGCGACAGTGTGCGGTCGATGTGGTCCGAGCCTTCAGGGTGAAAGCTGATCACGTTGGCGCCCGCCTTGGCGAAGTCGGGCACGATCCGGTCGACGGGGCGCACCATCAGATGCACGTCGATCGGCACGCTGCAGTGCGGACGGAGCGCCTCGCAGACGAGCGGACCGATGGTCAGGTTCGGCACGTAATGGTTGTCCATTACGTCGAAGTGGATCCAGTCGGCGCCGGCGGCGATGACACTGCGGACTTCTTCGCCGAGCCGCGAGAAGTCGGCCGACAGAATGCTGGGGGAGATGCGGAATTGCGTCATGGCGGTGGCGGGCGGTAGGCGGAAAAACCCATTTTACCGTCTTGTGGATTTCCGGGCCGTGTCCGGACGGGACGGCCGGGTTGCGGGCATGCCGTGCATAAAGCAGAATGCGGGACAATAATGAAGCCTTTGCCGGCGCGCCTGACGGTATGGGCGCCCGAGCCTCTCGCAGCCTTTCACGACACCGTTTCACCAGACCGGAATCAGGATGAGCCAGTACGAATTCAGCGTAGCGGCGCAGGTCCAGTACCTGCCCGACGAGTCGGACCCGGAACGCCGTCAGTATGCGTTCGCCTACACGCTGACTATCCGCAACAGCGGTCAGGTGCCGGCACAACTGATTGCGCGCCATTGGGTGATCACCGACAGCGACAAGCACGAGCAGGAGGTGAAGGGACTCGGCGTGGTCGGTCACCAGCCGCTGCTCAAGCCGGGCGAGCAATTCGAATATACGAGTTGGGCCGTGATTGCGACGCCTGTCGGCACCATGCGCGGAGAGTATTTCTGCGTCGCCGAAGACGGCGAGCGCTTTGAAGCGCCGGTGCCGGAATTTGTCCTGCGCATGCCGCGCACGCTGCATTGAACCGGCGGCGTTGCTTTCGGTCTTTAAACAGCGCTAGCGTTGTTTGTCGCGGTTCGCTTTCTTCTTGCCGGACGACATATAGATAACGATGAAGACGACCAGGAAGAGCGCTATCAGCAATTCCGGTACGAGCATGAGCATCGGGTATTCGTCGAACAGATCAGACATGGCGGTTTCCATCAAGTACGAACATTGTAGGGGTTTTGTCCGGGCGGTCGGCGGCTGGCTGGGGGCGCTTTCGGTTGCGGTGATGCTGGCTTCGTGCGGAGGCGGCGGTGCGGTGCGGCCTTCCGGGCCGCCGACCGGCGCGGCGTTTGTTCCTGGTCAGGTGGCTGCGGCGAGGCTCACGCAGGTAGCGTGGCAACAGGTGCCTGGCTGGCAGGATGACTCGCTGATCGGGGCGACGGCCGCGCTGCGGCAGAACTGCGTGCGGCTCGCGCGTCTGCCGAACTGGCAACGCGCCTGTGCGGCGGCGGCGCAGATCGACGATCTGGATCTGACGAGCGCCCGCGCTTTCTTCGAAGCCTACTTCACCCCGTTCCAGTTCTCGAATACCGACGGCACGCTCGATGGACTGGTGACCGGTTACTACGAGCCGTTGCTGCGTGGCTCGCGGACCCAGCATGGTGTTTATCAGACGGCGTTATATCGGTGGCCGGCGGGTTATCGTCCCGGCGCTGAGATGCCGAGCCGGGCTCAGCTTGAGCGCTCGGGTGTGCTCAATGGCAATGAACTTGTCTGGGTCGACGATCCGATCGAAGCGTTTTTCCTGCAGGTGCAAGGGTCGGGACGCATCGTGATGGAAGACGGCAGCGTCATGCGGCTCGGCTTTGGCGGCACCAATAATCAGCCGTATAAGTCGATTGGGCGTTGGTTGCTCGATCGCGGCGAGCTGACGCCGTCTCAGGCCACGATGCAGGGGATCAAGGCGTGGGCGCGCGCTAATCCGACACGTGTCGACGCGCTGCTGGATACGAATCCGCGCTTTGTTTTCTTTCGAGAGATGCCTTCCGCGGAGGGTACTTCGGGCGGCGGGGCCGATGGTCCAATCGGCGCCTTGGGCGTGCCTTTGACACCGGAACGGTCGATTGCCGTCGACCCGTCTTCGATTCCGCTAGGGACGCCCGTGTTTTTGCAGACTACTCGTCCGTTGACCAATTCGCCGATGAACCGTCTGGTTTTTGCGCAGGATACGGGGTCGGCCATCAAGGGTGGTGTGCGGGCGGATTATTTCTGGGGCCTTGGTGATGATGCGGGCGACCTGGCTGGGAAGATGAGGCAGGCCGGGCGGATGTGGTTGTTGTTGCCGAATTCGTGATTTTTTGGGGTGGGGCGGCGGAGTGTGTGGATGGCTGTGGGCGATGCCGAGGCTGCTGGGCAGGTTGAGGTTAAGCGGTGTCGGGGCTGGAGCGCCAGGTCGCTAGAGCAGGCTTAGGCGGCTATCCACGACCGCCGGCACGCCCGCCTCGCTAGTACTGCCGCTATCTTCACCGCTACCTCCGTCCCCCGCTACCTCTCCCTCCGCGGACAACGCCGCCGGCGTTCTCAGACGCTCGCCTTACGCTTGTCCACGACACGCCGTGCTTTTCCCACCGAGCGTTCGATGCCGTTCACCGGTAACACGTTGACCACGGCGCTGATGCCGATCAACGCCTTGATGTCGTAACTCAAAGCCTGTTTTGCCGCGGCGAGCGCTGCAGTGTCGGGTGCTGTCTCGGGGCACGCTTCGACGTTCAGTGTCAGCACATCGAGCGGACCCTCTTTCGTCAGAACGATCTGATAGTGCGGCGCGAGCACGTGCCGTTTCAGCAGCAACTCCTCGATTTGCGTCGGGAAGACGTTCACGCCGCGCACGATCATCATGTCGTCCGAGCGACCGGTGATTTTTTCCATCCGGCGCATCGTTCGGGCAGTGCCGGGCAGCAGTCGTGTGAGATCGCGGGTGCGATAGCGGATGATCGGCAGGGCTTCTTTCGTCAATGAGGTGAACACCAGTTCGCCCAGTTCGCCGTCTGGCAGCACGTTGCCGGTTTCCGGATCGATGATCTCGGGATAAAAGTGATCTTCCCAGATGGTCGGGCCGTCCTTGGTCTCCGCACATTCCGATGCCACGCCCGGTCCCATTACTTCGGAGAGGCCGTAGATGTCGACCGCGTCGATGCCCATGCGTTTTTCGATCGCGCCGCGCATGTCGTTGGTCCACGGCTCGGCACCGAAGATGCCGATGCGCAGCGAACATTGGGCAGGGTCGACGCCCTGACGTTCGAACTCGTCGGCGATGGACAACATATAGCTTGGCGTCACCATGACGATGTCAGGGCGGAAATCCTGAATGAGCTGAACCTGCTTTTCGGTCTGGCCGCCGCCGAACGGAATCACGGTGAGGCCGGCACGTTCCGCCCCGTAGTGGGCGCCGAGTCCGCCGGTGAACAGGCCGTAGCCGTAGCTTATGTGCACCTTGTCACCGCGCCGCGCGCCGGCCGCGCGGATCGAGCGGGCCACTACGTTGGCCCATGTGTCGATGTCCCGCGCCGTGTAGCCCACCACCGTCGGTTTGCCGGTTGTACCTGAGGACGCATGAATCCGCGATACCTGCTCCTGTGGGACTGCGAACATTCCGAACGGATAGTTATCGCGCAGATCCTTCTTGGTGGTGAACGGAAAGCGCGACAGGTCCGCGAGCGTCTTCACCTCACCTGGATGGACGCCAGCCTCGTCGAATTTGCGCCGATAAACCGGCGAGTTCTCATAAGCGTGCGTGAGCGACCATTTCAGTCGTTCAAGCTGAAGTGCGGCGAGTTCGTCGCGGCTCGCCGTTTCGATCGGCTCGAGCGGGAGCGAGGTGTTCATCGAATGTCTCCTTGCTTCTTTCAGAATGGGTTGCGGTGCGCGCGACCGCCTTCGGCTTTGGGTATCGCGCGGGTTGCCGGTTCAGCTTTCTGTTGGAATCACACTGCCTCTAATCTGGGCAGATTTGCCGCGAAACATCGCTACGGTTTCGTCCGCGCGATTGGTGACACGAATGTCGTAAATGCCTGTTCGGCCGCTTAATGTCTGCTCGACGGCTTCGGCGGTCAGCACATCGCCGCCTTGTACCGGCCGCAGAAATTCGATCGAACAACCCGATGCCACCGTGCTGAGGTTGTAGCTGTTGCAGGCGAATGCGAACGTGGAGTCGGCCAGCGTGAAGATCAGGCCGCCATGGCAGATCTGGTGGCCGTTCAGGAAGTCGGGTCGCACCACCATGCGTAGACGCGCGTAACCGGGCCGGACTTCCAGCAGTTCCAGTCCTAGCGCGCGGCTGCAGGCATCGGCGGCGTACATGGCATCCGCGGTGGCACGGGCCAGTTCGTCGGGCGACAGCGCGGCGCCGCTGACCGGTCGGGGCGCGATGTTGACGGCTTGTTCGGGCTGTAAGGACATCTCAACGGCCCTCGAAGCGCGGTGCGCGTTTCTCGATGAACGCTTGCACACCTTCCGCGTAGTCATGGGATGCGCCTAGCTCGCGCTGCAAATCGCGCTCCAGGTCGAGCTGCTGATCGAGCGTTTGCGTGACGCTGGCGCGCATGGCGTGCTTGATCGCGGCGATTGCACGGGTGGGTTGTTGGGCGAGTTGGGCTGCCAGTTTGGCGGACATGGGGGCGAGGTCCGCGTCGTCGACGACTTGCCACACGAGTCCCCAGCTTTCGGCTTTCTCGGCGCTGAGTTTGTCGCCTGTCAGGGCGAGCCCGAGCGCGCGGGCCATACCGACGCGCTGCGGCAGGAACCATGTGCCGCCGGAGTCCGGCACCAGACCGATTTTCACGAACGCCTGGATAAAGCTGGCCGAACGTGCTGCGAGGACGATGTCGCAGGCAAGTGCGAGATTTGCCCCCGCGCCGGCCGCTGTGCCATTCACGGCGGCGATTACCGGCAGGGGCAACGCTTGCAGGCGACGGATCAGCGGATTGAAGTGAGCGTCAATCAACTCGCCCAGGTCGGTCATGGCGCCGGGTGTGAAGTCGAGGTCGGCAAGATCCTGCCCTGCGCAAAAGCCGCGGCCTGCACCGGTCAGCACAAGGGCTCGTGCTCCACCAGCGACGACTTCGTCGAGGGCGGCGCTCAGTTCCTGATGCATGGAGCGCGTGAAGCTGTTGAGCTTCTCGGGGCGGTTCAGCGTCACGGTGGCAACGCGGCTCGAAGCGTCGAAATCGACGCGGATCGCTTCATATGACATCGGCTTCTCCTGTCTCCTGCTAGCGTTTGAATGGCCATTGAGTGCGGTACAGCTGCTTCAGACGCGCTCAATGGCAAGTGCAATACCTTGGCATGTTAGGCGTGGTGGGCCGCGTATTCCATTCGGCCAAATGGCCTAGGACGCATCGACTCTTTCCGGCTTATGACTTTCAGCCGACTGCCGCCGGCGCCGCTTTCGGTTCAACATGAACACGACTCTGAACCACGCGGTAACGGTTTGCCACGAATGCTGCATCGGCGAGCGCTGCGTTGGCTGCCGGGTTTGCTCCTGTGCCGTGATAATCGGAGAATGCGGCCGACTGATTGACGAAAACACCGCCAGTCAGATTGATGGACAGCGCCACGCCGCCTTGGATCGAAGCTTCGTGAGCGGCTTCGATGACGGCTTCATCCGTGCTGTACACCGAGAGAGTAAGTGCGCCGTGCTCCGCGGCCAGCTTGCCGGCCAGCTGCAATGACTGCATCGTCGAGTCTGTCGCGACGACGAACGAGATTGGGCCGAACCATTCTTTGGAGAATTTCGCCGCGTCGGTGGCGGCGTCGAGTTGCAGGACAAGCGGCGTAAGCACGCGGGCGCCAGCAAAGGCAGGATGTTCGAGCGATTGGCTTTCCACCAGCACGCGGCCAAGCTTGCGAGCTTCGTCGACGCGCGTGGCGACGCCTTGATTCTGAATTGCGCCCAACAGTTCGACGGCGCGGGCGGGATCGGCAACCAGCTTTTGCACGGCTTCGGCGAGAGCCTGCGCGACCGCGTCAAAGCTGAGTGTGCCTTCGGCGATGCGGATGCCGTCACGTGGCACATAGATGTTTTGGGGCGCCGTGCACATCTGGCCGGAATAGAGCGCGAGCGAGAAAGCGATATTGCGCGCAACGGCCTTGATGTCGGCGACCGAGTCGATCACGATCTGGTTGACGCCGGCTTTCTCCGTGTACACCTGTGCCTGGTGTGCATGGCGTTCGAGCCAGGTACCGTTTTGCGTGCTGCCGGTGAAATCGATCAGCTTGATTTCAGGACGCAACGCGAGATCCTGGACCAGCGCACCGTCATCCGGGTTAGTAGCGAGCAGGGTGACGACGTTCGGATCGAAGCCGGCTTCCCGCAGAACGTCGCGCGCGATGCGCACGGTAATAGCGAGCGGCAGAATGGCACCCGGATGTGGTTTGACGACGACCGTGTTGCCGGTTGCGAGATCGGCGAACAATCCCGGATAACCGTTCCATGTTGGGAATGTGCAGCAGCCGAGTACAAGTCCGGTACCACGTGGCACGACGGTATAGCGCTTATGCATCGCAAGTGGCGGATTCTTGCCTTGCGGTTTTTCCCAGTGGGCGTCAGCCGGGATACGACGCAGTTGATCCCATGCGTAGACGACGGCTTCGAGTGCGCGGTCCTGGGCATGGGGGCCGCCTGCCTGAAACGCCATCATGAACGCTTGCCCCGTTGTGTGCATGACGCTGTAACCAATCTCGAAGCTTGCGCGATTTACGCGCGCCAGAATTTCGAGGCTCACGCCGACCCACGCTTTCGGGCCGGCGGCGCGCCAGCTTGCTTGTGCGACGGCCGCGGCGGCAAGCAGGGCATCGGGGTCGGCTTTGGGGTAGCGGATGCCGAGCGGAAAGCCAAACGGCGAGATTTCGGCTCCGACGGTTTCTCCGGTAGTCGGTTGGTCCAGTTTGAAGGCCTGATTCAGGTGCGCCTTGAATGCCACCTCGCCATCGGCGTTCGCTGTTTCCCCGTACACTTTCGGACTGGGCATCTCGACGAATGGACTCCAGTAGCCGCGCGTTTCGATGGCGGCGAGCGCCTTTTGCAACGTGTCTTCGTGCTTGGAAAATAGCGGGTGTGTCATGGCGAAATGGAAGCTGGAGGTTAGGAGAAATCCTGTCGAATAATTGACCGACCGGTTGGTTGGTGAATGTTAGCATTATTAAGATCTCGGTGCGAAGCGTTTTCGCGCTACTCACTCTTCATACAAAGGAGGCTGCATGGCTTACGAGAATATTTTGATCGAGACCCGTGGGCGGGTCGGTCTTGTCACGCTGAATCGCCCGAAGGCGCTGAATGCGTTGAACGATGCGCTAATGGATGAGTTGGGCGCGGCTTTGAAGACCTTCGACGCTGACGATGAGATTGGAGCGATTGTCATCACGGGCAGCGAAAAGGCATTCGCTGCGGGTGCCGATATCGGCATGATGGCGACCTACACCTATATGGATGTGTACAAAGGCGACTACATCACGCGCAATTGGGAAACCGTACGCTCTATCCGTAAGCCGATCATTGCGGCCGTTGCTGGCTTTGCGCTTGGTGGTGGCTGTGAACTAGCAATGATGTGCGACATTATCCTCGCGGCAGATACGGCCAAGTTTGGTCAGCCCGAAATCAAGCTCGGCATCATGCCGGGTGCGGGCGGTACGCAACGGTTGCCGCGCGCAGTGTCGAAAGCGAAGGCAATGGATCTGTGCCTGACCGCGCGCTTTATGGATGCGGCCGAGGCAGAGCGTGCAGGACTGGTGTCACGGGTTGTTCCCGCTGCGACGTTGCTCGACGAAGCGGTTGCTGCCGCGGCGACGATCGCCGAGTTCCCCTTGCCCGCAATCATGATGGTCAAGGAGTCGGTGAATCGCGCCTACGAAACCACGCTTGCAGAGGGTGTCCATTTCGAGCGCCGGCTGTTTCATTCGCTGTTCGCGACTGAGGATCAGAAGGAAGGGATGGCGGCCTTCGTGGAGAAGCGCAAACCGGTATTCAAGCACCGGTAATAAGGCTATCCAAATAACGCTTGCAAGCCATGTGCTGTGTCGCTAGAATCTCGTTCTTTCGCGCTTCGGACACCGGGGCGCGGGGAGCGGGAGAGCCAGCAGTGGCAAGGCTTTCGGCGGGTTGGGCAGGTCAGGCTGGTGCAAAAAACCTGTTGACGACGTAGCGGAAGTTCTTCATAATCTCGTTTCTCTGCTGCTGATGCAGCGACGCAGAACGAAGCGGTACCGAAGGGTTGTGAAGGTGATGCAACGCGGTGCCGGTTTGGTGGTGAATGCGTAACCGATCTTTAAAAATTAACAGCCGATAAGTGTGGGCGCTTGATGGCGACGCGGCGGTAGACCTTTCGGGGTTTGCCGCGAAAGCGAAAGTATCAAGTCTCACACAGTAATGAAAGGAAGGTTTTTTCATCGCAAGATGATTGAACAATTCGTCAGTACGTTGAGTGAGCGACCTATTCGGAAGAATAGAAAACAGTAACAGGAATTGAACTGAAGAGTTTGATCCTGGCTCAGATTGAACGCTGGCGGCATGCCTTACACATGCAAGTCGAACGGCAGCACGGGAGCAATCCTGGTGGCGAGTGGCGAACGGGTGAGTAATACATCGGAACGTGTCCTGTAGTGGGGGATAGCCCGGCGAAAGCCGGATTAATACCGCATACGCTCTACGGAGGAAAGGGGGGGATCTTAGGACCTCTCGCTACAGGGGCGGCCGATGGCAGATTAGCTAGTTGGTGGGGTAAAGGCCTACCAAGGCGACGATCTGTAGCTGGTCTGAGAGGACGACCAGCCACACTGGGACTGAGACACGGCCCAGACTCCTACGGGAGGCAGCAGTGGGGAATTTTGGACAATGGGCGCAAGCCTGATCCAGCAATGCCGCGTGTGTGAAGAAGGCCTTCGGGTTGTAAAGCACTTTTGTCCGGAAAGAAATCCTTTGGGCTAATACCCTGAGGGGATGACGGTACCGGAAGAATAAGCACCGGCTAACTACGTGCCAGCAGCCGCGGTAATACGTAGGGTGCAAGCGTTAATCGGAATTACTGGGCGTAAAGCGTGCGCAGGCGGTCCGCTAAGACAGATGTGAAATCCCCGGGCTTAACCTGGGAACTGCATTTGTGACTGGCGGGCTAGAGTATGGCAGAGGGGGGTAGAATTCCACGTGTAGCAGTGAAATGCGTAGAGATGTGGAGGAATACCGATGGCGAAGGCAGCCCCCTGGGCCAATACTGACGCTCATGCACGAAAGCGTGGGGAGCAAACAGGATTAGATACCCTGGTAGTCCACGCCCTAAACGATGTCAACTAGTTGTCGGGTCTTCATTGACTTGGTAACGTAGCTAACGCGTGAAGTTGACCGCCTGGGGAGTACGGTCGCAAGATTAAAACTCAAAGGAATTGACGGGGACCCGCACAAGCGGTGGATGATGTGGATTAATTCGATGCAACGCGAAAAACCTTACCTACCCTTGACATGGTCAGGACCCTGCTGAAAGGTGGGGGTGCCCGAAAGGGAACTGATACACAGGTGCTGCATGGCTGTCGTCAGCTCGTGTCGTGAGATGTTGGGTTAAGTCCCGCAACGAGCGCAACCCTTGTCCCTAGTTGCTACGCAAGAGCACTCTAGGGAGACTGCCGGTGACAAACCGGAGGAAGGTGGGGATGACGTCAAGTCCTCATGGCCCTTATGGGTAGGGCTTCACACGTCATACAATGGTCGGAACAGAGGGTCGCCAACCCGCGAGGGGGAGCCAATCCCAGAAAACCGATCGTAGTCCGGATCGCACTCTGCAACTCGAGTGCGTGAAGCTGGAATCGCTAGTAATCGCGGATCAGCATGCCGCGGTGAATACGTTCCCGGGTCTTGTACACACCGCCCGTCACACCATGGGAGTGGGTTTTACCAGAAGTGGCTAGTCTAACCGCAAGGAGGACGGTCACCACGGTAGGATTCATGACTGGGGTGAAGTCGTAACAAGGTAGCCGTATCGGAAGGTGCGGCTGGATCACCTCCTTTCTCGAGCTAAAACGTGTCAAACGTTGAGCGCTCACGCTTATCGGCTGTGATTTAAGACAGACTCAGGGGTCTGTAGCTCAGTCGGTTAGAGCACCGTCTTGATAAGGCGGGGGTCGATGGTTCGAATCCATCCAGACCCACCACTGTTTCTGCGGTGGCTGCGCTAATGACTGAAACCCCTGGGGCATCAATACAGATAGAGATGTCTGTGTGACTGGGGGATTAGCTCAGCTGGGAGAGCACCTGCTTTGCAAGCAGGGGGTCGTCGGTTCGATCCCGTCATCCTCCACCAATCTTCAATGCAGAAAGTCTGGTTCGGTGAACCGGGCGTTATGCATTGGCGATTGAGCCAGTCAGAGTGATACGCAATCAGAGATTGCGATATCGGCTGTCGTTCTTTAACAATCAGGAAGAAGTAGTAAAGAGATTCACGAAAGATCACTTAGAGATGGGTGATTGAGTAGGTGAATCAGGGTTGTGATTGTATCAATGTATGAAAAGGTGATCGAAAGATTGCCTTGGAATACGGCGCAACACGAATACTCAACCTGTAGCGTGTGTGGCAAGCGTGTCATTCCCAGTGGGTGACACATGAGACACACCCGTTATAGGGTCAAGCGAACAAGTGCATGTGGTGGATGCCTTGGCGATCACAGGCGATGAAGGACGCGGTAGCCTGCGAAAAGCTACGGGGAGCTGGCAAACGAGCTTTGATCCGTAGATGTCCGAATGGGGAAACCCACTCCGTATGGAGTATCCGCAGCTGAATACATAGGCTGTGCGAAGCGAACGCGGCGAACTGAAACATCTAAGTAGCCGCAGGAAAAGAAATCAACCGAGATTCCCAGAGTAGTGGCGAGCGAAATGGGACCAGCCTGTACTCTTTATCTTTACTGTTAGTCGAAGGCTCTGGAAAGTGCCGCCATAGCAGGTGATAGCCCTGTAGACGAAAGCAGTTTGGAAGAACTAGGTGTACGACAAGTAGGGCGGGACACGTGAAATCCTGTCTGAAGATGGGGGGACCATCCTCCAAGGCTAAATACTCGTGATCGACCGATAGTGAACCAGTACCGTGAGGGAAAGGCGAAAAGAACCCCGGGAGGGGAGTGAAACAGATCCTGAAACCGCATGCATACAAACAGTCGGAGCCTCGCAAGGGGTGACGGCGTACCTTTTGTATAATGGGTCAGCGACTTACATTCAGTGGCAAGCTTAACCGATTAGGGCAGGCGTAGCGAAAGCGAGTCCGAACAGGGCGATTCAGTCGCTGGGTGTAGACCCGAAACCAGGTGATCTATCCATGGCCAGGATGAAGGTGCGGTAACACGTACTGGAGGTCCGAACCCACTAACGTTGAAAAGTTAGGGGATGAGCTGTGGATAGGGGTGAAAGGCTAAACAAACCTGGAAATAGCTGGTTCTCTCCGAAAACTATTTAGGTAGTGCCTCGTGTATCACCTTCGGGGGTAGAGCACTGTCATGGTTGAAGGGTCCATTGCGGATTACTTCGCCATAGCAAACTCCGAATACCGAAGAGTGCAATCACGGGAGACAGACATCGGGTGCTAACGTCCGGTGTCAAGAGGGAAACAACCCAGACCGCCAGCTAAGGTCCCCAAATATTGCTAAGTGGGAAACGAAGTGGGAAGGCTAAAACAGTCAGGAGGTTGGCTTAGAAGCAGCCATCCTTTAAAGAAAGCGTAATAGCTCACTGATCGAGTCGTCCTGCGCGGAAGATGTAACGGGGCTAAGCAATATACCGAAGCTGCGGATGCATATTTATATGCATGGTAGGAGAGCGTTCCGTAAGCCTGCGAAGGTGCACTGGAAAGTGTGCTGGAGGTATCGGAAGTGCGAATGCTGACATGAGTAGCGATAAAGGGGGTGAAAGGCCCCCTCGCCGTAAGCCCAAGGTTTCCTACGCAACGTTCATCGGCGTAGGGTGAGTCGGCCCCTAAGGCGAGGCAGAAATGCGTAGCTGATGGGAAGCAGGTTAATATTCCTGCACCATTGTTGAATGCGATGGGGGGACGGATCGCGGAAGGTTGTCCGGGTGTTGGAAGTCCCGGTCCTTGCATTGGAGAAGGCGCTTTGGCAAATCCGGGCGCGGAATTCAAGGGTGTGAGGCCAGTCGCTTAGGCGACGAAGCAATCGGAAGTGGTTCCAGGAAAAGCCTCTAAGCTTCAGTTCAACAAGACCGTACCGCAAACCGACACAGGTGGGCGAGATGAGTATTCTAAGGCGCTTGAGAGAACTCGGGAGAAGGAACTCGGCAAATTGGTACCGTAACTTCGGGATAAGGTACGCCCCTGTAGCTTGATGCCCCTGCGGGCAAAGGGTGAAGGGGTTGCAATAAACTGGTGGCTGCGACTGTTTAATAAAAACACAGCACTCTGCAAACACGAAAGTGGACGTATAGGGTGTGACGCCTGCCCGGTGCCGGAAGATTAAATGATGGGGTGCAAGCTCTTGATTGAAGTCCCGGTAAACGGCGGCCGTAACTATAACGGTCCTAAGGTAGCGAAATTCCTTGTCGGGTAAGTTCCGACCTGCACGAATGGCGTAACGATGGCCACACTGTCTCCTCCCGAGACTCAGCGAAGTTGAAGTGTTTGTGATGATGCAATCTCCCCGCGGCTAGACGGAAAGACCCCATGAACCTTTACTGTAGCTTTGCATTGGACTTTGAACCGGTCTGTGTAGGATAGGTGGGAGGCTGTGAAGCGTGGACGCCAGTCTGCGTGGAGCCAACCTTGAAATACCACCCTGGTCTGTTTGAGGTTCTAACCTTGACCCGTTATCCGGGTCGGGGACAGTGCATGGTAGGCAGTTTGACTGGGGCGGTCTCCTCCCAAAGTGTAACGGAGGAGTACGAAGGTACGCTAGGTACGGTCGGAAATCGTGCTGATAGTGCAATGGCATAAGCGTGCTTAACTGCGAGACCGACAAGTCGAGCAGGTGCGAAAGCAGGTCATAGTGATCCGGTGGTTCTGTATGGAAGGGCCATCGCTCAACGGATAAAAGGTACTCTGGGGATAACAGGCTGATACCGCCCAAGAGTTCATATCGACGGCGGTGTTTGGCACCTCGATGTCGGCTCATCTCATCCTGGGGCTGTAGCCGGTCCCAAGGGTATGGCTGTTCGCCATTTAAAGAGGTACGTGAGCTGGGTTTAAAACGTCGTGAGACAGTTTGGTCCCTATCTGCCGTGGGCGCTGGATATTTGAAGGGGGCTGCTCCTAGTACGAGAGGACCGGAGTGGACGAACCTCTGGTGTACCGGTTGTCACGCCAGTGGCATCGCCGGGTAGCTATGTTCGGAAGAGATAACCGCTGAAAGCATCTAAGCGGGAAACTCGCCTTAAGATGAGATATCCCCGGGGCTTCGAGCCCCTTGAAGGGTCGTTCAAGACCAGGACGTTGATAGGTCAGGTGTGGAAGCGCAGTAATGCGTTAAGCTAACTGATACTAATTGCCCGTAAGGCTTGATCCTATAACAGGTGTGTCTCGTGTCGGTCAGCGTTAGTGCTTCAGCACTTACGCGGACCCCACCCCCGAAGGGGGCACGGAGCACGCAGGTTGAGATCAGTGTTGTGCCAGAAACAACACAACCCCAGAACGCTCCCGCTGGTGAGCATCACCAGAAACTACTTCTTCCCGATTGGCTGTATTGCTCCATGAGCAGTGCAGCAACCAGTCATGCCTGATGACCATAGCGTGTCGGTACCACCCCTTCCCATCCCGAACAGGACCGTGAAACGACTCCACGCCGATGATAGTGCGGATTACCCGTGTGAAAGTAGGTAATCGTCAGGCTCCCTAGCAGCATCAGAAACCCCACCCCGCAAAGGTGGGGTTTCTGCGTTTACGCCCATGAAAGCGCGCAGGCCACCTAGTGCCAGATACCGCTCGGGCGAGCGGAGAGCGTGCCCCGCCCGCAACAAACCAAACCCACCAAACTACTTGGACGCCAAAAACTTCTGCGCGAGCCTTACCCAATACGTCGATCCGATTGGCAAAAGCTCATCGTTAAAATCGTAACTCGCGTTATGCAGCATGCAGGGCCCGGCACCATGACCGGCATCGCGATGCCCGCCCCCTCCATTGCCGAGGAAAGCGTAGCAACCCGGCTTGGCGAGCAGCATGAACGAAAAGTCCTCGGCGCCCATTGTTGGCTCCACGGCGTCGTCAACGTTTTCTGCCCCCACAACCTCCTTCATGACCGACGCGGCAAAGCGCGTCTCTTCGCTGCTATTCACCGTAGGCGGATAGTTGCGATGGAAGCGGATATTTACCGAACAGTCGTAAGCCGCAGCAATATTCTCTGCAATCGTCCGCATACGAGCTTCGACGAGGTCCAGCGTTTCCGTCGTGAACGTGCGCACCGTGCCCGCCATCCAGGCTCGATCAGGAACGACGTTCACCGCATCGCCTGCGTGAATCTGCGTGATCGACAGTACCGCCGTATCCAGCGGCTTCTTGTTACGCGTGATGATGCCCTGCAGTCCGTTGGCGATCTGCACCGCGGTGAAAACAGGGTCGCGACCGTTGTGCGGCATCGCCGCGTGTGATCCTACGCCTGTGATTTCGATGCGGAATTCGTTGCTCGACGCCATGATCGGGCCTTCGGTCACGCCGAATTGCCCAGCCGGCATACCCGGCCAGTTATGAATCCCGAACACAGCATCGACGGGAAACTTCGTGAACAGACCATCGTCGATCATCGCCTGCGCGCCTGCACCGCCTTCTTCGGCCGGCTGGAAAATGAACACAATCGTTCCGTCGAACTCGCCATGCCTGGCCAGGTGTCGAGCAGCACCCAATAGCATGGCCGTATGCCCATCGTGTCCACAGGCGTGCATCTTCCCGTCGTGACGAGAGCGATGCTCGAAGCTGTTGATCTCCTGGATCGGTAGCGCATCCATGTCGGCTCGCAATCCGATAGAGCGATTGCTACTGCCGCGCTTCAGAATGCCCACGACACCGGTCTTACCGAGGCCGCGATGGACCTCGATACCCCACTCAGTCAGACTTTTCGCGACAAGATCGGAAGTCTGGGTCTCTTCGTAACGCAGTTCCGGATGCGCGTGAATGGTTCGTCGGAGGGTTTGTATTTCGCCGTGTGCGGCCTGGATTTCGGGGATTAGTTTCATAGTGCGATGTGCTTCGATATGCATTGAGTTGCTCGAGGCTATTCGCCCGGGCTCGGTGATGATCAATTCTACGCCCACCCGCATTTTTGGCGGCGCGGGAGAGTGCGGGCGACCACGGACGTAATAAAATTGCATTTCGTGCCAAGTTGTCCTTTATACGGATCTCCCCATGAATGCCCCGACCGAATTTGCCCGCGCCGTGTGTCCGCATGACTGCCCGGACACCTGCGCGATGCGCGTGACAGTCGAGCATGGTCGGGCGATCAAGGTGGTTGGCGATCCCGATCATCCGCCGACGCAAGGGGCGTTGTGCACCAAGGTCAGCCGTTATGCGGAGCGGGTACATCATCCGCGCCGTCTTACGAAGCCGATGCGCCGCGTCGGCGCCAAAGGTGAGGGCCGCTTTGAGCCGATCAGTTGGGATGAGGCGCTTGGACTCGCGGCCGCGCGTCTATCGGAAATTGCGAGCCGCGCTCCCGAGGCGATCGTTCCTTACAGCTACGCCGGAACGATGGGCCTCGTCCAGGGCGACAGCATCGCCCAGAGGTTCTTCCACAAGCTGGGCGCATCCCAATTGGACCGTACGATCTGCGCGGCGGCCGGCGCGGCCGGTCTGAAGTACACCTACGGTGCGAGTCTCGGCATGCTGACGGAATACTTCGCCGAGAGCGAGCTCATTCTGATCTGGGGATCGAATCCGATCGCATCGAATCTGCATTTTTGGACCCGCGCGCAGGAGGCCAAACGCAACGGTGCGCGTCTGATCGCGATCGACCCATACCGCTCGCTGACGGCGGAAAAATGCCATCAGCATATCGCCCTCAAACCCGGCACCGACGGTGCGCTTGCCCTCGGCATGATGAACGTGCTGATCACCGAAGATTGGCTCGATCACGCCTATATCGCCGAACATACCTTGGGCTTTGAACAACTGAAGGCCCGCGCGCTGGACTACCCACCCGCTCGCGTAGCCCAGATTTGCGGTATTGATGCGCAGACGATCGTCGACCTCGCACGCCTTTACGGTGGAACCCGAAAGGCCGCGATCCGCATGAATTACGGCTTGCAACGAGTACGCGGCGGGGGCAATGCGGTGCGCGCCATCGCCTGTCTGCCCTCGTTGACCGGCGCGTGGCGCGAGCGCGCCGGCGGGGCGTTGCTCTCTTCGTCGGGCTGGGCTCCGGTCGATTCCCACGCGCTGCAACGTCCTGACCTGATCCCCGGTTGGCCGTCGCACCAGCCGCGCGTGATCAATATGAATGCGATTGGCGACGCATTGCTGCATCCCGGCGACGCCCAATTCGGTCCCAAGATCGAAGCGGTGATCGTCTACAACTCGAACCCGGTTGCTGTTGCACCGGACTCGCAGCGGGTTGCGGCCGGCTTTGCGCGGGAGGATCTGTTTACGATCGTCCTCGAGCATTTTCAGACTGACACCGCTGACTACGCCGACTTGCTGCTGCCCGCGACCACGCAGCTAGAACATCTCGATCTGCATAAGTCTTACGGGCACACGCACGTGATGGCGAACCTGCCCGCGATTCAACCGGTAGGCGAGGCCCGGCCCAACACTGAAATCTTCCGCGGCATCGCCCGCCATATGAACCTGCAGGAGCCGGCACTGTTCGAGACCGACGATAGCGTGGCCGCAAACGCGTTCCGTTGGAGCGACCCGGTATTCGCAGGTGTCGACTGGGTGTCCCTGAAAGCGAGCGGCTGGGCGAAGCTCAATCTGCCTGATGCTCCCTTTGCCGAAGGCGGGTTCCGCACTCCTTCCGGCAAGTGCGAATTTTTTAGCGGGCGGCTCGCACAGCAAGGACTCGATCCGTTGCCCGACTATTTGCCGCCCTACGAATCCGCCGACGGCGCCCCTGAACTCGCGGCCCGTTTTCCTCTGGCGATGATTTCGCCGCCGGCCCGCAATTTCCTGAACAGCACCTTCGTCAACGTGGAGAGTTTGCGGTCGACCGAAGGCGAGCCGCATCTCGACATTCACCCCATCGACGCGAGCCGGCGCGAGGTTATCGATGGCGACCTCGTGCGCGTTTTCAACGACCGCGGTTCGATGCAAGCCCGCGCCCGGGTCACCGACAAGGCGCGGGAAGGTCTCGTAGTCGGACTTTCTATCTGGTGGAAAAAACTCGCCCCCGACGGCTGCAACGCGAATCAGGTGACGAGTCAGGCGCTGACAGACCTTGGCGGTTCGGCCACCTTCTACGATTGCCTCGTCGAGGTCGAGCGCGTTGCAAGCCTTTGAAACGCATCGCACGACACCTGCTTCCATCACAGCACGCCGTTGAGTGCGAACCGTGTTGGAGGGTGGCATCTAACCTACGTGCATTCGCAAATGGCAGAGTAGAGCGCATGCTACGATGCCCGTTTAGCACGACCATTCGAAAATAAAGGAGGAGACGCCGCATGGAAAAAATCTGGCTGAAATCATATCCGCCCGGCGTTCCAGCAGAGATCGATCCGAGTCAGTACTCGTCCGTTGCCGAACTGTTCGAAGAAAGCTTTCGTGAATATCAGACCAAGCCTGCGTTCGTCTGCATGGGGAAGCAGATAACGTATGGCGAACTGGACACCCTGTCGCGCAAGCTTGCGGCGTGGTTCCAGTCCAAAGGTCTCGCGCGGGGCGCGCGTATCGCGATCATGATGCCCAACGTGCTGCAGTACCCGGTGGCGATCGCAGCCATCTTGCGCGCGGGATACGTGGTGGTGAACGTGAATCCGCTTTACACGCCACGCGAGCTCGAACATCAACTCAAGGATAGCGGCGCCGAAGCCATCATCCTGCTCGAGAATTTCGCGGTGACGCTCCAGGCGGTGCTGCGCAATACGGCCGTCAAGCATGTGGTGGTCGCGGCGATGGGCGATCTGATGGGCGCGAAAGGGCTCATCGTGAACTTCGTCGTACGTCACGTTAAAAAGATGGTGCCGGCGTGGAGCTTGCCGGGGCACATCAAGTTCAATGCAGCGATTGCCGAGGGTGCTCGCCAGGAGTTCAAGCCGGTCAAGCAAGGGCCGGACGACGTCGCGTTCCTGCAATACACCGGTGGCACGACCGGCGTCGCGAAAGGCGCCACCTTGCTCCATCGCAACCTGATCGCCAACGTCCTGCAGTCGCAAGTCTGGCTCGACCCGGCGCGCGAGGGTCGAGACGACATCGACCAGTTCATCACCGTCGTCGCGCTGCCGCTGTATCACATCTTCGCCTTGACGGTGTGCGGACTACTCACCGTTCGTACGGGAGGGCTTGGCGTGCTGATTCCAAATCCGCGCGACATCGGTGGCATGATCAAGGAACTGCAAGGCTATGCGATCACCACTATTCCGGCGGTGAACACGCTCTATAACGCGATGCTCAACCATCCCGATTTCGACAAGCTCAACTTCTCGAAGCTGCTCGTCGCCAATGGTGGGGGGATGGCTGTTCAGGAAGCCGTCGCGAAGCGCTGGTATGAAAGGACGCACACGCCGATCGTCGAAGGTTACGGCATGTCGGAAACGTCGCCGTGTGTGACCTGCAACCCCGTGTCGGTTACTTCGTACAGCGGCACGATCGGCTTGCCACTGCCATCGACCGAGATCTCGATTCGCGACGACGACAATAACGAGGTGCCCCTCGGTCAACCGGGTGAGATCTGCATCCGCGGTCCGCAGGTCATGGCCGGCTATTGGAACCGTCCGGATGAAACCGCCAAGGTGATGACCCCGGACGGCTTCTTCAAATCGGGCGACGTCGGCGTGGTGAGCGACGCGGGTTATGTGAAGATTGTCGACCGCAAGAAGGACATGATTCTGGTGTCCGGTTTCAATGTCTATCCGAACGAGATTGAAGACGTCGTCGCCAAGCTACCCGGCGTGTTTGAAGTTGCTGCGGTTGGCGTGCCGGATCAGCATTCGGGCGAAGCGGTGAAGCTGTTCATCGTCAAGAAGGATCAGGCACTGACCGACGCGGACATCTTCGCTTTCTGCAAGGAACAGCTCACCGGCTACAAGCGGCCAAAGATTATCGAGTTCCGCACGGAACTGCCGAAGAGCAATGTGGGCAAAATCTTGCGGCGGGAATTACGCGACGGCCGCGCGTGAGGCGTGTCTTGTCTTGTCTTGTCTTGACCGCATGTAGCGCCGACTAGCGAAACCAGCCTGAGCAAAAGAAGAACGGTCCGACGAGTTAATCCTCGCCGGGCCGTTTCTATTTGCGCGAGGCCTAAGGCGGCACCAATGGCGCTACCTTTCTCCCACTTCAGTCGAACAAACGCCATACGAAAAAAAAAGCGCCCGAAGGCGCCTTTAGGATGTACAGCTTTATTACGACTTGTTAACCCGGTGCGTTTTGTTTTTTGGTCGCTTTGTTTTTCTACCCTCGCGAGAGGTTCGTCGCTAATGTAACAAAAGGGATACCCTGCGCAAAGAAAAAGCAGGTTGCTCGGTACGTAGCTGTTTCGTTTACGCAACATGGTCTAAAATTGAAAAATAGTCATGAAATCAGCCCTTAACGGAAGTCCCGACGCGCGAGTTGCTTTGCAGACGCACGTCGCACGGACCTCCGGAAGATCCGGGCTGATGTGTCGAACCGGGAGGGCTGGATGCTGGATGAATTGATTACCGAGCTGGATCGGGGTTTACGTTCAATGACAGGCGTATCGCGGATGAACCGTCCAGTGCCTGTGCCGCCCGTGGTGGCGGAGATGCCGGAGCTGTCGCCGGCCGAGCGTGAGCACGCGGCCGCCCTGATGCGTGTGAACCACGTCGGTGAGGTGTGTGCCCAGGCGCTTTATCAGGCGCAAAAACTGGCCACCCGCTCTCCCGCCTTGAAAGAGACCTTCGAGCGTGCAGCTCGCGAAGAAGAGGACCATCTCGCGTGGACCGCGCGCCGTCTGGAAGCACTCGACTCGCGTCCCAGTCTGCTGAATCCGCTTTGGTATGCAGGTGCTCTTGCGCTCGGTCTGGTGGCTGGACGCTTCGGAGATCGCGTGAGCCTCGGCTTCATGGCCGAGACCGAGCGTCAGGTGGAGCAGCACCTCGACAGCCATCTCGAGAAACTGCCAGAGGCGGATCTCGAGTCTCGCGCGATCGTCGAACAGATGCGCACCGACGAGGCCGCGCACGGTAAAGCCGCAATCGATGCGGGCGGTGTCGAACTGCCTTTTCCCGCTCGCGTCCTGATGCGCGCGGCGTCGAAAATCATGACCCGGACTGCCTACTACGTTTAACCGCTGTGGAAGTGGGACGGCGCAGCGTGCGTCGTCCGTTCAATCGCCTCAAACCCTCCGCTGATTCGTTTAATCCCCCGCCGCAGATCGCTTAGATTCCACGCCTTTCCCCGGGACTTTTCACGTATCACCTTCACAAGTTGCACTAGTCCATTCATTTATAACGGTTTTCTGTTTTAGGCCTGACTTGAAAGAGTCGCGCTAAGTCCTTGTTCTAACAAACAAATTTCGTTAAAAAACCACGCATCTCCCTTGACCCCTCCTGGGGCTTCCTCTAAAGTGGGAGACAGTGTGAGAAAGTGTATTTTTGTGTGATCTCACAGATGGTTTCAGGTAGATTTTCACGGATCGGGTGGTTGGCGCGCTAAGCGCCAACTCTGATCGACCGCAGCAAGCTGCATGGGACTGGAGTAGGCGCTAAAGCGCCAACTCCAGTCGACAAGGGAGAGAGAAGTGTTCCAAGGGGCGTCGGCGCTGACGCTCGATGCGAAAGGGCGGATGTCTATTCCCTCTCGGTATCGGGATGCGCTGCAGACACAGGCAGAGGGCCGGGTGACGATCACCAAGCACCCGGACGGCTGCCTGTTGCTCTTTCCGCGCCCGGAATGGGAGATCTTCCGCGACAAGGTCGACAAGCTGCCCATGAACGCGACCTGGTGGAAGCGCATTTTCCTCGGTAACGCAATGGACGTTGATATGGACGGCGCAGGGCGCGTGCTCGTGTCGCCGGAATTGCGCACGGCTGGCGGGCTGGAAAAAGAATTGACGCTGCTCGGCATGGGCCGCCACTTCGAACTGTGGGATGCACAAACATACGCCGCCAAGGAACAGGCGGCAATGGCTGAGGGCATGCCCGAAGCGTTAAAAGATTTCACGTTCTGATCGCGGCTCACATATATGGCACCTGCGATGGGAAACGAGTTGCAGCATCGCACGGTGCTGCTGGAAGAAGCGGTCGAAGCGTTGATCAAGCGCCCGGACGGCGTCTATGTAGACGGCACGTTCGGTCGCGGCGGACATAGCCGCGCGGTGTTGGGCAAGCTGGGTGAGTCGGGGCGGTTGATCGCATTCGACAAGGATCCGCTAGCCATCGCCACGGCTCAGCAAATCGCCGATCCGCGTTTCGAGATCGTGCACGAGAGTTTTGCTTCACTGCGCGACGCGGTTGCGGAGCGTGGGGTAGGGCGGGTGTCGGGGGTGTTGCTGGATCTGGGCGTGTCGTCGCCGCAAGTCGACGATCCGGAGCGGGGTTTCAGTTTCCGCGCCGACGGCCCACTCGACATGCGGATGGACCCGACGCGCGGCGAATCTGCTGCTGACTGGCTGGCGCGGGCCACGGTGCAGGAATTGACGGAGGTAATACGAGATTATGGGGAAGAACGGTTTGCTTTTCAGATTGCAAAGGCGCTTGTTGCTCGCCGGGCAGAGTCCGACCGTCTTGGGCCTCTCGTCAGCACGGGCGAGCTTGCCCAAATCGTGGCTAACGTCGTCAAAACCCGTGAGAAGGGCAAGGATCCGGCAACCCGCACCTTTCAGGCTATACGGATTCACATCAATCAAGAGCTTGCGGAGCTGCAAGTCGTTTTAGAAGCGGCGCTAGCGCTGCTGGAGCAAGGGGGGCGGCTGGTGGTGATCAGCTTTCATTCGCTCGAAGACCGGATCGTCAAACGGTTCATGCAGGCGCACGCCAGTGCTCCGGCGGTGGATCGCCGTCTGCCGATCCGTGCCGTCGACCTGCCCAGCCCGCCGCTCAAAATCATCGGCCGCGTATTCGCGAGTGACGCTGAAGTCGCCGCGAATCCGCGCGCCCGTTCTGCCGTGATGCGTGTGGCGGAGCGTATCGCGCCATGAGCCGCCTCAATATCTTTCTGCTGATTGTTGTAATGGGCTGTGCATTATCTGTAGTTAACGCGACGAATCAGCAGCGTCAGATCTTTATCCAGTTGCAGCGCGCGGAGTCGCAGGAGCGTCAGTTGCAGCAGGATTATTCGCAGCTTCAATACCAGCAGAGCGCACTGTCGAAAACCTCGCGCATCGAGCAGATTGCGACGGATTCGCTGAAGATGGCGGCCGTTACCACCGGCCGCACTCAATATCTGACGCTCTCCCCGGGCGCCGCCATGGCTGAAGATGCGCCGGTACCGACGTCGGCGCCCGCGCCGGCCACGGCCTCTGCCCCGCACGTCACCCGTCAGGGGAACGCGCGATGAAAAAGAGTTCAACCCGCAAGAGTGTCGCGTTCGCGTCGAACCCGATCCTGTCCGTGCGTTTGCCGATGTGGCGCTCGAAGCTCGTCGTGTTCATGCTGTTCATGGCGTTCGTCGCGCTGGCTGGCCGCGCGTTCTGGATTCAGGGTCCGGGCAACGCGTTTTATCAGAAGCAGGGCGAAAGCCGCTATCAGCGCACGCTCGAGCTGCCTGCTACGCGCGGCAAGATTCTCGACCGCAACGGCCTTGTGCTCGCCACGAGCTTGCCGGTGCGCGCCATCTGGGCTATTCCCGAAGCCGTTCCCGACGATCTCGGCGCCGACAAGCTGACTGCGCTCGGCAAGCTGCTGGGGATGTCGAATACCGAACTGCGCGCCAAGCTGTCCGAGGACAAGAACTTCGTCTACGTGAAACGTCAGGTGCCGGTCGACATCGCCGAGCAGGTGACCGCGCTCGACATTCCCGGTGTTTATCAGCGCGACGAATACAAGCGTTTCTATCCGGAAGGCGAGATTGCCGCCCATCTGATCGGCTTCACCAATGTCGAGGACGAAGGCCAGGAGGGCGTCGAGCTCGGCGACCAGAAGCTGCTCGAAGGCATGCCGGGCATCCGCCGCGTCATCAAGGACCGGATGGGGCACGTCATTGAAGACGTCGACGAACAGGTGGTGCCGCACAACGGCCAGGACGTGGATCTGGCGATCGACAGCAAGATCCAGTACATCGCCTATACGAACCTGAAGGCCGCGGTCGACAAATTCAAGGCCAAGGCCGGCGCGGCGATGGTAATCGACGTGCGCACCGGCGAAGTGCTGGCGCTCGTCAATTATCCGACCTTCAACCCGAACGACCGCACTCACCTGACCGGCGATCAGCTGCGCAATCGCGTGCTGACGGACGAGTTCGAACCGGGCTCGATCATGAAGCCGTTCACGATCTCGCTCGCGCTCGATCTGCATCGCGTGGCGCCGACTACACTGGTAGACACGGGGCCGGGCCACTTCAATCTCGATGGCGCGACGATCACCGACGACAGCGCGTTCGGCGTGCTGACGGTCGGCGGCGTGATTCAGAAATCGAGCAACATCGGCGCGACGAAGATCGCCATGACGCTCAAGCCCGAAGAGATGTGGAATATGTATACGAGCATCGGTCTTGGCCAGGCGCCGAAGATCGGTTTCCCCGGCGCGACCGCGGGCCATCTGCGTCCGTGGAAGAGCTGGCGTCGTATCGAACAGGCGACGATGTCGTATGGCTACGGCCTGTCGGCTTCGTTGTTCCAGCTGGCGCGCGCCTACACCGCGATTGCTCACGACGGCGAAATTCTGCCGGTGACGATTTTCCGTAACCCGGGCGATCAGCCGGTCAACGGTCCGCAGATTTTCTCGCCGGTCACCGCGCGTGAAGTGCGTGCGATGCTCGAAACCGTGGTTGCGCCGGGCGGCACCTCGCCGGATGCGGCCGTGCCGGGCTATCGCGTAGGCGGCAAGAGCGGCACGGCGTACAAGCACGGCGCACACGGCTACGACAAATCGAAGTACCGCGCCTCGTTCGTCGGCATGGCGCCGATGCCGAATCCGCGCATCGTGGTCGCTGTCTCGGTGGATGAACCGACCGCCGGCAGCCACTTCGGTGGCCAGGTGTCGGGCCCGGTGTTCTCGGCGATCGCCGGCGACACCCTGCGCTCGCTCAATATTCCGCCGGACATGCCGGTCAAGCAGATGGTGGTATCGGACGACTCGGCGCCGGTCGCCCCCGCCGCGCCGACGCTGCCGCCTCCGGCGGCGAAAAAGCTGTCCACCAGTGGTGGCGCCAAGAAAATGACCATCGCGGCCAATGCGAAAAGCCATCCGGGAGTAGTCCGATGAGTGCGCTACGTTCGAAGCATCCAGCGCACCGGCAGATCGCCGACGCCCTCACCTGGCTGCACGCTCGCGTGCAGCCAGGTGCCCATGTGCACGCAGATACGCGCTCGCTTGCCGCGGGCGATGTATTCCTCGCCTATGCCGTCGACGGCGCTGACAATCGCCCATTCATTGAAAGCGCGATTGAGCGCGGCGCGGCGGCCGTGCTGTTTCAACCGGAGAACTTCACGGGTTCGCCGGATCCGGCCTTGGCGCGCGCGGTACCCGCGCTGAGCGAGCTGGCGGGATCGATTGCGAGCGGCTGGTACGGCGACCCGAGCGATGCGATGCGCGTGGTCGGCGTCACGGGCACCAACGGCAAGACCTCGTGCAGCCAGTGGATCGCGGCGGCGCTGAGCGCGCTCGGCACGCCTTGTGCCATCATCGGCACGCTCGGTAGCGGTATGCCCGGCCACCTTGTCCATACAGGCTTTACGACGCCGGACGCGCCGCAATTGCAACGCAACCTTGCTCAGTTGCGCGATGCGGGCGCGCAGGCGGTCGCGATGGAAGTGTCGTCACACGCCTTGCATCAGGGACGGGTGAACGGCACCGCGTTCGAGATTGCCGTGTTCACCAATCTCACGCAGGATCACCTCGATTATCACGGCACCTTCGCTGCCTACGAAGCCGCCAAGGCGCGTCTGTTTGCGTGGCCGGGGCTGCGCTGTGCCGTGATCAATCACGACGACGAAGCCGGACGGCGCCTGCTCGCCAGCACGCAAGGCCACGCACGAACCATCGCTTACGGTCTCGGCACGCGCAGTGAGGCACCGGACGCCGCAGCGCCGCAGGCCGACGCATGGCTGCATGCGGCCGACGTGCGCGCCACCGCGACCGGCACCGCGTTTTATCTGACCACCTCGGATTGGGGTGACGCAGAAGTCGAAGTCCAGACGCTCGGCGCCTTCAACGTCAGCAATCTGCTGGGCGTGCTCGGTGCGTTGCTCGCGGCTGACGTGCCGTTCGACGTCGCGCTTGCCGAACTGGCGAAGCTGGAGCCGGTGAATGGCCGCATGCAACGTCTCGGCGGCCGCCTGCAGAACGACGAACCACTCGTCGTAATCGACTACGCCCACACCCCGGACGCACTGGAAAAAACGCTCGAAGCGCTACGCCCGATGGCGGAAGCGCGCGGCGGCGAACTGATCTGCATGTTCGGTTGCGGCGGTGATCGCGACGCGACCAAGCGTCCTTTGATGGGCGCGATCGCGGAGCGGCTGGCGGACGGCGTGGTCATGACGAGCGACAACCCGCGCAGCGAAGACCCGCAAAAGATTCTCGACCAGATTGGCGCGGGTATGAAAGACCCGTCGAAGGCGCGCCGTATCGAAGATCGCGCGAGCGCCATCCTGCAGGCTATCCGCGGCGCGGCGCGTGAAGACGTGATCGTGCTGGCCGGTAAAGGTCACGAAGCAACACAGGAAATCATGGGCAAGAAACGCGCTTTCTCCGATCAGGACCATGCCCGGCTGGCGCTGGCCGCCCGCGCGACGCAAGCTCGTGGAGGTGGCGAATGACCCGGCGAGGTGGCGCGATGTTCTCCCTGCGCGAAGCAGCAGCACTGATTCCGTCGGCAACCGTCGTGGGTGACGACGGCGTCACGTTCGAGCACGTGTCGACGGATAGCCGCACCGCGGGTCCTGGCGATCTGTTCGTCGCGCTCAAGGGCGACCGTTTCGACGCGCACGACTTCCTGCCCGATGTGGCGGCTCGCAATGTCTCGGCGGCGCTGCTGACGCGCACCCCTGCGGATTGGCAAGTCCCGTCCCTGAAGGTGGCCGATACCCGCACTGCGCTCGGCGCGCTCGCCCACGGCTGGCGTCGTCGTTTCACGATGCCGCTCGTGGCTGTGACGGGCAGCAATGGCAAGACGACGGTCAAGGAAATGATCGCGTCGATTTTCGCGGCGGCGGTCGGTAGCGAATTCCGTCTTGCTACGGCAGGCAACTTCAACAACGACATCGGTTTGCCGCTGACGTTGTTTCGTCTCACCTCGGCGCATCGACTGGCGGTCGTCGAACTCGGGATGAATCACCCGGGCGAAACCGCCTTGCTCGGCAAGATCGCGGAGCCGACGGTTGCGGTTGTGAACAACGCGCAACGCGAGCACCAGGAGTTCATGGCGACCGTCGAAGCGGTCGCGCTCGAACATGCGAGCGTGATCCATTCGTTGACCCCGGATGGCATCGCGGTGTTTCCGGCGGACGATGCCTACGCAGGCATCTGGCGCGTCGCCGCTACCGGCAACCGCATCATCGACTTCGCGCTCAATAACGACGGTCGCACAACCGAAGCCGCCGTGAAAGGCAGCTTCGCCGGTAACCAGCTGAGCATCGAAACACCGGAAGGCCACCTCGACGTCACGTTGCAAGTGCTTGGCGATCACAACGGGCACAACGCACTGGCCGCTGCCTCGGCCGCGCTCGCCTCGGGCGTCTCGCTCGATGCCATCAAGCGCGGGCTCGAATCGTTCGGCGCGGTGAAGGGTCGTCTGCAGGTCAAGCGTGCGGCGCTTGGAGCGCTCGCCGGCGCAACGGTGATCGACGACACCTACAACGCCAACCCCGATTCGATGCGCGCCGCAATCGACGTGCTCGCCTCGCGTCCCTCGCCGCGCGTGCTGGTGATGGGCGACATGGGTGAAGTCGGCGACCACGGCCCCGCGTTTCATCGCGAAATCGGTGCCTACGCCAAAGAGCGCGGCATCGACGCGCTGTACGCATTCGGTGACGCCTCGCGCGATGCCTGCTCTGCCTACGGCGCGGATGCGCATCACGTCGACGATGTCGCCACGCTGGTTGCACAACTGCTGCAGGCTGGGTTCGACGCCTCGGCAACGCTTCTCGTGAAAGGCTCGCGCTTCATGAAAATGGAGCGCGTGGTGGACGCCGTAACGAGTCCACAACCCATCGCACCGGGCGCAGCGCCCGATGCACACTGAAATAGAAGGACCGAAGCATGTTACTGGCGCTGGCGCAATGGCTGCAGAATGACGCAAGCTTCTTGCGCGTGATCAGTTATCTGACTTTCCGTGCGGTGGCGGCGACTATCACCGCGCTGCTGATCGGACTCGTCTGCGGCCCGGCGGTGATCCGCAAGCTGACCGCCATGAAGGTGGGGCAGGCCGTTCGCAAGGACGGTCCGCAGACTCACCTCATCAAATCCGGCACGCCGACCATGGGCGGCGTCTTGATTCTGCTCGGCATCGCGGTTTCGACGCTGCTGTGGGCCGATCTGACCAACCGCTTTATCTGGATCGTGATCCTGGTGACGTTCGGCTTCGGTGTGATCGGCTGGGTCGACGATTACCGCAAGGTGGTCTACAAGGACCCGCGCGGCATGTCCTCGCGCGAGAAGTATTTCTGGCAATCGGTGATCGGTCTGTTCGCCGCCGTATATCTCGCCTTCAGCGTGTCCGAGGCGAGCAACGTGCGCGTCTACGATCTCTTCATGGCGTGGGTGCGTAGCGGCTTTTCAATTGGCCTGCCGCCGCACGCCGACCTGATGCTGCCGTTCTTCAAGTCGATCAGCTATCCGCTCGGCGTGTGGGGCTTTATCGTTCTGACGTATCTGGTGATCGTCGGCGCAAGCAACGCGGTGAATCTGACCGACGGCCTCGATGGTCTGGTGATCATGCCCGTGGTGCTCGTGGGCGCGTCGCTCGGTGTGTTCGCATACGTGATGGGCAGCTCGATCTATTCGAAATACCTGCTGTTTCCGCATATCGCCGGCGCCGGTGAGTTGCTGATTTTCTGTTCCGCGATGGGTGGGGCTGGCCTCGCGTTCCTCTGGTTCAACACGCACCCCGCGCAGATGTTCATGGGCGACGTCGGCGCGCTGGCGTTGGGCGGGGCACTCGGCACGGTTGCGGTGATCGTCCGCCAGGAAATCGTGCTCTTCATTATGGGCGGCATTTTCGTGGCGGAAACGCTTTCCGTGATGCTGCAGGTCACCTGGTTCAAGTTCACCAAGCGCCGCTATGGCGAAGGCCGGCGTCTCTTCAAGATGGCGCCGCTGCATCACCATTTTGAATTGTCCGGCTGGAAAGAGACGCAAGTTGTCGTGCGTTTCTGGATCATCACGTTGATGCTGTGTCTGTTCGGTCTGTCCACGCTCAAGTTGCGTTAAGCCGTTGTCGAAGTAAAAGGGAAAGCGATGTTTGGCGAGAAGTTTCGGGATCGGCAAAAGCCGATGGTGCTCGTGCTGGGACTCGGCGAATCGGGTCTCGCCATGGCGCGCTGGTGCGCGCGGCACGGGTGTCGGTTGCGCGTGGCCGACACGCGTGAAGTACCGCCGAATCTGTCTGCCCTGGAAGCGCATGGCGTCGACGCCGACTTTGTCGGTGGACCGTTTTCGCCGGTGTTGCTCGAAGGCGTCGACCTGGTGGCGATCAGCCCAGGTCTCTCGCCGCTCGCCGCAGATTTGCTGCCGCTGATTACCGAAGCGCGTGAAAAAGACATCCCGGTCTGGGGCGAACTCGAATTTTTCGCACAGGCGCTGAAGACGCTTGGCGAGAGCGGTTACGCGCCGAAGGTGATCGCAATCACCGGCACCAACGGCAAGACCACGACAACGAGTCTGACTGGCCTGTTGTGCGAACGCGCCGGCAAGAAAGTCGCGGTGGCGGGCAACATCAGCCCAGCGGTGCTCGACAAGCTCACCGAAGCAATCGACAACACCGCGCTACCCGACATCTGGGTGCTCGAACTGTCGAGCTTCCAGCTGGAGACGGCGCACACGTTCGCGCCGGATACGGCGGTCATTCTCAACATCACGCAGGACCACCTCGACTGGCATGGTGGCCTCGATGCCTATGCTGCGGCGAAGGGCAAGATCTTCGGGCCGCAGACCGTGCGCGTGCTGAACCGCGACGACGCTCGTGTGATGGCGCTTGCGCCCGCGGCTGACGGCGCGGCACCCGCGGTCACCTTTGGCGTGACTGAGCCGACGCGTCCTGGCGACTACGGTCTGCTGCGCGACAACGGTATCGTCTGGCTCGTCGAAGCGCTCGACCGCGACGCCACCGACGAACCTGCGCCGACCCGTCGCCGCAAGAACGAAACTGCCGCGCCGCCGAGCATCGCCCTCAAGCGTCTGATGCCGGCTGACGCGTTGCGCATCCGCGGTCTGCACAACGCCGCCAATGCACTCGCCGCATTCGCGCTCGCACGCGCCATCGATCTGCCGGGCGCACCGTTGCTGCACGGTTTGCGCGAATATCGCGGCGAGCCGCATCGGGTGGAACTGATCGCGTCGATCGAGGGTATCGACTACGTGGACGACAGCAAGGGCACCAATGTCGGCGCAACGGTTGCCGCGCTCGATGGCCTCGCACAGCGCGCCGTGCTGATCGCCGGCGGCGACGGCAAGGGCCAGGAATTCGAGCCGCTCGCCGCGCCGGTGATGCGCTGGTGCCGCGCAGTGATGCTGATTGGCCGTGATGCACCGCTGATTCGCGCCGCGTTGGCCGATACCGGCATTGCGCTGACCGATCAGCCCACGCTCGAAGATGCCACCCGCGCCGCGGCAGCGCTCGCGCAACCGGGAGACGCCGTGCTGCTGTCGCCGGCCTGTGCAAGCTTCGACATGTTCAAGGATTACGCGCATCGTGCCGCTGTGTTCCGCAGCACGGTTGAAGACATCGCTGCCGAACGGGGGACGATGATATGAGCTGGTCGGAACGCTTCGGTTCGCGCCTTTCCAAGCAGCGCGGCTCAGTTGGCGATGCCAGCGCAGCACGCACGGCGAGCGGCCTCGCGAGCGCTGTCAACGGTGTGCGTCCGCTGCGCTCGCGCATGCTCGATTACGATCACTCGCTGCTGTGGGTGGTGATCGCGCTGCTCGGCCTGGGCATCGTGATGGTGTACTCGGCTTCGATTGCGATGCCCGACTCGCCCAAATACGCGTCGTATCGCGACTGGGCGTTCCTTGTGCGCCAGATTGTCTTCGTGGTGCTGGGCTCGGTGATCGGTGTGGTCGCTTTCCGGGTTCCGGTTTCGACGTGGGACAAGTACGCGCCGAAGATCTTCCTGCTCGCGCTGGCCAGTCTCGTCATCGTGCTGATTCCTCACGTCGGCAAGGGCGTGAACGGCGCGCGCCGCTGGATTCCGCTCGGCATCACGAACATGCAGCCATCGGAAATCATGAAGCTTGCCGTGACGATCTACGCGGCGAACTACACGGTGCGCAAGCAGGAATACATGCACAGCTTCGCCAAGGGCTTCCTGCCGATGGCATTTGCCGTAGGCGTGGTGGGCGCACTGCTGCTGCTCGAGCCTGACATGGGCGCGTTCATGGTGATCGCGGCGATCGCGATGGGCGTGCTGTTCCTGGGTGGCGTGAACGGCAAGCTGTTCGGTGGGCTGGTTGCCACTGCGGTGGGGACATTTAGTTTGTTGGTGTGGGCATCGCCATGGCGCCGCGAGCGGATTTTCGCGTATCTCGATCCATGGGACGACCGTTACGCACAGGGCAAGGCATATCAATTGACGCACTCGCTGATCGCCTTCGGACGCGGCGAGTGGTTCGGCGTGGGCCTCGGCGGCAGCGTCGAGAAGCTCAATTACCTGCCGGAAGCGCATACCGACTTCATCCTCGCGGTGATCGGCGAGGAACTCGGCTTCGTGGGCGTGCTGGTGGTGATCCTGATGTTCTACTGGATCGTGCGCCGCTCGTTCGAGATCGGCCGTCAGGCGCTCGCGCTCGATCGCACGTTTGCGGGGCTGGTCGCGAAAGGCATCGGCCTGTGGTTCGGTGCGCAGACCTTCATCAATATGGGTGTGAACCTGGGGCTTCTGCCGACCAAGGGTCTCACGTTGCCGCTCGTCAGTTACGGCGGCTCGGGCATCTTGCTGAACTGTATTGCGATTGGTCTGCTGATGCGCGTGGATTACGAAAACCGGGTGCTGATGCGCGGAGGGAAAGTATGACCTCCATGCAACAGCGCACGCTGATGGTGATGGCCGGCGGCACCGGGGGACACGTGTTCCCGGGGCTCGCGGTTGCTCACCTGATGCAGGCGTGGGGCTGGAAAGTCGTATGGCTCGGCAACCCTGCCGGCATGGAAGCGACGCTCGTGCCCAAGCATGGCATCCCGATGGAATATGTGCGCTTTGGCGGTCTACGTGGCAAGGGCCTGATTACCAAGCTGATGCTGCCGGTCAATCTGCTTCGCGCCTGCGCCCAAAGCCTGAGTGTGCTGCGTCGCGTGAAGCCGGACGTCGTGCTCGGCATGGGCGGTTACATCACGTTCCCGGCCGGTTTGATGACGGCGCTGAGCGGCCGTCCGCTTGTACTGCACGAACAGAATTCGATCGCCGGTCTCGCGAACAAGGTGCTGGCAAAGGTCGCGAAACGCGTGCTCGTGGCGTTCCCGAACGCGCTTCCGCACGCTGAATGGACCGGTAATCCGATTCGTGAGGAACTTGCGCGCACATTGACACCCAAAGCACGCTACGCACAACGCAGCGGTCCGCTGAATCTGCTGGTTGTCGGCGGCAGTCTTGGGGCGGCGGCGCTTAATGAAGTCGTGCCGCGTGCGCTGGCGATGCTCAAGCCAGAGGAGCGTCCGCGCGTGGTGCATCAGGCTGGCGCGAAGCATATCGACGCGCTGAAAGCGAATTACGCGCAAGCCGGTTTGCTATCCCTGGAAGGTGAAGAGGCGGACGTGCAACTCGTGCCGTTCATCGACGACATGACGAGCGCCTACGCGAGAGCGGATCTGGTGATCTGCCGCTCGGGTGCGATGACCGTGGCCGAGATTGCGGCAGTGGGCGTGGCGGCGTTCTTCGTGCCGTTCCCGTTCGCAGTCGACGATCACCAGACAACCAATGCAGCGTTCCTCGCCGATCACGGCGCGGCGCTGGTAGTGCAGCAACGCGATCTGACGGCGGAGGGTCTCGTCGCCTGGTTGCGTAGCCAGACTCGCGAGACGCTCGCGCAGATGGCAGAGCGTTCGCGCTCGCTCGCGAAACCCGATGCCACCGAACAGGTCGCGCAGATTTGCGCCACCGTGGCAGGCGTAGTCCCGAGCCAGAGCCCGAGCACAGAAGGAAGGCAACAATGAAACACATCGTCAAACATATTCACTTCGTCGGCATCGGCGGTGCAGGGATGAGCGGCATCGCCGAGGTGCTGGTGAATCTCGGCTACCAGGTAAGCGGCTCGGACCTCGCGAAGAACGCGGTGACCGACCGGCTCGCCGCGCTCGGCGCGCGTATTGCGATTGGTCACGACGCCGGGAACATCGAAGGCGCCAATGCCGTGGTCGTTTCGACTGCGGTGCGCAGCGACAACCCGGAGGTGCTCGCCGCGCGTCATCGGCATATTCCGATCGTGCCGCGCGCAGTGATGCTCGCGGAGCTGATGCGCCTGAAGCAGGGTATTGCCATCGCCGGCACGCACGGCAAGACGACTACCACTTCGCTGGTGGCGAGCGTGCTCGCCGCAGGCGGGCTCGATCCGACCTTCGTGATCGGCGGCCGGCTGATCAGTGCTGGCGCGAATGCGCGCCTTGGCACCGGCGACTTCATCGTGGCCGAAGCGGACGAATCGGATGCGTCGTTCCTGAATCTGTTCCCCGTGATCGAAGTCATCACGAACATCGACGCCGATCACATGGACACCTACGGCCACGACTTTGCGCGGCTCAAGCAGGCGTTTATCGAGTTCACGCATCGGCTGCCGTTCTATGGCATCGCGGTGCTGTGCGTCGACGATCCGAACGTGAAGGAGATCCTGCCGTTCGTGTCGAAGCCGATCATCCGCTATGGTCTCGCGGCCGAGGCACAGGTGCGCGCGGTGAATGTCGAGGCTCACGATGGCCGCATGCATTTCACGGCGCTGCGTGAAGATGCGGCGCCGATCGACATCGTGCTGAACCTGCCCGGTACGCACAATGTGCAGAACGCATTGGCCGCAATTGCAATTGCGACTGAACTTGAAGTGAAAGATGCCGATATCCAGCGAGCACTCGCAGATTTTAACGGCGTAGGCCGACGCTTCCAGCGCTACGGCGAAGTGCCGGTTACGACGGCTGATCAACCCGGCGGCACCTACACGCTGGTCGACGATTACGGCCATCACCCGGTCGAAATGGCCGCGACGATCGCCGCGGCACGTGGTGCGTTCCCCGGTCGTCGTCTGGTGCTCGCGTTCCAGCCGCACCGCTTCACGCGTACGCGCGATTGCTTCGAAGATTTTGTGAAGGTGCTGTCCACCGTCGATGCGTTGGTGTTGACCGAAGTCTATTCGGCAGGCGAAGCGCCGATCGTCGCCGCAGATGGCCGCGCGCTTGCTCGCGCAATTCGCGTGGCGGGCAAGACCGAGCCGGTGTTTGTCGAAACAGTGGAAGAAGTGCCGGACGCGCTCACGACGCTCGTGCGCGACGGCGATGTGGTGATCACGATGGGTGCGGGTTCGATTGGTGGTGTGCCGGGTCGTCTCGCGCAAAACGAAGGTGTGAAATGAGCAGTTTCGATCCTAAACAGTTCGGCAAGGTGGCAGTCCTGCTCGGCGGTGAATCCGCCGAGCGCGAAGTGTCGCTCAACTCGGGCCGCCTCGTGGTGCAGGGGCTGCGTGAGGCCGGTATCGACGCTCATCCGTTCGATCCCGCCGAGCGTCCGCTAGCGGCGTTGAAAGACGAAGGTTTTGTGCGCGCGTTCAACGCGCTGCACGGTGGCTACGGCGAGAACGGCCAGATTCAGGGCGCGCTGGACTTCTACGGCATTCGCTATACGGGCAGCGGCGTGTTGGGCTCGGCGCTCGGTCTGGACAAGTTCCGCACCAAGCTCGTGTGGCAGCAACTGGGCGTGCCGACGCCGCCGTTCGAAGCGGTGCTGCGCGGCGACGACTACGCAGCGCGTGCAACGGACATCGTCGCGAAGCTTGGCTTGCCGCTCTTCGTGAAGCCGGCGAGTGAAGGCTCGAGCGTCGCGGTGATCAAGGTCAAGAGCGCAGACGCATTGCCGGCCGCGCTCGAAGAAGCTGCGAAGTTCGACAAGATCGTGGTGGTGGAAAAGAGCATCGAAGGCGGCGGCGAATACACGGCGTGTATCGCGGGCGATCTCGATCTGCCGGTAATCCGCATCGTGCCGGCGGGCGAGTTCTACGACTATCACGCGAAGTACGTCGCCAATGACACGCAGTATCTGATTCCGTGCGGCGTGGCGCCGGCCGAGGAAGCACGCCTGAAAGCGCTGGCGCGCCGCGCATTCGACGTGCTCGGCTGCACCGATTGGGGCCGCGCCGATTTCATGCTGGACGCACAGGGCAATCCGTATTTCCTGGAAGTGAACACCGCCCCAGGCATGACCGATCACTCGCTGCCGCCGAAAGCGGCGCGTGCGGTTGGCATCAGCTACAAAGATCTGGTCGTGAGCGTGTTGGCGCTCACGCTGAAGGACTGACGCCGACGCTATGTGGAACAACGTTCGCCAGCTCAATTTCGCCGCCAACGCGTTACACGCGTTGCTGGTGCTCGTGCTGCTGGCGGCCGGCGGAGTGTGGCTGGTGCAGCGGCCGAGCTTTGCGCTGCGCGAAATCCAGATCGACGGCGACACCGAGCACATCAATTCGCCGACGGTGCGTGCGGGCGTAGTGGGCCGCTTAAAGGGCAATTTTTTCACGGTCGATCTGGACGCGGCGCGCCAGGCTTTCGAGCAGATGCCGTGGGTGCGTCATGCGAGTGTGCGGCGCGTCTGGCCGAACGCACTGGCTGTCACTCTGGAAGAGTACAAACCGCTAGCAACGTGGGGCAGCGATCAGCTGGTGAGCGTGGACGGCGAACTGTTCACCGCGAACCAGGGCGAGCTCGAAGAGGATTTGCCGGCCTTCGACGGTCCCGATGGCACGGCGCAAGAAGTGGTCGCGCGATATCGCGACTTCAAGAAGTGGTTTGCCCCGCTGGGTGCGACACCGGAAGAGGTCACGCTGTCACCGCGTTACGCGTGGACGGTCAAGTTGTCGAACGGTACGCAGATCGAGTTGGGGCGCGAGCGCAATCAGCAGACGCTGCTCGATCGCAGCAAGCGCCTGACAGCGGCGTGGGCAGCAGTGACGCAACGTTGGGGGAAGGATATCGAGTATGCGGACTTGCGCTATCCGAACGGTTTCGCGATTCGCGCAGCAGGTATGCGCTTTATCACCGAACCCGACAAGGGCAAGAAGTAACAGGACATCACACGCAATGAGCACGCTATGAGTAAAGACTATAAAGATCTGCTGGTCGCCCTCGACATCGGGACGTCGAAGGTCGTGGCCATCGTCGCCGAGCTGAAAGGCGAAGGTCACTACGAGGTGATCGGCCTCGGCCAGAGCGAATCGAAGGGGCTCAAAAAGGGTGTGGTGGTGAACATCGAGGCCACCGTGCAGTCTATTCAGCGTGCGCTCGAAGAAGCGGAGCTGATGGCCGACTGCAAGATCACCAATGTATTCACGGGGATCGCCGGCAGCCATATCCGCAGCTTCAATTCGAGCGGCATGGTGGCGATCAAGGAAAAAGAAGTGACGCAGGCCGATGTGGCCCGCGTGATCGAGACAGCCAAGGCGATCAACATCCCGACCGATCAGCAGGTGCTGCACATCCTGACCCAGGAATTCATCATCGACGGTCAGGAAGATGTGCGCGAACCGATTGGGATGAGCGGCATTCGCCTCGAAGTGAAAGTGCATATCGTGACGGGCGCGGTGAGCGCGGCGCAGAACATCGTCAAGTGCGTGCGCCGTTGTGGCCTCGAAGTGAACGATCTGATCTTGCAGCCGCTGGCGTCGTCGCTGGCAGTGCTGACCGAAGACGAGAAGGAACTGGGCGTGGTGCTGGTGGATATCGGCGGCGGCACGACGGACATCGCGATTTTCAGCGAAGGCGCGATCCGCCACACCGCGGTGATTCCAATCGCCGGTGACCAGATCACGAGCGATATCGCGATGGCGCTGCGCACGCCGACGCCGGATGCGGAAGACATCAAGGTGGATTACGGCATCGCCAAGCAGGCTTTGGCCGATCCGGACGAGATGATCGAAGTGCCGGGTCTGGGCGAGCGCGGTCCGCGCACGCTGTCGCGCCAGGCGCTGGCGGCGGTGATCGAGCCGCGTGTCGAAGAACTGTTTTCACTCGTGCAGCAGGTGGTGCGCGAGTCGGGTTACGAGGAACTGCTGAGCTCCGGCGTGGTGCTGACCGGCGGCGCGTCGATGATGATTGGCATGGTCGAACTGGGTGAGGACATCTTCCTGAAGCCGGTGCGCATCGGCGTGCCCGAATACGCAGGCGGTCTCGCGGATGTAGTGCGCAACCCGCGCTACTCGACTGCGATGGGCCTGCTGGTGGAAGGACGTTCCCAACGGATGCGCGGCCGCAAGGTGGCGGTGCAATCCGGCTCGATGGGCCAGGTGTTCACGCGCATGAAGGACTGGTTCCTGGGTAATTTTTAAAGCATTCGCAGTACGCACAGATTTCGCAATACGCGCTGGTGCCGGCGGCCGGCGCGCGACAGGAGGTTGCCCGATCTCCTGCCGAATAACGGCCGAGTGGCTGCAATTTTTTATCTTGACGGAGGCAACATGGAATTCCAGATGCTGGAAACCGAAACCAACGGCACCATCATCAAGGTGATCGGAGTCGGTGGCGCTGGCGGCAATGCCGTTCAGCACATGATCAACAAAGGCGTGCAAGGCGTCGACTTCATCGTGATGAACACGGACGCGCAGGCTCTGTCGCGTTCGCGCGCGTCGTCGGTGATCCAGCTCGGCAACACCGGTCTTGGCGCTGGCGCCAAGCCGGAAATGGGCCGCGCCGCAGCAGAAGAAGCACGTGAGCGTATCGCAGACGCATTGCGCGGCGCACACATGGTGTTCATCACCGCAGGCATGGGTGGCGGCACGGGCACGGGGGCAGCTCCGGTCGTGGCGCAGATCGCCAAGGAAATGGGTATTTTGACTGTTGGCGTGGTCAGCAAGCCGTTCGAATTCGAAGGCGGCAAGCGCATGCGTGTAGCAGAAGCTGGATCGCAGCAACTGGAGGATCACGTCGACTCGCTGATCGTCGTTCTGAACGACAAGCTGTTCGAGGTGATGGGCGATGACGCCGAGATGGACAAGTGCTTCCAGTGCGCGGACGACGTTCTGAACAACGCAGTTGCCGGTATCGCTGAAATCATCAACGTCGACGGTCTGGTGAACGTCGACTTCGAAGACGTGAAGACGGTAATGGGCGAGCAGGGCAAGGCGATGATGGGCACGGCGACGGTTGCCGGCGTCGATCGCGCGCGTCTGGCTGCCGAGCAGGCTGTTGCCAGCCCGCTGCTGGAAGGCGTGGACCTGTCGGGCGCACGTGGCGTGCTGGTCAACATCACGTCGAGCCGTTCGCTGCGTCTGTCGGAAACCCGCGAAGTGATGAACACCATCAAGAGCTACGCGGCGGAAGACGCAACGGTGATTTTCGGCGCGGTATACGATGATGCAATGGGCGACGCGCTGCGCGTGACGGTGGTGGCAACGGGTCTGGGCCGTGCTGCGAAGAAGCAGCAATCGGCTCCGATGACGCTGCTGCGTACCGGTACGGACAACCAGCCGGTTGGTGCAATGCAGCACGGGCACGCTCCGCAACATTACGCAAGCACGGCAGACTACGGCGCGCTGGATACGCCGGCAGTGTGGCGCACTTCGCGTGACACGGCGGCATCGCACGTGCAGGCGCTGCAGGAAAAAGGCGTCGATACGTACGATATCCCGGCATTCCTGCGCAAGCAGGCGGACTGACGCATACGAGCAGGCTTTCGCTGCGGCACGTGAATTGCGTGCGAGCAGGGAATGCACGAGCGTGGCGAGTGGACGGCAAAGCAGGCCGCGGTTTCTCCGGAAACGCGGCAAGGACAGGTGCCCCCTTCGGATTCGCGAAGCGGATGGGGCGGCTGTCGCTGGCAGATGCGGCCGGCAGGTAGCGCAAAAGTTGGGGCAGGTGCGCGACTGCACGATTCACTGCGGCACGACGACGTGCGGGCATGCTCCGCATTGACGTGAAGGACTGAGCCATGATTAAGGTGGGTGAAAAGCTACCCGGCGCAACCGTCTTTGAGTTAATCGAAGAGGAGCGTGCGGGCTGCACGATCGGACCGAACAGCTTCGACGTGCGCGAGCAGACGGCGGGTAAGTGCGTGGTGATCTTTGGATTGCCGGGCGCGTTCACGCCGACCTGTTCGGCCAAGCATGTACCGGGTTATGTCGAGCATGCCGAGCAGTTGCGCGCTGCCGGCATCGATGAAATCTGGTGCGTGTCCGTCAACGACGCGTTCGTCATGGGCGCGTGGGGACGCGATCAGCACACCTCGGGCAAGGTGCGCATGATGGCGGACGGTAGTGCGGCTTTCACGCGGGCGCTCGGTCTGGAGCAGGACCTGTCGGCGCGCGGCATGGGGATTCGTTCCCAGCGCTACGCGATGGTGGTCGACGACGGCGTGGTCAAGACGCTGAACGTCGAGGCACCCGGCAAGTTCGAAGTCAGCGATGCGGGCAGTATCCTCGCCACGTTGAGCTAGTACAGGGTGCCAAACGGCCTTTTCCCGGCGTTACGTTGTGCCGGGGCAACGGCCAGAAGGCATTCATGTGACAAGCCGTAACGCGGGCTGATGACCGGAAACGCCTCCGTTCCGGGACATCGGCCCGTCACGCTTTACCCTCTGGGTAATGTAGAGAAACAGATTGATACCTCCTCGGAAATCACGTTTCCCAGGGTAATGGAGTATACTTCGCGCTATGGAATAAAAAGTCCCGATTGGGATTTTCAATCGAACAGAAGATCACCATGTTGAAGCAGCGCACTATCAAATCGATTGTCAAGACTGTCGGCATCGGCGTTCACTCCGGCCGTAAGGTCGAATTGACGCTCCGCCCGGCCGCTCCTGACACCGGCATCGTGTTCACGCGTGTGGACTTGCCGACTCCCGTTGAGATTCCGGCGGCCACGACGTCGATCGGCGACACACGTCTGGCGTCTGTGCTCCAGAAGGACGGCGTGCGCGTCTCGACCATCGAACATTTGATGTCGGCCTGCGCGGGCCTCGGTATCGACAATCTGTACGTTGACGTTACCGCCGAAGAAATTCCGATCATGGACGGCAGCGCCGCCACGTTCGTGTTTCTGATTCAGTCGGTGGGTGTCGAGGAGCAGAATGCCGCGAAGAAATTCATCAAGGTCACGAAGCCGGTCGAAATCATTGACGGCGACAAGTTTGCCCGTCTGGACCCGTTTTTCGGCTTCAAGCTCAAATTCACCATCGATTTTCGTCACCCGGCGGTCGACAAGACCGGCCAGGCGCTGGAAGTGGACTTTGCGCATACGTCGTACGTGCGTGACATCGCACGGGCCCGTACCTTCGGTTATGCGCATGAAGTGGAAATGCTGCGCGAACTGGGCCTTGCCCGCGGCGCCAGCATGGACAACGCCATCGCACTGGACGAATACCGCATCCTCAACAACGACGGCTTGCGCTACGACGACGAGTTCGTGAAGCACAAGATGCTCGACGCGATTGGCGACCTGTATGTGGTCGGCCATCCGTTGCTCGCCTCGTACACGGCGTACAAGTCGGGCCACGGCCTGAACAACGCGCTGCTGCGCGAACTGCTGAAGCACGAAGACGCATACGAAATCGTCACGTTTGAAGATACGCAAAAGGCCCCGCGTGGCTTTGCGTTCGATACGCAGACGGCATTTGCCTGATTCCTTCCGCCAGCGACCCGCTGCGTGATGCAGTGCGGTCGGGTTTGGCTCTCAGGTAGAAAAAATAAGCGGCCCCTTGGGCCGCTTATTTTTTGCTCTCGCGATTCCGTAGATGCCGGGCCGCCATCCTCGCGAGCGCGGCCTGCAACGGCGATGGCGCGAGCGACTCGCTCAGCGCATGCAAGGCATCGGCGCCTGCCGGGGTCATGCGCGCCTGTTTGACGGGCGGCGGCTCTTTTACCGCCTGCGGACGCACGCGGATTCTCAGGGAATTGACCGACCAGCCGCGCTGCTGCAGATCGGACAATAGCCGTGGCTCAAGATGCCGCAAACGCGCCGCTAGCGCGTTATGCGCGGCAAAAAGTGCCAGTACGCCATCCTTGATAAAACCCGGTTCAACGCTCGAACCCAAATAATCCGGCAACAATTCGCGTAGATCCTTCTCGAGCGAGGCGATCTGCTCCACACCGGCGCGCAGGGCGGCAAACGCATCCGTGCGCTTGAGCACTTCGGAGACCGGTTGCGGGCGGCGCGTGTTGAACTGCCTGGGCGGCGGCCTTGAAAACGACGGGGAGCGGCTCATGTAGGATAGTAGGGCGTGGTCGCACACAATGTGCGCTCACGCCGGGATTGTACCGCGCGGGATGTGCCCCGGGCCGGGCTCATTGAGGCTCTGGCCGGAGCTCTACACGCTATCCCTACGTCGCGCCTGTGACACAGGCGCGCTCTGGGGCGCGTGCTAAAATGCCCGATTCGAATTCACTCTTGGACTAAGCCGCCGAGGCACTTCCGACCCCGGACCGGCATGCGATCAAACCGCATGCCGTGAACCAGCCGAAGCCGCGACGCAGACACCGATCCGATGACCACCGGTTTTCTACAAAAGATTTTTGGCAGCCGCAACCAGCGGCTAGTCAAGCAATATCAAAAGACCGTCGCGGCGATCAATGCGCTCGAACCGCAGATCGAGCAATTGACGGATGACGAACTGCGCGCCAAAACGGGTGAATTCCGCCAGCGCATCGCCAGCGGCGAGTCGCTCGACAAACTGCTGCCGGAGGCCTTCGCGGTGTGCCGGGAGGCGAGCAAGCGCGTCCTGAAAATGCGCCACTTCGACGTCCAGCTGATCGGCGGAATGGTGTTGCATTACGGCAAGATCGGCGAAATGCGCACCGGCGAAGGCAAAACGCTCGTCGCTACGCTGCCGGTCTACCTGAATGCGCTGACCGGGCGCGGCGTCCACGTCGTGACGGTGAACGATTACCTCGCGCAACGCGACGCCGAATGGATGGCGCGCCTGTATAACTTCCTCGGTCTGTCAGTCGGCATCAACCTGTCGCAGATGGACCATGGCATGAAGCAGCAGGCCTACGGCGCGGATATCACCTACGGCACGAACAACGAATTCGGCTTCGACTACCTGCGCGACAACATGGTCTACGAGACCGATGCGCGGGTGCAGCGGTCGTTGAATTTTGCGGTCGTCGACGAAGTGGACTCGATCCTGATCGACGAAGCGCGTACGCCGCTGATCATCTCCGGTCAGGCTGAAGACCACACCGAGCTGTATGTGCGCATGAATGCGCTGCCGCCGCTGCTCGAGCGTCAGATCGGCGAGGAAAAGGCGGATGGTACGGGCGTCGAAAAGCCGGGCGACTACACGCTGGACGAGAAAGGCCGTCAGGTGTTCCTGACGGAATCGGGCCACGAAAAGGCCGAGCGCCTGCTCTCCGAGTGGGGCCTGATCGGCGAAGGCGAAAGCCTCTACGCGCCCCAGAACATCACGCTGATGCACCACGTGTACGCCGCCTTGCGTGCGCACACGCTGTTCTACAAAGATCAGCATTACGTGGTGCAGAACGGCGAAGTCGTGATCGTCGACGAGTTCACCGGCCGTCTGATGTCGGGTCGCCGCTGGTCGGATGGCCTGCACCAGGCCGTCGAGGCGAAGGAACACGTCAAGATCCAGAGCGAAAACCAGACGCTCGCATCGATCACGTTCCAGAACTACTTCCGGATGTACGCGAAGTTGTCGGGCATGACCGGCACGGCGGACACGGAAGCGTACGAATTCAACGAGATCTACGGGCTGGAAACGGTCGTGATCCCGACGAACCGTCCGTCCCGGCGGGTCGACAAGCAGGATCAGATCTACAAGACGGCCAAGGAGCGCTACGACGCGGTGATTCGCGACATCCGCGATTGCTACGAGCGCGGCCAGCCGGTGCTGGTCGGCACCACGTCGATCGAAAACTCCGAACTGCTGTCGCATCTGCTCAAGCAGACCGGTTTGCCGCACGAAGTGCTGAACGCCAAGCAGCACGCGCGGGAAGCCGAGATCGTCGCGGAAGCGGGCCGTCCGAAGCGCGTGACCATCGCCACCAACATGGCCGGTCGCGGTACCGACATCGTGCTGGGCGGCAACGCCGAGAAGCAGGCTGCATTTATCGAAGCCGACCCGGCTATCCCGTCGGACGAGAAGGAACGCCGCATCCAGAAGCTGCACGACGAGTGGCAGGCACTGCACGATCAGGTGAAGGCCGCGGGCGGTCTGCACATCATCGGCACCGAACGTCACGAATCGCGCCGGATCGACAACCAGTTGCGCGGCCGTGCCGGCCGTCAGGGTGACCCGGGTTCGTCGCGCTTCTATCTGTCGCTGGAAGATCCGCTGCTGCGTATTTTCGCCGGCGACCGCGTGCGCGCCATCATGGATCGCCTGAAGATGCCGGAAGGCGAGGCGATCGAAGCGGGCATCGTCACGCGCTCGATCGAATCGGCGCAGCGCAAGGTCGAGGCACGCAACTTCGATATTCGTAAGCAGTTGCTCGAATACGACGATGTATCGAACGATCAGCGCAAGGTGATCTACCAGCAGCGCAATGAGTTGCTCGAGGCGAATGACATCACGGAAACCATCGGCGCCATGCGCCATGGCGTGATCACCGACATCGTCCATCAGTTCGTGCCGGCCGGCAGTATCGAAGAACAGTGGGACGTGCCCGAGCTCGAAGAAGTGCTGCGCAAAGAGTGGCAGCTCGATCTCGCCATTCAGGAAATGATCAACGAATCGTCTTCGATCAATGTGGACGAGATTCTCGAAGCCGTGATCGCCGCGGCGGACGAAGCGTACGAATCGAAGGTGACGCTGGTTGGCCGCGAGTCCTTCAGCAACTTCGAACGCTCCATCTTGCTGCAAACGCTGGATCGGAACTGGCGCGAACACCTCGCCGCGCTCGACCACCTGCGTCAGGGTATCCATCTGCGCGGTTATGCGCAGAAGAATCCGAAGCAGGAATACAAGCGCGAAGCGTTCGAATTGTTTGCTGCGATGCTGGACGATGTGAAGCTCAGCGTCACGCGCACGGTGATGAACGTGCAGATCGAATCGCGGGAACAACTGGAACAGGCTGCCGAGGATTTCGAAGAGCAGGGTAGCCACCTCGAGAATGTCGAGTTCCGACATGCCGAAGTTGTGGAAGCCGCTGCGCCTGTAGCGGCTGAAGTGGCGACCGCCGCCATGATCGGCGACGCGATGAGCCACAGCGGAGCGCGTGCAACGGCCGAGCCGTTTGCAGACAACGTGCCGAAGGTGGGCCGTAACGACCCTTGCCCCTGCGGCAGCGGCAAGAAGTACAAGCAGTGCCACGGCAAGATTGCTTGAGATTGACCCAGCGGCGCGCCTCGAGCGCGCCGCATCGTTTTACCCAGCGTTTTGCTGGTGACTCCGCGGTGGTGCGTCGCACGTCGTTCCACCCCATTGTGATTTCCGATGCCGGCTCTATGCCGGCATTTTCAACTTAGACAGGTCGCGACCATGGCTGTCAATTTCCCCTCGATCGATCCCGCTCAACTCCATCCCGTCGCCGGCGTCACGCTAGGCTGGGCTGAAGCGAACATTCGTAAGCCGAACCGCAAGGACGTGCTGGTCATTTCCGTTGAAGAAGGCGCGACGGTTGGCGGCGTGTTCACGTCGAACCGGTTTTGCGCGGCGCCTGTCACGGTGTGCCGCGAGCATCTGGACCACGTTCGCGCGGGCGGCAAGGCGATTCGGGCGCTGGTAATCAATACCGGTAACGCGAATGCAGGCACTGGCGAGCCGGGCCTCGCGCATGCTCGCGAGACTTGCGTCGAACTGGCGCGTCTGACCGGCGTCGCCCCCGAGCAGGTGCTGCCGTTCTCGACCGGCGTGATTCTCGAACCGTTGCCGGTGGACCGCCTGAAGGCTGGCCTGCCCGCTGCGCTGGAGAATCGCCGGGCCGCGCACTGGTACGAGGCGGCGCAGTCCATCATGACCACCGACACGCTGGCGAAAGCAGCCTCGCGCCAGGTGACGATCGACGGCCACACGGTGACGATGACCGGTATCAGCAAGGGCGCCGGCATGATCAAGCCGAATATGGCGACCATGCTGGGCTTCCTCGCGTTCGACGCAGCGGTTTCGCAGCCGGTGCTCGATGCGCTGGTCAAGCATGTCGCGGATCGCTCGTTCAATTGCATCACGATCGACGGCGATACGTCGACCAACGACTCGTTCATCCTGATCGCCTCGGGCAAGTCGAGCCTGCCGGCGGTCACGAGCACCGATTCGCCCGCTTACGCGACACTGCGCGATGCGGTGACCGAGGTCGCGCAGACACTGGCTCAACTGATTGTGCGTGACGGCGAAGGTGCCACCAAGTTCATGACGGTGCAGGTCGAAGGCGGTGCGAACGTGGCCGAATGCCGCCAGATCGCGTATGCGATCGGTCATTCGCCGCTGGTCAAGACGGCGTTCTACGCCTCGGACCCGAACCTTGGACGGATCCTCGCGGCAATTGGTTATGCGGGCGTGACAGATCTCGATGTCGGCAAGATCGACCTGTATCTGGACGACGTGCTGGTCGCCAAGGCAGGCGGGCGCAATCCGGAGTACCGTGAGGAAGACGGGCAGCGCGTGATGAAGAAGGCCGAGATCCTGATTCGCGTGGTACTCGGTCGCGGCGACGCGCATGCCACGATCTGGACGTGCGATCTGTCGCATGAATACGTGAGCATCAACGCCGACTATCGCTCGTAAGCCAGTATCCGATCAGCCTAAATTTTCGTCATGGATAAACTCGAACAGTTTCTGACTCGTGCCGAAGCATTGCTCGGCCGCCTGGAAGCCGTGCTTCCGCCTGCTACGCCCGACGTCGACTGGTCGGCAGCGGTCGCCTTCCGCTGGCGCAAGCGCCAGGGGCGTGGCTACCTGCAGCCGGTGCCGGCCATCTCGGACATCACGCTCGACGATCTGCAGAACATCGACCGCCAGAAAGGGCTGATCGAGCAGAACACACGTCAGTTCGTGCGCAAGCAGCCCGCCAACAACGTGCTGCTGACAGGCGCGCGCGGCACCGGCAAGTCTTCGCTGATCAAGGCCTGCCTGAACGCTTTCGCAAAAGACGGGCTGCGCCTGATCGAAGTAGACAAGGACGACCTGCACGACCTGGGCGATATCGTCGACCTGATCTCGGAGCGCCCGGAGCGCTTCGTCGTGTTCTGCGATGACCTGTCGTTCGAGGATGGCGAGTCGGGCTACAAGGCGCTGAAGGTAGCGCTCGACGGCTCGGTGGCGGCCCAGTCCGATAACGTGCTGATCTATGCCACGTCGAACCGCCGCCATCTGTTGCCCGAGTACATGAGTGACAACGAGACGTACAAGCACACGTCCGATGGCGAGATTCACCCGGGTGAAGTGGTCGAAGAAAAGATCTCTCTGTCGGAGCGCTTCGGCCTGTGGGTCAGCTTTTATCCGTTCAAGCAGGACGACTATCTGGCGATCGTCGGGCACTGGCTGCAGCATTTTGGCTGCGCCGCCGCTGAGATCGAATCGGCGCGCGGCGATGCACTGGTGTGGGCGCTCGAACGCGGTTCGCGCTCGGGACGTGTGGCGTGGCAGTTTGCGCGCGACTGGTCAGGCCGGAAGTCGCAGGCATGACGGACGCTACCAACACCACTCACGCGCCTGCTGCGAACCCAACTGGCCGCCCTGTCACCGAAGTGGCGGTCGGCGTGCTGGTGCAGCCCGATGGGCGCTATCTGCTCGCGCAACGGCCGGCGGGGAAGCCCTACGAAGGTTATTGGGAATTTCCGGGCGGCAAGCTGGAGCCGGGTGAATCAGTTGAAGCGGCGCTGGCCCGTGAACTGCACGAGGAACTGGGCATCGAGGTCAAGGCGAGCCATCGCTGGCATACGCTTGAGCACGACTATCCGCATGCCTATGTGCGGCTTTATTTCTGCAAGGTGACACAGTGGACAGGTGATCCGCATGGCCGCGAGGGGCAGGCGTTTGTCTGGCAATCGCTGCCTGCGGAAGTGTCGCCGCTGCTGCCCGCGACCATTCCAGTGCTGGAGTGGCTTGCTGCGGAATAACGGCGTGGCGCGCAAGACGCTGGGAAATGCGTCGACGCAACTCGGCACTCAGTGCGGGTTGTAGTCGCCGCTCGGTTCGTCGTCTGAAGGCGCTTCTTCGTCAGTGCCGCCGATCTTGTATTTCTCGGCGGCCCACGCACCGAGGTCGATCTGCTTGCAACGGTCGGAGCAGAACGGGCGGAAGCGGTTTTCAGGCGTCCAGAGGACTTCCTTTGCGCAGGTTGGGCATTTAACGACAGTAATCATTCGGTCAGGCAATCAATCGCAAACGGGACAAGTTTCTAATATAGGGGCATTTTCGCTGTTTGAAAGGCGGCCCCACAAGCACAGCCGAGACCATCACGTTACAGGCTGCAGAGCGTAAGCTGGAACGGCACGTCGACATCAACGGCGCGCGGCCGCAGATCGCCATCCTGCACGGTGAAGCGTACCCACAGCATGTACTTGTTGGCACTTGCCTCGGGAATGACCCGCAGCTCGGGCTGAACCCGCACCTGCATCAACTGGTACGAGCGGCCAGACAACATCTGCTGGTAGCTGCCCTGCATCGCCATCACCTTCGACGCCTGACCCGATTCACGCGCCAGACGCAGAACGATGGTCGCTGCATCGCGCAACGGCAGAAGCGGAGTGACCCATTTGGCGATGTCCTGGCGACGCTGATCCGGGTGAGTTTGCTGCCAGGCGTAGTAAGACGGCAGGTCAAATTTGCAGGTGCCGCCCGGGATGATTGCACGGCTGCGGATACTCGCGAGCCATTCATTGTCTGCAAGATGCTGGCCAGTCTTGCCCTGCATCTGGGACAGTCCTGACAGCGTCTGTTCGATCTCGCCCAGTACGGCCTCAAGGGCATTCTGCTCGATGCCCGGATTGCCGCGGAACGGTGCGAGCGTTTGCCGTTGCCGCTCGAGTTCCTTCATCAGATCCGACTTCAGATCCGCGCGACCCGCGACCTCAGAGATTTCGAACAATGTCGTCAGCGCGACATGATGTTCCCTGGCGTCTTCCTGAGTCAGAAAGAACGTGAAGCGCTCGAACAGGTCTTCGAGGCGCAATAGCGTCCGGATTCGCTCGTTGAAGGGATACTCGTAAAGGATCAAGCGGGCTCGCCTCGGGCGTGGTCGGTGACGGGAATGCAGAACATTCTAATGCCGTGCGACTACCCTAGCAATCACACACTTTTTTGGTGCGCTTTTGCGAGTTTCTCTCCGTGTTTTGCGATTGTTTGAATGCGCCCTCTGTTCTTTATTGCGACAGGACTGAACTGTCGCGAGGGGCCATCTCCCGTGCCGTTGATCTGGCTCACGCGCTGGCGAGCGACAGGTACAAAGCGTGCTGCGCCTCGACCTGCCAGGTGAGTTCATCTATCGAGGTGTTGCTGTCGTTCACGACGACGTCGTCGGCCGCGGCGAGACGCGCCTCGCGGGTTGCCTGACGGGCGATGATGGCAAGCACCTGTTCGCGGCCGAAGGCGTTGCGGCGCATCACACGCGAGACCTGGGTTTCGACGCTGCAGTCCACGGTCAATATACGGTCCACACGTGTTTTCCAGGCGCCCGATTCGACCAGCAGCGGCACCACCATCATGACGTAGGGTCCGCTGGCCGCGTTTCTCGCACGCTCGGTTTCGGCGCGGATCAACGGGTGCGTGATGCCTTCAAGACGCCGACGCGCCTGCTCGTCGCTAAAGATCAGCGCGCGCATGCGGGCGCGATCCATGGAACCGTCCGCTGCTACGAACGCGGCACCGAACTCGCTGGCGATCTGCGGCATCGCGACGCCGTTCGGCGCGGTGATCTGATGAGCAATCAGATCGGTATCGACGATTGCCACACCGTTCGTCGCGAACAGGTCCGCGACAGTGGATTTGCCGCTGCCGATGCCGCCTGTCAGTCCCACAGCAAACATGCGTCAGCCTCCGAGTGCGAGATAGAGCGGGGAGCCGAGAAACAGGGTGATCGCGCCGCCGGCCGCGAGAAACGGACCGAACGGCAACGGTTCTTCGAAGCGCATCCGCCCGCGCCACGTAGCGGCAAGCCCCACGACTGCGCCGGTCACCGCGGCGATCAACACGATCTGCGGCAACGCGGCCCAGCCGAGCCACGCGCCGAGTGCGGCGAGCAGCTTGAAGTCTCCGTAACCCATGCCTTCGATGCCGCGCACGAGCTTGAATACCCAGTGGACTACCCACAGTACAAGATAGCCCGCAATCGCGCCGGCGACCGCACTATGCAGGCTGGCGAACATGCCGTTGAAATTGACGATCAGCCCGGCCCATAGCAGCGGCAGCGTCAGCGAGTCGGGCAGCAGGTGCGTGTCGATGTCTATCGCGCTCGTGGCAAGCAGCGCGGCGCACAAACCGAACGCGGCGAGTGCCATCGTGGTAGGACCGAACACGCTCAGGGCTCCCGCGGCGCAGGCAGCGCTAGCGATCTCGATTAACGGATAGCGTATCGACACGTGGGCCTTGCACGCGGAACATCGCCCGCGCAACAACACGTAGCTCACCACCGGGATGTTTTCCCACGCGCGCAGTACGTGTCCGCAGTGCGGGCACGCGCTGCGCGGCAGCCACAGGTTGTAGCGCGCCGGCAGGCCATCGTCCACTGGCGGCTGGTCGGTGGTGCCGCTGACTTCGTCGTGCCATGCACGCTCGAGCATGATGGGCAGGCGATGCGCCACCACGCTCAGAAAGCTGCCGATGACCAGCCCGAAAACGACGGCGAAGGTGAATTGCAGGCCGGCCGGCAAGATGCCAAAGCTGGCGCCGAAGCCGGCCGCAACATGGCCATGAAGCGCGCTGAAGGAAGTGTCTGACACGGTTGCGTAGTTAGCCGGCATGGCAAAAGAGTGGGATTCGGCTGCGATGCTACACCACGTTGCCGAGTTGAATGATGGGAAGATACATCGCAATCACAAGGCCGCCGACCAGCGTCCCCAGCACGATGATCACCAGCGGTTCGCACAGGCTGGCAAGTGTGCCGATCTTTTCGTCGACCTGACGATCGCTGAGTGACGCCACGTCGATCAGCATCGCGTCCAATGCACCGGACTCCTCTGCGACGGCAACCGGCTGAACCACTTCGGGCGGAAAGCAATGTACCGCGCGCATCGCCGCGGCCAGGCGTTCGCCGCGCCGCAGGCGGGCGGCGATGTCGACGGTGGCGCGATCGAACCACGCGTTGCCGGTGGCGTGCGTGAGCGAGTCGAACGCGTCGGCGAGTGGCGTGCCGGCGGACAGCAGGGTGCCGAGTGCGCGGCTCCAGCGGGCGGCACATAGCGTGGCCAGCAGTGGGCCAGCTATGGGCAATCTTAGCGACAGTCGGCCAAGCGTCATCCGCGCTGCTTCCGAACGACGCAGCAGGTAGGACAGGGCGGCACCGGCCGTCACTGCGCATGCTAGTGCGGGCACGCTCCAGCGTGCTGCGCCGGCGGATAGCGCTATCACGATCTGCGTCGGCACCGGCAAGCGCGCGCCGAAGCCGTCGAAGATCTGCTTGAAGGTTGGCACGACCCAGACCAGTAGTGCTGCCGTGATAGCGAGCGCCAGCAACAGGATCGCGACCGGATAGGTCAGCGCCGCCTTTACTTTGGCGCGTTGTGCGGCGCCGCGTTCGCGGTCGTCCGCGACGCGAGCCAACACGGCAGGCAGCGCGCCGGCCGCTTCACCGACCGCGACCAGCTGGCAATACAGCGCGCTGAATTGCGCCGGATGCCGCGCCAGCGCCGCGGAGAAACTCAGGCCGCCGGTGATGTCGCGCGCCAAGGCACCGACGATCCGCGACATGCCGCGCTGACGGGGCGCAGGTGCGTGCGCCAGCAGATCGAGCGAAGGTGCGAGCGGCAATCCGGCGCGCAGCAGGCTTGCGAGCTGGCGCGTGAACCTCGTCACGTCAGCCGCGCGAGCTTTGGGACGCGGCGCCGGCCCAAGCGCCTTGATCTCGACGACGAACAGCTTGTCGCGCTTGAGCACGGCCCGGACGGCGTCCGTGTCTGGCGCAATCAGCGTGCCGCTATGCTGCGTGCCGGTTGCGTCGACGCCGCGCCATGCAAAACGCACGTCGAGCATTTCGGTGTCGGAGGATGCACGATTCATCATCGTTATGCGACCTCGGTAGCGCTCAGGGCTTCGGCGAGACTGGTCGTACCGTCCCGCACGCGCGCTAGCGCGGCATCGCGCAGCGTGGTTACGCGCTCAGTGTGAGTAAGGCGGGCGAGCGCATGGGTGCCCGCGCTTGCAACGATCAGCTCGCGCATCGCGTCCGACACCGGCATGACCTGGTGAATGCCGATGCGCCCGCGGTAGCCGATACCGTGACATGCTTCGCAGCCCTTCGCTTCGTAAGGGCACCAACCGTCGAGTTGATCATCGGCGAAGCCGGCCGCATTCAAGGCCGTTGCCGATTGCGGCGCCGGCGCCCGGCACGCTACGCACAGTCGCCGCACGAGGCGTTGCGCTGTGACCATCCGCAGCGCCGCGGCGAGGTTGTACGGCTCGACGCCGATATCGATCAGGCGAGCGATGGCAGCGGGCGCGTCGTTGGTGTGCAGCGTGGAGAGCACGAGGTGGCCGGTCTGCGCGGCCTTGACGGAGACGTCCGCGGTCTCTTCATCGCGAATCTCGCCAACCATGATCACATCCGGATCCTGGCGCAGGAAGGCGCGTAGCGCGACGGCGAACGTGAGGCCGGCCTTCTCGCGTACGCTGACCTGATTGATGCCGGCCAGCTGGATTTCAGCGGGGTCTTCGACGGAGCAGACATTGCGTGATTCAGCGTTCAGCATCTGCAGGAAGCAGTACAGCGAGAGTGTCTTGCCGCTGCCGGTTGGACCGGTCACGAGCACTAGTCCATGCGGTGCGCCGATGGCCGCTTCGAGCGCAAGGCGCTGAGCGGGATCGAGCCCGAGCGAATCGAGCGAGAGCGTCGTGGGTAGAGCGTCGAGCCGGCGTAGCACTAGCTTTTCGCCGAATAGCGTGGGCAGAGAGTTCACCCGATAGTCTTCGAAGCGCCCCGGGCTCGTCGCAATGCGCAGGCGGCCGTCCTGCGGAATCCGTCGTTCGGCAATGTCCATGCGCGCCAGGACCTTCACGCGCGTGATGAACGCGTCGCGCAGATGCGCGGGTGGTTGCGCGATGGCATGCAGCACGCCATCGATTCGCAGACGCATCCGCCAACCCTGTTCGGCCGGCTCGATATGCAGGTCGGATGCATTGCGGCGCGTGGCTTCCCGCAGCGTCTCGTTCAGCAGACGGACGGCGGGGGTGTTGTCGGCATCGGCAAGGGCGGGTGCGGGGTTGCGGCTGGGGGCGTCCTCGCGGGTTGCCCCGGCGAACGGCCTGACCCCTGACGGTTGAGATGGCGCAGGCGGTGTGGATATGGCCGACCCAGCGACCGCCTCGGCTTCAGTCGCGAGGGCACGGTGCGATACGTTGCCCGCGGCAACAAGATTCGCCGCGTGATGCTTGATACCCGCCGGCGCGGAACGGTAAGAGGATGACATCGGAAACCGGCTGGAGCCGCCTGTAGAACACAACGACTCCATCATCCATTACGCCGGTCACGGCCGCTATTCAGCCGGATGGCCAGGCGTGCCTCACGCCTCTCCGGTCAGGCGTCGCGGCGCCTTGCTCTTCGCCCCCGAGCGTGAACCTGGCTTAAATATCTTGACGGTGCGAACCGCCTGATCGTCACTGCGCATCACCTCGAGTTTGATCTCGCCGATCTGCACGCACACATCGCCGTCGGGGATTTCCTCGAGTACTTCCAGAATCAACCCATTGAGCGTTTTTGGCCCGTCGGTCGGCAGCGTCAACTGTAGCCAACGGTTCAGCTCGCGCAACGGCATGCTGCCCGCGACGATGCACTCGCCTTCCTCGTTCCAGCCGCCGCGCGAGTTTGCGCCTCGCGGAATTGACGTGGTGAACTCGCCGATCAGCTCCTCGATGATGTCTTCCGGCGTGACCAGACCCTGCAGTTCGCCATATTCGTTGACGACCAGTGCCGTACGGTGACGGCTTTCCTGAAAATACTGCAACTGCTGGAACACCGGTGTGCCGCTCGGCACGAAATAGGGCTCGGCGAGCAGTTCGCGCAACGTCTCCCGCTCCAGTTCCTGGTTGTGTAGCGCTGACAGTGTCTTGCGTACATGCAGCACGCCGAGCACGCGGTCGATGTCGCCCTGATAGACGATCAGCTTGTTGTGATAGCAGGTCTCGAGCTGATGCAGGATCTGCTCGAACGGCGCGTCGAAATCGAGCGCCTCGATCCGGCGGCGCGGAATCATCACGTCGTCGACGGAGATGTTTTCCAGATCGAACAGGTTCAACAGGATGCTGCGGTGCTTGGTCGGCATGAAGCTGCCAGACTCGAGCACGATGGTCCGCAGTTCCTCAGTCGAAAGCCGCTGATCGTGCGCGCCTTTGGTATTGATACGCAGGATGCGCAGGATGGTGTTGGCGAACAGGTTGACGAACCAGACAATCGGCCTGGTCGCGCGCATCAGCGGTGCGATCAGCAGGCTCGCCGGCAGTGCGATCTTTTCCGGAAAGGTGGCGCCGACAATTTTCGGCGTGATCTCCGCGAACACGATGATCAGGAATGCGACGATGCCGGTTGCGATGGACAGCACCAGATTGTTGCGCCCGAACGTATGCAGCGCGACCGAGGTGGTGAGCACCGGGATGATCGTATTGAACAGATTGTTGCCGATCAGGATCACGCTCAGCAACTCGTCGGTGTGCGCGAGCAGCCCTTGCGTGGTTTTGGCGCCGAGTGCGCCCTGATTGGAGAGATGCTTCAGGCGGTGGCGGTTGAGTGCCATCATCGCCGTTTCGGAGATGGAAAAGAAACTGGAACAGATAAGCAGCAGGACGACGGCGCCTATCTGCGCCCATAAGGGTAGTTGTTCCACGTGTCGCGAACTGGTAGGGGGCCGGGATGGAAAGAATATAGCAGAGGGGATCGTGCGTGCCTTCCTGGCCAAAAGGCATAGGGACAACAAGGCTAGAAGCGCACGACGATTGCGCAAACGACAGGCGAAAAAAAACCGCACAACATTGCGCGGTTTTTTCAAAATCTGGTCGGGGTGAGAGGATTCGAACCTCCGGCCTCTACGTCCCGAACGTAGCGCTCTACCAGGCTAAGCTACACCCCGATTTGTACTGCTGGATACTGCCAACTCGATTCAGACTGATTCGGCGTTTAAGTCCCGTTTAGGACTGTCTCGCCGTCGAGTAAGAACATAATTCTAGCAGGCTCTCTTTAAAAATGGAATCCGGGAACGAAGAAATTGCTGCAGCCGCGGCCTGGGCTTCCTGTTTCGCGCATTCCAGCGTGTGATCCAGCGCGCCGGAGCGGGTGATCGCCTCGAAAATGGTATCGAAACGGTCCGTGCCGCCTTGCTCGATCGCCTCGCGCGCGAGCGCCGACTGCTCCGGCGTGCCGCGTTCGATCAGATAGATGAGCGGCAGTGTGGGCTTGCCTTCGCGCAGATCGTCCCCGGCATTCTTACCCATGGATTCGGCCGTGCCGGTGTAGTCGAGCCAGTCGTCCATAATCTGGAAGGCGGTGCCGATGCGCCGGCCAAATTCTGCAGCCGCGGCTTCGGTGGTCGCATCCGAGCCTGCCAGCACCGCACCGAGCTGGGCCGCCGCCTCGAACAGTTTGGCCGTCTTGTAGCGGATCACCTGCATGTAGCGCGCTTCGTCCACGTCGGCGTCATGCATGTTGAGCAGTTGCAGGACCTCGCCTTCGGAGATGATATTGGTCGCCTCCGAGAGAATCTCCATGACCCTCATTTTGCCGACCCCGACCATCATCTGGAACGAGCGCGAGTACAGGAAATCGCCCACCAGCACGCTTGCCGCGTTGCCGAACAGGGCGTTCGCCGTCTGACGGCCGCGCCGCAGGTCGGATTCATCGACCACGTCGTCGTGCAGCAGGGTGGCCGTATGGATGAATTCGACCACCGCGGCCAGTTCGTGCCGGTGCCCCGTCGTCTCACCAAGCGCGCCGGCCACCAGCAACAGCAGCGCGGGCCGCAGGCGTTTGCCGCCGGCGCTGATGATGTACTCGGAAATCTGGTTGATCAGCATCACCTCGGACGCCAGGCGGTGCCGGATGACGCGGTTCACCTGCTCCATGTCTTCGGCGATCGGAGCGAGCAGGCTGGCGGCGTTGGGAGAGGGGGTGGCAGTCGACGACATGATGGCTGAATTGGGTAGTGCCGCGAATTATAAGGCGAATCGCGACAGTTCCGGGCCGCAGCCTGCGGGATCGAAGCACGGCGCCCCGTCCGGCCGGGCTCTGCGAAGCCTTGCGGCGCCGGTCAATGAGTTTTGACCACGCAGCTAACTCTATGTATAATCACGGGTTTCCGCGCGTGGTGCGTAGGAAAAATGAACACAGAGTGAGGTTCTCAATGTACGCGGTCATAAAAACCGGTGGCAAGCAGTATAAAGTTGCCGTCGGCGAAAAACTTAAAGTAGAACAGATACCGGCAGACATTGACGCTGAAATCACGCTCGACCAGGTTCTCGCAGTGGGCGAAGGCGAATCGATTAAGTTCGGTACGCCGCTGGTCAGTGGGGCTTCCGTCAAGGCTACCGTCGTGTCGCAAGGTCGTCACGCGAAAGTGACCATCTTCAAGATGCGTCGCCGGAAGCACTACCAGAAGCATGGCGGCCACCGCCAGAACTACACCGAACTGCGCATCGACGCGATCAACGCGTAAGCGCACCGGTTAAGGAGCTATCAAATGGCACACAAAAAGGCAGGCGGATCGTCACGTAACGGCCGCGACTCCGAGTCGAAGCGTCTCGGCGTGAAGGTTTACGGCGGTCAAGCCATCAACGCTGGCGGCATCATCGTACGTCAACGCGGCACGCGTATGCACCCGGGCGAAAACGTCGGCATCGGCAAGGATCACACCTTGTTCGCGCTGACGGACGGCCACGTCAAGTTCACGACGAAGGGCGCAGCGAAGAAGCAAACGGTCAACGTAGTCCCGGCAGCAGCCTGAGTTTATTCAGGCACGGGCTTCAGGACCGGAACAAAGGCCCCGCGAAGTTAGCGGGGCCTTTTTCATTCCAGGTTCACGGCTGAGAGGGGTGTCGTGAGTCCGCGCGGATGGCCGATCGGTCGATTGTCCAACGCACTGCGGGCACGGCAAAATAGCAACAGGAAACGGGACGGAGTTAGGCATGAAGTTCATTGACGAAGCGAGGATTGAAGTCATCGCCGGCGACGGAGGGGATGGCAGCGCGTCGATGCGCCGCGAGAAGTTCGTCCCGTTCGGCGGTCCGGATGGCGGTGACGGCGGCCGCGGCGGCAGCGTGTACGCTGTGGCGGACCGCAACATCAACACTCTGATCGACTACCGGTACGCCAAGAAGCATCTGGCGCGCAACGGCGAAAACGGTCGCGGTGCGGATTGCTACGGCAAGGGTGGCGACGACGTTACGCTGCGCATGCCGGTTGGCACGACTATCTCGGACATGGAGACCGGCGAGCTGATCGCCGACCTGACCGAGCACAATCAGAGCGTCCAGATCGCCCAGGGTGGCGCGGGTGGCCTCGGTAACCTGCATTTCAAGTCCAGCACGAACCGCGCGCCGCGTCAGAAGACCGACGGCAAGCCGGGCGAACGCCGCATGGTGCGTCTTGAGCTGAAGGTGCTGGCCGATGTCGGCCTGCTCGGCATGCCGAATGCCGGCAAATCCACCTTCATTTCCTCGGTGTCGAACGCGAAGCCGAAGATTGCCGACTATCCGTTCACCACACTCGCGCCGAATCTGGGCGTGGTGCGCGTCGGGCCGAGCCGCAGCTTCGTGATCGCTGACATCCCTGGGCTGATTGAGGGCGCCGCAGAAGGCGCCGGCCTAGGGCACCAGTTCCTGCGCCATTTGCAGCGTACGGGGCTGTTGCTGCACATCGTCGACATCGCGCCGTTTGATGCTGAGGTCGATCCGGTTGCGGAAGCCAAGGCGATCGTCAACGAACTGCGCAAGTACGACGAACTGTTGTACGAAAAACCCCGCTGGCTGGTCTTGAACAAGCTCGACATGGTGCCGGAAGACGAGCGTGAAGCGCGCGTCGCGGCCTTCCGCGACGGCTTTGGCTGGGACGGCCCGGTATTCGAAATCTCGGCGTTGACGGGTCAGGGATGCGAAGCGCTGACCTATGCGGTGTACGACTATATTGCCGCGCATTCGGACGCGCAGCGCCAGGCGGAAGCCGAAGATCTCGCCGCAGACGTGCGCTTCCGTGAGAAGCAACAGGGCGCGGCGTCGGGTGAAACCGGTGAGCCGGTCCAGCCGCAGGAATAAACGGGCATAGCTTGGGCGCCGACGTGTCCGAATAGGGCCGCCGGCCAGCATACGCATCATCTTGGGAGACCGCGCAGAATGCGTTCCGTCATCGCAGACTCCAGGCGATTGGTAGTGAAAGTCGGGTCGAGCCTCGTCACTAATGACGGGCGCGGCCTGGACCATGCCGCGATCGGCCGCTGGGCGGCGCAGATCGCCGCCTTACGGGCGCAGGGCAAAGAGGTCGTGCTGGTGAGTTCTGGGGCTATCGCCGAGGGGATGCAGCGGCTTGGCTGGACCAAACGCCCGCGCGAAATCGACGAGTTGCAGGCGGCTGCCGCTGTCGGGCAGATGGGGCTCGCGCAAGTGTACGAGAGCCGCTTTGCCGAACATTCGATCCGCACAGCGCAGATCCTGCTGACCCATGCCGATCTGGCCGACCGCGAACGCTATCTGAACGCACGTTCCACATTGTTGACGCTGCTGCGCCTGGGCGTGGTGCCGATCATCAATGAAAACGACACGGTCGTTACCGACGAAATCAAGTTCGGCGATAACGATACGCTGGGCGCACTGGTGGCGAATCTGATCGAAGGCGATGCGCTGATCATCCTTACCGACCAGCAAGGTCTCTTCACCGCTGATCCGCGTAAGGACCCGTCAGCCACGCTCGTTCAGCAGGCCGACGCTGGTGCACCAGAGCTTGAGGCGATGGCCGGTGGCGCGGGCTCGAGTCTCGGCCGCGGCGGCATGCTGACCAAGATTCTCGCGGCCAAGCGGGCGGCCCATAGCGGCGCCAATACGGTAATCGCGAGCGGTCGGGAGCCTGACGTGCTGGCGCGGCTCGCCGCCGGCGAGGCGATCGGTACCCAGTTGATTGCCCGCACCGCGCGGATGGCGGCGCGCAAGCAATGGATGGCCGATCACCTGCAGGTGCGCGGACACGTGGTGATCGACGACGGCGCGGTCGAAAAGCTGACGGAAGGCGGCAAGAGCCTGCTGCCGATCGGCGTGGTCGGCGTGCAGGGCGCGTTTGCGCGTGGCGAGGTGATTGCCTGTTTAAGCGCGGCGGGACGCGAGGTCGCACGCGGACTCACAAACTACAGCAGCGCCGAGACCAAGCTGATTCAGCGCCGCCCGAGTGGCGATATCGAAGGCGTGCTGGGCTATATGCTGGAGCCCGAACTGATCCACCGCGACAACCTCGTACTGGTCTGATATCACGCTAACCCGAAAGGAAAGGTAAGCGTGCAAACCGCGCGAAACTCAATGAAGTTGCGACGCCGCGGTACGGTGCATGCGTAAGTTATCGACGATCGTCTTGGCTGAACCCGTCGGAATCTTGTTCGCGCAGAAGTAGTCCTGATAGAGCGACGCCTGATAGCCATTCAGCGTACTGTCTTCGATACGCGCAAACGCCGTGGCGACGGTGTTGTCCCAGCCATCGTGATCCGCATTGAGAGCGGCGTACTGGCGCCACTCATAGGTATCGCAGCGAATTCCTTCGTAGTTCACGTTGTGCGCGCCGCTCGGGCTCGTCACGACCACCGTGTAGCGCACCACACCGTCATTGCCAACCGACAGCGATTTCGCGTCGACCGCAAACTTCAGCGGCGTGTTGCCGGATACATCGAACGGGATCAAATTGGAGGCCAGCGGCAGCGAGGGCAGTGTGTCGACCTTGTCTTCGGTCCAGTTAGGCTTGCGATCCAGCAGATACGTAAACGCGCTGTCATCCTTGTTGGTGGGGGTGTTCGAACAACCAGCCAGCAGGGCGCCGGTGGCGACGCACGCCACGACGAGAGCAAATGCTTTCAATATGATTTCCTCGAAACGCCGGCGCGGCTTTTCATGAGCCGCACCGGCAGATGCGGCGCAGAAAGCCGCACAGGGTTTAGTCGCGCAGACCTGGCTGGGTCAGGGTGTTGTCGGCAGGTCCGCAGTCGGACTCGATCGTCGTGCGAATCGTAGTCTCAACCGTTACGGTTGTTACCGACACTTCCTGCATCTCCGTCACGGTCGACGCTATCCGGGGATAGCGCGGCCCGTGATGGCCGCCAGGTTTATCCGAACGCGGCGCAGCACGGCGCAGAAAACGGGACAACTCCGTCAACGCCAACTGATACACATCCCGCTTGAACTCGATCACACAGTCGAGGGGTACCCAGTACTCGTTCCAGCGCCACGCATCGAACTCCGGATGATCGCAGGCGCGCAGGCAAATATCGCAGTCGCGCCCCACCATCCGAAGCAGGAACCAGATCTGTTTCTGGCCGCGGTAATGACCGCGTACTTCACGCTTGATGAACTTGTCCGGCACCTCATAGCGCAACCAGTCGCGCGTGCGACCGATGATCTTGACGTGCTCCGGAAGCAGACCGGTTTCTTCGTGTAACTCCCGATACATCGCTTGCACGGGGGTTTCACCATACTTGATGCCCCCTTGCGGAAACTGCCAGGAATGTTCACGGAGCCGTTTGCCCCAAAACACCTCGTTGTGCGCGTTCAAGAGGATGATGCCGACGTTCGGGCGAAAGCCTTCACGATCCAGCATACAACCACCTTCGAATCCTTTAAAATTGCTTTGATTATAAACAGATAACGGGCCTGACGCAGCGGATCGCTCTGGATTGGAATGATTCGCCGCAACATAGGCGCGTTTGCTATAGCCTTTGTCTGTGGGCCATCCGGCGCAACGGCGCCGTGGTGGCACGTATGGCGATGGCTTCGGCCTAAGGGTTTTTCACAGGTCTGCGAAGCGTTTGTGACGTCTTTGTCGCGCCTTTGTCGGGTTCCCCACCGTTTTCACCTTTCGGGCGGTCGCTCCGGCGCCGCCGCTTTTGGAAAAATTCTGAATGAAAGCTTCCCGTTTCTTTATCGGCACCCTCAAAGAAGCCCCGGCCGACGCCGAAATCGTCAGCCACCAGCTCATGGTGCGCGCCGGCATGATCCGTCGCGTGGCAGGCGGCATCTATAACTACCTGCCCGTCGGCCTGCGCTCGATCCGCAAGGTGGAAGCCATCGTGCGCGAGGAAATGAACCGGGCAGGCGCGATCGAACTGCTGATGCCGGCGGTGCAGCCGGCCGAGTTGTGGCAGGAATCGGGTCGCTGGGAGAAATACGGGCCGGAACTGTTGCGTTTCAAGGACCGTAAGCAGTCCGATTTCGTGATCGGGCCGACGCACGAGGAAGTGGTCACGGACATCGCCCGCAACCAGATCAAGAGCTATCGGCAGATGCCGGTGAATTTTTATCAGATCCAGACGAAGTTCCGCGACGAGATCCGTCCGCGTTTTGGCGTGATGCGCGGCCGCGAATTCATCATGAAAGACGCGTACTCGTTCGATAAGGATCTGGACGGTCTGAAAGAGTCGTATCGCAAGATGTACGACGCGTACGTGCGCATCTTCACGCGCCTCGGTCTCGACTTCCGTGCAGTGGCGGCGGACAACGGGTCGATCGGCGGCAGCGGCTCGCACGAGTTCCACGTGATTGCCGACACGGGCGAAGACGCGATCGCTTACTGCCCGACCTCGGAGTTCGCGGCGAACGTCGAAGCGGCGGAAGCGCTGCCGCTGATCGCGCAGCGCGCCGCGCCCGCCGAAGAGATGAAGAAGACCGCCACGCCCGGCAAGGCAAAGTGCGAGGCCGTGGCTGAACTGCTGAATATCCCGCTCGAGCGCACCATCAAGTCGATCGTGCTGGCGACCGAAAACGAAGGCGCCGAGCCGACGGTCTGGCTGTTGATGCTGCGCGGCGACCACGATCTGAACGAGATCAAGGCGAGCAAGCTGCCGGGTCTGGCTGACTTCCGCATGGCGACGGAAGCGGAAATTGTCGCGGCCTTTGGCACGCCTCCCGGCTATCTCGGGCCCATCAACACGAAGAAGCCTGTCAAGGTGATCGCGGACAGCACGGTCGCGAACATGAGCGACTTCGTGGTCGGCGCGAACGAGGTGGATTACCACATCACCGGTGTGAACTGGGGCCGCGATCTGCCGGAGCCGGTCGTCGCAGACATCCGCAATGTCCAGAAGGGCGACCCGTCGCCGGACGGCAAGGGCGTCATCGACATTTGCCGCGGTATCGAAGTGGGCCACGTGTTCCAGCTCGGCAAGAAATATTCGGAAGCCATGAACGCCACGTTTCTGGACGAAACCGGCAAGCCGCAGCGGATGGAAATGGGCTGCTACGGCATCGGCGTCACGCGTATCCTCGGCGCGGCGATCGAACAGAACTTCGACGACAAGGGCATCATCTGGCCGGAAGCAATCGCCCCGTTCGAAGTCGTGCTGTGCCCGATGGGCTACGACCGCAGCGACGCTGTGCGCGAGCAGGCCGACAAGCTGTATGCGGAACTGGTCGCAGCTGGCGTGGACGTGATCCTCGACGACCGCGGCGAGCGCCCGGGCGTGATGTTCGCCGACTGGGAGCTGATTGGCGTGCCGCACCGTCTGGTGATCGGCGACCGCGGCCTGAAGGAAGGCAAGGTCGAGTATCAGGCGCGCCGCGATACCGAAGCGACGCTGCTGCCGGTTGAGAGCGCCGTGCAGACGGTGTCGGAGAAGATCCGCGCAGCACTCGCGCATTAACCGGGGCGGACGGTGGAGTACAACTTCCTGTCTGCGACCGTCCTGCTCCTTCTGATCACCGACCCGCTGGGCAACATCCCGCTCTTTATCAGTTGCCTGCGCGGGGTGGCGCCGGATCGGCGGACCGTCGTCATCCTCCGCGAGGTGGCGATCGCGTTTGTGATCCTGCTGGTGTTCATGGTGGTCGGCGACCGCTTTCTGCGGATGATGAGCCTCACCGATCAGTCGTTGCGGATTGGCGGTGGCATTGTGCTGTTTCTGATCGCGATCCGCATGGTCTTTCCGCATCCGGACGGCCCATTCGGCAACGACACGCGCGGCGGCGAGCCGCTGATCGTGCCGCTCGCGATCCCCGCGCTCGCAGGTCCGTCGGCGCTGGCGACGGTGATGCTGCTGACCTCGCAGGCGCCCGGCAAGACGTTCGAGTGGATCGGTGCGTTGACCGTGACCATGCTGGTTTGCGCGATTGTTTTGATGCTGGCGGAGCGCATCCAGAAGTGGTTAGGCGAGCGCACGATGATGGCGTTCGAACGGCTGATGGGACTCGTGCTGGTGGCGATCTCGGTCGAAATGATTCTCGGTGGGATCCGATCCTTCGTGCATCAGCTGTGAGTTGCGCGTCGCCGGTTTCAACGCGCTGAGATCAACAAAAAAGCGGCCACGCAGGCCGCTTTTTTGTTGCCGGGCGCTGACCGCTGACCAGACCACAGCCGCTGCGGTTTGAGCGCAGTCCCTCACGCCCCGTCGGTCAAAGCACGAATCGTGGGCAAATTGCGCCAGTATCCCTTCGCATCCATCCCGCAGCCGAAGACATAGCGGTCCGGCACTTCGAAGCCACAGAAGTCCGGACGCAGCGGCTTGGCCTTCGGGATGATCTTCTCGCACAGCACCGCGCTCATGAAGCGTTTCGCGCCCATATCGAGGATGCGGTCGCGGATCGCGGCCATCGTCTCGCCTTCGTCGAGGATGTCGTCGAGCACCAGCACGACGCGATCCTTTACCGATTCGGCCGGCGCCACGCGCCACTGCATCTCGCTGCCACCCTTGGTGGTGTTGCGATAGCGGGTGAGGTGGATGTAGTCGAACTCAAGCGGGAAATCGAGGTGCGGCAACAGCATGCCGGTGAACACCGCCGCGCCGCCCATCACCGAGAGCACCAGCGGAAACTCCTCGCTCATTTCGGCAGCGATGGCCGCAGCCATTCCGCTGATCGACGCATTGACGTCGTGGGCCGAAACGATTTCTTCGGAGTGGCGGAATATGTGGAGAGCTTCTTCGCGATTCATGACGTCTGGCGGGCGGTAGCTGTATACATTAGTGTGAGAAATAACGACGGCGCGCGCTACAGCATATACCCGTGCGTCCCGAAACGCGCGCGCTGGTCGTTGGGACGATCCGGCGGACCCGGATCATCCAGCCCGAATGCAGGCAGCGAGGCCTAGCGCATGCCAGGCAGCATGCCCTTCATGCCGCGCATCATCTTCTGCAGATTGCCGCCCTTGAGCTTCTTCATCATCGTGCGCATCTGCTCGTATTGATTCAGCATGCGGTTGACCTCCTGCACCTGCACGCCCGCGCCCGCTGCAATGCGGCGCTTGCGGGTAGCCTTGATCAGCTCCGGCTTGGCGCGCTCAGTGGGCGTCATGGAATTGATGATGCCTTCCATGCGGCGCATCTGCGACTCGGCCATGCCCATGTTAGCGCCGGCGGCGGCCTGCTGGAACTGCGCGGGCAGCTTGTCCATCAGCGACGACAGGCCGCCCATGCTCTTCATCTGCGTGAGTTGCGCGCGGAAATCGTTGAGGTCGAAATCGCCGCCTTTCTTGACCTTGTTGGCGAGCTTCTGCGCGGCTTCCACGTCGACGCCGCGCTGGGCTTCCTCGACGAGGGCGAGAATGTCGCCCATGCCGAGAATCCGGTTCGCCATCCGGTCCGGATAGAAAATTTCCAGACCGTCGAGTTTTTCGGCGACGCCGACGAACTTGATCGGCTTGCCGGTCACGTGACGCACCGACAGCGCCGCGCCACCGCGCGAGTCGCCGTCGAGCTTGGTGAGTACCACGCCGGTGAGCGGCAGCGCGTCGCTAAACGCTTTGGCGGTGTTGACCGCGTCCTGGCCGAGCATCGCGTCGACCACGAAGAGTGTTTCAGCCGGATTCAGCGTGCTGTGCAGCGCAGCGATTTCCTGCATCATCGCTTCGTCGATACCGAGACGGCCGGCGGTGTCGACCAGCAGCACATCGTGATAGTGACGCTTGGCCCAATCCACGGCGGCGCGTGCGATGTCCACCGGCTTCTGATCGGGTTCCGACGGGAAGAAATCCGCGCCGACCTGCTCGGTCACCGTCTTCAACTGCGCGATGGCAGCCGGGCGGTAGACGTCGCACGAAACGGTCAGGACTTTCTTTTTGTATTTTTCGCGTAGTAACTTGGCAAGCTTGCCGACCGTGGTCGTCTTGCCGGCACCCTGCAGACCCGCCATCAGGATGACAGCGGGTGGCGTAACCGCGAGATTCAGTTCGACCGCTTTGCCTTCGTAGTCGCCGCCGATGATCGCGGTCAGCTCGCGCTGCACCACGCCGACCAGCGCCTGACCGGGCGACAGGCTGCTGATGACTTCCTCGCCGAGCGCCTTCTCTTTCACTTTGGCGATGAATTCGCGCACGACGGGCAGCGCCACGTCGGCCTCGAGGAGCGCGAGGCGCACTTCGCGCAGCATCTCCTGGGTGTTCGCCTCGGTGAGCCGGGCTTCGCCGCGCAGCGTCTTGACGACGCGCGCCATCCGTTGAGTCAGATTGTCGAGCATGGGGAGCGATGAACTGTGCGGCCGGAGCAGCGCGCGACGCGGGACACGTCGCGGAGCAGGGGCCTAGTGTAAACTTCGAATATGGATATTGTACTGTATGCCCTCACTGCGCTCCTGTACGGCGGTCTCGCCGTCGCAGGCTGGCGCTCGCACCGGCACACCGCGTTGCGCCCGGTGCTCGAGAGCGTGCCCGCGCTGCCAGCCGTGGCGAGCACGCCGTCGGTCGCCGCGTTCAGCGCGCCGGGCCGGTTGCTGCTGTTTGTAGCGCTGCTCGCACATGGCGTATTGCTGCATACCACCATCTTCCCGCAGAACGCGATGGTGTTCGGTTTCGCGTTCGCGCTCTCCGCGATGTTCTGGCTCGGCGCCGGGATCTACTGGATCGAAAGCTTTTTCTTCCCGCTCGACGGACTGCAACTGCTGGTGTTGCCGCTCGCCTGCGTGGCCTCGCTGCTGCCGCTCGCCTTCGGCGGCGTGCGGGTGCTGTCGTATTCGGCCGCGCCGATGTTCAAGCTGCACTTCCTGATCGCCAATGTCGCCTATGGCCTGTTTGCGATTGCCGCGCTGCACGCGGTGCTGATGCTGCTGGTCGAGCGGCGCCTGCATGCGATGCGCGGCGGTGAACTGCAGCGCCAGGGCGCCGCGGCCGGCAACGGCTGGCTGTCGAGCTGGCTCGACACGCTGCCGCCGCTGCTCACGCTGGAGAAGCTGCTATTCCGTCTGATCAGCGCCGGCTTCGTGCTGCTCACGCTGACCTTGCTCTCCGGGATTATGTTCAGCGAACAACTGGTCGACCGCGCGCTGCGGCTCGATCACAAGACCGTCTTTGCGATTCTCTCGTGGCTGATGTTCGGTGCGCTCCTGACCGCCCGCAAGGTGTCAGGGTGGCGCGGCCGTGCGGCGCTGCGCTGGGTGCTGGCGTCATTCGTGGCGCTGCTGCTGGCGTACGTCGGTAGCCGTTTCGTTTTCCAGGTGCTGTTGCACCGTCCTGTAGTGTGAGCGGTTCATGCGACAAATTTTTCTGCTGATCCTGATGTTCGTCATCGGCCAATGGCTGGTGAAGGCGCTGCGTCGCTCCGACGCGCAAAACGCACAGCGTACCGGCGCGCCCGGTGGTCCCGCAGGTGGGTCTGCAGGCGGCCGCGCTTCCAGCAACGGAGCCGGAGCGACGGCAGGCGGCGGTGCGCAGGCCCGTGCGTCGAGACCCCTGCAACTGCCTGAGCCGATGATCCGCTGTGTCGAGTGCGGCGTGCATGCGCCGGCGAGCGATTCGATTGTCGTGGCGGGCGAGCCGTTCTGCTGCACCGCTCACGCGCAACGTCGCGCTGCTCGACCGACGGGCCGCGACGCCCGATGAACGGTGGCTTCACCGTCGACGCCGATGGCTGGGTGGCGAGCGCGCGCAAGCTGCCGTCGCCGAACTTCGAGGCGCGTCCCGCAGGCGCGGTGCCGAGCCTGATCGTGGTGCACAACATGAGCTTGCCGCCCGGCGAGTTCGGCGGCACGGCGATTGCGGACCTGTTCCTGAACCGTCTCGACTGCGATGCACACCCGTACTACGACACCCATCTGCGTGGCGTGCGGGTCTCCGCGCATTTCGTGATCCATCGCGACGGTGCGCTTGAGCAATATGTCTCGTGCGAGCAGCGTGCATGGCATGCCGGTGCGTCGAACTTTTTCGGCCGCGAGCGCTGCAACGATTTCTCGATCGGCATCGAACTGGAAGGCAGCGACGCAACCGCATTCGAAGCGGCGCAATACGAGACGCTGGGAGCGCTCGTGAAAGCGCTGATGCTCCGCTATCCGGTCGAATCGCTCGCCGGTCACTCGGACATTGCACCCGGCCGCAAGACCGATCCTGGGCCCCATTTCGAGTGGTCCCGCCTGCAGCGCGATACACAACTCGCAGATCAGTACTTCCCCTATCTAAAGTTTTCCAAAACGCGGTAACGACCCTCCGTCCCCATTTGCGAGATAGGTGGAGAGCCAGGCCCAGCCTCGTTTTCCGGGCCATGCATGAGTGCATCGCAAGCGCAAAAGTCAACCCCGTAAGGCGAAATAAATCAATTTGCGCTGTCCCGAAACTCCACTATACTTGGTGCTAGGGGTTCAGTTTTGCACTATATGTTGTGTGTCCTGTGCATAACCATGTGAATAACTGGGTGCATAAGTTATGCGGTGTCCCGCTCTGTAGCGGGGCGCCGTAAGCATTCGCGACAGCAAAAATATTCCTGCGGTGCAGCCGGAGAGACCGCCGGCCGCGTCCAGAAAGAAGCATTCAGGAAAGGGGCTTAGCAAGTGATCGCGACACGGACAATGAAGACCATCAACAACTCGAATCTGGCTTCATTGCTGTCGCATCCCGCCACCTGGCTCAGCCGGTCTTTTTCCTGCACCTCATCGCTTGCGCTGGCGGCGCAGCGTTCGTATTAATCCGCGAATTCTCTTCGCACACTTCCAGGACCAGGAGCTTTGCACATGCAAACCACCGATAACGCGTCGACCCGGTACGAGGGCGCAACCGCTGGCCAGAATTTCGGCGGCCAGGTGCCGGGCACGCAGGCGCTCGCGCCGCAAGCGACCTTCGCTGACTACAAGGTGATCCGCCGCAACGGCAGCGTAGTGTCGTTTGAGCCGTCGAAGATCGCCATCGCCGTGACGAAGGCCTTTCTGGCCGTCAACGGTGGGCAAGGCGCGGCGTCGGCACGCGTGCGCGAACTGGTCGAGCAACTCACGCAAAGCGTGGTGCGCGCGCTGCTGCGCAGCCGCCCGAACGGCGGCACCTTCCATATTGAAGACATCCAGGATCAGGTCGAACTCGCGCTGATGCGCGGCGGCGAGCACAACGTCGCTCGTGCGTACGTGCTGTATCGCGAGAAGCGCACGCAGGAGCGTGGCCATGATGCGCTCGAAGCGCCGAACGGCTCGCTCGGCCTCACCGTCACCGACGGCGGCGTGTCGCGTCCGCTGGATATGGTGGCGCTGCGCGGCATCATCGAATCGGCCTGTGCAAACCTGGGCGACGCGGTGAGCGCCGAGCCGATCGTCACGGAAACGGTGAAGAACCTGTACGACGGCGTGCCGATGAGCCAGGTCTACGACTCGGCCATTCTCGCTGCGCGCACGATGATTGAAAAAGATCCGGCGTACAGCCAGGTCACCGCACGCATTCTGCTGCATACGATTCGCCGCGAAATCCTCGAAGAGGAAGTCACTCAGGCTGAGATGAGCACGCGCTATGCCGAGTACTTCCCGACCTTCATCAAGCGCGGCGTGCAAGCCGAGTTGCTCGACGAGAAGCTGCAACAGTACGATCTGAAGCGCCTGGGCGCCGCGCTCGACGCCGATCGCGACCTGCAGTTCGGCTACCTCGGCCTGCAAACGCTGTATGACCGCTACTTCCTGCATCACGACGGCGTGCGTATCGAAATGCCCCAGGCATTCTTTATGCGTGTAGCGATGGGCCTGGCGCTGAACGAGATCGACCGCGAAGCGCGCGCCATCGAGTTCTATAACGTGCTGTCGAGCTTCGACTTCATGTCGTCCACGCCTACGCTGTTCAATTCGGGCACGCGCCGTTCGCAACTGTCGTCGTGCTACCTGACCACAGTGGACGACGACCTCGACGGCATCTACGAAGCGCTGAAGGAAAACGCGTTGCTGTCGAAGTTCGCCGGCGGTCTGGGCAACGACTGGACGCGCGTGCGTGCGCTCGGCTCGCACATCAAGGGCACCAACGGCAAGTCGCAAGGCGTCGTGCCGTTCCTGAAGGTGGTCAACGACACGGCTGTCGCCGTGAACCAGGGCGGCAAGCGCAAGGGCGCGGTGTGCGCGTACCTGGAATCGTGGCACCTGGATCTCGAGGAATTCCTCGAGCTGCGCAAGAACACCGGTGACGACCGTCGCCGCACGCACGACATGAACACGGCGAACTGGATTCCCGACCTGTTCATGAAGCGTGTGCACGAAGGCGGCGACTGGACGCTGTTCTCGCCGTCCACCTGCCCGGATCTGCACGACAAGTTCGGCGCCGAGTTCGAAGCAGCTTACACAGCTTACGAAGACAAGGTCGCGCGCGGCGAGATCAAGCTGTTCAAGAAGATCCCGGCGGCGCAACTGTGGCGCAAGATGCTCGGCATGCTGTTCGAAACCGGCCATCCGTGGATCACGTTCAAGGATCCGTGCAATATCCGTTCGCCGCAGCAGCACGTGGGCGTCGTCCACTCGTCGAACCTGTGCACGGAAATCACGCTGAACACCAGCGACACCGAAATCGCCGTCTGCAATCTGGGTTCGGTGAACCTCGTCGCCCACCTGAAGACTCAGGCCGACGGCACGCTGGTGCTCGACCACGACAAGCTGAAGCGCACCGTCAGCGTGGCCATGCGCATGCTCGACAACGTGATCGACATCAACTATTACGCGGTTGCCAAGGCGCGTAACTCGAACCTGAAGCACCGTCCGGTGGGTCTGGGCATCATGGGCTTCCAGGACTGCCTGCACCTGCTGCGCACGCCGTACGCGTCGCAAGAGGCGGTCAAGTTTGCGGATACGTCGATGGAAGCGGTCTGCTATTACGCCTACTACGCGTCGACGGAGCTGGCGCAGGAACGCGGCCGTTACTCCAGCTACCGCGGTTCGCTGTGGGATCGCGGCATCCTCCCGCAAGACACGCTGAAGCTGCTGGCCGACGCGCGTGGCGGCTACGTGGAAGTGGATTCGAGCGAGTCGATGGACTGGACGGAGCTGCGTTCGCGCATCGCAACGTACGGCATGCGCAACTCGAACTGCGTGGCGATCGCGCCGACGGCGACGATCTCCAACATCATCGGCGTGTCGGCCTGCATTGAACCGACCTTCCAGAACCTGTATGTGAAGTCGAATCTGTCGGGCGAATTCACGGTGGTCAACGACTACCTGGTGCGCGACCTGAAGGCGCGCGGCCTGTGGGATGAGGTGATGGTTGCCGACCTGAAGTACTTCGACGGCACGCTCTCGCGCATCGACCGCATCCCGGCCGACCTGCGCGCGATCTACGCGACGGCGTTCGAAGTCGACGCCACGTGGCTGGTCGAGGCGGCCTCGCGTCGTCAGAAGTGGATCGACCAGGCGCAGTCGCTGAACATCTATATGGGTGGCGTGTCGGGCAAGAAGCTGGACGAGGTCTACAAGCTCGCCTGGTTGCGCGGCCTGAAGACGACCTACTACCTCCGCACGATGGCGGCGACGCACGTTGAGAAATCGACGGTGGCGCACGGCGCGTTGAACGCGGTGAGCTCGGGCGGCGGTGAAGGTGCGGGCGGCGCGGGTGGTATCGGCGGCGGCGCTGTAGGTGGCTTCGGCGTGAGCGGTGGCGCAGCGTCGGGCGGTCTGCAGGCGGCAGCAGCCGCGCCGGCAGTCGCAGTCGAAGCGGCGCCTGAAGCCGATGGTCCGGTGTGCATGATGCGTCCGGGCGATCCTGGCTTCGACGAGTGCGAGGCTTGCCAGTAATCGTTCAGGGTCGATGCCTGGCTTTCGCCAGGCGTCGACCCGATTTCGACCGGGCACTTGTCTTGCGATCAGCATCAGCGAAAAGCAGCAACAAACAGTAACGAACAGCAGCGCGCACTACCAGGCAACCCCAGGCGCTCGACACGAAGAAGCGCGCAGCACGCGAGCGACATACGAGCAACACGCGCTCGCCAGCTCTCACGACTCATTGAACTTTGCCTTGCTCGTGCTGACGAACTAGCAACAGCCAAGGCAACGTGCAAAAGCCAGGCAGTACATCAGGCAACACAACACAGTTTTCAGAGCATCGGGATCGCTTCGATTCGATGTTCTCTCGAGAGAGCGAAGCACTTCGACAACACATGTTTGGGTCACCTCACATGAGGTATCAGAGACAGTCTGTTGACCAAAGTGTTGTATGAAGGTCGCAACGCGAATCGAAAACAGGATTTTTCATCAGCGAACTCTTTTATCGCTCGTGAAAAGATGGTACAAACCGTTCTAAATTGATGGTGACATTTATGCTCAACTGGGATGACGAGATCACTGCCGTAACTCCCTCGAGCGCTACGCAACTGAATGAGTTGCGCAACGCCTCGGGATCGGCTGTCGGTACGCAAGTCGGAACGCGTGCCCCTCATCAAGCTCCCTCGGCCCAGGAAATCTTCGCGAACGACATCGCTGTCGCTCCCGTCGCCGCCCGTGCCGCTACTCCATCTACCGCTCAAACCTCCGCCGACACATCCGCCGCCGTCTCCGAAGCGCGCGTGAATGTCGCCGACAAGCGCATCATCAACGGCCAGACCGACGTCAATCAGCTGGTGCCGTTCAAGTACAAGTGGGCGTGGGAGAAGTATCTCTCCGGCTGTGCGAACCACTGGATGCCGCAGGAAATCAACATGTCCCGCGACATCGCCCTGTGGAAAGACCCGAATGGGCTGACCGAGGACGAGCGCCGCATCGTCAAGCGCAACCTCGGCTTCTTCGTGACGGCCGACTCGCTCGCCGCCAATAACATCGTGCTGGGCACCTACCGCCACATCACGGCGCCCGAATGCCGCCAGTTCCTGCTGCGCCAGGCGTTCGAAGAGGCGATCCACACGCACGCCTACCAGTACATCGTCGAATCGCTGGGCCTCGACGAAGGCGAAATCTTCAACGCGTACCACGAGGTTTCCTCGATCCGCGCGAAAGACGAATTCCTGATTCCGTACATCCACGTGCTGACCGATCCGGCCTTCAAGACCGGGACCGTCGAGGCAGACCAGACGCTGCTGCGTTCGCTGATCGTGTTCGCCTGTGTGATGGAAGGGCTGTTCTTCTACGTCGGCTTTACCCAGATCCTGGCGCTTGGCCGTCAGAACAAGATGACCGGCGCGGCGGAACAGTACCAATACATCCTGCGCGACGAGTCGATGCACTGCAATTTCGGCATTGACCTGATCAACCAGATCAAACTCGAAAACCCGCACTTGTGGACGGCTGAGTTCCGCGCGGAAATCCGCGAAATCTTCAAGCAAGCGGTCGACCTTGAATATCGTTACGCAGAAGACACGATGCCGCGCGGGGTGCTCGGCCTCAATGCGTCGATGTTCAAGAGCTATCTGCGCTTCATCTGCAACCGCCGTTGCCAGCAGATCGGTCTCGATCCGCTGTACCCGAACGAGGAAAACCCGTTCCCGTGGATGAGCGAGATGATCGACCTGAAGAAGGAACGCAACTTCTTCGAAACGCGAGTGATTGAATATCAGACCGGCGGTGCGCTGAGCTGGGAGTAATCCCGGGTGCGCTGCGGTTGAACGCAGTTGGAATGCGAACTCTTTGATGGGGATGCCGCCGGCCGAGCCCGCGGCAGTTATGGTTAGGAGCAGAACCGCCTGATGCAAAGCGTGCCCGGTGCCTTAGCGGCCCACAAACATGATAGGCACTTTGCGAACCCTTCAGTGGGATGGGCAAACTTCCCCCCGGAAAAAGCCGCTGGCCTGACGGCCGGCGGCTCGATCAAACGATTGCCGGCGTCGAGATCCGACGCTGACTGGACTTGGCGCGCGGTGCCCGATGGCACGGCGCGCCTTACCGTATTCATTAGCGTAAGCGCGCAGCACCTGCGTACGCCGATGAATAGCCCGCTTCGTAGTGCGCGCCCTGAGAAGCGTCCGCGGGAAGCGGGTTTTGACGAAGGGTGTAGTTTGAACTGACTCTCATCTGAAAACCTGAAGGAGAAAATGATGGCAACTGCAAAAAAAGCCGCCGCTAAGAAAGTCGCTGTGAAGAAGGTTGCAGCGAAGAAGGCAGCACCGGCAAAGAAGGCCGCAGCGAAGAAAGTCGCAGTGAAGAAGGTTGCTGCGAAGAAAGTCGCTGTGAAGAAGGTTGCAGCGAAGAAGGCGCCGGCTAAGAAGGCCGCTGTGAAGAAGGTTGCAGCCAAGAAAGTTGCAGTGAAGAAGGTTGCAGCGAAGAAGGCAGCACCGGCAAAGAAGGCAGCAGTAAAGAAGGTTGCAGCGAAGAAGGTTGCCAAGAAGGCAGCACCGGCTAAGAAGGCCGCTGCCAAGAAGGCGCCTGCCAAGAAGGCTGCCAAGGCCCCCGCGAAGAAGGCCGCCAAGGCCCCTGCGAAGAAGGCTGCGAAAGCCCCCGCTGCGCCTGCCAAGAAGGCTGCTGCTCCGAAGAAGGCTGTTGCCAAGAAGGCTGCACCGGCACCTGCTGCTCCCGCTGCAACGAGCGCAGCACCGGCAGCTACGGTGAAGACCGCGTTGAACCCGGCTGCAGCATGGCCGTTCCCGACCGGCAGCCGTCCGTAACTGGCTGAGTCGTTAGGCACATTTCGATGTGTCCGATGATTGAGTAGCCCTTCAGTCTCGCTGCTCAATCACCGTCCCGTCGCCGGGTTTCCGGCGGCGGGATTTTTTTTGCCCGCTGTGTTTCGTGCGCGGGCGCTTTGGCGTTACGTCAGATCGTAGCCAAATACCTGCTTGAACCGCTCGTTGATCTCTGCCCGGGTGGGCGCATAGTTTTGCGGTCCGAGATGCTCTATCTTGAGCGTGCCCATCAGGCCTGCGAGACGGCCCGTAGTGGCCCAGCCGAGCTGCTTCTCGATACCGTAGAGCAAACCGCCGCGGAAGGCATCGCCGCAGCCGGTCGGGTCGAGTACCTGCCTGGCCGTGACGGGAGGGATCTCCTCAATACCGCCCGCGTGATGGATTTGCGAGCCATGCTCGCCGCGCGTCACGATCAGCGCTTCGACCTTTGCGGCAATTTCTTCGACTGACCAGCCGGTCTTGTCGCTCACCAGTTTGGCCTCGTAGTCGTTCACCGCCACGTAAGTGGCGAGCTCGATCATGCGGCGCAGCGTCGCGCCGTCGAACAGCGGCAGCCCCTGGCCCGGATCGAAGATGAACGGCACGCCGGCAGCGGCGAGTCGTTCGGAGTGCTGGGTCATCGCGTCGTAGCCGTCCGGTCCTACGATCGCGAGCGTGATGTCCTTCGCTTCGTCGGCGTGGTTCAGATGCGCCTGCATCATCGCGCCGGGGTGGAAGGCGGTGATCTGATTGTTTTCCAGATCGGTGGTGATCATCGCTTGCGCGGAGTAGGTGTTCTCCAGCACGAGCACGTGCTCGCGCGAGAGGCCCAGCTGGTCGAAGCGATCCAGGTAGCGTTGTGCGTCGACCGCGCCGAGCGCGCCCATGATGCGTGCGTCGCCGCCCAGCAGATTCAGCGAGTAGGCCATGTTGCCGGCGCAACCCCCGAACTCGCTGCGCATCGTCGGCACCAGGAAGCTCACGTTGAGGATATGGACCTGCTCGGGCAGGATGTGCTCCCGAAAGCGGCCCTCAAAGGTCATGATGTTGTCGTAGGCGAGCGAGCCGCAAATCAGCGTAGCCAAGGCGAGTAGTCCTGTAGAAATCTGCAAAGATAAAACACGGGGGGCGCTCCCGGACCCGCGCGCTTCGCGCACCGCATAAACCGTGCGACGGATGCGAAAGCGCCGCGCAAAAAGGCGCGGCGCGGGTCCGGGTGCTGGACGCTTACTTCAGTGCGTCGAGTGCCGCGTCGTAGTTCGGTTCGTTCTTGATCTCGCCGACGAGCTCAGCGTGAACCACATTGTCGTTCTCGTCGATGACGACCACGGCGCGCGCCGTCAGGCCGGTCAGCGGGCCGCTCGTCACGTCGACACCGTAGGCCTGAGCGAACTCGTGGCCGCGGAAAGTCGAAGCGGTCGAGACGTTTTCGATGCCTTCGGTCGTGCAGAAGCGCGTGGCCGCGAACGGCAGATCGCCCGACACCACGATCACGGCCGTATTCGACAGCTTGCCTGCGGCCTCGTTGAACTTGCGGGTGGAGGTGGCGCAGGTCGGCGTGTCGAGACTCGGCACGATGTTCAGCACTTTGCGCTTGCCGGCGAAATCGGCGAGCGTGACCGGCTTCAGATCCTTGCCGACCAGCGAGAACGCAGGCGCCTTCTGGCCCACGGCCGGAAACGTGCCGGCGACTTCGATCGGGTTGCCACCCAGCGTGACTTGACTCATGTTGTGCTCCGAAGATTTATCAGGGATTGACGGTGAACGCGCCCGCTGTGTCGCGGGCGCAAGAAAACTGCGGCTTATGTTCAGGGGTAGAAGATCTGTACGCGGAAATTCGATGCGACTGCGTTGCCGGTATCCAGGTGCACGACCATGGTTTGCGTCGTGCGTGGCGGCAGGCCGGCTGCGATCGGCGTGCCGGGTTTGACGTAGTCCTGCGGCCACAGCACACGGCGCACGGCGACGTTGTTCTGATCGTCGAGCAGCGTGAGTTCGATAGCCGGATAGGCGAGCGCGACGTTGTAGCGGTTGCGCAGCGGCATCTTCAGCTCGAGCTTGTGCGGCCCGTCGATCTGGCGGAGATCGGACGGCTCGACCTGCAGGCCATCAATATCGTGCGGCGGCATGACGGTGCAGCCAAGCGGCGCACAAACCTGTGCATAGAGCGCCTGCGAGGCCGGCCAATCGACCATGATGAGTTCGCGTTGCCACCAGGCGAGCTGCGCGAGCAGACCGAGCAACAGGATGAAAGCAACCAGCGCGCCGAAGATCGTCCAGCCGACGCGGCGCGGCGGAGCCGCACGCGTCTCGCGGATCACCTGGAACGGATCGGCTTCATCCGCCGGCGGATTGGTGGCGAAGGGCGTGGCGCTGGCAGTGGCAGCGGCGGTACCGAAATGCGGTTCGTGGTCTGGAGCGGTGCGTAGCGTTTCAGCGGCGGCATGCGCGTCCTGCAAGGCAGGCTCGTCGTCCGCGCGATGTTCCGGCTGACGCCATACCGGCGCAGGCTCGGGCGCGACCTCGGGAGTGGCCTCGGACACGAGTTCCGGTTCTACCTCGGGCGCCGCGTGGGACACGAAGTGATCGTCATCCACGCTGACCGGTTCCGGCTCGGCCGCGAATACTGGTTCCCGATGATCGGCAGCATCCCGCTCCGAGGCGTGCCACGGGGTGACAGCGAGGTTGCCGGAGACAGGCGCCAGCGGCAGGTTGCTTGCGTTGTGCAGCAAGCTCTGGTCGATGACGGCGTCGGCCTGTGGTGCCCACGGGTCCCATGCCTCGGCGCTGAAATTCGGTGCTTTCGGGCGCGGAGCCGGTGCGGGGGCCGCACTCGAAGCCGGGTTCAACGCAGTCACGGCTGCCGGAGAAATCGGCGTGGCCGTGGCGAAGTCGCCGCCCTCGGCGGTCTCATACAGACTACTCGATGCGTCGAACACTTCCTGGCAATGCCCGCAGCGCACAAGGCCGCGGCGCAGCGCGAGCTGCGCCGGCTGAAGCCGGAAGACCGTTTCGCAGAAAGGACAGCGCGTCGCCAGGAGCATATTGAGCCGATTGGCCGCAGGGCCGGTGGTTGGACAATACGTCTTATTCTAATGGCTTTCCCGACGCGTTCCCGTCAGGCATACCCAACCTTCGTGTTCACGCCATACGGCGATGTCGATCCACTGTTGATAAACGCGCGCGACTTCCTCGGCCTGGCGCGCCAGAATCCCCGACAGCGCAAGGCGTCCACCCGGCTTCACCTTCGACGACAGCATCGAGGCCATCAGCTTGAGCGGATTGGACAGGATGTTGGCGACGACGATATCGAACTCGCCGGCCGGGCAGTCTTCGGGCAGGCCGTAGATGACTTCGGCGCGGTTACGCTCGCTGTTATGGCGAGCCGATTCGACGGCCTGCGGATCGATGTCGATACCGTAGACGGGATTCGCGCCGCACTTCTTCGCGAGGATCGCGAGAATGCCGGAGCCGCAACCGTAGTCGAGCACCGACTGGTTCGGCTTGACCGACTGCTCGAGCCATTCCATACACAGGCGCGTGGTCGGATGACTGCCGGTGCCGAAGGCGAGACCCGGGTCGAGTTCGAGCACGAGCGCATCGGGATCCGGTGCATCGTGCCATGACGGCACGACCCAGATGCGTTCGCCGATCGGAATCGGATCGAACTGCGACTGCGTGAGCCGCACCCAGTCCTGTTCTTCGACTTCACGCACGCTGAACGTAGGCGCGGGACTTAAACCCAGTTCGTTCGCGGCGGCGGTCAGCAGAACCGCCGGCTCATGTTCCGGCGCCAGCAGCGCGATCACGCGCGAATGCTGCCATGCCGTGCGATCAGGTGTAAGACCGGGTTCGCCGAAGAGCGGCTGCTCGTCGGGCGTATCGGCATCCGCATCTTCCACCGACACGGACAACGCGCCGAGCTCGAGCAACGCGTCGGACAGTTCCTCCGCGTGCTCACGTGCCAGCTCGACGATCAGTTCCCGGTAACTCATGGCTTACGCTTCTTCCGGCGCGGCCTGCTGCTTTGCGGCCAGACGGTTTTCGAGGTAGTGAATGCTGGTGCCGCCCTCGACGAACTTTGCGTCGAGCATCAGCTCGCGGTGCAGCGGGATGTTGGTCTGAATGCCTTCAACCACCATTTCCGACAGCGCGATACGCATCCGCTTGATAGCCTGCTCGCGCGTCGCGCCATAGGCGATCAGCTTGCCGATCATCGAATCGTAGTTCGGCGGCACGAAGTAGCCGTTGTACGCGTGCGAATCGACACGGATGCCGGGGCCGCCCGGCATATGCCAGGAGGTGAGGCGTCCCGGCGACGGCGTGAACTTGAACGGATCTTCGGCGTTGATCCGGCATTCGATTGCATGGCCCTTGAACACGATGTCGCGCTGGCGGAAGGCGAGCTTTTCGCCGGCCGCGATGCGGATCTGTTCCTGGACGATATCGACACCAGTAATCAGTTCGGTCACCGGATGTTCGACCTGCACGCGCGTGTTCATCTCGATGAAGTAGAACTCGCCGTTTTCGTACAGGAACTCGAACGTGCCCGCGCCGAGATAGCCCATCTTCTTGCAGGCATCCGCGCAACGATCGCCGATCCGGTCGATCAGGCGGCGTGCAATTCCAGGCGCCGGCGCTTCTTCGATCACCTTCTGGTGACGGCGCTGCATCGAGCAATCGCGCTCACCGAGCCAGATAGCGTTCTTGAACGAATCGGCGAGGATCTGGATTTCGATGTGCCGCGGGTTCTCCAGGAATTTCTCCATGTAGACCTGCGGGTTGCCGAAAGCGCGGCCGGCTTCTTCGCGCGTCATGTTGACCGCGTTGACGAGCGCCGCTTCCGTGTGGACCACGCGCATGCCGCGGCCACCGCCGCCGCCAGCTGCCTTGATGATCACCGGATAGCCGACCTGGCGGGCAATTTTCACGATCTCTTTCGGATCGTCGGGCAACGCGCCTTCAGAACCCGGCACGCAGGGCACGCCGGTTTTGATCATGGTCTGCTTGGCCGTGACCTTGTCGCCCATCATCCGGATTGTTTCCGGGCGCGGGCCGATGAAGGTGAAGCCGGACTGTTCGACGCGCTCGGCGAAGTCGGCGTTCTCGGAGAGAAAGCCGTAGCCGGGGTGGATCGCTTCGGCGTCGGTGACTTCGGCCGCGCTGATCAGCGCCGGCATGTTCAGATAGCTCAGGTTCGAAGGCGCCGGGCCGATACAGACGGCCTCGTCGGCGAGCTTCACATACTTGGCTTCTTTGTCGGCCTCGGAATAGACGACGACCGTCTTGACGCCGAGCTCACGGCAGGCGCGCTGAATTCGAAGCGCGATCTCGCCGCGATTGGCAATGAGAATTTTTTCAAACATAGCGGATTTTCGACTCATCAATGGGCGCCGCAGGGTAGCGGGAGCCTCAGAGGATCGGTCGCGCACCCCGTTCCTGCAGGTGCGCGGACGGCAAACGCAAAGCGTGCCGCGTTAGCCGACCACGAACAGCGGCTGACCGTATTCGACGGCTTGCCCGTTGTCGACGAGGATTTCCTTGACCACGCCGGACTTGTCCGACTCGATCTCGTTGAGCAGCTTCATCGCTTCGATGATGCAAATGGTCTGGCCTTCCTTGACCGTATCGCCCACCTGGACGAACGCCTCGGCACCCGGCGACGGCGCGCGATAGAACGTGCCGACCATCGGCGAGGTTACGACATGGCCTTGCTGCGCAACGGGCGCGGGCGTTGCCGGAGCAGCCGGCGCTTCAGCGGCGGGGCCTGCTGCGGCCGGTGCCGGCGCGGCGTACTGCGGTGCATAGGACGCGGACGGCTGGACGTAAACCGGCGGCGCATTCTTGACGATGCGGACCTTGCCTTCACCTTCAGTCACTTCCAGTTCCGAAATGCCGGACTCGGAGACGAGGTCGATCAGAGTCTTCAGTTTACGTAGATCCATTGGGCACATCCCCTTTCAATACATGAAGTGCCGGCGGCGTTGCCTGCCGGCTAAAAGTAGTTTGTTGGAATCAGCCGCGCGACGAGCCGGCGGCGAGCCGGTCCAGCGCGAATTCGAGCGCGTACAGATATCCCTTCCAGCCGAGGCCGCAAATGACGCCCTCGGCCTGGTCGGAGAAATACGAGTGATGCCGGAACGGTTCGCGACGATGCACGTTCGACAGATGAATCTCGACGAACGGGATGCCGACCCCCGCCAGTGCGTCCCGAACCGCCACGCTGGTGTGCGTGTACGCGGCGGGATTGATCAGAATGAAATCGGTTTTTTCGATCCGTGCGGACTGGATGCGATCGACCAGGGCGCCTTCATGATTGCTCTGGAACGACGCGAGTTCGACACCGGCGTCCGTTGCACGGTCGGCCAGCGCCTGATCGATCTGCGGCAGCGTCACGTGACCATAGACCTCCGGTTCCCGGGTACCGAGAAGATTGAGGTTAGGTCCGTGCAGTACCAGCAGTCGCGTCATGGTCGCTTCTATTTCCGTGGAGTTGGGCGCACTTTAGCGCTGATTAGAGAAACTTGTCTAGTTTCACGCGCACGAGGCTTGATCTGGACGGTCCTCGGCGGATCGTCCGTGCCCGCATCTTCCGGCAATTTTATGCAATTTGCACCCAATTCGACCCGTTCCGGCCGCAATTAACCGTTAGGCGAATGTCAAATTCAGAGCGTGTCGAGGGTGTGTTTCAGCTCGTCCGGCTGGATTTGCCCTAATTTTGTCGAGCGAACGTTGCCTTTTGCGTCGATCACGACGGTGAACGGCAAGCCGCCCGCATTATTGCCGAAGGCCCGGGCGAGGTCCGCACCGCCAAAGCCGATCACATAGACGGGGTAGTCCACCGGCACCTTCTGCAGAAACGCTTTCACGTTTTTGTCCGAATCGACGCCAAGTCCGACGAACTCGATGCCTTTTTTCGCGTATTCGCGATGCAGCTGGGCGAGCGACGGCATCTCTTCCACGCACGGGCCACACCACGAGGCCCAGAAGTTGACCACCACCGGGTGTCCCTTGAGCAGGCTGAGCGACTGCGGTTTGCCATCTGCATTGGTGACGGGAGCGGCCCACAACTGTGCGACGGCGTTTTGTGGGGCCGGCTGGGCGGCCTCCGCGACTTCCATCCCGCCTGCGTTGAGCGCGCTGTGGCCCGCGAATACGCCCGCGCCTGCTGCGATTAACGCTACGAACGCACTTGCCACAATCAACTTGGTCTTCATTGTTGTCCGATCAATTATTGGGGGAGGTGATGCCGTCTTTATCGAGCAACGCCTGCACGGCCTGCACGCTCGCGCGGGCGTGGCGGCCGCGCGCATCGGCACGCACCGCGCCGCGCAAGTCGTCAGTGCCGTAAAGCGCCACATGGATGCCGACCGGCTCGTCGCCAGGCGTTGCCCGCTCGGGGCGCCACAGGAAACTCAGCGTTTCGACGTAGCCGCGGCCCGCGAAATGGCGCGTCTCGGACACGTCGTATTGCACGTTGGCATTAAGGAAATAGATCGCGACGTCTTTCGGGTTGTCGCAGAACGCCTGCAGATAGACATCCGAATGCTCGCCCGCGGTGCCATTGAGCACCGCGCCGGTCAGATAGGGATTGAATGGGGCGAGCCGCTGCATCCAGTCCAGCGCTACGCCGCGCAAGCGGCGCAGCACCACTGGCTGGCTGTCGCCCTGAAAAAGCGACTGGTATTCGCGGATTTCTTCCTCGATCTGGTCGTTATCCGGCAGCCATTCACCGGCGACACGTGTCTCCCCGACGACTTGCCGCGCAGCTTTGCGCTTGGCCGTCGAGTAGTCCAGACCGTCCTCGGCGATCATCCGCGCAGCGGCGATGGCGATTTCCTCGCGCACCCGCTGCGGATCGAAATGTGATTTGCGAACCATCTCACAATCATACTAGAGATTGAAGTGCGGCCTTTTCGCGCCGGGCGGTCTGTCCCGCGCCGGGGTGACCGGCGTGAAGTCCGCCCGGCGGGCCGGAACGGCTGGGCACGTCCGCGCTGCGTAGGGCATTCGAAGGGCGTCGGTTACAATAGCGTCCTTTGCAGACGGACCTTTTCGGCCCCTCCTGCGCCCTCCTCCCACGCAAATACGCCCGCGCGGCACGACAGGCTTATGCACATCCACATCCTCGGCATCTGCGGTACGTTCATGGGCGGTCTCGCGGTACTCGCGCGTGGCGCCGGGCATACGGTGACCGGCTGCGACGCCGGCGTCTACCCGCCCATGAGCACGCAGCTCGAGGCCCAGGGGATTCGTCTTATAGAGGGTTACGGCGCGGAGCAGGTCGATCTGAACCCCGATCTGTTCGTGATCGGCAACGTGGTTTCACGCGGCAATCCGCTGATGGAAGCGATTCTCGATCGCGGCCTGCCGTATGTGTCCGGCCCGCAGTGGCTCGGCGAGCACGTGCTGAACGGCAAGTGGGTGCTGGCTGTAGCTGGCACGCACGGCAAGACCACCACGAGTTCGATGCTCACCTGGCTGCTCGAGGATGCGGGGCTGAATCCGGGGTTTCTCATCGGCGGCGTGCCGCTGAACTTCGGCATCTCGGCGCGGCTGACCGATTCGAGCTTCTTCGTGATCGAGGCCGACGAGTACGACACGGCCTTCTTCGACAAGCGTTCGAAGTTCGTCCACTACCGGCCGCGCACGGCGGTTCTGAATAACCTCGAGTTCGATCACGCCGACATTTTCCCCGATCTCGCTGCTATCGAGACGCAGTTCCGTCATCTGGTGCGTACCGTGCCGGGCATTGGGCGGATTGTCACCAACGGTCGCGAGGACGCGCTTGAACGCGTGCTTTCGCGCGGCTGCTGGAGCGAAGTGGAACGCTTTGGCGTGCAGGGCGGTTGGGAAGCGCTGCCGGCTGAAGACGGCGTGCCCGTCGACGAGCGCTTCGCGGTGTATCACAACGGTGCGCGTGTTGGGGTGGTCGACTGGCAGGTGCAAGGCGAACATAACCGCATGAATGCGATCGCGGCGATCGCCGCGGCGCGCAGCGTAGGCGTGCCGCCCGCGCAGGCCGCGCAGTCGCTGGCGAGCTTCCGCAATGTGAAGCGCCGGATGGAGGTGCGCGGCAGCGTCGACGGCGTGACGGTCTACGACGACTTTGCGCATCATCCCACCGCCATCGAGACGACCGTCGCCGGTCTGCGGACACGCGTCGGCCGCGAACGCACGCGCATCCTCGCCGTGCTGGAACCGCGTTCGAACACGATGAAGCTCGGTGTGATGAAGGCGCAATTGCCGGCGAGTCTCGCGGATGCGGATCTGGTGTTCGGTTATGGCGCGCCTACCGGACGCGACGCGCTGGGCTGGAATCTCGGCGAAGCGCTGGCGCCGCTCGGCGACAAGGCGCAGGCCTTCGATAACCTCGATGCGCTCGTCAAAGCGGTTGTGGCAGCCGCCCGGCCTGGTGATCAGGTGCTGGTGATGAGTAATGGCGGCTTCGGTGGTGTCCATCAGAAGCTGCTCGATGCGCTGTCGGCACGGCCGGTTCAGGCGCGGCCGGCTGAGGCGCGGCCCGATTCAACCGGACGGGGCGAGGCGTGATCCTCTATCTGCACGGCTTCCGCTCGTCGCCGAATTCGTTCAAGGCACGCGTGATGGCGACGCGTCTGGCCGAACTCGGCCGCTCGGCGGAATGGTGCTGCCCGATGTTGCCGGTATCGCCGCTCGAAACCATCGCGCTGGCTGAATCGCTGGCCGCCAGGGCAGCAACGCCGGTGACCGTGATCGGCAGTTCGCTCGGCGGTTATTTCGCCACGCATCTGGCCGAAAAACACGGCTGGCCAGCGGTCCTGCTGAATCCGGCGGTCGTGCCGCAGCGCGATCTCAGCCAGTATCTCGGCGAGCAGCCGCTGTGGCATGGTGGCGGCAGCATCGTCGTCGAACCGCATCATCTGGACGAACTGCGGGCACTGGGTGTCACCGCCATCACGCGGCCCGAACGCTATTATTTGATTGCAGCGACCGGTGACGAAGTACTCGATTACCGTGAGATGCTCGCCCACTATCCGGGCGCACGCACGACGCTGATCGAAGGCAGCGACCACGCAATCAGTGAATTCGAGCAGTACGTCGACGACGTGCTGGCCTTTTGCGACGCAGAGGATCTGGAACCGCCGGCGCCACGCGCGGCGGCCTGATCCGGTAATGCATTGATTCATGCCGCCGGCGCCCAACACGAGCGCGGCGGATCTACCACCACGAACACGTTGCCGACGCGCAGGCCGGATTCAACCGCCAGGCGCTGCGGCAGATGCAAGTCAGAACGAGAGTATTGAGTGAACGTTTTCTTCGAGGAATCGGGCAGTTTCAAGGCGGGCAGCGTGCTGTCGCGCCAGGGCGATGCATTCCAGGTGGAGTTGCCGGGCGGACGGCGCACGAAGGTACGGTCAAAAGACGTGCTGATCGAATTCGAGAAGCCGAGCGCCGGCGATCTGATCCAGCAGGCCGACGCGGCCGCGCAGGAGATCGATCTGGATTTCCTGTGGGAGTGCGCACCCGAGGATGAATTCCCGTTTGCGACGCTGGGCGCCGATTACTTCGGCGCGTCGTTCGGTCCGGTGGAGCGGGCGGCGCTGGTGTTGCGGATGCACAGCGCACCGGTGTACTTCCGCCGCAAGGGCCGCGGCCAGTATCAACGCGCGCCGGAAGAGCAGCTCAAGCTGGCGCTGGCCGCGCTCGAACGCAAACGTCAGCAGGGGTTGGTGCAGGCCGGGTACGAAGAAGAGCTGAAGGCCGGCCGTCTGCCCGAAGTCTTCGCCGGCAAGGCGCTTGGCCTGTTGACCAAGCCTGACAAGAACACCATCGAATACAAGGCGCTCGAAGCTGCTGCGGCGGCGCGCGGCATTTCGCAGGCGCGACTGATGCTCGAATGTGGCGGCATTCCCTCGGCGCGCGCATTGCATGAAGCACGCTTCCTGTCGGAATTCTTCCCGCACGGTACGGGTTTTGCGCCCGTGACGGTCGGCGCTGTGCCGGAGGACTTGCCGACAGCGGACGTACAGGCGTTCTCGATCGATGACGTCACCACCACCGAAATCGACGATGCGTTCTCGGTCGAGCATCTCGCGGATGGCCGCGTGCGCATTGGCGTACACATCGCGGCGCCGGCGCTGGGCATCCAGCGTGGCGACGAAGTGGATGGCATTGCCCGCACGCGTCTGTCGACGGTATATATGCCGGGTGACAAGATCACGATGCTGCCGGACAGCGTGGTGGAGGCGTTCACGCTGGCTGAGGGCGGCCTGCGGCCGGCGCTCTCGCTGTATGTGATCGTCAATCGCGAGACGCAGGAAATTGTGGCAAGCGAGACGCGCGCCGAGCGCGTCTTCGTGAAGAACAATCTGCGCCACAACACGCTGGACGAACTGGTCACCGAAGAGGCGCTTGCCGCCGGTAGCGGCGAATATCCGCATAAGGAAGACATTGCGGTGCTGTGGCCGTTCGCGCTGGCGTTGTTCGAGAAGCGCCAGCAGGCGCGCGCGGGCTATGGTTTGCGTCGCGAAGTGCAGCGCAATACCGACTTCAATTTCTACGTGGACGGCGAGCACATCACGATCACGCCGCGCCGCCGCGGTTCACCGCTCGACACGATCGTCGCCGAGCTGGCGATTCTGGCCAATTCGTCATGGGGCGCATTCCTGCATGACCACGGCGTGCCGGGGATTTACCGAACGCAGCGGGCGTTCGGCGCGCCGACGGGTCCGAAGCGCACGCGTATGCAGACCACCGCCGCGCCGCACGAAGGCCTTGGGGTGACGCAGTATGCGTGGAGCACGTCGCCGCTGCGCCGCTATGTGGACCTGGTCAATCAATGGCAGTTGCTCGCCTGCGTGCAACATGGCGTGACCGCCAAGCTGGCCGCACCGTTCAAGCCGAAGGACGCCGATCTGTTTGCTGTCGTGCAAGGTTTCGACGACACGTATTCGGCCTATGCCGATCACCAGCGCCGCATGGAGTACTTCTGGTGCCTGCGCTGGTTGAAGCAGGAGAACCGGAAGCAGGTGGTGGCATCGGTGGTGAAGGACGACCTCGTGCGGCTTGAAGAGATTCCGTTGCTGTTGCATGTGCCGGCGCTCGGGGTGCATGCGCGCGGTACACGCCTGTTGATGGAAGTGATGTCGATCGACGAGCTGACGGTCGAAGCGTCCGTGCGGATGCTGCACGTGCTCGACGCGCCGACGGTCACGAGCGGTACGGAAGCGGAAGAGGCTGACGAGGGCGAAGAAGAGGTCATCGACGCCGCGGATGACTCTGCGGAAAGCGAAGCGGAAGCAGCGGCGAAAGCGTCGGGTCAAGGTGAAGGCGAGGCCGACGCAGATTCCGCGGAAAACAGCGGCGCAGGCACTGACAACGGTGAGGCGGCGCCCGCCGATCAGCACGTGGCGGAGCCTGGGCAATGAGTCAAACGGCTAACGCGGCTAACTTCGGCGGCGGAGCCGCTGCTGCTGCTGCTGCTCAGGCGAGCTCAAGTGCGTCTGGACAACTAACGGCATCCGGTGTGCGCGACCGCTACGCAGTAATCGGCAATCCGGTTAGCCACAGCAAGTCGCCGTTCATTCATGCACGCTTCGCCGAGCAGACTGGCGAGCCGATCGAATACACCCATTTGCTGGCGCCGATCGATGCGTTTGTGCCGCACGTACGCGCTTTCATGGAAGCCGGCGGACGCGGGCTCAACGTCACGGTGCCGTTCAAGCTGGACGCCCACGCGTTGTCGACGACGCTGTCGCCTCGCGCCGCGGCAGCCGGCGCGGTGAATACCTTGCGCTTCGATGCTGCCGGTATCCACGGCGACAATACCGACGGCTTTGGGCTTGTGCGCGACATCGAAGTGAATCTGGCTACGCCACTTAAGGGTGCTCGCATCCTGCTGCTGGGCGCAGGCGGTGCGGCGCGCGGCGTGGTGCTGCCGATGCTGGAGCGCGCACCGCACACGTTGACCATTGTCAACCGCACCGCCGGGAAGGCCAGTGCGCTGGTCGATCAGTTCAGCGCGGCGGCGCAGGCGGCCGGTTGCCGTTTGAGCGGCGGCAGCGCAACAGCGATCGAGCCAGGCGCTTACGACGTCATCATCAATGCAACCGCCGGCAGTCTGGATGCCGCGTTGCCCGAGTTCGACGACGGCGCATTCGGCAGCGGCACGCTTGCCTACGACATGATGTACGGCGCGCAGCCGACCGTGTTCATGCAGCATGCGCAAACGCTGGGCGCGCGAGCGGCGGACGGCTTGGGCATGCTGGTCGAGCAGGCCGCCGAGTCGTTTTATATCTGGCGTGGCGTGCGTCCTGACGGCGCGCCGGTGCTGGTGCAATTGCGTCAGATGTTGTCTGCACCGGGCGCAGCGTGACGATGATGGCGCGAACGAGGGGATCAGGCAGGCCGGGACCGACCCGCTGGACTCTTTACGTTGGCGCGGTGGTCGCGATTGCCTGGATAGCGACGCAACTGTTCTACTTCGTGCAGATTGGCGTCTGGAACTACGTCAATCCGCAGTCGACGGCATTCATGCGCTCGGACGCGTGGACGCTCTCGCAGGACCGCCCCGACCTGTCGATCCAGCATACATGGGTGCCATACGATCAGATCTCGCGCAATCTCAAGCGCGCGATCATTGCGTCCGAGGACGCGAACTTCGTGAACAACAACGGCTACGAGACCGACGCGATTCTGCAGGCGTGGGAAAAGAACAAGGCGCGCGGCAAGATCGTGGCGGGCGGTTCTACGATTTCGCAGCAACTGGCGCGCAATCTGTTTCTATCGCGGCAGAAGAGTTATATCCGTAAGGGGCAGGAGCTGATCATCACGTGGATGCTCGAGACTTTGATGGACAAGGAGCGGATCTACGAGATTTACCTCAACTCGGTCGAGTGGGGGAATGGGGTTTATGGGGCTCAGGCTGCCGCGAACTATTACTATAAGACTTCGGCGGCTAAGCTCACCGCGTGGCAGTCGGCGCGGCTGGCGGTGATGCTGCCGAGGCCTAAATATTTTGATGAGCATCGGAGTTCGCCGTATCTCGCGCAGAGGGCGGGGGTGATTGCTCATCGGATGGGGGCGGCTGAATTGCCAGAATGAAGGTGGGGGCCTGCGGCGGCTTGGGTTGGGTTGTTGTTCTTGCGGTGTTGGCCTTTCCTTGCGTTCTTAGTGGTTTATTAGCGATGCCCCTGTGCGGGGCGGCACCTACTTTTCTTTGCCGCCGCAAAGAAAAGTAGGCAAAAGAAAGCGGGCTCACACCGCCAGCCTGTAGGTGTCCACCACTGGCATGAAGCCGGAGTGGTCCGCGCACGCATTGCGCTCTCGCTCCACACCCGTCAGTGACACAGCGCTCATCCGTTCCAGCGTTGCGCTTCGCGCCCCGCCGTCGGGCATAACCCCCCTTCTGCAAACTCTGCAGGAATTCTAACTTTACTGAGTGTCGGCCTATTCGGTGGACTGCCGAGCTCCGCTTTTGCGATCGTGTAATTGAACGTACGGCCGGCCGAGTTCGCTCGGCATGTTCTGCGCGCCATACTCACCGTCTCCCCTTGCTGACCGATCCGCCGCGCACGTAGTGTGCGGGCGGGATGGATGAGTCCTTTGTCACGAGGGGTGAGTGCGCGAGGGACGATTTCGTGCGCGTACCACTCCGGCTTCATGCCAGTGGTGCACACCTACAGGCTGGCGGTGTGAGCCCGCTTTCTTTTGCCTACTTTTCTTTGCGGCGGCAAAGAAAAGTAGGTGCCGCCCCGCACAGGGGCAACGCAAGCAAACCGATAAGAAAGCAAGGAAAGGCCAACACCACAAGAACAACAAACCAAACCAAGGCGCCGCAGGCAAACCCCCCAAAACCCGCGCCCAGCGGCCAAATCCCATTATATGAATACAACACTCACATATTGGAGATTTGAATAAAACCGCCCTACAATCCGAAGCACCAAGCCTGCAGAGCACGGCTAATAAGCCTACGCGCCGAGCGCGAATTAGAGCCGCCTGCAAGGCAAAAAGAGTCCAGAACCTCCGCGCACCCAGCAAGCGCGGCCGGCTGGACCATACGATCGGAGACAACAGCCATGCCCCTCACCGTCAGGCAGCAATCGCGCGCATATAGCGCGCCGTCCCGTTTCTCTGGCCGCCACGCCGGTCCCGCGCGCTAACACCCCAACCAGTCGCCCAATCGCCATGAACAAAGCGATGTCCACCCACGCCGCAGCCGACCACGACGCCGACTCCGAAGCCCTGCCGCAATCGCGTCCCCGCACGCCCAACGGTGCGCCCGGCTCACATGCCCCCGCCGACGGAATCGCGCTGCCCAGCACGCTGCTCGACATCACGCCGCAGCAAGCCGGCACGCAGACCCTGTTGCGCGGTCTCGCGATTCTCGAAGCTGCTGCCGCGGGTGTACGCGATCTGCGTACCTTCGGCGCCGCGCTCGGCACGACCCGCAGCACGACGCACCGGCTCGTCAGCAGCCTCGTCCAGGCGCGCTATCTGCGTCAGGTGCAAGGCGGCTATCTGCTCGGCCCGAAGCTGATCGAACTCGGCACCATCGCGCTCGAACAGATGCCGCTCACCACCGTGGCCCGGCAACATCTCGAATCGCTCGCCGAACAGACGCTCGATACGATCCACCTCGGCGTGCGCGATGGCGACGACGTGCTCTACATCGACAAGATCCCCGGCACGCGCGGTCTGGAAATGCGCTCGCGCGTGGGGCACCGCATGCCACTGGCCTCCACTGGCATCGGCAAGGCGATGATGCTAGATCTCACGCCCGATTCCTGGCAGTCGCTATTCGACGCCTCGCGTCGTGCGCTCGCTGGCGTCAGCTTCAAACCCGATAACCGCCCCGACATGCCGACCTTCATGCAACGCATGACGAACTACTCGGCCGGCGGCTATACGTTCGACCTCGAGGAGAACGAGGCGTCGATTCGATGCGTCGCCGCGCCCGTGCGCGATGCGTCGGGTTCGATCGTCGCGGCGCTGTCGGTGGCGAGCACGATTCCCTATATGTCGCTCGAACGGATGGACGAACTGATTCCAGTCGTGCAGCGCGAAGCACGCGCCATCTCGGAAGAACTCGGCTGGCGTGTGCCGCAGCCGGCGACGCGCAGGATCAAACGATGACGCAAGCGGGTTCCCCCATGCCGGCCGCTCAACTCGCAGGCGCTGTAGAGGCCGCCAGCTTGACGGACGCCGCGCTCGACGCGAGTGGCGCAGCAACCGCGCAAACGCAGGCCGTCAGCCTCGATCAGGCCGCGTTGGTCGCGCTCGACTGGGGCACGACATCGTTGCGCGCCTATCTGTTCGACGCCGCCGGTAACGTGCTGGACACGCGCGAGTCGACCGCGGGCATCATGAATCTGCCGCGTCCGGCGGCTGATGGCGGCTTCGATGCGGCCTTCGAGTCCGCTTGCGGCGCCTGGCTGGAGCGTGCACCCAATGTCCCGGTGATCGCAGCCGGTATGGTCGGCAGTGCGCAAGGCTGGCTCGAAGCACCCTATGTGGATGCGCCGGCGAGCGCCGATGCGCTGGTCGATGGCATCGTCCGTGTGCAAACGGCACGGGGCGTGACGCTGCATATCGTGCCAGGCGTGCTTGAGCGCGGCGAACTGCCGAACGTCATGCGTGGCGAAGAAACGCAAATTTTCGGCGCGCTCGGCGATAGCCCCGCAGCCGCAACCGATGGACAGCACGAACTGATCGGCCTGCCCGGCACGCACGCGAAATGGGTGGTGGTGCGTGGCAGCCGCATCGAGCGCTTTCATACTTTCATGACCGGCGAAGTCTTCGCAGCCCTGCGGGAGCACACGATTCTCGGCCGCACCATGGTGACGCCCGATCGTATGGACACCGAGGCATTTCTGCGCGGCGTGAACAACGCACGCCTGAAAGGGCAGGCTGGGGTGCTCGCCACGATATTCAGCACGCGCACGCTCGGCCTGACCGGGCAACTCGCGGGCCAGCAGCAGCCCGACTATCTGTCAGGTCTGCTGATCGGCCATGAGCTTGCCGGCCTCGACGCGGTCCTCGTGCAACATCAAAGCAAGCTCGACGGGCACGCGCTGCGCCTGATCGGCAATGAGGCGCTGTGCGGGCGTTATCAGCTCGCGCTGACCCAATTCGGTTGTACCGAGGCGGAACTGGCCCGGCAAGCCACCGAACGCGGTCTGTGGCGCATCGCGACGCAGGCCGGGCTTGTCGCGCCGGCGTCCGGTGCTGCACAGGCCGCACGCGCCGTCGGCGGTTAGTCAGAAGGTTAAGCGGCCGCGCACGACATAGACAAGGAATCGACATGCAACCTCATATCAACCTACCCGCTCCGTATCTGCCGCATGCCGGTCTGATGGCGGCATTCGAAGCGTGTCCGCTTATCGCCATCCTGCGCGGCGTCACGCCGGCTGACGCCGCCGAGCATGCTCAGGCGCTGTATGAGGCGGGGTTTCGGATCGTCGAAGTGCCGCTGAATTCACCGCAGCCGTTCGACAGCATTGCCGCGATCCGCAAGGCATTGCCGGCCGATGCGATCGTCGGCGCGGGCACCGTCCTGCATGCGAGCTTCGTCCACGATGTGCTGTTGGCCGGTGGCGAACTGATCGTGATGCCGCATAGCGACGCCGAGGTGGTGGCGGCAGCGAAGGCGCGTGGCCTCGCGTGTGCCCCGGGCGTCGCTACGCCGAACGAAGCGTTCCTCGCGCTGAAGAACGGGGCAGATGTGCTGAAGATGTTCCCGGCTGAACAGCTTGGCTGCCAGGTCGTGAAAGCCTGGCGCGCGGTGATCGCCGCCGAGGTGCCGCTGGTGCCAGTCGGCGGCATTACGCCGGACAACATGGGGCCGTTCCTGACCGCAGGCGCGAATGGTTTCGGGCTCGGTTCTGCGCTTTACAAGCCGGGCCAGAATGTGGCGGCGACGGCGTCGCATGCGCGGGCCTATATCAACGGCTTGCGAATCGCACGGGCGAGTGCAAAGAAATGAACCGGCTCGCCAACAAGGTCGCGTTGATTACCGGTGCCGGTCGCGGCATCGGCGCAGCCATCGCGCTGGCGTTTGCGCGCGAAGGTGCGGCGGTCGTGCTGGCGGAACTGGATGTTGAAACCGCGCAGCGCACCGCGCGCGACATCGAGGCGGCGTGCAAGGCAAGTGGCGCCGGCAGTGCGAATGGCGCGAGTGCAGCGCGTGGCCCTGCAGCAAGCGGCGCCAGAGTACTCGCGGTGCAGACCGACGTGACGCAATCCGCCTCGGTGCAGCACGCCGTGCACGAAGCGGAAAGCACCTTCGGCGCGGTCGATGTGCTGGTCAACAACGCCGGCATCAACGTGTTCTGCGACCCGCTGACGATGACCGACGACGACTGGCGCCGCTGCTTCGCGGTGGATCTCGACGGCGTCTGGAACGGTTGCCGCGCGGTGTTGCCGGGAATGGTGGAACGTGGTGCGGGCAGCATCGTGAACATCGCTTCGACACATGCGTTCAAGATCATCCCGGGCTGCTTCCCGTACCCGGTTGCGAAGCACGGTGTGATTGGATTGACCCGGGCCCTCGGTATCGAATACGCGCCGCGCAATGTGCGCGTCAACGCAATCGCACCGGGCTACATTGAAACGCAGTTGACGCATGACTGGTGGAACGGTCAGCCGGACCCGGCGGCCGCGCAGCAGGCGACGCTCGATCTGCAGCCGATGAAGCGAATCGGCCGCCCGGAAGAAGTCGCGATGACGGCAGTGTTTCTCGCCTCGGACGAGGCACCGTTCATCAACGCGAGCTGTATCACGGTAGATGGCGGGCGCTCAGCGCTGTATCACGACTGAGCCACCGTCTGGAGAAAACCCAGGCGGCACGCCGTGGAAAGTGTGCCGCTGTGAAGCACAACGAAGCGAAGCGCCGCAGAGCGCGACGATCAGTTTCAGCCGGTTGACGCGCTGGCCGCGTGTGTCAAGGACCGGATAAGAAGACGCGGCCGATACCTTCTCGTTATCTACTAATTAGTCAGGAGACTGCAACATGAAACGTAGAATTTTCCTCACGCTGGCAGCTGCAGCAGCAGGGGTGCTGTTCAATGCACCGGTCGTCCAGGCCGCCGATCAGGTCAAGATCGGTTTTCTGGTGAAGCAGCCGGAAGAACCGTGGTTCCAGGACGAATGGAAGTTCGCCGAGATCGCTGCCAAGGAAAAGGGTTTCACGCTGGTGAAAATCGGTGCTCCTTCCGGCGAGAAGGTGATGAGCGCGATCGACAACCTGGCTGCACAGAAGGCGCAGGGCTTCATTATCTGCACGCCGGACGTCAAACTTGGACCGGGGATCGTCGCCAAGGCGAAGGCTGACGGACTGAAGATGATGACGGTTGACGACCGCCTCGTCGACGGTGCCGGCAAGCCGATCGCATCGGTGCCGCATATGGGCATTTCGGCCTACAACATCGGCAAGCAGGTCGGCGACGGTCTGGCTGCGGAAATCAAGAAGCGTGGCTGGGACATGAAGGATGTGGGCGCGATCGACGTGACCTACAACCAGCTGCCGACCGCAGTCGACCGCACCGGCGGTGCAACCGACGCGCTCGTGGCCGCCGGCTTCCCGAAGGCTAACGTGATCGAAGCGCCGCAAGCGAAGACCGATACGGAAAACGCTTTCAACGCCGCCAACATCGCGCTCACCAAGAACCCGCAATTCAAGCACTGGATTGCCTACGGCCTGAACGACGAAGCCGTGCTCGGCGCTGTGCGTGCAGCGGAAGGCCGCGGCTTCAAGGCGGACAACATGATCGGCATCGGTATCGGCGGTTCGGACTCGGCTCTGAACGAGTTCAAGAAGCCGACGCCGACGGGCTTCTACGGCACCGTCATCATCAGCCCGAAGCGCCATGGCGAAGAAACCTCGACGCTGATGTACGACTGGATCACGCAAGGCAAGGAACCGCCGGCACTTACGCTGACGACCGGCATGCTGGCCACGCGTGACAACGTCGCGGACGTGCGTGAAAAGATGGGTCTGGCATCGAAGTAAGCAGTCTTTAATAGACGTGCAGCGGCTGGGCGCCGGACAGCAATGATCCGGCGCCTGGTCGTCCCGGCAGCACATGCAAGGCGCGGATCAATTGCCGTGCTCGCAGGCGCAACAGCAGTAGAGACAAACCGGTGTGCCGGCAACGCGGGAGAAACGCGCCGGACCGCTCGGTTCACAGGATGCAACAGGAGGCGAAGTGTCAGCGACGCTGCGTTTTGACAATATTGGTAAGGTCTTCCCAGGCGTGCGTGCGCTCGACGGCGTGTCCTTCGACGTGAACGTCGGCCAGGTGCACGGCCTGATGGGCGAGAACGGCGCGGGGAAATCGACCTTGCTGAAGATTCTCGGTGGTGAATATCAGCCGAATTCCGGCCGCCTGTTGATCGATGGCAACGAGGTGCGCTTCGGTAGCGCGGCCGCGTCGATTGCGTCCGGAATCGCCGTGATTCACCAGGAACTGCAATACGTGCCCGACCTCACGGTCGCGGAAAACCTGCTGCTTGGCCAGTTACCGAACTCGCTCGGCTGGGTCAACAAGCGCGAAGCCAAACGCTTCGTGCGCGAGCGGCTCGAAGCGATGGGCGTGGCGCTCGATCCGAACGCGAAGCTGCGCAGGCTCTCGATCGCACAGCGTCAGATGGTGGAAATCTGCAAGGCGCTGCTGCGCAATGCGCGTGTGATCGCGCTGGACGAGCCGACCAGCTCGCTGTCGCACAGCGAGACCGAGGTGCTGTTCAAACTGGTGCGCGACCTTCGCGCCGACAACCGGGCGATGATCTATATCTCGCACCGGATGGATGAGATTTATGAGTTGTGCGACGCCTGCACGATCTTCCGCGACGGCCGCAAGGTGGCCTCGCATCCGACGCTGGAAGGCGTGAAGCGCGACACGATCGTGGCCGAAATGGTCGGCCGCGAGATTTCGGACATCTATAGCTACAAGCCGCGCGAACTCGGCGAAGTACGCTTTGCCGCCAAGGGGATCGAAGGGCACGCGCTCAAGGAGCCGGCCAACTTCGAAGTGCGGCGCGGTGAAATCGTCGGCTTTTTTGGTCTGGTGGGCGCGGGCCGTAGCGAACTGATGCACCTCGTGTACGGCGCCGACAGCAAGAAGAACGGCGAGATCGTGCTCGATGGCAAGCCGATCAAGGTGCGCAGCGCCGGCGAAGCGATTCGCCACGGCATCGTGCTGTGCCCGGAAGACCGCAAGGAAGAGGGCATCGTCGCGATGGCGACCGTGTCCGAGAACATCAACATCAGCTGTCGCCGTCACTATTTGCGCGGAGGTTTCTTCCTGAACCGCAAGAAAGAAGCGCAAACAGCGGACAGTTTTATCAAGCTGCTGAAGATCAAGACGCCGAGCCGTCGCCAGAAGATCCGTTTCCTCTCCGGCGGCAACCAGCAGAAAGCGATTCTGTCGCGCTGGCTCGCGGAGCCGGATCTGAAAGTGGTGATTTTCGACGAACCGACACGCGGCATTGACGTCGGCGCGAAGCATGAGATCTATAACGTGATTTATCAGCTTGCGGAACGGGGTTGCGCGATCGTGATGATTTCGTCGGAGCTGCCGGAAGTGCTCGGCGTGTCCGACCGGATCGTGGTGATGCGGCAGGGGCGCATCTCCGGCGAGTTGCTGCGCAGCAAGGCGAACGAGCAGGCAGTGCTGAGTCTCGCATTGCCGCAAAGTTCGACCGCACCGCAAGCCGCCGCGCCCGAAGCGGCCTGATATCGACCACCGACCGGACGCAAGTCCCCAATAACCCGTCAGCCCGTGACGAAAACGGGAGGAGTAATCAAATGCAAGCCAGAGAAAACCTCGCGCAACAGGCCGCCAAGAGTGCCGCCGAAGCGCTGATTCCGCAGAGCAACGACAAGCAGAAATGGTGGCAGCAGGTCACCGACTACAGCCTGATCGTGATCTTCGCGATCATGTTCATTACGATGTCGCTGACCGTCGATCACTTCTTCTCGATCGAAAACATGCTCGGGCTCGCGCTGTCGATCTCGCAGATCGGCATGGTCGCGTGCACGATGATGTTCTGTCTCGCTTCACGTGACTTCGATTTGTCCGTGGGTTCCACCGTGGCATTTGCCGGCGTGCTGTGCGCAATGGTGCTCAACGCGACGGGTAACACGTTTATCGCCATCATTGCAGCAGTCGTGGCGGGTGGCGTGATCGGCTTCATCAACGGCGCTGTGATTGCGTACCTGCGCATCAATGCGCTGATCACCACGCTCGCGACGATGGAAATCGTCCGTGGCCTCGGCTTTATCGTGTCGCATGGTCAGGCGGTGGGCGTGTCGTCGGATACGTTTATCGCGCTGGGCGGCCTGTCGATGTTCGGCGTCTCGCTGCCGATCTGGGTCACGCTGTTGTGCTTCGTCGTGTTCGGGGTGATGCTGAACCAGACCGTGTATGGCCGCAATACGCTGGCAATCGGCGGCAATCCGGAAGCCTCGCGTCTCGCTGGCATCAACGTCGAACGCACCCGCGTGTACATCTTCCTGGTGCAAGGCGCGGTGACCGCGCTGGCCGGTGTGATTCTCGCTTCGCGTATCACCTCGGGTCAGCCGAACGCTGCCGAAGGCTTCGAGCTGAACGTGATCTCCGCGTGCGTGCTGGGCGGAGTCTCGCTGCTGGGTGGCCGTGCGACGATTTCGGGCGTGGTGATCGGCGTGCTGATCATGGGCACGGTCGAAAACGTGATGAACCTTTTGAATATCGACGCGTTCTACCAGTACCTGGTGCGCGGTGCGATCCTGCTCGCTGCCGTGCTGCTCGACCAGCTGAAGAACCGCGGCTCGCGCGATTGACGCGCGGCGTCTGACTAACTGCCTTCTGAGGAAACGAACGATGTCGTCACCTGCCAATGCCAACGCCCGCCAGGCGGACAACGTGTACGCGCGTTATCCGAGTCTTGTAGACCGCATCGTGTTGATCACGGGCGGCGCGACCGGGATTGGCGCGTCGTTCGTCGAGCATTTTGCGGCACAGGGTTCGCGGGTTGCCTTCTTCGATATCGACGCGAGCGCCGGCGAGGCGCTTGCGGACGAACTCGGCGATTCGCGTCACAAGCCGCTGTTTCTGTCCTGCGATCTGACTGACCTCGACGCACTGCGCAAGGCCGTTGCCGATGTCAAAGCGGCACTCGGCCCGGTCGAGGTGCTCGTCAACAATGCTGCGAACGACAAGCGTCACAAGATCGAAGAGGTGACGCCGGCGTTTTTCGATGCGGCTATTGCCGTGAATATCCGCCACCAGTTCTTTGTGGCGCAGGCCGTGATGGACGACATGAAAGTGGCCGGACGCGGTTCGATCATCAATCTCGGCTCGATTAGCTGGATGTTGAAGCAGGGTGGCTTTCCGGTCTACACGATGTCGAAATCGGCCGTGCAGGGCCTCACGCGCGGTCTGGCGCGCGATCTCGGCCACTTCAATATCCGCGTGAATACGCTGGTGCCGGGCTGGGTCATGACCGAGAAGCAAAAGCGCCTGTGGCTCGACGATGCGGGGCGCCGTGCGATCAAGGATGGCCAGTGCATCGATGCCGAGCTGATGCCCGCTGATCTGGCACGTATGGCGCTGTTCCTTGCCGCCGACGACAGCAGCATGATCACCGCACAGGACCTCGTCGTGGATGGAGGTTGGGCGTGAGCGCAGCCGTGCCTGTTACGCGTGCGGCGCTGCTGGTCGACGCCAAATGCACGCTCGGCGAGGGCGCGACGTGGTGTTCGCGCAGCGGCCGTTTCTACTGGACCGACATCGAAGGCGCGAAGCTCTGGCGCTATGACCCGCGCGACGGCCGCAGCACGTTCTGGCGCATGCCGGAACGGCTCGCGACATTTGCGCTCTGCGCCAATCCGCACTACCTTTTACTCGGACTCGCCTCGCATCTGGCGTTCTTCGACCTTGCAACTGGCGAGACAGAGCGTATTGTCGATGTCGAGCCCGGTTTGAATACACGCGTCAACGACGGCCGCTGCGACCGTCAGGGGCGTTTCGTCTTCGGTACGAAGGATGAGGGTTCGCCCTTACGCGCAGTGGGTGGGTTCTACCGTCTGAACCGCGATCTGTCGCTCGAGCGCCTGCCGCTGCCGGCGCCCGCGATTTCGAACAGCATTGCGTTCAGTCCGGATGGCGCGACGATGTATTACTGCGATTCGCCGACCCGCGAGATTCGCGCGTGCGATTACGGCGCGGACGGCAGTATCGCGAACGACCGGGTGTTCACGACGCTCGCGGACGCGACCGGCGAGCCCGACGGTTCGACCGTCGATCGCGACGGCGGCCTGTGGAATGCGCAGTGGGGCGGCGCTCGCGTGGTGCGCTACGGCGCCGATGGTGTCGAAACCGCGCGCGTCACGGTGCCGACCGTGCAACCGAGTTGTGTGGCGCTGGGCGGCGCACAGCTTGGCACGCTGTACATCACGAGCGCGCGTACCGATCTGGATGCGGCGGCGCTTGCCGGCGACTCCCGCGCGGGCGGCGTGTTTGTGGCCGTGCCGGGACAGCGAGGCTTGCCCGAAGCGGTATTTCAGGGCGCACCGCTGCGGTGCAGGACGCAGGACGAGTGAGTTGAGCAAGGAAGGACTCAAAGAGGCAGCCGGCCAAGGCGCCCACCAATAAAACATCCGTCAGCGATGACGGCAACGTCTCACGCCTCTCGATTGGAGCCTGATATGACTGTAGCGAATCTCGCATCCGCTTCACAGAATTCCCAGACTGCACAGACGCGCCGCGCCCGGCTGGCGGCCGCCGCCCATCCGGTGCTGGCGGGGCCGAGCACATCGGCGGTGGCGGTGGGTGAGACGAGTGGCGGCGACGTGGCGTGCGTGACGCTCGCCAACACCCATTTGCGGCTCGACGTGGCGCCGTCGCTTGGCGGCGGCATCACCCGCTTCGACTGGCGCAGCGACGGCGCGCTGGTGCCGATATTCCGCCGCTGCCGTCACGTCGCGACCGATACCGATCCGAATCAATTGGCGTGCTATCCGATGCTGCCTTACTCGAATCGCATCGGCGGCGGTCATTTCGGCGTGGGCGGGCGACGCATCGACGTGCCGCGCAATCGTGTGGCTGAGCCGCTGCCCATTCATGGCGACGGTTGGCTGGCCCACTGGGGTGTGGCGGAAACGAGCCCGGACCGCGTGCGCCTGACGCTTGACCGCAGCGATGGCAAGCCCTTCGCATACCGCGCGACGCAGACGTATGCGCTCGAAGGCCCGACGCTCGTGATTACGCTCGAGGTCGAGAACACGGGACGCGATGCGCTGCCGTTCGGTCTCGGCATCCATCCGTTTCTGGTGCGCGACGCGCAAACTGAGCTGTCCGCGGCTGCCGCGGGACTCTGGTTGCAGGGTGACGACTGGCTGCCGCTGCGTCACGTGCCGGCGCCGCCGGCGTGGCAGTTCGGCGTGGCTTATCCGTTGCCGCAAACCATCGTCAATCACGCGTTTACCGGCTGGAGCGGACAGGCCGCGGTGGTCTGGCCAAAGCGGCGACTGTCGCTGACGATTGCCTCGGATACCGATTACTACGTGCTCTACACGCCGCCGGGCGAGGATTTCTTTTGCTTCGAGCCGGTCGATCATCCGATTAATGCGATGAACCTGCCCGGCGGGGCGGCCTCCCATGGCATGACCATGCTGGCGCGCGGCGAGCACTTGCGCCGCTCGTTCCGGTTTACGGTCGAACGGACCGGCTTGCGCGCAGCGGCAGGGGCGCGGGGTTCGCGCCGGCAGTGAGAGGAGGTGGCAGCCTGCCCGCCGTGCTCTGCGCGAGGACGGGTAGAATACGCGCGCCACTTCTTTCATCAGCCCGCCGCGAGCCCGATATGTCCACTTTTATCCAGACACTCAACGACGCCTGGCAGCGCACGAATTCGCTGCTGTGCGTCGGCCTTGATCCCGAGCCCGCGAAATTTCCGGGGGCGCTCGCCGGCCGCGCCGATTCGATCTTCGAGTTTTGCCGCACGATCGTCGACGCGACCGCGCCTTATGCCTCGTCATTCAAGCCGCAGATTGCGTACTTCGCCGCTCATCGCGCGGAAGACCAGCTTGAAGAGTTGATCGCGCATATTCACGCTCAACATCCGGGCCTGCCGGTGATTCTCGATGCGAAGCGCGGTGATATCGGCAGCACTGCCGAGCAATACGCACGCGAGGTGTTCGAGCGCTACCAGGCCGATGCGGTGACCGTCAATCCGTATATGGGCTTCGATTCGATCGAGCCGTATCTGGAACACGAGGGTAAAGGCGTGATCGTGCTGTGCCGGACGTCGAATCCGGGCGGCTCGGATCTGCAGTTTCTGGATACGGCGGGGCGCCCGCTGTATCAGGTGGTCGCGCAACTGGCGGCGCAGAAGTGGAATGCGAGCGGCCAGCTCGGGCTGGTGGTGGGCGCGACTTTCCCGAAGGAGATCGAGGTGGTGCGCGGCATTGTCGGTGAGATGCCGCTGCTGATTCCGGGTATCGGCGCGCAAGGCGGCGATGTCGAGGCAACGGTGAATGCGGGGCGCACCGCGGCGGGTACGGGCATGCTGATCAATTCGTCGCGCGCGATTATTTATGCGGGCAAGGGCGACGATTACGCGCAGGCCGCGGCGAAGGCGGCGATGGAAACGCGGGATCGGATTAATGGGTATCGGTGAGGGAAGGGCGAGCTAGCGCGGATGACCTCTTGCGAATTATATCCATTTGGATATAATCTCGTTCATGAAGCCAGTGCGATTTCTTGGAGACTCGCTGAAGTGCTTGCGCGAGTTCCCGGAAGACGCCAGGCAGGACGTGGGTTATCAGTTAGACAAAGTGCAACGAGGTCACCAGCCGGACGACTTTAAGCCCATGCCTTCGATTGGCAGGGGCGTAGAGGAACTTCGTGTCTGGGATGAGTCCGGCACTTACCGTGTTGTTTACACCGCTCGCGTGGCCGAAGCGGTGTATGTATTGCATGCCTTCCAGAAGAAAACTCAGGCCACATCGCAACGTGATGTAGACGTTGCCAAGGCGAGATATAACGAACTGATGAGGGGTGTGAAATGACTCGAACCGAAACCTACGCCAGCGTCTGGGACGCACTAGCTGATACGCCGGAGCAGGCTGCCAATTTGCGTACTCGCGCCGAACTGATGCAGCAGATCGCCGAGCTTGTTAAATCGAGCGGATGGACGCAGGTGGAAGCGGCGTCGCATTGTGGTGTGACGCAGCCTCGCATCAACGATTTACTGCGTGGCCGTGTATCGCGCTTTTCGCTTGATGCGCTGGTGAACATTGCCACCGCACTGGGTCGACGAGTGCACGTGGAACTGGAAGCGGCCTAGGCGCTAATCGATCGGCGCCGTCGGCCCCAGCCGCGCGATAAATTCCGCCTGCGCCGGATAGGCGCTTCGCAGTGCGTCGACATCAGCCAGTTCAAACTCACTGAACTCGAACCCCGGCGCGACCGTGCAACCGACCAGCGCGAACGTCGCTGGATCTGCGCATTCCGCTGCAAACCACAAACCGGCTGGCACCACCGCCTGAAACACGGTGCCAGGATGCGTCAGTGCGTTGCCGAGCCGATGCGTGACCAGTTGCCCATTCTCATCAAGAACGTGAACCAGCAGCGGCTCGCCGGCGTAGAAGTGCCAGACTTCATCGGACTTGATCCGATGCCATGCCGAATGGGCGCCGTCGCATAACAGGTAGTAAATCGCCGTAGACGCCGCTCGCGTTTCTCCAGCCCCGGCCCCATCACGATCCACCCTCGCCGCCGAGCGATACGCTTCGCGAAAGTAGCCGCCCTCCGGATGCGCCTGCAACTCGAAGCGCCGAACCAGATCGTCTTTAGCCAACGAGGAAACCGGCATCGTTATCGCTCGCGCTCGTCGAGCAACGCTAGCAGTCCGCGCAGCGCATGCGCCGCCGCCTGAACGCGGATTCTCTCGCGGTCACCCTTAAATACAACCGTTTCCACCGACGTATGCAGCCGGTTGGTCCAGCCAAATGAGACCGTTCCGACCGGCTTCGTCTCGGTGCCGCCGCTCGGGCCGGCCACCCCGGTAATCGCCAGCGACACCTGCGCGCGGCTATTGCGCAGCGCGCCCTCGGCCATCGCGCGGGCGACCGGTTCGCTGACCGCCCCGTGTTTTTCGATCAGATCCGGCGGCACGCCGATCATTTCGCTCTTGGCCTGATTCGAATACGTGACGAAGCCGCGCTCGAACCAGCCGCTGCTGCCGGAGATGTCGGTAATCGCCGTTGCGACCATGCCGCCCGTGCAGGACTCGGCGGTCACGAGCATCAGGCGTTCGTCGCGCAACCGGTTGCTGACGCGGATAGCGAGTTGGTGGACGACGGAATCGGTAGCCATGCGTAGGTCCGGAAAAACGTGTGACGGTCAGACCGCCATGCGCCACAGCGCGATCACGAGCAAAGTGAAAAAGGCGGCGACCAGGTCATCGAACATGATGCCAAAACCACCTTTCAGTCTGCGGTCGAAGTAACGGATAGGCGGAGGTTTCACCATGTCGAAGAAACGGAACAGAATGAAGGACCACACCTGGCCGGTGAAAGTGATCGGGGTCACCATCAGCAGCACCAGCCAGAACGCAACAATTTCGTCCCAGACGATTGCCGATGGATCGTCGATGGCGAGCTTTTTCGCGGTAAAGGCGGTGATCGAGATGCCGGCGAAAAAGCCGACGATAATCAGCACGCCCCAGTCGAGCACCGTCAGATAGCGGTTGAGCACGGCGAACGATGCCCATCCGAACAGCGTGCCGACCGTGCCGGGCATGATCGGCGACAGGCCGCTGCCAAAACCGAGCGAGATCAGATGCAGCGGATGCGTCAGCATGAAACGCGCGGTGGCCCGGCGCGGCCGGACAGGACGGGGCTCGGGCGAGTCCGGCGGCCCTCCGTGTAACGGGCCGTCGGACAAATCGTCGGCTGGGCCGAGCGAGGGTTCAGTCTGCATGGAAATGATCGAAGCCTTGCAAGGTCAAGGTGAGCGGGGCGCCGGTTGCGTCATGCCAATGGATCGCAGGGCCGTTTGCCGATGGCCCAGGAGCGTTTATTGTACCGACACGGGTGAGCGGAAGATTTACCTTGTGACCGGCTTCTTCAACCGCTGCGCGCGCGCTCACCGGCGCGGTGAAGCACAGTTCGTAGTCGTCGCCGCCCGCCAGTGTGCAGCGGCGTTGCACTTCGGCGGGCAGCCTGCGCAGCGCATTCGAGCGGGGCACGGCGTCGGCGTCGACCCGCGCTTCGAGTTGCGAGCGTTCGAGGATATGCAAGAGGTCGCCGGCGAGGCCGTCGGAGATATCGAGCGCGGCATGTGCAATACCGCGTAACGCCAGGCCCAGTTCGACGCGCGGTTCGGGGCGTTCAAGGGCGCGGCGAAATGTCGCAGCGTCCGTCTCACCGGCTGACCACTCGCCGCGTATCACGCCCAGTCCCGCGCGTGCGTCGCCAAGCGTGCCGGAAATCCAGATGTCGTCGCCGGGCTTGGCTGCATCGCGACGCAGCGCCAACTGTGGCGGGACGCTGCCGAAAACGGTGATGCACAGGTTCAGCGGTCCGGCAGTGGTATCGCCGCCGATCAGGTCGCAACCATAGCGTTCTGCAAGTTCAAAGAGGCCGTCGCTAAACGCGGAGAGCCAATCTTCGCGCGCCTCCGGCAGGGCGAACGCCAGCGTGAACCCTTGCGGCTGCGCGCCCATCGCGGCCAGATCCGAGAGGTTCACCGCCAACGCTTTATGTCCGAGGGCGTGCGGATCGATATCAGGGAAGAAATGACGTCCTTCGACCAGCATGTCCGTCGAAATCGCCATCATTTCGCGAGGACGCGGCGCAAGCAAAGCGCAATCGTCGCCGATGCCGAGTTCCCCCTCTTCAAGGCGCCGGCTCATGGCGTCGGCGCGGCGCGCAAAAAAACGGTCGATTAGCGAAAACTCGGAGAGCATAGTAGAGGTCCGTGCACGGAAAAGCGCTTTAGCAGCGGCCAACGGCGCGCATTGTACGGTTAAATTGCTGCGCCGCGGCAATGATCGCGACCACGGAGGCACGAAAACTTTCGCTTTATTTCAGTCGCGGCAGCTATGTCCCTGATTGCAGGAATCACGATGGGGAATGGCGCTACAATGCCGTCGAGTATCTATTCTAATCCGCACTCCAAGCCCGCCTTATGTCGAATCCCGTCAACACCAAACTCCGCGAAGCCGCTCTCGATTATCACGAATTCCCGACCCCCGGGAAGATCGCGATCGCGCCGACCAAGCAAATGATCAACCAGCGCGACCTCGCACTGGCGTATTCCCCGGGTGTCGCGTTCGCGTGCGAAGAAATCGTCGAGAACCCGTTGAATGCCGCGCGCTTCACCTCGCGCAGCAACCTGGTCGGCGTTGTGACGAACGGCACCGCGGTACTGGGTCTCGGCAATATCGGCCCGCTCGCATCCAAGCCGGTCATGGAAGGCAAGGCGGTGCTGTTCAAGAAGTTCGCCGGCATCGATGTGTTCGATATCGAGTTGAACGAGTCCGATCCGCACAAGCTGGTCGAAGTGATCGCGGCGCTCGAACCGACCTTTGGCGGCATCAACCTCGAAGACATCAAGGCGCCGGACTGCTTCATCGTCGAGCGCGAATGCCGCAAACGCATGAAGATCCCGGTGTTCCACGACGACCAGCACGGCACGGCTATCGTCGTCGCGGCGGCGATCACCAACGGCCTGAAGGTCGTCGGCAAGAGCATCAAGGAGGTCAAGCTGGTCTCGTCCGGCGCGGGCGCTGCCGCCCTGGCCTGTCTGGACCTGCTGGTCGACATCGGACTGCCGCTCGAGAACATCACCGTGACCGACCTGGCCGGCGTGGTCTACAAGGGCCGTACCGAGCTGATGGATCCGGACAAGGAGCGTTTCGCGCGCGAAACCGACGCCCGCTCGCTGGCGGAAGCGATCGGCGGCGCGGATGTTTTTCTCGGCCTGTCAGCTGGGGGCGTGCTCAAGCAGGACATGGTCAAGCAGATGGCAGACAAGCCGCTGATTCTGGCGCTGGCCAATCCGACGCCGGAAATCCTGCCGGAACTGGCGCTCGAAGTGCGCCCGGATGCCGTGCTGTGCACGGGCCGCACTGATTATCCAAATCAGGTGAACAACGTCCTCGTGTTCCCATTCCTGTTCCGCGGCGCGCTGGATGTGGGCGCGACGACGGTAACGCGGGAAATGGAAATTGCTGCGGTCAATGCCATTGCTGAGCTGGCGCGTCAGGAGCAGAGCGACATCGTCGCGACGGCTTATGGCATCCAGGACCTGTCGTTTGGGCCGGCTTACCTGATTCCGAAACCGTTCGATCCGCGTCTGATCGTCAAGGTCGCGCCTGCTGTTGCGAAGGCCGCGATGGCATCAGGCGTGGCGGAGCGTCCGATCGAAGATATGGACGCGTACGAGCAGCATCTGCAGCAGTTCGTCTACCACAGCGGCACGACGATGAAGCCGATTTTCCAGCTCGCCCGTGGCGTCGAGCCGGAGAAGAAGCGCATCGTATTCGCGGAAGGCGAAGAAGAACGCGTGCTGCGCGCCTTGCAGATCATCGTCGACGAAAAGCTGGCCAAGCCGATCCTGATCGGCCGTCCGGCGGTGATCGAGCAGCGCATTGCGCGCTATGGCCTGCGTTTGATCAACGGTCAGGACTACACGGTGGTCAACACGGACCACGACGAGCGTTATCGCGACTTCTGGCAGACGTATCACAAGATGATGGCGCGCAAGGGCATCAGCGAGCAGATGGCCAAGCTCGAAATGCGCCGCCGCACCACGCTGATCGGCTCGATGCTGGTGAAGAAGGGCGAGGCCGACGGCATGATCTGCGGCACGGTCAGCACGACGCATCGCCATCTGCACTTTATCGACCAGGTGATCGGCAAGAAGGAAGGCCGCAACACCTACGCGGCGATGAACGGACTGGTGCTGCCGGGCCGGCAGATTTTCCTCGTCGACACTCATGTGAACGTCGATCCGACGCCTGAGCAGCTCGCCGAGATCACCATCATGGCGGCCGAGGAAGTGCGCCGTTTCGGCATCGAGCCGAAGATCGCGCTGGTCTCGCATTCCAACTTCGGCACCAGCAACGCGCCGACTGCCCAGAAAATGCGCGACACGCTCGAGATCCTGCGCGAGCGCGCGCCTGACCTGCAAGTAGACGGCGAAATGCACGGCGACGTCGCGCTCGATCACAACCTGCGCCGCGAAGTGCTGCCCGAATCGACGCTCGAGGGGGACGCGAACCTGCTGGTCCTGCCGAACATCGACGCGGCCAACATTTCCTACAACCTGCTGAAGACGGCTGCCGGCAACAACATCGCGATTGGCCCGATCCTGTTGGGCGCGGCCAAGCCGGTCCATGTGCTGACGGCTTCGGCGACGGTGCGCCGGATCGTCAACATGACGGCGCTGCTGGTGGCAGACGTGATCGCCGCGCGCTAAGCGGCGATAGCCCACACGAGCGCCGCAAGGCGAAAAAAAAGGCGTGCCCGCAATGGGCACGCCTTTGGGCAAACAGGGGATTGTCACCCAATAAAGACCAAACACGACGGTAAATCCACCTCACTGTGCGTGAAATAGAGCGGCCAGATTCGCCCGTTCCACGCCCTACCGTCGAGGCTAATTTTATCTTGACCAAGCTATAAAAATCTGTCAAAAGTCGTCAAGATTGCTTGAGCGGCGTGTTCCCGCAACATGGGAACCTTTCGTTCGCCGAACGAACGTTGATTCCAGAGACCATTAGCGATACCCTTACGTCTTTCATGGTCGTCAAACTCGTGATCTGACAGCGGGAACCTGATTCATGGCACGCAAGTGGCTCCGCAACGGCGTGCTGATGGGCGCCCTGGCGTTTGGCGGTTTGTGCGGGGGTCTGGTCAACAGCGCGTTTGCGCGGGACTATTCGGCGCCCAGCAATGGCGACAATCAGGTGCAGGGCACCATCGCGGTCGCGCAGTTACCGCGTGAAGCAGTCAATACTTTGAACTTGATTGCCGCAGGCGGGCCTTACCCGTATGAGAAGGACGGGATCGTATTCGGCAACCGCGAAGGGCTGCTGCCACCGCATCGGCGCGGCTATTATCACGAATACACCGTTCCTACGCCGCGCGCCCACAATCGCGGCGCGCGTCGCATTGTCTGTGGGGGTCCGCTGCAGCGCACCGATAATTGCTTCTACTCGGACGACCACTACACCAGTTTTAATCGTATTGTTGAATGACATCGGGATGAACGGCATGAGCGACAACGTCTACGCGCACGACTCCGGAGTCGCGACGGATCTTTTCGCGGCCGGCGACGGCAATATGTTTCAGCGCGTCATGCAGATGCGCACGGCCGGTGACGGACGGGACACCCAGAGCGAAGCCAGCACTGTGCTTTCATCGAACGAGGGGCCTATGAGTCTTTTCAAGACCGTACGACCGAACATCGTACAGTCGATCCGCGCCTTTCGCGTGCAGGATCTCGCTGACGAGGCCAGCCAGCTCGGCCAGCACTTTCTGTATGCGTTCTGTGCGAACGCGCAGTCCAAACAAGAAGTTCTCGAAACGATTGCGACGTCATTTCTGTTTCCGAAGCACTTCGGCAAAAATTACGATGCCCTCTACGATTGCCTGACCGATCTGGTCGCCAAGGCGGGTGCGCAACCGGGTTTCGTCATCGTGTTGGAGGCGCTGCCGGTGGCACAGAAATTCGATAAGGAAGGGCGCGAAACGCTGCTCGACGTATTCCGCGAGGCCTCCGAATTCTGGGCCGAGCGCAAAGTGGCGTTCCGTGTGTTTTATTCGTTCGCCTGAGCGTCCGAATCGCCAGAATACGCATGACTGAACAAAGCAAAGGCCCGCCAATTGGGCTTATACCTTGACGATACATAATTCAGGAGTGGATGCCTCAGAAGCGTTGCTGAACAACCCTTCTGAGGTAGCCCGACCACCGATGTATTGATACATCACAATACATCGTTCCTTTCAAGCGCCGACGCGTTGCCGTCGGCGCTTTTTCATTTCCCATGCCTGCACTGCTACGCCGTCTGCTTCATTCGCCCAGCACCTTGCGAATCGCGCGGGCGAATCCGACCTCGAATACCGTCCGGCCTCGGTCATTCACGATTTCGCCATGGCTACCTTCCCGGAGGCCTCGCTCTTGGAGGTAGTCTGCCGAAACAGCCTTCAGCATGGCTTCGCGCTCCGAAGGCGTGAGCAGCGCGGTCATGGCAAGCACGGTCACCGGTTGTGAGCCAGTCGCAACAGCGACGGTCGCCCCGAGGGGGCGACGGTCCACGGTCACCTGCGTGTTAGCCTTCAGCATATTGACTTGCGCCCTGAGCTTGTCGCGCTCGACGGTGATGGCCTGCATGAGGGAGCGGATGGCTGGGTCCTCGATACGCATCAGATATTCGTGGCTCGCCAGCGTTCTTAGCGGCTTGGGCGCGGGCGGCCCGGCGTAGGCGGCCCAAGCTTCAATCAGCGCCCTATAGTCGACTGACTGAGCGTTGTAAAGAGCACGTCCCTTTATGATGCCTTCTGCCTCTGCCAGACGGCCGATGGCGGGAAGAGTGAAGTCGCGCGCTCCCACTCCTTGCTGCCTACGACAGAGTTCGTGCATCTTTGCCAGATTTGCCCGCCGGTTAGAGCGCCCGCCCTTGGCCAAGAGTGCCTCCAGTACAGCATCGGGGTGGATATCCGTCGCGACATTCATACCTTATCTCCCGACAGTACTTGACGTTTTGCGGGAAACGCTTGGACGGGACTTGTGGTGGTCAGCAATGTGGTGAGGTCAATATCGAAGTACCTCCCGAGGCCCAGGCCAGCGTCCATTAGGCGAATCACTTCCCGTTGGCCCAATGCTGGGTTCGCGGGGTTCATCTGTTGGGCGAGGCGCCGCATAAAGGCATTGCCCACGAGCAACTGCTCCTGTTCGCTCAGCAGTATGAACACTGGCGGTAGGTCGTCACGGTAAAGCACAGCGTCGAGCAATTGGCTGCGGCGGAATACTGCCTTGCCAGGCATAAGGTCTGGATAGACCTCAGCGTTTTCGCAGACGCCCGCAAGTTGGAGCATCTCTGACTCTGTCTCCTCGAAGGCGATATTCAAGTCACCCGTGGCGCCGGCGGCGACCAGTTGCGTACCGTCGGCTTGCGGCGCTTCAAGGGCTGCTTTGCAGCGTTCCATAAGCCGCCAGCAGGCCACCAAGTCCTCGGCCAAGTCGCTAAAGCGCTTCATTGCACTCTCCCACACCCGCTCGGCTTGCCGGTAGGTGTCGAGCCGGTCGAACGGCCCACCGGATTCTTCGGCGTCCATTTTTTGTTTCTTCAGTTCTTGTAGCGTGTTTTCGTGGTTCATACAGACGCTGCGGGACTCGTCGAAGTGGTAAGCAAGTACGTTGAAGTGTGCGGCGAGCGCCGGCAAGTAGTGTGGCTCAGTCACGAACCAGCGGCAGCGTACGCAGTTACGACTGCCACCGGGCACGGGGCCATATTTTGGATTCGCTGCTGAGGAGCCTTTGGCAACAAGGGTCCCGCCGTTGTAGCAGCCGCCCACAGAGCCATTGTCTTCCACTTCGCTGGTATTGCCGCCGACTAGGCAGAGCCCATGGTGCATCGGCAGCCAACCGACTAGGTTGCGAGCAGCTGGATGTTGCGGGATAGCGGCAGCAAGGCTGGGCACGCTGTTGCAGATGGCCCGTTTCAGCAGCTCGTCGTGCTCGGTATCAGACAGGAAGTTCTCAATGCTCGCCTCCTTGTTCGCATCAAGACGCTCTGCCGCCCCAAGCAGCACGTCGCGAATGTGCGTCGCCCCAGGTTTGGTGTAATACAACGTCATCAGCAAGCGACTGTGGCCGACAAGCTTTTGCAAGACAGGGAACGGCACCTGTCCTTCCAAGGCAAGTGCCGTAATGAGCGAGACCCGGAGGCTGTGCAAGGGAAAGAGGGTCGTCGGATAGGTTTTTCGCTCGGCGATTGGAGGTAAAAACGTAATTGGCGCCCCATTACGATGAGTTTCGCCTCGGTCCGCAAGCCGTTGTTCCAGTACTTCAAGCAGCCCGAACCAGCAACGGTCCATAGGTCCCCCCGCTGCCAAAGGAAGATGATTTTCGCTCTCACGTGCTTCCGGCAAGCGGAACAGGAAGCAGGTGTCAGAGTAGCTCGCCAATTGCACCTCACTCTTGGCCGCAATGTGTCGGCTGTCCAGTTCTGTCCAGGCGGTGCGTCGCGAGACAGGGTTGTACTTTTCCTGCCAGTTGCGCAGCTTTTCCAGCCAGTACAAGACGTCTTGATGCACTGGCCCTCCGAAGGACCATGGCAGGAGGTAGCCCTTTTCAGCACCGGACCTGCCGATGTCGGCGGTCTTGTTAGTGTTGATATAGAGCACAGTCGAGAGCGCCTCGCCATCAGTGATAGGAGCAGTCCGGCGGAAGACGCCCTGTTGCACGGGCCCCCGTTTGCCTCCTTGCGCGAGTGGCCCTTTGTTTAGCGCCCACTCATCTGCCTCGTAGCGCCACGTGTCGGCTTCGCCTGAATCGAGCATGCGGACTTGGAAGGTGCGCAGTGGCAAGATGAGCTTCGCGAGCATCGCTACCCATCGGACTGGGCTCCACATCTCCAGCACCGCGCCACCCCGGTAATTCTGACGAAATGTTCTCAACCTCCACACGCAGTCGGGGTCGTTCCGGTCAATCAGGTCTTCGGTTACCTCGAACCAGTCGGGTGCGCTAAGACCTCGTTTCCCTATTTCAACGCCAAGATTACCCTGCGCCCAGTGCCAGTCACGGAAATGCGGCCCCTCCACGAGTATCTGGCGGAGTTCATCGATGTAGCCGTAGGGTAACGGGGAATGCACGCTCTCATCGAGCTTCGGCTGCCCCGCCGCGGACAGGCGAGGAATCGGGTTTCTGAAGGCTGGCACGACCACTAGTTGACCGTCGTCGGCTGGCTCGCTGAAGTCGCGTAGCAATACGAAGTGGAGGAAGGCGTGAATGAGATTGTTGTATTTGAGGCCCCAACGCGAGTCCGGGCACACCGTCCGATAGAAGTCGGGCAGAATCGTGTCGCGCGCCAAGAACACCGCCGGCTCGAGCGGTAGTCCGCACCGGATGAGGTAGCGCTCGAAGAATGTCGTCAATGCCCAGAGCCTGGCGCCAACACCTGTGGTTTCACCCTTAAGCCACTCCACCGCTAACGTGCGCCAAGCGGCGATTTGCGGATATTCGCGCTCAACCCAGCCGAGGTTGACATCAGTTGCTCGTGTGAGGCCCTTCACTTTCTTGGGGAGGGCAGTGACAGCCTTTAACGCGGTCTTTTCCTTCGGTTTTGACATATTGTTTTCTTAGTCGTCGAAGTTGATGGAGGGAAGCTTGAGAACGAACGATGCAGGCGCGCTGCTGTGCTTATCCCGCAACCGCCGTACACCTGCTTCAAGGGCGGCCAGGGCTTCTTTGGTAGTTGCCTGCGTATAGACCTCTTGGCTCTCTAGGGAGGCGTGGTGCATAAAGCGGCGGATGAACTGCTTGTCGACGCCGGCGTTCTTCAGGCGCCGCCCATAGGCGTGGCGATGGCCGTGCGGGGTCGTCCCGAGCGCCTTGCTGACTGTAAGGCCGATGCGTTTGCACGCAGCCGCGTGTGCCTTGTTGTACTGCGCGAGCGTATACATCGCCCCAATTGGCCCGCGTTTCAAGTTGATAAACGCGAACGGATGGCTACGCTCTATGCGTACGACCTGTTTGAGGTAGAGTTGCCACAGTTGCAGGAACCACTTGCCGTATTCGGGCACGAACCAGTACGCCTGCTTGTAATACGCTGCATCGTGCATGCCACCTTTCCATCCAGCTTGGCGAGAGTCCATCAGTTCCGTGCGGGGCACTAGGCCGTACTCATGGGCGAGATAATCTGCCCGATTCCCTTTGCGCCGTTGTCCCCGCTCGTCACGCCAATCGGACGGCGCTCCACCGTGGGCCGGATGGTGGATGAGAACCTTAGCTTGGTGAGGGTTGGCAGGGTCCGGAAAGACGTCCGGAATGTACAGGTGGAAGGGTTCCGATTCGCGGAAGCCCGCGCCGTGAAGTAGGAGCGTGATAAGCATGCCCCGATAGTCGTAGCGACCCGCTGTGTTGAAGCCATTGACCAGCAACTCTTCAAATCGTTCTTCCGGAAATGCTGGCGGTTCGCCTTTATCGACCTTAGGGAGGCGCTGTGCGCGAATCCGGGTCCCGGTCGCCGCAGGCGTTGCGTTCGTCGCCCATGTGTGCCCGAGGAAGGCTTTGCTTCGTCGATACTGATAAGCCAGTTCATCGGTTAAGCGGTCGAAGGCGCCACCGGCATAGCGCGGATTTACCTTGGCTGCTTCCGGCCGCATCTCGCCCAGCCAGTCGAAGAAGTCGGTCAGGTAAGTAACGATGTGAGACGCATCCTGCGGCGAGCGCGGTGACCAACACAAACCACTCGGGTCCAGCCCCGTCTCCCGGTCGAAGGAGCCCGTGTAAAGTCGCTGAGCAAAGTTCTGGAACAGGCGATAGGTGTCTCGTTCGGCCGGATTGCTCTGCAGGTATTCGAGGAACATCCGCACTGACCGTATAACCTTCGCCATCCATGCCAAGCTACGGTCATGGGCACGGGACAGGCAGTAGTCGAGCAACGGTTCGAGCACGCCCGCGGGCGTCAACAACGCAGGTATTTCTGTGTGGACGCCGGTCGTGTCGGAGATTACTTTGCTTCGTACGGAAATGAACATCAGACGCTCCGCTTCCGGAGCAGCCCGATTGCGTCGTTGAAGCTAAGATGATAGAGGTGAATAGCTAGGTCAATGGCGCCTCCACCACCCGTCTTGGCCCGCGTATCAAAGAACTTGGAGCCGTTGAGTAAAAGTTCAAAGTGAGAGGCGCCGACGGCCACGTGCCAGCGCTCGGTGCCTTCGGATTTCGTGGGGACGAACGTGATGTCGCGCTTCGCATAGTCAGTCAGCGCAACAAGCGCAATGACCGCCTTAACCTGGCGTAAACGGACGAGTTCTTCAGAAGCAAGACGAGCCAAAGCGAATCTCCTCGATGAGACGAAAGAAATTCGCCCGGCTTGTGAGTCGCCCGGGTTCGATTTTCGGGCGCAAGGCAGACGGTTACAACATGGCCGAGGTGTCGCGACTACAGGGCCTCTTCACCGTACTCCGGAGGAGCTCGAACAGTGTAGATTTACCCTCAACTCAACGGCCGGTAAGAATAATACGTCTCGACACATCAATTTGTAAACAGATGCGGTCCTGAGGTCGCTCAAAAAGCGGCTACTCGTCTTTCAAAGAAAGACGGCTACTCGACTGCGGACCGATACATACGATGTCACATTAGGGGGTAACTTCAAAACTGAAGGACAAGAAAACACCCCTTCGAGAGGGGTGTGAGATGAGTTTCCAGCTATCCTCTGTTCCTTAAACCCACAACTATGTATCTTTGGTTGGGGGGAAGAACAATTGGCGGGCCTTTGCTTTGGATCGGGTCAGTTCGACATACTGATCAGATTACCAGCCACCCCAGCGTGCAGCCAGCGCGGCCAGCACGGCGATCCCAGCTGTTTCCGTGCGCAACACGCGCGGTCCTAGCCCCACAGCGGTAAAGCCATGGCTCGTCGCTGCCGCTTCTTCTGCAGCCGAAAATCCGCCTTCCGGTCCGATTAGCAACATGACGCGCCCGCGCGGCGGTTCGACCGGCAATGCGTTGAAGCTGATGCTTGCCCGCGGCGACAACAGCAGGCGCAACTCGCCTTCTTCAGTGGCACGCGGCAGCGCGCCCAGCCATGTCGCGATTTCACGTACCGGTGCGACTTCAGGCAGGCGATTGCGTCCGCACTGTTCGCACGCCGCGCGCACGATGCCTTGCCAGTGCACGTGACGCCGCTGTGCGCGTTCGCCGGACAGGCGCACCACGCTGCGCGTCGTGGTGAGCGGCACGAAACTGGACGCGCCGAGTTCGACGGCCTTCTCGATCAGCCAGTCCATCTTGTCCCCACCGGCGATGCCTTGCGCGAGGGTCAGGTGATAGGGCGGTTCCACCTCGATTTCGCGGAATTCCCGAATCTTGACGGTGGCCGAACGGCGTTCTACTTCGATCAGTTCAGCGCTGTACTCGCCGCCGTCGCCGTTGAAAAGCACGATCGAATCACCCGGTTGCAGACGCAGGACCAGGATGTGCCGTGTGACGTCATCGGGAAGCTGCATGATGTCGTCGGGCTTGAGTGACGTACCGACGAAGAAGCGAGGCATCAGGAAAATACTCATTAGTTCACGAAAGGTGGCGAGCGAGCGCCCATCGGTAGCCGTCCAGGTCTTCGACCTGTGCAAAACGGTCACCCCAGAACTGATCTTGCGGCTCGCTCAACGATTTCGCGCCAGCCGCCAGCGCTCGCGCATAAACCGCGTCGACATCGTCGACATAAACATAGAACGATTGCGGTGCAATTGCGCCCGCGCTTTTGGGAGTCTTCGCTGTCGAGCCGAACGCGCCTTCCGGCGCGAACATCACAATCAACTGGCCTTGATAGACCATTTCGACATGCATGACGATCCCGTCGTCCTGGACGCTGTCGCGTACCTCGAAGCCAAAGGCGGCTTCGAAGAATGCAATGGCGGCACGTGCGTCCCGTACCGTCAGATAGGGGGTCAACCAGGGCACACCGGCTGGGCGGGAGGCGGTCATGGAGTTCTCCGGATCTAGCTATGGTCAGCGGGGCACGAGCAGCAGAGCCAGGTGGCCGGCGCATGAGACCTCCGCGCCGACCAAACCGCACATTCTGCCGCTGCGTTACCTTACTGGCTTTAAGAATTGACTTAGTTTATCGCGCACTGCGCGAGATGCGGAGAAGAGTCCGGCATGGGCGTGCTCGTCGTACCAGCCGAGCCCGGAAATCTGCCGGGCGGCAAGGCGTCTGGCGAGTTCGGCCGGAGTCAGGGCGGCGGGGTCGAGCGAATCGCTGGCGGTGGCCATCATCCAGAGCGAGCCGTGCAGCGGCACGTATGCGCCCATGGTGCGGACCACAGTGAAGGCTTCGTTCAGCCCGTCTAAAAGCTTCGCAGCACGCGTGGCCTGGAAATACGGCGCGCCGAGATGCATCGACAAGGCTGCGTTCGGGTTCATCACGCGTTTGAGCTGTGCATAGAACGCCTGGGTGTACAGGACCGCGGCCGGAGAGTCGGGTGGAGTCAGGTCGAATACGACCAGGTCGAATCGTTCTTCGCAGGTCGCGACGAATTCGGCGGCGTCTCCTATTACCAGTTCCACACGCGGATCGTCGAACGCGCCGTCGTGAACCTGAGGCAGATACTCACGTGTGAGGCGCACGACTTCCGCGTCGAGTTCGGCTACGACGATTCGCGTAATGCTCGGATGCCGCAGCAGTTGCCGCGCCGCTCCACCGTCGCCACCGCCCAGCACCAGGGCCGCGCGCGGCGCCGGATGGGCCAGCGCGTTCGGATGCACCATGCATTCGTGATAGATGAACTCGTCGCCGACGGAAGTCATCGGGCGGCCGTCGAGCGTGAAAAACCGCCCGAGTTGCGGCGTGTCCCAGACCTCGATCTGCTGATGAGGCGAGGCGACACTCGCGAGGCGTCGCGAGTTGGGGAAGCCGTACAGGACGTAAGGGGTCGGCTGGAAAAGTAGCGGGACGCTCACGGTGAACGGGGCGCGGACGGGCGCGGCGAGTTGGCGATGCTCGGATTATAGAGTCGAAGATGGGGTGAACTGGCGTCCGGCCCCAATCTAAACCCGCCGTCCCATGCGGTTTGCAGCCGGAAAGGCCACAACCATCTGTTAGAATGTGACGCTTTGCAGCCTTGTCCGTTTGCTCTGCCCGTATCGCGTCTCCAGGCGCCGCACCGTGCGCCGTAGCAGACTGGCCGCCGAGCTTCCGGACCCGCCGCCCGCGCCCCGCTTTTTGGACTCGTTCTCCGGAACTCGACATGACGACCTCGTCTCCCGCCCCTACCTCCCTGATGGCCAATGCGATCCGCGCGCTGGCTATGGATGCAGTTCAGCAAGCGAACTCCGGTCACCCCGGCATGCCGATGGGCATGGCCGAGATCGGCGTTGCGCTGTGGTCGCGCCATCTGCGCCACAACCCCAAGAATCCGCAGTGGGCTGATCGCGACCGCTTCGTGCTGTCGAACGGTCACGGCTCGATGCTGCTGTATTCGCTGCTGCATCTGACCGGCTACGACCTGCCGATCGGTGAACTGAAGAACTTCCGTCAGATGCATTCGAAGACGCCGGGCCACCCGGAATACGGCATGACGCCGGGCGTCGAAACGACCACCGGCCCGCTCGGCCAGGGTCTGGCCAATGCAGTTGGCATGGCGCTCGCCGAGTCGCTGCTCGCTACGGAATTCAACAAGCCGGACGCGAAGATCGTCGATCACCACACGTACGTGTTCGTCGGCGACGGCTGCCTGATGGAAGGCATCTCGCACGAAGCCTGCTCGCTCGCGGGCGTGTTGAAGCTGAACAAGCTGATCGCGTTCTACGACGACAACGGCATTTCGATCGATGGTGAAGTGGTGAACTGGTTCCACGACGACACGCCGAAGCGCTTCGAAGCGTACGGCTGGAACGTGGTGCCGAACGTGATTGGTCACGACGTCGAAGCGGTGGATGCGGCCATCAAGAAAGCCAAACTGTCGGACAAGCCCACGCTGATCTGCTGCAAGACGGTGATCGGCGAAGGCGCACCGACCAAAGCCGGTAGCCACGATTCGCACGGCGCGCCGCTCGGCGAGAAGGAAATCGCGGGCGCGCGTGAGAAGCTCGGCTGGAAGTGGGCGCCGTTCGAGATCCCGGCGGAAGTCTACGCGGCGTGGGATGCGAAGGAAGCCGGCGCGCAAAACGAAGGCGAGTGGAACAAGGCGTTTGCCGCCTATCAGGCCAAGTATCCGCAGGAAGCGGCGGAATTCACGCGCCGTATGGCCAAGCAACTGCCGGCCGATTGGGCGCAGAAGGCTCAGGCCATCATCGCCGGTGCGAACGAGCGCGCGGAAACCATCGCCACGCGTAAGGCATCGCAGCAGACCATTGAAGGCCTGTCGACAGCATTGCCTGAACTGCTCGGCGGCTCGGCCGACCTGACCGGTTCGAACCTCACCAACTGGAAGGCGGCCAAGCCGGTGCGCGTCAACGCGGAAGGCCACGCAGCCGGTAACTACGTTAACTACGGCGTGCGCGAATTCGGCATGAGCGCCGCCATCAACGGCATCGCGGTGCACGGCGGCTTCAAGGCATTCGGCGGCACGTTCCTGACGTTCTCCGACTACAGCCGCAACGCGCTGCGCGTCGCCGCGCTGATGAAGGCGCCGTCGATCTTCGTGTTCACGCACGATTCGATCGGCCTCGGCGAAGACGGCCCGACCCACCAGTCCATCGAACACGTCGCGAGCCTGCGTCTGATTCCGCATCTGCAAGTCTGGCGTCCGGCTGACACCGTCGAAACGGCGGTGGCGTGGACTCAGGCGGTTGAGCACCACGGTCCGTCGGTGCTGATCTTTAGCCGTCAGAACCTGCTGTTCTCGGAACGCACGGATGCGCAGATCGCCAACGTCGCCAAGGGCGGCTACGTGCTGCGCGACTGGAACGACGAGATCGTTGCGCGCAAGATCATCCTGATCGCCACTGGCTCTGAAGTCGAACTGGCGCTGAATGCGGTTGAGCCGCTGGCGCGCGAAGGAATTGCAGCGCGCGTGGTGTCGATGCCGGCTACCACCGTGTTCGACCAGCAGGACGCCGAGTACCGCGAACGCGTGCTGCCTACGGGCGTACGCCGTGTCGCGATCGAAGCGGGTGTGACGGATTTCTGGCGCAAGTACGTGGGTCTGGAAGGCGGCGTGGTCGGGATCGACACGTTCGGCGAATCGGCCCCGGCTGGCGTGCTGTTCAAGCATTTCGGCTTCACCGTCGAAAACGTCGTAGCGACGGCTAAAGCCGCACTCGGCTGATGAGTGTCCGGTTCTCGCCGCATGCGTGCACCCCACGCCTGGCGGGAACCGGCCTGGCAGAGCCAAACATGGACGTATTTTTTCAGCCATCAGGAGATAGACCATGACGATTCGCGTCGCAATCAACGGCTACGGCCGGATCGGCCGCAACACGCTGCGCGCCTTCTATGAAAACGGCAAGAAGCACGACATCCAGATCGTCGCCATCAACGACCTGGGCGATGCCAACACCAACGCCCACCTGACGCAATACGACACGGCTCACGGCAAGTTCCCGGGCGAAGTGTCGGTGGATGGCGATTACCTCGTCGTCAACGGCGACCGTATCCGCGTGCTGGCTAACCGTAACCCGGCCGAACTGCCGTGGGGCGAGCTGAACGTCGACGTCGTGATGGAATGCACGGGCTTTTTCACGACCAAGGAAAAGGCCAGCGCGCACATCAAGGGTGGCGCGAAGAAGGTCATCATCTCGGCACCGGGCGGTAAGGATGTCGACGCAACGATCGTCTACGGCGTGAACCACAAGGTGCTCAAGGCATCGGACACGGTCATCTCCAACGCATCGTGCACCACCAACTGCCTCGCGCCGCTGGTGAAGCCGCTGAACGACAAGATCGGTCTGGAAAACGGTCTGATGACCACGATCCACGCGTACACGAACGACCAGGTTCTGACTGACGTGTATCACGAAGACCTGCGCCGCGCGCGCTCGGCCACGCACAGCCAGATCCCCACGAAGACGGGTGCTGCATCGGCTGTCGGCCTCGTGCTGCCGGAACTGAACGGCAAGCTGGACGGCTACGCAATTCGCGTCCCGACCATCAACGTGTCGATCGTCGATCTGTCGTTCATCGCCAAGCGCGATACGACGGTGGACGAAGTCAATGCCATCATGAAGGAAGCGTCGGAAGGCGAACTGAAGGGCATCCTCGGCTACAACAAGGCGCCGCTGGTGTCGATCGACTTCAACCACAACCCGGCTTCGTCGACGTTCGACGCGACGCTGACCAAGGTGTCGGGCCGTCTGGTGAAGGTGTCGAGCTGGTATGACAACGAGTGGGGCTTCTCGAACCGCATGCTGGATACGGCTGTGGCGCTCGCGAACGCGAAGTAAGCTCGACCGCTGATGCTGCACTGCGCCTGATTGAATTCAGGCGCAGTAGATTAGAAAGCCGCTCTAAGGAGCGGCTTTTTTATGTGCGTGTGGTTAAGCGGCCAACCCTTCTCTCTCGGGCGGGGCTATGCCTTCGGCACCGGGAAGAAAACGCCCGCACGCTGGGCAGCATTAGTAATGTGCGTCTCAATCGCTTTACCGGCCGCGGCGGAATCGCGCGTCTTGAGCGCATCGAGAATCTGGCGATGCTCGTGATAAGTGGAAAGCACCAGCTCGCGCTTGAAGAACGGCATGCGCTGGCTCTCTTTCATGATGTCCGAACTGCTGCGCAGGATCGACTCGATCGCGGCGTTGCCGGCAATGCTGACCATGCGCATATGAAAATCAAAATCCAGTTGCGCGGCTTCATCGAGTTCGTTGCCGGCGAGAGCACCGTGCATCGCGTCGATGTTCTCCTCGAACCACGCGAGGTCAGTGTCGCTGATCGCCAGCGCCGCCATGCGCGCAACGAAGCCTTCGAGCGCAAAGCGCATCTGATACGTATCCGGCAGGGAAGACTGTTCTGCGAAACGCCATGGATTCGCTGAGGACACCTGCGAACTCTCGACATATACGCCCTTGCCGGGACGGATCATCAACAGGCCGAGCGCCTCGAGCGTTGAGAGCGCCTCGCGCAGCGAAGCACGGCTGATGGCCAGTTCTTCGGAGAGCTGACGTTGTGCGGGCAACAAACTTCCCACCGGATACACGCCGCCCTCGATCCGTTCGCGGATGGTGGCAATGGCGGAGTCGGTGACGGTATGCGGGACGTTCTTCATGATCCTCGACGGAAGCGCGTGGTCTGACCGGCATTGTAATCCCGGGCTTCGACGCACGCATCGCGCAATTAATCTCCCGACAAAATAGCCCGTAAGCAGAGCAAAGACAGGCGGGTAAACGCTATTTATTTCGACCTTGACGGGACTATATCGGCTTCCTACTATTCGCCATAACAGTACTGGTCGGACCAGTATGAACAGATGAAATCCGTAACCGGGAGAAGGCCGTGTTGAAGTTTTTCAATTCGCTGTTTGGCCGGGTGGTGGTCGCTCTAGTGGCGGGCATCGTGATCGGCGCGCTGTTTCCGCATTTCGCCCAGTCGTTGCGGCCGCTCGGCGACGGCTTTCTCAAACTGATCAAGATGGTGATTGGTCCGATCGTGTTCTGCGTGGTGGTGAGCGGCATGGCGCATGCGGGCGATCTGAAGAAAGTGGGACGGGTGGGCCTGAAAGCGGTGGTCTACTTCGAGTTCATGACGACGATTGCTCTGGTGATCGGCGCGGTGCTGGCCTATGTCACGAAGCCCGGCGTCGGCATGAACATCAACCTGCATTCACTCGATGCGGCCTCGCTCAATACGTACACCGAACACACCAAAGATCTGAAGGACACCGCAGGATTTCTGCTGAAGATCATCCCCGACACCGCTTTCAACGCGTTCGCCACCGGCGACATCCTGCAGATTCTCGTGTTCTCGGTGCTGTTCGGTTCGGCTCTGTCGCTGCTCGGCGACAAGGCGCAGAAGGTGAGCGGCCTGATCGACGAACTGGCACAAGTGTTCTTTCGCGTGATGAGCTTCATCATCAAGCTGGCGCCGCTCGGCGTGCTTGGCGCGATTGCATTTACCACAGGCACTTATGGTGTCGCTTCGCTCGAACAACTCGGATTGCTGGTGGTGGTGTTCTACGCGAGCTGTATCGTGTTTGTGGCCGTGGTGCTTGGCGTCGTGATGCGTCTGGCCGGCTTTAGCGTCTTCAAGCTGATCCGCTATCTGCGTGAGGAAATGTCGATCGTGCTCGGCACGGCCTCCTCCGATGCGGTGTTGCCGCAGGTGATGCGCAAGCTCGAATGGATGGGGGTAAAAGACTCGACGGTCGGCCTCGTGATTCCGACGGGCTACTCGTTCAATCTCGACGGTTTCTCGATCTATCTGACGCTCGCGGTGATCTTCATTGCGCAGGCCACCAATACGCCGCTGTCGCTTCACGATCTGATCGTGGTGGTGCTGGTGTCACTGGTGACGTCGAAAGGGGCGCATGGTATCCCCGGTTCGGCAATCGTGATTCTGGCCGCGACGCTTTCCGCGATTCCTGCGATCCCGGTACTCGGTCTGGTGCTGATTCTGCCGGTGGACTGGTTCGTCGGCATTGCGCGTGCATTGACGAATCTGATCGGCAATTGCGTTGCCACGGTGGTCGTGGCGGTCTGGGAAAACGATATCGACAAAGCCCGCGCTCGTAGCGTATTGAACCGGGAAGCCGCGTTCCTCTATGTTCCCGCAGGCGAAGAAACGAATGTGGCGGGCGTCTCAGTCAATCCCGCGCACGCAACCTGATTCAAACGGCACCACCAACTACATCTCATCACTGGTCCGTCAGGCGCAACGCAGCGGTACGCCAATGCAGGCAACACACGCAGCCGCGCCAGCGGATTTTCACCCTCTTACCGTCAGACCGAGACCATGGCTACTCCGACCCTCGACCCGAACGCACCCGCTTTCACGCGCCGCTACATGAACCTGGCCGACCCGCGCCTGGGTGCGCAGGCGCTCTATGCAAGCGATGAATTCTTCGCGCCCAAAGAGCGCATGCTCGAACCGCAGCCGGCGGTGTTCATTCCTGGCAAGTACGACGATCACGGCAAATGGATGGACGGCTGGGAGACCCGCCGCAAGCGCACCACCGGACACGACTATTGCGTGGTCCGGCTCGCGCGCCCATGCGTCATTCATGGCGTGGACCTGGATACGAGCCACTTCACCGGCAACTTTCCGCCGGCGGCGTCACTGGAAGGCTGCCATGCAGAAAGCGACACGCCGCCCGACAACGCCGACTGGCAAGTCGTCGTGCCCGCGATGACGCTGCAGGGCAATCAGCACCACTACGTGGAAGTCAGCGACCCGCGCGCCTTCACGCACCTGCGTGTGAACCTTTACCCGGACGGTGGTCTCGCGCGCCTGCGTGTCTACGGACAACCGAAGCGCGATTGGGATCGCGTCGAACGCGCCAGCCTGATCGATCTGGCGGCGATCGAAAACGGCGCCTATCTGGTCGCCGCGAACAACCAGCATTTCGGACCGGCCTCGCAGATGCTGATGCCAGGACGCGGGGTCAACATGGGCGACGGCTGGGAAACGCGCCGCCGCCGCGAGCCAGGCAACGATTGGGCGATCGTCGCGCTGGCGCGACCCGGTGTGATTCGCAAGGTCGAAGTGGACACGGCGCATTTCAAGGGCAATTTCCCAGACCGCTGCTCGCTGCAGGCCGCGAGCGTGACGGGTGGTACGGACGAGTCGCTCGTCACCCAGGCCATGTTCTGGCCGGTGCTGATGGGCGAGCAGAAACTGCAGATGGACCACGTGCATCCGTTTGAGGCCGAACTGTCCAAGCTTGGCCCGGTCACCCATGTGCGCTTCAATATCTATCCGGACGGTGGTGTTTCCCGCCTGCGTCTGTGGGGTGAGTTGGCGTAAGCGAAGCACCCAGAGGAGCATGGCAACGGAGACACCGCAATGAAGATCCTGCAGATGGAGCGCCTGACGCGCGAAGCTTTCGCACCGTTTGGAGACGTGATCGAACTGGACGGCGCACGTCACTTTCCTATCAATGGCGGCACGACCGAGCGCTACCACGATCTTGCGCAGGTCGACGTGGGCGAGCAGGGCGGCCGCCCACTGATCAACCTGTTTCGCGCGCAACCGCGTGCGTTGCCGGTCGAGATCAACATGATGGAGCGCCACCCGCTCGGCAGTCAGGCTTTCCTCCCGCTTTCAGCGTTGAGCTACCTGATCGTCGTCGCGCCGGCTGGCGAGTTCGATCCGGCGCACATGCGCGGCTTCTGGACCGAGGGTTGGCAGGGCGTCAACTACGCAAAAGGGGTCTGGCACCACCCGCTGCTCGCGCTCGAGCGCGTCAGCGATTTCGTGGTGGTGGATCGAGGCGGCGATCAGCCCAATTGCGACGAGATTGCGCTGGCTGAGCCATGGCATCTCGCGCGTGTTACCTACGCTTACGGCCTCTGAGCAGCCCGAACGCACCGTACGGTAGGCCCTGCGTACCCTGGACGCAAAAAAACCCGGCCGACTGACGACGACCGGGTTTCTCTTTATTACCTGCGTGGCTCGCGAACCATGAGGCTCGCGACGATAATGCCGCTCAATGCTTGCGATGCGGGCAGTTTTCCTTCGTGCAGGCGCCGTACAGCGCGAGCGCGTGCTCCTGCAGCTTGAAACCGCGCTCTTTGGCAATAGCCTGCTGGCGGCTCTCGATTTCCTGGTCGAAGAACTCCTCGACCAGCCCGCAGTCGATACACACCAGGTGATCGTGGTGGGTGCCTTCGTTGAGTTCGAACACGGCTTTGCCGGATTCGAAGTTGCTGCGCGACAAAAGCCCCGCCTGCTCGAACTGAGTCAGCACGCGATAGACCGTAGCAAGCCCGATATCGAGCTCCTCGTGCAGCAGGTTGCGGTAGACGTCTTCCGCAGTCAGGTGGCGCACCGGGCTGTGCTGGAAAATCTCCAGAATCTTGAGGCGCGGTAGGGTCGCCTTGAGCCCGATATTTTTCAGATCGGTTGGATTGGTCATGACAAGGGATCCCTAGAGTACAATGCAGGGTTCTAATAGTAATGTGTTTACGCTGTTCAGGTCATCTTCGATGCAATGAAACTCGCGCGGTCCGCCACAGGCAGGGCCCGCACGGTGAGTGAAATGATTTCAAAATCTCTACTGATCTACCGGGGGAGCCGCATGCGGGGTACCTTGATTGCTGCAGCGACTGTCGCGGTTCTTGCCGGGTGCTCGACCTACGACAGCGTAACGCAGCGAATCGCGCAAAGCATCACGCCTTATCGGATTACCGTTGTGCAGGGCAATTTTGTCTCGGCTGAGGCAGCTGCGCAAATGAAGGTGGGTATGACACGGGACCAGGTGCGCCAGTTGCTCGGCACGCCGCTCCTGGCGGATATGTTCCACGCAGACCGTTGGGACTACGTGTTCTATTTCAAGCGTGGCAATACGAGCGTCGTGCAACAGCGTGACTTCGTCGTGAACTTCTCGGGCGATACGGTTGCAAACTGGTCGGGCGGTCAGGATCTGCCGTCCAACCTTGAATTGCTCGCCGAAATCGACGGCGACAAGCGCGGCAAGAAAGCGTTTGTGGCAGCAGAGGCTGCGGCAGCCAGCGGGGCGGTTGCCGCTTCGGGCGCCGCTGCGGCTACGCCGCCGGCAACGGCCGGCACGGTGTCTGCGCAGTCCATGGATCCGAACGCCGAAGCCGCGCAGGCGGCCAATCGTGCAACGGACGCCGTGCAGGCCCCGAGCGGCAAGATCACGCCGTCGGTGCGGGCAGGTACGCCGACCGCGAACGGTGGTGTGGTCCCGCAAGGCGCTACGTCGCCTGGGGCGCCGCAATTCCAGTTCACGCGTCCGGCGCCGCCTACCGTGCCGAGCGAACAGCAGGACAACCCGGTGGGACCGGCTGGCTCGCAGAGCAACAACGGGCCGACCTACAACGCACCGCTGACGTCCGCTCCGGCGACCACGGGAACGGGTAGCTAAATACGCTGTCCCTGACAATGACGGGCCGCGTTTAGCGCGCGAGCCCGTCATTTGTGTTTGTTGCGCCTTGTGTTCTGTCCTGAGGGGCGCGCTTTCAGGTGCCCTGTGACGCGCTTTGCGCTTCGCGTTGTTTTTTACCCCGTCGTTTCTAACGTCATATTTCGCGCGTGACTGCCATGAACATTGCTATTGCCGGTGCCTCGGGCCGTATGGGCCGGATGCTGATCGAAACCGTCCTGAACGATTCTGGCGTCAAGCTTTCCGGCGCGCTCGTGCGGACCGGGTCGGCGCAACTTGGTCAGGATGCCGGCGCGTTCCTCGGCAAGCAAACTGGGATTCTGCTGAGCGACGATATCGAGCAGGTGTTCGCCCAGTCCGACGCCCTGATCGATTTCACGCGGCCGGCGGCCACGCTCGTGCATCTCGAAGCGGCGCAGCGCCACAACGTCAAGATGGTGATCGGCACCACGGGTTTCGAAAGCGAGCAGAAGGCGCAACTGCGCGCGGCGGCTGAAAAGATCGGCATCGTCTTTGCCGCCAACATGAGCGTGGGCGTCAATGTCACGCTGAAGCTGCTCGAATACGCCGCGCAGCACTTCGCGACCGGGTACGACATCGAGATCATCGAGGCGCATCACCGCCACAAGGTCGACGCGCCGTCCGGTACCGCGCTGGCAATGGGCGAAGTGATCGCCGGCGCGCTCGGCCGCAATCTCGACGACTGCGCGGTCTATGGCCGCGAGGGCATCACCGGCGAGCGTGACCCGTCCACCATCGGTTTCGCGGCGATCCGCGGCGGCGATATCGTCGGCGATCACACCGTGCTGTTCGCCGGTACCGGCGAACGCGTCGAGATTACGCACAAATCGGCGAGCCGCTTGTCTTATGCACAGGGCGCGCTACGCGCGGCGCGTTTCCTCGAAGGCCACGCAAGCGGCCTGTACGACATGCAGGACGTACTCGGCCTGCGCTGAGCGCACGTATGCTCGGCGTGCGCCCCGTATCCCATCTGCGCACACTTTCCGACGGCGAGGTCCAATGGCAGGCACCGGCATTCTTCACTACCTGCAATCCAGCGACACGATCACCCATGCAGTAGCCTATGTGCTGCTAGCGATGTCGGTGGCGAGCTGGTGCTTTCTGATCGTCAAAAGCTGGGTTCTGAGCCGCGCGAAGCGTCAGGCGTCGCGCGCGATAACCGAGTTCTGGCAGGCGTCGACCTTAACCGACGGTGTCGCCGCGCTGCGGCTTGTCGATAGCGAACGGGTCTTCACGCCGCTCGCCGAAGCCGCGTTGCATGCCTCGGAGGTGGATATCCCCGGTGCGTTGCTCGCACGCGTCGAGCGCAGCGAGCGGGTCTTGCGGGCGCTGCGTCAAGCGCTCACCACCTCGCAGCGGCGGCTCGAGTTTGGCCAGGTGCTGCTGGCATCGGTGGGTAGCACGGCGCCGTTCGTCGGCTTGCTCGGCACCGTGTGGGGCATCTATCACGCGCTCGGCAGTATTGCCGCGAGCGGGCAGGCGATGATCGAAAACGTTGCCGGGCCAGTCGGCGAGGCGCTGATCATGACGGCCTTCGGCCTCGTGGTTGCGATTCCCGCGGTGCTTGCCTACAACGTGCTCGGCCGCATGGTGCGGCAACTGTCCGAGGAACTGGACGGCTTCGCGCACGATCTGCACGCCTACGTCTGCGCGCCCGCTTGAGCGGCGCCGCCGCTCGCATCAGGTGAAACCAGCTTAGCCCAGTTCAGCTTTAGTCAGGCAGGAGGTCGACATGGCATTCGGCGGACTCGAAAAACGGCAGACCGCAGCGCCGATGGCAGAGATCAACATGACGCCGTTGATCGACGTGATGCTGGTGCTGCTCGTGATTTTTATCATTACCGCGCCTTTATTCACACACGCGATCCGGCTTGACCTACCGAAAGTCGCCGCCGCACCGGCCCGTCAGACACCGCAGACGATCTCGCTGTCTATCGACGCGGCGGGCAAGATCTACTGGAACGGCAATGCCCTGACGCTCGACCAGATGCGCGCGCGCTTTGTGGAAGCGGGCAAGCAGCAGGAACAGCCGGAGATCCAGCTGCGCGCCGAGCGCTCGACGCGCTACGAGGTCATCGCCCAGGTGATGGGCGCGGCGCAGCAGGCGGGGCTACAGCGGCTAGGCTTTGTGACGGACCCGCCGCCGCCCGTGCCGGGCCATTAGCCATGCCGCGCGGCGCGCGGCAGACCCCTCGGCGAACGGTATAATCAGCGTTTTCCCCTGCACAAGGGGAAACGACGCCATTTCATCTAGCAGAGCACCAGGCCCGGTGCGAAAGCACCGAACCTAGCGATCCCATCACACCATGCACGAAAAATACGTTCCCTCCGACGTCGAAGCCGCCGCGCAAGGGCAATGGCGCGCCAGCGACGCCTATAAGACGACGGAAATCTCCGGTAAGCCCAAGTTCTATTGCGTCTCGATGCTGCCGTACCCGTCGGGCAAGCTGCACATGGGCCACGTGCGCAACTACACGATCAACGACGTGATGTACCGCTATCTGCGGATGAACGGCAACAACGTGCTGATGCCGATGGGTTGGGACGCGTTCGGTATGCCGGCGGAAAACGCCGCGATCGCCAACAACGTGCCGCCGGCCAAGTGGACGTACGACAACATCGCGTACATGAAGAAGCAGATGCAGGCGATGGGCCTCGCCATCGACTGGTCGCGCGAAGTCGCCACCTGCAGCCCCGATTACTACAAGTGGAACCAGTGGCTGTTCCTGAAGATGCTCGAAAAGGGCATTGCGTACAAGAAGACCGGTACGGTGAACTGGGACCCGGTCGACCAGACCGTGCTCGCCAACGAACAGGTGATCGACGGGCGCGGCTGGCGCTCCGGCGCTCTGGTCGAAAAGCGCGAGATCCCGATGTACTACATGCGGATCACGCAGTACGCCGACGAACTGCTGAACGACCTCGAAGGCCTTGGCTGGCCCGAGCGCGTGAAGGTCATGCAGCAGAACTGGATCGGCAAAAGCTTCGGCGTGAACTTCGGCTTCCCGTACGAGATCGACGGCGAGCAGAAAGTGCTGCGCGTCTTCACCACGCGCGCCGACACGATCATGGGCGTGACCTTCTGTGCAGTCGCGGCCGAGCATCCGCTCGCCACGCGTCTGGCGCAAGACAAGCCGGAACTGCAGGCGTTCATCGAAGAATGCAAGCGCGGCGGTGTCGCCGAGGCCGACGTTGCAACGATGGAAAAGAGGGGCATGGCCACCGGTTTCTACGTCACGCATCCGCTGACGCAGGAACAGGTCGAGGTGTGGATCGGCAACTACGTGCTGATGAGCTACGGCGAGGGCGCCGTGATGGGCGTGCCGTCGCACGACGAGCGCGATTTCGCGTTTGCGAAGAAATACGGTCTGCTGATCAGACAGGTGGTGGCGCTCGAAGGCAAGGAATACTCGACCGACGCCTGGCAGGAATGGTATGGCGACAAGGACGGCACGCTGATCAACAGCGGCAAGTACGACGGTATGACCTACACGCAAGCCGTGGATGCGATCGCAAGCGACCTGAAGGATCTGGGCCTTGGCGACAAGCAGGTCACCTACCGTCTGCGCGACTGGGGTGTCTCGCGTCAGCGCTACTGGGGCACGCCGATCCCGATCATCCACTGCCCGACCTGCGGCGACGTGCCGGTGCCGGAGAAGGATCTGCCCGTCGTGCTGCCTGAGGATCTCGTGCCGGACGGCACGGGTAACCCGCTTGCGAAGTCCGAAGCGTTCGTGAACTGCACGTGTCCGACGTGTGGCGGCGCCGCGAAGCGCGAAACCGATACGATGGACACCTTCGTCGATTCGTCGTGGTACTTCTATCGCTATGCGTCGCCGGATGCGAAGACCATGGTCGACCAGCGCACCGACTACTGGGCGCCGATGGATCAGTACATCGGCGGCATCGAGCACGCGATCCTGCACTTGCTGTACTCGCGTTTCTGGGCGAAGGTGATGCGCGACATGGGCCTGGTGAATTTCGGCGAGCCGGCCAAGAACCTGCTCACGCAGGGCATGGTGCTCAACGAAACCTTCTACCGCGAAAGTGAAGCGGGCAAGAAGACCTGGTACAACCCGGCCGACGTCACCGTGACGCACGACGAAAAGGGCCGTCCGGTCGGCGCCGTGCTGAACTCGGACGGCGAGGCTGTGGTGCTCGGCGGCATCGAGAAGATGTCGAAGTCGAAGAATAACGGCGTCGATCCGCAGGTGCTGATCGACGAGTACGGTGCCGACACGGCGCGTCTGTTTGTGATGTTCGCCTCTCCGCCCGAGCAGCAGCTTGAATGGTCGGGTTCCGGCGTGGAAGGTGCGAGCCGCTTCCTGCGCCGCGTTTGGGGCTTTGGCCACGCGAACGAAGCGGCCTTGCGCAAACAGGCTTCGTTCGACGCCGCCCAACTCGGCGAAACGGACAAGGTACTGCGCCGCGAGATCTACAGCGTGCTGAAGCAGGCCGATTTCGATTACCAGCGTTTGCAGTACAACACGGTGGTGTCGGCGGCCATGAAGATGCTCAACGCGCTCGACAGCGCCAAGGGCGCTCACCCCGCCGTGCTGCGCGAATGCTATGGCGTGCTGCTGCGCGTGCTGTACCCGGTTGTGCCGCATGCGACCTATCAGCTGTGGCAGGAACTCGGCTATGCCGACGAATTTGGTACGCTGCTGGACGCGCCCTGGCCGAAGGTCGACGAGAAGGCGCTGGAGCAGGCCGAGATCGAACTCGTGCTGCAGGTGAACGGCAAGGTGCGCGGTGCGGTCACGGTCGCGAAGGACGCCCCGCGCGACGCGATCGAGCAGGCCGCGCTCGCGCATGAGATGTTCGCCAAGTTCAGCGAAGGCAATGCGCCGAAGAAAATCATCGTCGTGCCGGGCCGCCTGGTGAACATCGTCGTTTGACGCCGAAGCTGGCAATAAGCAGGGCGGCGCCGCGAGCCGTGGCGCCACCCGAGTGTGGTACAGCATTTACTGCGAACCAGGAGCCAATGTGACTCGCAGATCGTTTTTGACGCTGGCGTGTGGGGTAATGGTGTTGTCCGCGTGTGGCTTTCAGCTACGCGGTCAGCAGGACTATCCGTTTAAGCGCCTCGCTGTTGCGGGCGCGCCGGCCCCGTTCCTCGGCCGTTTGACTCGAATGGTTCAAGGCGGCAGCGACACGGTGATCGTCAAAGCGGTGTCGAACGCGGATGCCGTTCTGCATGTTTCCGAGGTTCGTGGCAACAGCGTGCTGACGATGAATTCTCTCGGCGTCGTCGAAGAATATGAAGTCACCTACACGCTGCTCTACTCGCTCAACGGCACGGACGGAACGGTACTGATTCCGCAAAGCGCGATCGAGCTGAACCGCGCCATGACTTACAGCGATGAGTTCACGCAGGCGAAAATGGCCGAAGCGGATCTCCTGTACGCGGACATGCAAAGTGACGCCGTCGATCAGCTGATCCGCCGTCTGGGTGTCGTGCATTCGCTGCATCCGGCGCCGGGCCAAGGCGCGCCTGCCGTTGCGCCGCGCGTGCCGTTGCCGCCGCCGCCGCTTTGAGCGGCGCCTTGCACAGACGTGTTTTGCCAATCCTGTTGATCCGTAGCCATGCAACTGCGACTTGACGCGCTCGAAGCGCACCTCGCGAAGGGACTCGCCGACCTGTACGTCGTGTACGGCGACGAGCACCTGCTCGCGCAGGAAGCGGGCGACCGGATCCGCGCGGCCGCGCGCTCGGCCGGCTATACCGATCGCTCGGTGTTCACGGTGGAGCGTGGCTTCGACTGGAGTTCGCTGCTGGGTGCGAGCCAGTCGATGTCGCTGTTCGGCGACAAGCAGCTCGTCGAGCTGCGGATTCCATCTGGCAAGCCGGGCAAGGAAGGCGCGGATGCGTTGAAGTCGCTCGCTGACGCGGTGAATTCCGATGTCCTGACGATGATCACGCTGCCTCGTCTCGATGCGGCAACGCAGAAGTCCGGCTGGTTTACTGCGTTGGCCGAGGCGGGTGTGGCGCTGAAGATCGATCCGGTGGAGCGGGCGCAGTTGCCCAACTGGGTCGGCCAGCGGCTGTCGCAGCAGGGGCAGCGTGTGGCTGCCGGCGAGGAAGGGCGGCGCGCCTTGCAGTTTATTGCGGAGCGCGTGGAAGGCAATCTGCTTGCTGCGCATCAGGAAATTCAGAAGCTCGGGTTGCTCTATCCGGCCGGGGCGTTGAGTCTCGAGCAGGTGCAGGACGCTGTGTTGAACGTCGCGCGCTATGACGTCTTCAAGCTGAACGAGGCGATGCTGGCGGGCGACGTGGGACGGCTTGCCCGCATGCTCGACGGCTTGCGCGGCGAAGGCGAGGCGGCGGTGCTGGTGCTGTGGGCCGTTGTCGAGGAAGTGCGGACGCTTTTGCGCATCAAACGCGGCGTGGCGGCGGGCAAGCCGCTTGCGATGCTGGTGCGCGAAAACCGCGTGTGGGGGCCGCGTGAGCGGCTGATCGGCCCGGCTTTGTCGCGCGTAACCGAAGCGGCGCTGGAGAAGGCGCTCGCGCTCGCGGCGAAGCTCGATCGCCAGGTCAAGGGGCTGTCCGGCGGCACGCCTGGCAATCATCGCAATGACCCACCGCCTGACCCATGGGATGGGCTGTTCGAACTGGCGATGACAGTCGCTGCGCCGGCGAAGGCGACGGCTGCGCCAATCGGGTCGCCTGGCAGGCCACGACCGCCAGCCGCGCCAGCGCGCAGGCCGGTCTGAACAGAGCGCACGCCTGCAGGCTGCGTTTTGACGCTGGTCTGACTGTGAGCGCGCAGCAACCACTCTGATCGGCCCCGTTGGCTGCGCATCCAGCAAGCCGCTGCAACCAGACTTACAATCGTTTGATCTTTCGCCAATTCTGCCTGTCCACCGCGTACCGAAGACACGTACGGACATCACGAGAATCACCATGAATATCGACCAGTACATGACCGACCTCGGCCGCCGCGCCCGGCACGCTTCGCGTGCGATGGCGCGGGCGTCGACGGCAGCGAAAAACACCGCGCTCGAGGCAGTGGCCCGCGCGATCGAACGCGAGTCGGCGCAGCTGAAAGAGGCCAATGCACGCGACGTTGCACGCGCACGCGAGAAAGGGCACGACGCTGCGTTTATCGACCGTTTGACCTTGTCGGACAAGGCGCTGAAGACGATGGTCGAAGGCCTGCGCCAGGTCGCGGCGCTACCGGATCAGATCGGTGAGATCAGCAACCTCAAATACCGTCCGAGTGGCATCCAGGTCGGGCAGATGCGCGTGCCGCTCGGCGTAATCGGCATCATCTACGAATCGCGGCCGAATGTGACGATCGACGCCGCCGCGTTGTGTCTGAAGTCAGGCAACGCAACGATTCTGCGCGGTGGTTCGGAAGCGCTCGAATGCAATACCGCGCTGGCGAAGCTGATTGGCGAAGGCCTCGAGATGGCCGGTTTGCCGCAGGATGCCGTGCAGGTGGTGGCGACTTCGGATCGCGCTGCGGTGGGCGCGCTGATCACGATGACGGAATACGTCGACGTGATCGTGCCGCGCGGCGGCAAGAGCCTGATCGCACGTTTGATGGAAGAAGCGCGCGTGCCGATGATCAAGCACCTCGACGGAATTTGCCACGTGTATGTCGACGATCGTGCGGACATCACCAAGGCAATGACCGTGTGCGACAACGCGAAGACGCACCGCTACGGCACCTGCAACACGATGGAAACGCTGCTGGTGGCGCGTGGCATTGCGCATGAAGTGCTACCGCAGCTTGGGCGCCTGTATCGCGTCAAGGAAGTCGAACTGCGCGTCGATCCGGCGGCGCGCGAGGTACTCGAAGCGGCGGGCGTCGGCCCGCTCGTCGATGCAACCGAGGAAGACTGGAGCACCGAATATCTCGCACCGGTGCTGGCGATCAAGGTGGTCGACGACCTCGATGCGGCGATCGAGCACATCAACACCTACAGTTCCGCGCATACCGATGCGATCGTCACCGAAGACCACGACCGCGCGATGCGTTTCTTGCGCGAAGTGGATTCGGCGAGCGTGATGGTCAACGCATCGACGCGCTTCGCCGATGGCTTCGAATTTGGCCTTGGCGCAGAAATCGGCATTTCGAACGACAAGCTGCACGCGCGCGGGCCGGTGGGACTGGAAGGGCTGACGTCGCTGAAGTACGTTGTGCTCGGGCACGGCGAAGGCCGTCAGTAACCCTCGGCGCGCTGATGGGCGCGCGATCATCAACGCCAACTCGACGCACGAGGACCGCCAATGCTTCTGGTAAAAACGTTTCACATCGTTCTGATTGCTTCCTGGTTTGCCGGCCTGTTCTACTTGCCGCGCATCTTCGTCAATCTGGCGATGGAAACGGAACCGGCCGCCACGGCACGCCTGCTGATCATGGCGAGGAAGCTTTATCGCTTTATGAGCTTCATTGCAGTTCCCGCGCTCGCCTGTGGGCTGTGGCTGTGGCTGGTGGTCGGCATTGGGCGTGGGCAGGGCTGGATGCACGCGAAGCTCACCGTCGTCGTGCTGCTGATCGTCTATCACTTCTATTGCGGACGTTTGCTGGCGACGTTCGAACGGGGTGAGAACCGTCGTACGCATAAGTGGTATCGGATGTTCAATGAACTGCCCGTGCTGGGGATGCTGGCGGCGGTGGCGTTGGTGGTTTTAAAGCCGTTTTAAAAATAATCGGAATTCTTCTAAAAGAACCGGTGCGGTAAATCTTCATCAATTGCGGCAACCCGGTATCAATTCATAAATGCCGGGTTAAAGCGTCCTTTTGGCATCTCGAGATTCGTTCGGATGCTATCCGTCGGTACGCACTTCTAAAATTCAGCCTGTGACGATACGGTCCCCGTCTCCAACGCGGAGGCAACGATTTGCCCATCCTGTGTCACGTTCTATGCGATTTAAATAAGAGTTATGCAATCGACATAACTTGCTGTGTCTATTTAACGGATTTAAGACTGGTCCGATGTCGACCGGATACTCAGATCAATAACGTAGATTTCCTGGTCTGGACCTCAATTCTGTTTTGCCACTCGACATACTGCTCTCGTCTCCTTTGACCGTGAGCGGCGACTGTCGAACGAGTTGACCCCGGCCAGCGCGTCGCGTGTTCGCTGCAAGCGCGCACGCTTCTGCGAATTGAAATCTGTGTATCTAATGGGGACAACTTAATGAATAAAATATCTCGGTCAATGTGCAACGATGTCACGTGCGCATGGACAGCAGCCTCAAAGTTTATTCGCGCCTCTGCGAAAAAATCCTCCGTAAAGAATGGTGTTATTTCACTGGTTGCGGCCGGGTTTCTTTCTGCCGGAACAGCGTATGCGGCGGCGGCTCCCGTTGCGGTTTTTAATGACGCTACCGACGATACCTGTGCCGCGGTGAACGATGGCATTCCAGGCGGCGGTACCACTACCGCTCTGACTTCGCCGGCCTGCCAGGCGACCATCGGCAATAAGAGCAGTTCCCAAACTGCGCTCGCCAGCAATACGTCTCTCAACCTTATCTCGAACTCATCTGGCCTGATTGCCAGAGGTGGCCTGGAGATTTTCGGTGACGGCGTTTCTGCCGGGTCTCCCGTTGCGTACCTTCATGGTCAGCTCAGTCTGTTTAGCAATGGCACGACCTCGGGCACCGCGAACAAGATTATTGGTGTGGCGGCGGGCACGGTGTCGGCGGCTAGCACGGACGCCGTGAACGGCAGCCAACTGTACGGCGTTTCGCAAAGCGTCGCGGGTGCATTGGGCGGCAACTCGACTGTGAATCCGGATGGTTCGGTCGCGAGACCGCAATACGACATCGGAGGCAGCACGTTCTATACCGTCGGCGATGCGCTGAATAATCTGGACGGCCGCACAGCGCAGAATACCGACAGCATCGCGAATATCAACAGCATCCTGAACAACATCGGCGGTGGTGCGGGCATCATGTATTTCCACTCGAACTCGACGCTGGTGGATTCGCAGGCAATGGGGGTGGATTCAGTGGCGATCGGCGGCAACGCGCAGGCCTGGGACGAAGGCTCGGTCGCCCTGGGCGCGAACTCGGTGGCGAATCGTCCCAATTCGGTGTCGGTCGGCTCAGTGGGCATGGAACGGCAGATCACCAACGTCGCAGCCGGTACGGCCGATACCGACGCGGTAAACGTATCGCAGTTGAAGGCGGCTGGCCTCGTGGACAAGAATGGCAACGCAAATGCCGCGGTCATTTACGACCATAACGCCGACGGTTCGGTCGACTACGGTAGCGTGACAATGGGCGGCGGCGCCTCGGGCGGCACGACAATCCACAACGTGGCGGCAGGTGTGGCCGATACCGACGCAGTGAATGTCGCCCAGATGAACGCGGCGCTCGGCGCCGTAGCGAATGTTGCGGTCAATGCCACGAATCCGCTTTTCACGGCGAGCGGTGATCGCAATGCGGAAGCAGCAATGGCAAGCGGCACGCATGCTACGGCGATGGGCGCCAACGCCTCGGCTGCGGGTGTCAATGCGGTTGCAGTGGGTGCAGGCTCGGCCGCGCAGGCTGACAACTCGGTCGCGCTAGGTGCGAACTCGGTGGCCGACCGTGCCAACTCGGTATCGGTGGGTGCGGTGGGTAGCGAACGTCAGGTGACGAACGTTGCGGCCGGGCAGCAGGGCACCGACGCGGTCAACGTGGACCAGTTGAACGCGGCCACAACGCAGGCGAATAGCTACACGGACACTCGCATCGCGGGTGTGCAAAACTCGATCAACGAAGTCGCGAAGAATGCCTATGCCGGCGTAGCCGCCGCTATGGCGATGCCGAACATGACGCCGTCGGGTCCAGGCAGGACCGTCGTTGCGGCCGGTGGCGGAACATACAAGGGCGCATCGGCAGCCGCGGCGGGTGTTACTTATCGCTCGCTGAGCGGCCATTGGCTTGCAAACGGCGCGGTGTCTGTGACGTCGACTGGCGACGCGGGCGTGCGCGCTCAGGTCGGTTACGAGTTCTGAGCTGGTTGCCTTGGATAGCGCACGGTAGCTGAGCTGAAATTCCCGGTGGCCGGAAGGTCACCGCTCGCGAGGCGATTATCGCTCCCACCCTGCATGCGAGTCGCGCTGCAGGGTGTTTTGTTTCTACGGACCATGCCACGCACGACGCCAAGCGTGACGCTGATCACGTCTGCGGATCGATCCTTCGACGATTGATCACTTCCTTTGCCTGCGCCAGTTTCTCCACCAACTCCGGTCCTCGGCTCAACGCTACCCCGACCGCGAGGATGTCGCCGATGGCCAGATGTGAGACGCGCGAGGTCATCGGTGAAAAGATATCCGTATCCTCGTCCACATTCGCAAAGAGTCCGACGGTCGCCAGTCGCGCGAGGGGCGAATTGCCATGCGTGATAGCAATCACCTTGGCGCCTGTGGCCAGCGCCGCCTTGACCGCATCGACGATATCGCGTGTGCGTCCCGTGTTCGAAATCGCCACCACGACGTCGCCTTCGCCTAGCAGCGACGCCGACATCAGAAACGTATGCGGGTCCGAATAGGCGACGCTCGGCATGCCGAGCCGGAAAAACTTGTGCTGCACATCGAGTGCTGCGACGCCGGAGCCGCCGGCGCCGTAAAACTCGATCCGCCGTGCTTTGGAAAGCAGTTCGATAGCCGCTGCCACGCTGTCCGACGACAGGTTATTGCGCACCTGGATCAGCGCGCCGATAGTCCGGTCCAGCACCTTGGCCGCGACGCCGGGCGCCGGCTCGTCGGGCCGAACATCGCGATAGACGACCGGCACCTCCGCAGCGATGCCTTGCGCGAGCCGGATCTTGAACTCCCGAAAGCCCGAAAAGCCGAGCGCATGGCAAAAGCGCGCAATGGTCGGCTGACTCACGCCTGCACGGGCGGCCACCTCGTTCATCGACAGATCCAGTACTTCGCGCGGCGCTTCGATCACGTAGTCGGCTAACTTCCGTTCGGACGGGCGCAACTGCTCGCGCATCGCTTCCACCTGGGACAGCATCATTGGAAAACTCGCACTATGCTGAAGAATGCGTGGACTATAGCTGATTGCTGAAAATGTACAAAAACTACATTTCGCGCTGTAGGTGTATTCCCTAAGTGATTCGCGCTTTTGGTCGAACGGCTTTGTAGTGGGCGTTTCATGGAATTCCGGGCGATGGAAAATGGAAAGATGGTCGCATTGCGATCGTGTAGTTTTTCTACTAAACTCTCGATGTCGGTCTAATCCGACGTCCCCGCGATCCCCACCTGGCCCCGCGCATGTTCGCCCCAGCCAGCGACGAAGGAGCTTCGATGGTTTCCCCGCATTCGCAATTGCTCAAGGTTACGCAACGCGTGATCGACCGCAGCAAGCCTACCCGCGACGCCTACCTGGCCCGCATCGATAAAGCCCAAGGCAAGTTTCCGGTGCGTGGCGCGCTGTCCTGCGCGAATCTTGCACACGGCTTTGCCGGCCTCGAAGGTAACGACAAGCTCGTGATCAAGCAGATCCGCGAGCCGAATATCGGCATCGTGTCGTCGTACAACGAGATGCTGTCGGCCCACGCGCCCTTCAAGAATTATCCCGATCTGATCAAGCAGGCCGCCCGTGAAAACGGCGGGGTGGCGCAATTCGCGGGCGGTGTGCCGGCCATGTGCGATGGCGTCACGCAGGGCAACGCGGGCATGGAACTGTCGCTGTTCTCGCGTGAAGTGATTGCGATGAGCACGGCGGTCGCGCTCACGCACAACATGTTCGACGCGGCGCTGTGTCTCGGGATCTGCGACAAGATCGTGCCGGGTCTGCTGATTGGTGCGCTGCAGTTTGGCCACATCCCGACCATCTTCGTGCCGGCTGGCCCGATGACGAGTGGTCTGGGCAACGACGACAAGGCGAAGGTGCGCCAGCAGTTCGCGACCGGTCATTGTGACCGCAGCGCGCTGCTCGAAGCGGAAGCCGCTGCGTATCACAGCCACGGCACCTGCACGTTCTACGGCACGGCCAACAGCAACCAGATGCTGATGGAAGTGATGGGCCTGCATCTGCCGGGTTCGGCATTTGTGCATCCGCACACGCCGCTGCGAGATGCACTTACGGCACAGGCTGCGCGTCGCGTGCTCGACCTGACGGTGGAACGCGGCAATTACACGCCGATCGGTCACGTGGTCGACGAGAAGGCGATCGTCAACGGCATCGTTGCGTTGCTGGCGACGGGCGGTTCGACCAATCACACGCTGCACCTCGTGGCGATTGCGCGTGCGGCGGGCATCGTGATCGACTGGGACGACTTCGATCAGTTGTCACAAAACGTGCCGCTACTGGCGAAGATCTATCCGAACGGCAAGGCCGACGTGAACCACTTCCACGCGGCGGGCGGCGTGGCGTTCCTGGTCCGCAATCTGCTGGAAGGGGGCTTGCTGCACGAAGACGTCAACACCGTGGCGGGCAAGGGGCTTCATCACTACACGGAAGAGCCCAAGCTGCTCGACGGCAAGCTGACGTGGGTACCGGGCGTGACGGAGAGCCAGGAAACGGCTGTGCTGCGCGGCCTCAAGGAACCGTTCCAGGCTGACGGCGGTCTGCGGCTGATGCAGGGCAAGCTGGGCCGTGGCGTGATCAAGATTTCGGCGGTTGCGGCGCAGCATCGCAAGGTGAAGGCGCCGGCGATCGTGTTCGATTCGCAGGAAGCGGTGCAGGAAGCCTTCGATAAAGGCGAACTGAAGCGCGACTTCGTGGCCGTCGTCCGCTTCCAGGGCGCTCGTGCAAACGGCATGCCCGAGCTGCATCGTTTGACGCCGCTGCTCGGCGTGTTGCAGGATCAGGGTTTCCATGTCGCGCTGGTTACTGATGGACGCATGTCGGGTGCCTCGGGCAAGGTGCCGGCGGTGATCCACGTGTCGCCGGAAGCGTTGCTGGAAGGCCCGATCGGCAAGGTGCGCGATGGCGACATGCTGGTGATCGACGCCGAAGCGGGCGTGCTCGACGTCGAAATCGATGCGGCCGAATGGGCGGCGCGGCCTGAGGCCGTCCCGCAGCATCAGGCGGAAAACGAAGTCGGCTTCGGCCGCGAACTGTTTGGCGTCTTCCGTGCGGCCGCTGCGCCCGCGGAACTGGGCGCTTCGGTATTTGGTCCGATGGTGGGCGAAGTTCACGCAAGCGTTCACCCAAGCCACGAACTGCAGAAACAAGGAGTCTGACTATGACGGCAAAGAAAGTAAGCGACATCGTGCGCCTCGGCCCGGTGATTCCGGTGCTGGCGTTCGACTCGGCGGAACAGGGCGAGAACGTGTCGCGCGCACTGCATGCTGGTGGCGTAAAGGTGCTCGAGATCACGCTGCGTACGGCGGCCGGTCTGGAAGCCATCGAACGCGCGAGCCATCTGGCGGAAGACATCGTCGTCGGCGTCGGCACGATCACGAGGCCGGAGCACTGCGCGCAAGCCAAGAAGGCTGGCGCACAGTTCGGCGTGTCGCCGGGCCTCACGAGGGAGATGCACCAGGCTGCGCAGGATGCCGGCTTACCGCTGCTGCCGGGCGTGATGACGCCGTCCGACATCATCGTCGCGCTGGAACTCGGCTATGAGATCGTCAAATTCTTCCCGGCCCAACAGGCCGGTGGCGTGCCGATGCTGCAGGCCTTCCACGGCCCGTTCCCGGCCCTGAAGTTCTGTCCGACCGGCGGGATTACGGCTGAAACCGCCCCCAATTTCCTCGCACTGCCGAACGTTGTGTGCGTGGGCGGCTCCTGGCTCACGCCGAAGGCCGCACTCGCGGCGCAGAACTGGGATGAAGTCACGCGTCTCGCCCGTGCGGCAAGCGAACTTGCTGCACCGGCGCATTGAGTTCGGACTGAGTCGAACCGAATGATGCTGGAGGTGGGACAGCAAGCACCAGCATCCACGTAAGCAGTAGATGGAGCAGAGAGTGACGTCAGAGTCCGGCTGCATCCGAAGAAGCCTCGCCGCTGCAGCCGTTAAGGCCGCGACGGCGAGGCTTCTTTTTAATCCGCGTGCAGAGTTTCCGCGCGCTCATCCTCAAACAGACAGTAAAATTGGCGTCCACGTGATTACCGGTGACACTGCCGTTTCACGTCAGGCGTAGAGACAGGCAGCGCGAGAAAGTTTGCACCGCGTTTGCAACTAGAACCAACAATGCAAAAGGAGGAGCTCCATGGGAGCTAGCCATGGCAGCTTGCTGCTGATTTACGCGGTGGTCGCCATCGCCGCGTTGATCCTGCTGATTACGCGCTACAAGGTCTATCCGTTCCTCGTCCTGATCATCGTGTCGCTGCTGCTTGGTCTTGTGGCCGGCATGCCAATGGGCACGATCGTCAAGTCGTTCGAGACCGGCAACGGCAACACGCTCGGGCACATTGCGATCGTGGTTGGACTCGGCACCATGCTCGGCAAGATGATGGCCGAATCCGGCGGGGCGGAACGCATTGCGACGACGTTGATTGACAAGTTCGGCGAAAAGCATATCCACTGGGCGATGATGGTCGTGGCGATCATCGTCGGTTTGCCGGTGTTCTTTGAAGTGGGCTTCGTGCTGCTGATTCCGATTGCGTTCAACGTCGCGAAGCGAACCGGCAAGTCGCTGTTGCTGATCGGTTTACCGATGATCGCCGGTTTGTCCGTCGTGCACGGGCTGATTCCGCCGCACCCTGCCGCGATGCTCGCCGTGCAGGCGTATCACGCGGACATTGGCAAGACGATCGTGTTTGGCCTGATCGTGGGTGTGCCCTGTGCGATTGTCGCGGGGCCGCTGTTCGCGCTGCTGGTCAGCCGCTACATCAAGTTGCCCGAGCATAATCCTCTGGCTGCTCAATTTCTCGGCTCGGCTGGCGACGACAAGGCAACGAAGCGTGAGCTGCCGAGCTTTGGCATCACGCTGTTCACGATTTTGCTGCCGGTGATTCTGATGTTGATCGGCAGTTGGGCGGACCTTGTGTTCGCCCCAAAGACCTTGCCGAATGACTTGCTGCATTTCGTCGGCAACTCGGATGTGGCGTTGCTGATCGCGGTGCTCGTCAGCTTCTGGACGTTCGGCGCGAAGCGCGGCTTCAATCGCGAGCAGATCCAGAAGTTCTGCGGAGAGTGTCTGGCGCCGATCGCCGGCATTACACTGATCGTCGGTGCTGGCGGTGGCTTCGGACGTGTGCTGATGGATAGCGGTATTTCGAAGGAAATCGTCAATGCGGCGACTGCGGCGCATCTGTCGCCGCTGGTGTTTGCCTGGTGCGTGGCCGCGCTGATCCGTCTTGCCACAGGTTCGGCTACGGTTGCCATGACGACGGCCTGCGGCATCGTCGCGCCTATCGCGGCTGCGGGCGGTGTGCAGGTGCGTCCGGAGTTGCTGGTGCTGGCGACGGGTTCGGGCTCGCTGATTTTTTCACACGTCAACGACGGCGGATTCTGGTTGATCAAGGAATACTTTGGAATGACGGTGGGACAGACGTTCAAGACGTGGTCGCTGCTCGAAACCATCATTTCCTTGATGGGTTTGGGGTTGACCTTCGCGCTCGCGACGGTCCTGTAAGGAGTATTGAATGATTCTGATCGGAATGGGCGTCTCGGGCGCCGGCAAGACGCGGATCGGCGAGATGCTGGCGGAGCGCCTGCACTGCAGCTTCACCGATGGCGATGCGTTTCATAGCGCAGCCAACAAGGAGAAGATGCACAAAGGCATCCCGCTGACCGACGAAGACCGTTGGCCCTGGCTGAAGACGATTCGTGCGGCGATCGAAGAGAAGCAACGTGCGGGGGAGACGGCGGTGTTCACATGCTCGTCGCTGAAGCGCTCGTATCGCGACGTTCTGCGTGGAGGTGGTGATAAGGACGTGGTGTTTGTCTATCTGAAGGGCTCATACGAGGTGCTGCACGAGCGTCTGGCGACGCGCACCGGACACTTCTTCGATCCTTCGTTGCTGCAAAGCCAGTTGGATACGCTCGAAGAGCCGGGTGCGGATGAGGCGATTACGGTGAGTATCGAGTTGACGCCGGATGAGATCGTGGATGAAGTTTTGAAGCAGATGAAGCTTCGTTAAGATCGTATGAAGTACCGGCGCAAAGCAATGTTGCAAAGCAAGACACCGGCTCCTACGAGCACCAACGACACGAACAGATAGAGAAGTAGCGCGAGTACTTCCATGTCGTCGGGGTTTGCCAGTTCGGTATGCCCGGAAATTCTCAGTATTGCTCGGATGAACATGTCGACTCCATACGGCATGTTCATCGGTAACGTGTCAACAAAACGCACAAGGCCCAATGAGCCGGCAATCGTTACGGCGATATTTCCCAGAACCAATAACGGTCTTACAAGAATTTTTTTCATCGGACCTCGACGGTTCCGTAAGCCTTGAGCGTCGCTCCGGGAACTGGCAAATCCGGCGCGTGCGAGCGTAGGTAGCGCGAGAGGCGATCGAAGTCGGAAGGATCGACAACGGTTATACAGCCTTCGCTTAGGCGGCGCGATCCCATCGGATGCAATCGAAAGTTGCCCCGCTTGATGCCATTTATCATCGTTGAATCGCCTGTCTTCGGGTTCCATAGCATGAACCATTTTTTGTGGTCTGTTGTGCCGAGGCCGTACTCACCCCAAAGGTCGTAAAGAAATCCCAAACGACCGCCCGATTGTCGGTCAACGATATAGTAGGTCCCTTTGGGAAGCGGTCCGACATCTTCCCGGTCGACGTATGCCGGATTGTCTCGGCCGTCCTTCTGCCCTGAAAACGCCGCCATTGGGCCTGCTCCGGAACAATGAAGCCACGATGTCCGCTGGTCGTTAAGATAAAATGTACACCTGACCGCACGCATTCAAAGCTCCTCAAATCAGGTTCCAGGCGTCCTTGAAGATCAGGTTCCCATCCAGATAGGACCATTGAATTTCCTCGTACATGAACTCGACGACCTCGACGTGATTTTGATGCGCGCTCGCCTGTTCTTTTATGTTGGGTACGCGAGGAGAAACCGAAACTACCTTGACGTTGCGCATCAACATGTTGAAGTACTCTTCTTCGTAGCCCGCCTCATTGACTCGGTACCACTTTAGTTCGGCTGACGCCAACGTCATTCCCCGGGCGACTGCCTGATATAGGACCGGGGAGGACTTATCGATTTCTTTTTCTATGATCAGCGGTCGATGCGAGCGTCCCCCCATTAGCTTGCCCGTGTAACTGTCTGCTGGTGCATGCATACCATGGGACAAACTCAGTACCTCGATACTGTGTTCGCGGCCCACTACCTGGCTTGAGCCTCTGATGTCGGCGCCACCGTCGTCCTTGAGCCAAAGATGCAAGGGAATTGCCATGACGAAACCCCGTGGTCAAAAGATGTCAATGTAAGGGTTGCATCTGAGTCAATTGTTAATGTTTGTCATCGTGCCATCGCCGCTAATTCGCGCTACCTACGACTCCAAAAACAAAAATGCCGTTCAGTGTTTAACTGAACGGCATTTTTCCGAATTGTGGCGCTGCCGCTAACCGCAGCGATTACTGCCGCCCAGCTTAAGCAATCCGCTTGGCCAGTTCAATCGCCTTGCCCACATACGAAGCCGGCGTCATGGCCAGCAAGCGTTCCTTCGCATCCGCAGGAATATTCAACCCGCCAATAAACGTCTGCAGCGCCTCGCGCGTAATACCCTTGCCGCGCGTGAGTTCCTTCAACTGCTCGTACGGATTCTCGATGCCGTAACGGCGCATCACGGTTTGCACCGGTTCAGCCAGCACTTCCCAGCAGTTATCCAGATCTTCGTTCAGACGCGCGGGGTTCACTTCGAGCTTGTCCAGACCGCGGATCAACGCGTCATACGCCAGCAGCGAGTAGCCAAACGCGACGCCGATATTGCGCAGCACGGTCGAGTCGGTCAGATCGCGCTGCCAGCGCGAGATAGGCAGCTTGTCTGCCAGATGCCGCAACGTTGCATTCGCCAGCCCGAGGTTGCCTTCCGAGTTTTCGAAGTCGATCGGATTGACCTTGTGCGGCATCGTCGACGAACCGATCTCGCCAGCCTTCAGACGTTGCTTGAAGTAGCCGAGCGAGATATAACCCCACACGTCGCGATCCAGATCCAGCAGGATCGTGTTGGCGCGCGAGACGGCGTCGAACAGCTCGGCCATATAGTCGTGCGGTTCGATCTGGATCGTGTACGGATTGAACTTGAGCTTCAGACGCTTCTCGACCACTTCGCGCGAAAACGCTTCCCAGTCGAACTCAGGATAGGCGGACAAATGAGCATTGAAGTTGCCCACCGCGCCGTTCATCTTGCCGAGCAGTTCCACGTTTTCGATACGCTCGATCGCGCGCGAGAGACGCGCTGCGACGTTGGCGATTTCCTTGCCGAGCGTGGTCGGGCTGGCCGGTTGACCGTGCGTGCGCGACAGCAGCGGTTGCGCGGCTTGCGCATGCGCGAGCGCGACGAGACGCGCGTGCACCGAACGCAGCGCCGGCACGATTACGTGCTCACGCGCACCCGCGAGCATCAGGCCGTGCGACGTGTTGTTGATGTCTTCCGAGGTGCAGGCGAAGTGGATGAACTCGCTCGCGCGTTCCAGTTCCGGCTGACCCTTCACCGATTCCTTGAGCCAGTATTCGACGGCCTTCACGTCATGGTTGGTGACGCGCTCGATTTCCTTGATGCGAGCGGCGTCGTGCGCGGTGAAGCGCTCGGCCAGTTGCAGCAGGAATTGCTCGGACGCCGCGGAGAAGCGGGGCACCTCAGCGAAACCGGCCTGCGACAGCGCGATCAGCCAATGGATTTCGACCGTCACGCGATGGCGCATGAACGCGGCTTCCGAAAGCCATTCGCGCAGGGCTTCGGTTTTCGACGCGTAGCGGCCGTCGAGCGGGGAGAGCGCGGTGAGCGCGAACAGGGTATCGGAGCGGGTGTCGGACATGATGGAGGCGTGAGCGCTCGGTGAGCAGATCGAAACGGAGGGAACCCGGAATTTTACCACCGGACGGGCATGCTCCTGATTCGCCGGCCTATTGCTGCTAACACCGGCTATTGCGTCAAACGTCGCGGCGCCGGCATCGCCCCGCTAGAATGCTGACTTCTCCTCCCCTGCAGGCCGCACGCTCCGCATGGAACTGAAATGGCTCGAAGACTTCGTTTCGCTTGCGGAAACCCGCAGCTTTAGCCGTTCTGCGGAGTTGCGGCACGTCACGCAACCCGCATTTTCACGCCGTATTCAGGCGCTTGAAGCGTGGCTCGGCACGGAACTGATCGATCGTTCGGTTTATCCGACGCGGCTCACGGCCGCGGGCCAGGTGTTCTACGAGCAGGCCTTGGCGATGCTCTCGCAGTTCCACGAAGCACGTACGCTGTTGCGCGGACACACGGCGACGCCTGCTGCGACGATCGAGTTCGCGGTGCCGCATACGCTCTCGCTCACGTACTTTCCGCGCTGGTTGCAACGCATCGAGGCGCAGTTAGGTCCCGTGCATACCCGCCTGCGCGCGCTTAACGTGCACGACGCGGTGCTCTCGCTGGTGGAAGGCGGCTGCGATCTGGTGATGGGCTACCATCATCCGAGCCAACCCGTAGCGCTTGACCCCGCGCGTTACGACATGCTCACGCTCGGCATCGAGCCGATCAGTCCGTTCTCCGCTCCGGGCCGTGCGGGTCGTCCGCGCTACACGTTGCCGGGCACACCTGACGAGCCAGCACCTTATCTGTCGTACACGCCGAACGCGTACCTTGGCCGCATGACGGAGGTGATCATCGCCAATGCGCCGACGCGTCTGTCGCTGGACCGTCTTTACGAAACCGACATGGCCGAGGGACTCAAGGCGATGGCGCTGGCTGGCCACGGCATTGCCTTTTTGCCGCATAGTGCGGTGGAAGATGCAGTTGCCGAGGGCAAGCTGATCCGCCTCGACCGTGCAACGCGCGGCACCGTGGAAGGACAGTTCACATTGACCATGGAGATTCGTCTGTATCGCGACAAGCTCGCGGTGCAGGGCGACGATGCGCGTCACGTGCTGGCGCGCAAGCTCTGGGACACGGTCACCGGCGAACTCGCTCAGGACGCGGTGTAAGGTCGTCGCAAGCCCATCATGTGCGCTATATGCGGCGAGACGCTCGTCGTTGCGACGGCGTATTGTTACGCTCTGCGCGACAGGTTTTTGCGGAATTTCAACGTTATGCACGAAAGACATAACGGGATGACCAAACGGCATTGGATTTCAAATTGGCGTTTTTCGACAATGTCGTCATTCGGTCAAAACGCTTGGAGCGTTCATGTCATCCCAACCGCAGTCCGCATCGTCGTTGCAATCCGTCCCGTCCTATCTGAATAGCGATAACCTCGGCCCTTGGGGCAACTATCTTCGCCAGGTCGATCGCGTCGCGCCGTATCTCGGCTCGCTGTCGCGCTGGCTCGAAACCCTCAAGCGTCCGAAGCGCATTCTCATCGTCGATGTACCCATCGAACTCGATAACGGCACCGTGGCTCACTTCGAAGGCTATCGCGTGCAGCACAACGTGTCGCGCGGTCCGGGTAAGGGTGGCGTGCGTTATCACCAGGACGTGACGCTGTCGGAAGTGATGGCACTGTCCGCGTGGATGTCGGTCAAGAACGCGGCTGTGAACGTGCCGTACGGCGGCGCCAAGGGTGGTATCCGTGTCGATCCGCGCACGCTCTCGCGTGGTGAGCTCGAGCGCGTCACGCGCCGCTATACCAGCGAAATCGGCATCATCATCGGACCGAATACCGACATCCCCGCGCCGGACGTGAACACGAACGAGCAGATCATGGCGTGGATGATGGACACGTACTCCATGAACCAGGGCCAAACGGCCACCGGCGTCGTGACCGGCAAGCCGATCGCGCTCGGCGGTTCGCTGGGCCGGCGTGAAGCAACGGGTCGCGGTGTGTTCGTGGTCGCTGCGGAAGCGGCACGCCGTATCGGTGTCGATATCGAAGGCGCACGCATCGCCGTGCAGGGCTTCGGTAATGTGGGCGGCATCGCCGCACGCCTGTTCCAGGAAGCCGGCGCGAAGGTCGTGGCGGTGCAGGATCACACGGGCACGATCTTCAAATCGGCGGGTATCGATGCCGTGGCGCTATTTGCGTACGTGGCGAAGAATGGCGGCGTGGGTGGCTTCCCTGAAGCGGACACGATCGCGAACGAAGATTTCTGGACCGTTGAGTCGGACATCCTGATCCCGGCCGCTTTGGAAAACCAGATCACCGAGAAGAACGCCGGCAAGATCAAGACGAAGATCGTCGTGGAAGGTGCAAACGGCCCGACCACCACCGCGGCGGACGACATCCTGCATGACAAGGGCATCCTCGTGATCCCGGACGTGGTGGCGAATGCCGGTGGCGTGACCGTGTCGTACTTCGAATGGGTGCAGGATTTCTCAAGCTTCTTCTGGACCGAGGACGAGATCAACCAGCGTCTCGAGCGCGTGATGCGCGAAGCGTTTGCCGCGGTGTGGCAAGTGTCGAGCGAGCAGAAGGTTTCGGTACGTACTGCAGCGTTTATCGTCGCCTGTAAGCGCATCCTCGAAGCGCGCGAACTGCGTGGCCTGTATCCCTGATCGGACAGTATCCCTTTCCCCTGTCACGCGGCCGATGCACACGGCCGCGGGTCTCCTCGACGGGCGGCATCGTAATGATGCCGTCCGTTTTTTTCGTTGATGCATTGCCCTGGCGCATGCAACCGGGTACGCCCGAAGGGCCTGGCGAGTTACCCTGTAATGCCTTGTGCTACAGGAATAGTGTCAATTCAATTACAGTTGAACAGATACGGTTCCTTGCCGGGCTTTGCAGGGGACCGGAGTAAGCTAGGCGCTCAAAGCGCTAGCTCTGGTCGAGAGGAGATCACCTATGAAGGTCAGGAAGGCTGCGCTGCTGGTCGCGACACTCGGACTGTTCGCAGGGGGCGCGCACGCTCAGGAGGCCGGCACATTAAAGAAAATCAAGGATACGGGCGTCATTTCTCTCGGGTACCGCGAATCGTCGATTCCGTTTTCGTACTACGACGAACAGCAGAACGTCATTGGTTACTCGCACGAATTCATGATGAAGATCGTGGACGCGGTCAAGCAGAAACTCAACACGCCTGACCTGAAGACCAAACTGACTCCGGTCACGCCGCAAAACCGCATCCCGCTGGTGCAGAACGGCACCGTCGACCTCGAATGCGGCTCGACCACCAACAACATGGAACGCGAGCAGCAGGTCACGTTTTCAAACACCATCTTCGTGATCGGAACCCGCCTGATGACCCGCAAGGATTCGGGCATCAAGGACTGGCTGGACCTCAAGGGCAAGACAGTTGTGACGACGGCCGGCACCACCTCCGAGCGGCTCTTGCGCAGGATGAACCAGGACAAGGGCATGGGGATGAACATCATTAGCGCGAAGGATCACGAGGAGGCGTTCCAGGCGCTCGCCAGCGGCCGCGCCTCCGCATTCATGATGGACGACGCGCTGCTCGCCGGTGAGCGCGCGAAGTCGGGTCATCCAGCTGAATTCGTGATCCTCGGCGCGCCGCAGTCGGAAGAAGCGTACGGCTGCATGATGCGCAAGAACGACCCCGAGTTCAAGAAAGTGGTGGACGGAGCAATTGCGAAGATAGAGACCTCGGGCGAGGCGGACCAGATCTACCAGAAGTGGTTCGAATCGCCGATTCCACCTAAAGGCCTGAACCTGAACTTCCCCGAAAGCGACGCCATCAGGGCGCTTTTCAAAAGTCCGAACGACAAGCCTATCGACTAGCCGTGCATCCGTGCCGGGATGCCATCTCCCAGCCTTTTCCTTACGACCGCGAATATTGGCGACCGTGACGGCACGAATGTCGAAATGGTACTGTTCCCGGGTGCGCGTTATTCTGCGGTCCGTGGGACCGCGTCGAGCCTCGTCAAAGGTCTACAGAAAAAGGTTGCGAGATGATTTCTATCAAAGATGTTTCGAAGTGGTACGGTCAGTTCCAGGTACTGACCAACTGCTCGACGGAAGTCAAAAAGGGTGAAGTGGTGGTGGTGTGCGGCCCGTCGGGCTCGGGCAAGTCGACGCTGATCAAGACGGTCAACGGCCTCGAACCGTTCCAGAAAGGCGAGATCACCATTGATGGCCAATCGGTCGGCGACAAGAAGACCAATCTGTCGAAGCTGCGCGCGAAAGTCGGCATGGTGTTCCAGCATTTCGAACTGTTCCCGCATCTCTCGATCACAGAAAATCTGACGCTCGCGCAGATCAAGGTGCTGGGCCGCTCGAAGGACGAAGCGGCCGCGAAGGCGTTGAAGCTGCTGGAGCGCGTCGGACTGCGCGCGCATGCGGACAAGTTTCCGGGGCAATTGTCGGGCGGTCAGCAGCAGCGTGTGGCGATTGCCCGCGCGCTCTCAATGGACCCGATCGCGATGCTGTTCGACGAACCCACCTCGGCGCTCGACCCCGAGATGATCAACGAAGTGCTTGACGTGATGGTCGAGCTTGCGCAGGAAGGCATGACGATGATGTGCGTCACGCACGAAATGGGCTTCGCCAAGAAGGTCGCGCACCGCGTGATCTTCATGGACAAGGGCTTGATCGTCGAAGACGATCGTAAGGAGGACTTCTTTGCTAATCCGAAGTCGGATCGGGCGAAGGATTTTCTGGCGAAGATCCTGCACTGATGCGCTGAGCGCGAGCGCCGGTTAAACGGCTGTTCGTTTGGCTCAGGACTCGAAGGCTGCGGCGTCGTCCGCGGCTTCGACGTCGAGCGTGACGGATTCGAGCGATGGCGTGGGATGGATAGACGCAGTCGCCATCGCGGCCGAAGCCGACGCATCCAGCGCCGGATTGCGCAGCTTCTCGAGCACACACGGCGGTACCGGCACATTCACGCGGCCCACGACTTCGCCGTGCTGGAACATCAACAGATCGCCGGGCTTGAACGCGGTCCACACTTCATTGTCGGTCAGTGGCGCGGTGGCGATGACCGCGACGCGGTCTTCCGGCGTGGTGTACTTGGCGAAATCGATCGACACGTCCGCGTCGACCAGATGCGCGGTCGAGAACGGCCAGCGGCGCACGATGTAGTGCAGGTTGGTCGAGCAATGCGCGAACAACGCCTGTCCGTTGGACATCAAAAAGTTAAATACCCCGAACTGTGTAATCTCGCGCGTAAGCGTGCCGAGCGCTTCAAACAGTTCGTTGAGCGGAGGCTGCGTGCTCGGGAAAGCCTTACGCAATCCTTGCAGCAACGCGCAGAAGGCGAGTTCGCTGTCGGTGGTGCCGACCGGCTGGTAGACACCGGTCAGAAACGGCGAATAGTTATTCAGGTCGCCGTTGTGCGCGAAGATCCAGTGACGGCCCCACAGTTCGCGCATGAACGGGTGGCAGTTCTCCAGCTGGATATGGCCTTGCGTCGCTTTGCGAATATGCGCGATGGTGTTCTTCGATTTGATCGGGTAGCGCTTGACCATCTCGGCGATCGGCGAGGTGGCCGACGATTGATGGTCGATGAAGAGCCGGCAAGCCTTGTCTTCGAAGAAGGCGATGCCCCAGCCGTCCGCGTGATGATCCGTGACGCCGCCGCGCGCGGCAAAGCCGGTGAACGAGAACGTAACGTCCGTCGGCGCGGCGCAGTTCATTCCGAGGAGTTGGCACATAGTACTGAAGCGGAGCGTCTTAACGGGGTGAACCGTTACAATGATGATTTCCAAGCATATCACCGAGCCAGGCGCGTCAAATAGCTAAATTGATCTATGTATAGGCCGTAACTTGCGGTTTGTTCACGTCAATCCTGTTGCGCCGGGCAGGTCAACTTCACGCCATGACTGCCTCCTCAGCCTCTTTCGCTTCCCCCGATTCCCTGACGCTCGCCCGTCCCGACGACTGGCATCTGCATGTGCGCGACGGCGCGATGCTGGCAGCGGTGCTGCCGCACACCGCACGCCAGTTCGGCCGAGCGATCATCATGCCGAACCTGAAGCCGCCCGTGACGACCACGGCGATGGCGCAGGCCTATCGCGAGCGCATCGTCGCGGCGATTCCGGCCGGCGTGAAGTTCGAGCCGCTAATGACGCTGTACCTCACCGACAACACCCCGCCCGACGAGATCCGCCGCGCGCGTGAAAGCGGCTTCGTGCATGGTGTGAAGCTGTATCCGGCGGGTGCTACAACGAATTCGGATGCGGGCGTGACAGACATCATGAAGTGCGCGAAGACGCTCGAAGTCATGCAGGAAACCGGCATGCCGCTGCTGGTGCATGGCGAAGTGACGGATTCGTCGATTGATCTGTTTGACCGCGAGAAGGTGTTTATCGACCGGGTGATGACGCCGCTGCGCCGTGCGTTTCCGGCGCTGAAGGTGGTGTTCGAGCACATCACGACGAAAGACGCGGTGGACTACATCCGCGAGGCTGGCGTGGCGCCGGGGCTGCTGGGTGCGACGATTACCGCGCATCATCTGCTGTACAACCGCAACGCGATCTTCCAGGGCGGTATTCGTCCGCATTACTACTGTCTGCCGGTGCTCAAGCGCGAGACGCATCGCGTGGCGCTGGTTGAGGCGGCGACGTCGGGCAATCCGCGCTTTTTCCTCGGCACGGATAGCGCGCCGCATCCGAAGGGGCTGAAGGAGCATGCGTGCGGCTGTGCTGGATGCTATACGGCGCTGCATGCGCTTGAGCTGTATGCGGAAGCGTTCGATCAGGTTGGCGCGCTTGATAAGCTGGAAGGATTTGCCAGCTTTTTCGGCGCGGATTTCTACGGTTTGCCGCGTGCCAGCGAGCAGGTCACGCTGCGCCGTGAGCAATGGACGCTGCCGGCTGAGGTGGCAGTTGGCGATACGCCGGTTGTGCCGTTGCGCGGTGGGGAGCCGATTGGTTGGCGGTTGATTTAAGGTTGGGATGGGGACGGTGGTGACCGCACCCGCATCTGCACGCGCCGGTGCCAACGAGGCTGCGCAAGCCCGCAAACCGGGCTTCGCCGATATCGACTGGTCGCTGCCGTGGTTCGCTCAGTTTGCCGGACGTGGCGTGCGCTGGCAGCAGGCAGCGTTGATGAGCTACGCCGCGCTGCTCGCGGAAATGAATGTCGATGCGCAGCAGTCCGGCCAGACCACGGGCCGCGGTCAACGGCTCGCGTTCATCGCCCAGGACGACCTACCACCGGGCGCAGCTTACGAGGCGCATATCGCTTCGACCGGCTGCGTGCCGACTCGCCATAATCTGCATGATTTTTTCAACGCGTCGGTCTGGTTTGCGTTTCCACGGATCAAGGCGGCGCTGAACACGCGGCAGTCCACAGCGATAGATTCGCTGGGCGTCGGTCCGACGCGTGGTGGCCTGCGGGACGCGCTGACCTTGTTCGACGAGAACGCACTGTTGTTCGCATGCGCCGACCCGGCGCTGAGCAGCGCATTGCGCGGCTTCGACTGGTCGACGCTATTGGTCGCCAACCGCACAGCGTGGAGCACGCGCTGCGAGGTGCGCTGCTTTGGCCACGCGCTGCTGGAGAAGCTGATCGCGCCATATAAAGCGTGCACCGGCCACGCATGGATTGTCGACGTTCCATCCGAGTATTTCTCCTGGCCCAGGGCGTCGCGCGATGCGTGGCTCGACGAGGCGGTTAGCACTGCTCTGTTGTCCACCGAGGAACTGACGAGCCGTCTGTTCGCGCCGCTTCCGGTGCTGGGTATCCCCGGCTGGTGGCCCGAAAACGAAACGCCATCTTTCTATGACGATCCCGCTGTGTTTCGCGCGGGGCGCCGCCGGGTTCGGTAACCCAAAAAACCGCACGATCATCGATCCAGGCCGCGCTCAATCGGCTTCCTGCATGTCGAAATCGCCGCACGTCTGGTTCATCCGCTCAAAGCCGTCGCCACCACTAATGTTAAAATTCCGCCAGCAAAGCAGGCCAGGCAGTCGCGGCCTCTGCGGCTTCGGCCAACGAGGGCGAGGAAAGTCCGGACTCCATAGGGCAGGGTGATGGCTAACGGCCATCCGTGGCAACACGCGGAACAGGGCAACAGAAAGCAAACCGCCGATGGCCCGGCGCAAGCCGGGATCAGGTAAGGGTGAAACGGTGCGGTAAGAGCGCACCGCGGCTGCTGCGAGGCAGACCGGCACGGTAACCTCCACCCGGAGCAATTCCAAGTAGGCAGGCTAGCATCTTCGAGATGCAGGATGGGGCCCCCGTCACGTCTGCGGGTAGGAAGCTTGAGCGCGCCAGTAATGGCGCGTCTAGAGGAATGACTGCCACGCGCGCGGCGCTTCGGCGCGGCGTGTGCACAGAATCCGGCTTATCGGCCTGCTTTGCCGCTGAATAGAAAAATGCCGGTATCCGTGAGGATGCCGGCATTTCCTTTTGGTGCTCTTCGGTGCTTTGCGTTGTCGCCCGATTCAGCCCGCGACGATGTCGAACGAGTGCGTCAGTTCGGCGGTCTTGGCGATCATGATCGACGCTGAGCAGTACTTGTCGTGCGACAGGTTGATCGCCCGTTCGACGGTGGCCGGATTCAGGTTCTTGCCGGTCACGGTGAAGTGAAAGTGAACCTTCGTGAACACCTTCGGATCTTCGCTGGCTCGCTCGGCTTTCAAGGTCACCGAGCATCCGGCGATTTCCTGGCGGCTCTTCTTCAGGATCATCACCACGTCGTACGCGGTGCAACCGCCGGTGCCGAGCAGCACCATTTCCATGGGCCGCGGGGCCAGATTGCGGCCGCCACCTTCGGGCGCGCCGTCCATGGCGACGAGGTGGCCGCTACCCGTTTCGGCGGCGAACGCCATGCCGTCCTGCCCCATCCAGCTTACTTTGCATTCCATCCCTGTACCCCAGCTCGCATAACTTGTATTCGAAATGCCATTGTAGCCCGAGGCCTGCGCGTTCGCCCGAGGGCACTCGGGCACGCCTTTATGCTCGTTGGCACCTTGTGTGCTGCGGTGCGGCATGGTTTGGCGGTCGGGGATTGCCCTGATCCGGTTAGGGGTTTTACTCTACTTTTTCACACCGGAAACCGCGCCAGATTGAGGCTATATATTTGATCTTAAAGAAGATTGCAGGCCGGTTGAGAGGTCTTGGTGACAACCACATTATGAAATCGCATTTCGCAATGCAAATATTCTTGCGTCGCACAAGGTCGGCTCATATAATCGTTTTCATTGGTTGCCGCAGTCAGACAACCTCCGCATGTCTCCTCCACCCTCCTCCTTTGGTGGATTAAACCCGAACCGCTCGTTCGGGTTTTTTTTCGCCTGCTCGCCGGTCGCCTCAAATTTTGACCTGAGGCCGGAATTTCCTTTATAATCCAAGGCTTTTCCGCATTCGTGCCCGCGGAGGAAGAACAGGGAGAGCCTGCACGCGCCTCGATGCGCACATTACAAGCAGGAAAAAAACACTGGGCGCAGCAATTATTTTTGGATCGATCATGAAGACATTTTCCGCAAAAGCCCATGAGGTTACGCGCGAATGGTACGTGATTGACGCGACGGATAAGGTTCTCGGGCGTGTCGCCAGCGAAGTGGCACACCGTCTTCGCGGCAAACACAAGCCAGAATTCACTCCGCACGTCGACACCGGTGATTTCATCATCGTTATCAACGCCGGCAAGCTCCGTGTGACGGGCAACAAGTCCACGGACAAGAAGTACTACCGTCACTCGGGTTACCCGGGCGGTATTTATGAAACGACGTTCGGCAAGATGCAGGAACGCTTCCCGGGCCGTGCGCTCGAGAAAGCGGTCAAAGGCATGCTGCCGAAGGGCCCGCTCGGCTACGCGATGATCAAGAAGCTGAAGGTCTACGCTGAAGCAACGCATCCGCATTCGGCACAACAGCCGAAAGCGCTCGAGATCTAAGGGGAGCCCACATGATCGGTAACTGGAATTACGGCACGGGCCGCCGCAAGAGCGCCACTGCACGTGTGTTCATCAAGGCAGGCAAGGGCGACATCGTTGTCAACGGCAAGCCCATCGCTGAGTACTTCTCGCGCGAAACGTCGCTGATGATCGTGCGTCAGCCGCTGGAACTCACGAACCACGCTGTCACGTTCGACATCAAGGTCAACGTGTCGGGTGGCGGTGAAACGGGTCAAGCCGGTGCGGTTCGCCACGGCATCACCCGCGCGCTGATGGACTATGACGCAACGCTGAAGCCGGAACTGTCGAAAGCTGGCTTCGTTACGCGTGACGCTCGTGAAGTCGAACGTAAGAAGGTCGGCTTCCACAAGGCACGTCGCAGGAAGCAATTCTCGAAGCGTTAATCGCTTCGGTGTGCTCTGGCCTTCGGGCCAGGTCACTGCAAAAGCCGCCGGCGCGTTTGCGTTGGCGGCTTTTTTCGTATCTGGGCGTCATGCGGGGCGATCGCTGCGCCTCGGAGAGAACCCATTGATTTTGTGGGCTTCGGCACGATATTGAGATCAGCCCTACAATAGCGGTTAGAAGCTTTTTTGGAGAGTTCGAATGAACGCAGTCACCGACACCCCTGTGACCGAGATGCCTAGCCCCTTCGTTTTTACCGACGCAGCGGCTGACAAGGTCAAGCAGCTGATCGACGAAGAAGGCAACCCGGAGCTGAAACTGCGCGTATTCGTGCAGGGTGGCGGCTGCTCGGGCTTCCAGTATGGTTTTACGTTCGACGAAGCCGTCAACGAAGACGACACCGTGATGAACAAGAGCGGCGTCCAGTTGCTGATCGACTCGATGAGCTACCAGTATCTGGTTGGCGCTGAGATCGACTACAAGGACGATATCAACGGCGCCCAGTTCGTGATCAAGAACCCGAACGCCACGACTACGTGCGGTTGCGGTTCGTCGTTCTCGGTCTAAACGATCGAAAATTGCACTGGCGGTACGCGAAAACGGGGCTTTTAAGCCCCGTTTTTATTTGCGTGCCCGCTTTCCGGTAGAGCGCTCAGCGCGGATAAATCGCGCCCAGTACCCGCTCGCCCGCAGCGCCCGTGACGGCCGCCAGGTTGCCCGGCTCGCGGGCCACGCAGCGCATCGCCAGCCACGCGAACGCCAGTGGTTCGACCTGGTGCGGCGGCACGCCGAGCGCCTCGGTGGTCAGAACAGGCACGCCACTCACACCGGTTTCCTCCAGTGCGCCTTGAATCGCCTTCATCAAGACCGGGTTGCGTGCGCCTCCCCCGCAGACGTAGACCGCGCGGACATCGGACGCATGCCGCTCGATCTCCCGCGCCACCGTAATAGCCGTCAGCGCAACGAGTGTGGCCTGCACGTCGGCGGGTGTGACGCCTGCGAAGCCCTGCAGTTTGGCGCCGAGCCACGCGGGATTGAACAGATCGCGGCCGGTGCTTTTGGGCGGTTTTTGCTCGAAGAACGGTTCGTCGAGCAGCGCATGCAGTAACGGCCGGTGTACCTGTCCGCTTGCTGCAAAATGCCCGTTTTCGTCGTAAGGCTTGCCCAGGTGCCGTTGCGCCCATTCGTCGAGCAGCGCATTCGCCGGCCCGCAGTCGAAACCGCGCACGCTGCCGGCAGCGTTGAGAATCGTGATGTTGCTAATCCCGCCCAGGTTGCAGACCACGCGCGTTTCGCCCGGCGCCCCGAACACCGTTGCGTGAAAGGCCGGCACCAGGGGTGCGCCTTGACCGCCTGCGGCGACATCGCGGCTGCGAAAGTCAGCGATAACGTCGATGCGGGCCATTTCCGCCAGCAATGCCGGATTGTTGATCTGGCGTGTATAGCCCTTTTCGGGACGATGCCGCACGGTCTGACCGTGTACGCCGATCGCCCGCACGTCCGCGGCAGACAGATTGCCCGCGCGCAGCAATTCATGGCAGCAGACCGTGTACCGTGTGGCGAGCGCATTGGCCGCCAGCGCCTCGCGTTCGATCTCGTTCTCTCCGGGGTGCTGCAGACCGAACAGTGCCTGACGCAGGCTCTCCGCGAAGCCGACAAACGCCTCTGCAAGCACGACCGGCGGCTTGCCTTTGGCGAATTCGACGGCGATGCCATCCACGCCGTCCATACTGGTACCCGACATCAGTCCGAGATAGACGCCGTCCGCCGTACTCTCTTGCTCCACGTTGCTGCTCCTGTCAGTTGTTGATTGCGAACCGTCTTCGCAGATTAGCAGCGCTCGCGCCGGTGAGGTAGTCCTGGTGACGGCGGTGGAGCCGGATGACCGCTTCCCGGCCGCGCGGCGGCGCGCATCTATGGGACAATCTCCCTTTTGCGACCTCCCGTTCCAGCATGAGCACCGAGTCCACCTCCAAGCCCACTCCCGCCTTCCCGATCACCGACGAAGTCCGCCACGCGCTAGCCGTTACCAAGCGCGGCGTCGATGAGTTGCTGATCGAGGAAGAATTCGCACAGAAGCTCGCGAAGAGCGCGGCCACCGGCACGCCGCTGCGCATCAAGCTCGGTCTTGACCCGACGGCGCCCGATATCCACGTCGGCCATACCGTCGTGCTGAACAAGATGCGGCAGCTGCAGGATCTCGGGCATACGGTGATCTTCCTGATCGGCGATTTCACCTCGCTGATCGGCGACCCGTCGGGCCGCAACGCCACGCGTCCACCGCTCACGCGCGAGCAGATCGAGTCCAATGCCAGGACCTACTTCGAGCAGGCCGCGCTGGTGCTGGATCGCGAGAAGACCGAAATTCGCTACAACAGCGAATGGTCGATGCCGCTCGGCGCCGATGGCATGATCAAGCTGGCGTCGCGCTACACGGTCGCGCGCATTCTCGAGCGCGAAGACTTCACCAAGCGATATCAGGGCGGCCAGCCGATCTCGATTCACGAATTCCTCTATCCGTTGATGCAGGGTTACGACTCGGTCGCGCTCAATGCCGACCTCGAACTCGGTGGCACCGACCAGAAATTCAACCTGCTGGTGGGTCGCGAGCTGCAGAAGCAGTACGGCCAGGAACAGCAGTGCATCCTGACCATGCCGCTGCTCGAAGGGCTTGATGGCGTCGAGAAGATGTCGAAGTCGAAGCACAACTACATCGGCATCAGCGAAAAGCCGACCGATATGTTCGGCAAGCTGATGAGCATTTCGGACGACCTGATGTGGCGTTACTTCGAACTGCTGTCGTTCCGCCCGATGGACGAGATCGCCGGCTTCAGGAAGGAAATCGAAGGCGGCCGAAATCCACGTGACTTCAAGGTGATGCTCGGGCAAGAGATCGTTGCGCGTTTCCATTCGCAGGCTGACGCTGAGCGCGCGCTCGAAGACTTCAATCATCGCGCGAAGGGCGGTGTGCCTGACGATATTCCGGCCGTCACGCTAGCGGGTGCACCGCTTGCGATTGGCCAACTGCTGAAGCAGGCAAACCTGGTGCCGTCGACCAGCGAGGCGCTGCGCAACATCGAGCAGGGCGGCGTGAAAATCGATGGCGCCACGGTATCGGACAAGGGCCTGAAGGTCGAAGCGGGCGAGTATGTCGTGCAGGTTGGCAAGCGTCGTTTTGCGCGCGTCACGCTGACGGCGTGATGGAGCGCCGTTCATGATCGGGCTGATTCAGCGGGTCCGGCGCGCCGAAGTGCGAGTCGGCGAACGTGTCACGGGCGCCATCGAAGCGGGCCTGCTGGCGCTGGTATGCGCCGAGCGCGGCGACACCGAAGCCGCGGCCGACCGCTTGCTCGCCAAGATGCTCGGCTACCGCGTGTTTAGCGATGCGGCCGGCAAAATGAATCTCTCCGTGCAGAATATCGACGGCGCCGGCCGCGCTGGCGGCCTGCTGCTGGTGTCGCAATTCACTCTGGCAGCGGACACGAACAGCGGCCTGCGTCCGAGCTTCACGCCGGCCGCGCCGCCTGACGAGGGCAAACGTCTGTTCGACTACTTCGTGGCAGCGGCACGCGCGAAGCATCCGATTGTCGGGACTGGCGAATTCGGCGCGGAGATGCAGGTTTCGCTCGTCAACGACGGGCCGGTGACGTTCTGGCTGCAGACGCACGCCTCAACCTGACCTAACCCTTCGCACGGCTCTGAGCCGGTTTTGCGACAATAGCGTCTTGGCACAACCGGCTAGCGACGCCCACTCCCATCTCATGTCCACACAGATTCTTTTCATCCGGCACGGCGAGACCGAATGGAACCGCGCCAAGCGGATTCAGGGGTTCATTGATATTCCGCTGGCGACGAGCGGTCTCGAGCAGGCCGAGCGTCTTGCGCACCGCCTCGCAGACGAAGCGCAGCAAGGTGCCCGGCTGGATGCAATCTATTCGAGCGACCTGCAGCGCGCGCAGCAGACCGCGCAGCCTATCGCGCATGTCCTCGGCTTGCCGCTGCAACTGCGTGAAGGTTTGCGCGAGCGTTCTTACGGCGCATTCCAGGGCTATGACCGCGACGAAATCGCCGAACGCTATCCGGATGAATACGAGCGCTGGCAAAGCCGCGACGCGGGCTTTGCGCCGCCGGAGGGCGAATCGATGCGGACGTTCTACCATCGCGTCATGGATGCGATTGCGCCGATCGTCGCCGCGCATCCCGGCGGCCGTGTTGCGTGCGTGGCGCACGGCGGCGTGCTGGATTGCGTCTACCGGTTCGCGCGTGACCTGTCGCTGGAAGTGCCGCGTGACTATGCGTTGCTCAATACGAGCGTCAATGTGGTGGACTTCGACGGTGGCAAGGCAACGGTGAAATCGTGGGCTGACGTGTCGCATCTGGACGCGCCGAGTGAGGACGACACCTTGCGCAAGATTGTTACGCCGGGGCTTTGATGGGGACTGCGCGGAAGCGGGAGTGACGGCGTTAAGCGTTCAGCGGCGTGTTTGGAAACCGCGTACGACAGGCGCCCTGTCCTGCAATGACTAGCCCCACCGGTTGGACCTTAGGCGTTGACCTGGTCGCATGTCCTCGTCGGACCCTCTGACCATTCGTTCGCTCTTTCAGGGTGCGCCGGAATCCCACAGATCCCGCACCGGGCTGGAAGAATCCGGCGCGGCGAGACCGAAGTGACGATACGTCAGCAGCGTAGCGACGCGGCCACGCGGCGTACGCTGCAAAAAGCCCTGCTGGATCAGATACGGCTCCAGCACGTCTTCAATTGTGTCGCGCTCTTCGCCGATTGCCGCAGCCAGATTGTCGACGCCCACCGGGCCGCCATCGAATTTGTGCAGAATCGCCTCGAGCAGTTTGCGGTCCATCAGATCGAAGCCGACCGGGTCCACATCCAGCATCTTGAGCGCGGCGTCGGCCACGCTGGCGGTGATGTTGCCGTCCGCCTTGACCTCGGCAAAGTCGCGCACGCGGCGCAGCAGACGGTTGGCGATACGCGGCGTGCCTCGGGCGCGTTTCGCGATCTCGAACGCGCCGTCCGGATGAATCTGCGCCTGCAGTAGCGACGCCGAGCGCGTGACGATGCGCGCCAGTTCCTCGGCGTTGTAAAACTCGAGCCGCGAGACGATGCCGAAGCGGTCCCGCAGCGGATTGGTCAGCATGCCGGCGCGTGTGGTGGCGCCAACCAGCGTGAAGGGCTGCAGATCGAGCTTCACGCTGCGAGCGGCCGGCCCTTCGCCGATCATGATGTCGATCTGATAATCCTCGAGTGCCGGGTACAGGATTTCCTCAACGACAGGCGAGAGCCGGTGGATTTCGTCGATGAACAGGACGTCGTTCTTTTCGAGGTTGGTGAGCAGCGCAGCGAGGTCACCCGCGCGCTCGAGCACTGGCCCGGACGTTTGCCGCAGATTGACACCCATTTCCCGCGCAATGATGTGCGCGAGCGTGGTTTTGCCCAGACCCGGCGGCCCGAACAGCAGGACGTGATCGAGCGATTCGGAGCGGCGGCGGGCGGCCTCGATGAAGATTTCGAGCTGGCCGCGCACCTTTTCCTGCCCGACGTACTCGTCTAGCTGACGCGGACGCAACGCCCGCTCGAACGCTTCTTCGTTCGGCGATACGGGCGTGGCAGCGATGATGCGCTCGGCTGCGAGTTTGTCGGTTTCGATCATGTTTGCATTGTACCGCGTGGTGCTCGCCGCCGAAGCTGGCCGAATGGCCGGGGTGCGCTTTGGGCCGTGACGTGCGAAGCTTTAACCCGTCGCACGCAAGACGTTTCGCTGCGGCGACTCAAGCGTTATGGGCCAACCCTTGGCAGCATGGAGCGGCCTTTGAGCGACCTTCCAGCGACCTTTGAGCAGCCTCGGACGCGGCGATTCCCGTCAACCCTTCGAGAGCGCCTTCAATGCAAGCTTGATGCCCTCGGACACGCCGGTGCCGGCGGGCACGTTCTTGACCGCTGCCAAGGCTTCTTTCTCGGAGTAACCCAATGCGAGCAATGCGTTCAGGATATCGGAAGCGTGGTCGGACGCCGACACCGTTCCAGCCATCGAGCCGAGGTCGGCCCCGAGCTTGCCCTTCAGTTCCAGCAGTAGCCGCTCGGCCGTTTTCTTGCCGATGCCGGGCACGCGCGTGAGGCGCGCCGCATCCTGTAGCGTGACGGTCTGCGCCAGTTCGTGCACGCTCATGCCGGAGAGCACGGCGAGCGCCATCCGGGTGCCGATGCCGGTGATCTTCAGCAGCTCACGGAAAGTGGCGCGTTCCTCGGCGGTGCCGAAGCCGTACAGCAGATGAGCGTCTTCGCGCACGATCATCTGCGTGAGCAGGACTACCCGTTCCCCGGTGGAGGGCAGGTTGTAAAACGTGCTCATCGGCACGTCGACTTCGTAGCCCACGCCATTGCAGTCGACGAGCAGGTGTGGCGGGTTTTTTTCCAGCAGGACGCCGGCAATGCGACCGATCATGGCGGATTCAATCGTGAGAGAAAGGGCGAGTGTAGCGCAGGGAGCGAGCAGAGCGAACGGCGGGACTCAGCGGGGCGGGCCTAGCCACGCCTAACCCACCAGACGCCCACGCCGCACCCTCAGGCCCTTCTTCGCCAGCGAGGGCGCAATACCGCCCAGCGTGTTAAGCGTGCTGCCGCCATGCGCATGGCAGATCGCCATTCCGAGAGCATCGGCGGCGTCTGTCCCCGGCACGCCTGAGAGGCTCAGCAGACGCACCACCATCTGCTGCATCTGCTCCTTGGTCGCGCGGCCGTAGCCCACCACTGCCTGCTTCAACTGCAGTGCGGTGTACTCGGCCACTGGCACACCGCCAGCAACCAGCCCGCAGATGGCAGCGCCACGCGCCTGGCCGAGCAGGAGCGTGGATTGCGGGTTGACGTTGACGAACACTTTTTCGATCGCGGATTGATCGGGGGCGTGCTGACGGATCAGCGTCGAAATACCTTCGAAAATCGTGCCCAGACGCGACGGCAGGTCGGCGTCAGCCGTCTTGATGACGCCGCTTGCCACATAAGTGAGCTTGTGACCGTTCTGGTCGATTACGCCGAAGCCGGTCACACGCAAGCCGGGGTCGATGCCGAGAATTCTCATGAGATACGCTGTGAACCAAGTGCTTGCGATACTACAACGAACCGGCGGCCAGGCGGCGTTCGCGAGTTGTTGAGACGGGAATAAATAGGCTCGCTGGATTGTCCGCAACGTGGCAAGCTGAACAAAGGGCGAGATTCGCAGCAACCGGGACGTGCAAACGTGGAACGCTATCGGAATCTAAGCGGTGACTCAGGCGTCGAGGCCTACGCGCTCGGTGAGGGCTGCATCGCGGTTCGCTTCAGGACCGGCGTGATCTATTGGTACACGGAGGCGAGCGTCGGGCCGGATCATGTGGCCGAGATGACGCGATTAGCTTGCAATGGCAAAGGGCTCAGCACGTACATCAGCACGCACCCCGACGTGAGTGCCGGTTACGCCAGGAAGAACCCGGACGACTAGGATCGGGCGGCGCGCCTTGACGCAGAAAATTGCGCGTAAGAAACAAAACGGCCCGGCAGAAAATCTGCCGGGCCATTCTTTTTCAAGCCATCGAGCCTAACGTAACGCGCCAGCTTCAGAACCGCCGCGCAACCCCACTAGCCCACGCGCAAATCAATCAATGCCGGAAGTGCCGCACACCCGTCAACACCATCGCGATGTTGTGCTCATCGGCCGCTGCGACCACTTCATCATCGCGCATCGAACCGCCCGGCTGGATCACCGCGGTCGCGCCTGCCGCGACTACCACGTCGAGGCCGTCGCGAAACGGGAAGAACGCATCCGACGCCACGGCGGAACCCGCCAGCGTCAAACCCGCGTTCTGTGCCTTGATACTCGCAATCCGTGCCGAGTCCACGCGGCTCATCTGGCCCGCGCCGACGCCGAGCGTCATGCCGTTGCCACAGAACACGATTGCATTCGACTTCACGTACTTAGCCACACGCCACGCGAACAGCAGATCGTCCATTTCCTTCGGCGTCGGATGACGCTTCGTGACGACGCGCAGCTCATGCGGCTGCACATTGTGCGAATCGAGCGATTGCACCAGCAGACCGCCACCGACGCGCTTCAGGTCGAACGCGTTATGACCCTCGCCGAGAGCGATCTCCAGCAGACGCACATTCTTCTTCGCCTCGAACACCTGACGCGCGGCCACGCTGAACGAAGGCGCAATCAGCACTTCGACAAACTGCTTGGCCACGGCCTGCGCCGTTGCTTCGTCCACTTCACGGTTAAAGGCGATGATGCCGCCAAACGCCGAGGTCGGATCGGTCTGCAGCGCCTTTACATACGCTTCATTCGCATCCGCGCCCACGGCGACGCCACACGGATTCGCGTGCTTGACGATCACGCAGGCCGGCACGTCGAACGTCTTCACGCATTCCCACGCCGCGTCGGAATCGGCGATGTTGTTATACGAGAGTTCCTTGCCTTGCAACTGTTCATAGTTTGCCAACGCACCGGCCGGCACCGACAGATCACGATAGAACGCGGCGCTCTGATGCGGGTTTTCGCCGTAGCGCAGATCCTGCACCTTGTCGAACGCCAGATTGAACGTAGCCGGATAGGTGTTGCGCGAGGAATGTTGCAGCTCTTCGGTCAGGCTCGTCAGATAGTTCGTGATCGCGCCGTCGTACTGCGCGGTGTGCGCGAACACTTTTGTCGCGAGACGGAAGTTGGTTTTGTAGCCCACCGCATTGCCGTTCGCACGCATCTCCTCGAGCACCACCGCGTAATCCGCCGGGTCGACCACCACGGTCACATCACGGTGATTCTTCGCCGCCGAGCGCAACATGGTTGGGCCGCCGATATCGATGTTCTCGATCGCGTCTTCCAGCGAGCACTCTTCCTTCGCCACCGTCTGCACGAACGGGTACAGATTCACGACCAGCAGATCGATTGTCGGAATGTCGTGCTTTTCTAGCGCAGCCATGTGTTCCGGCAGGTCGCGCCGCGCGAGGATGCCACCGTGCACCTTCGGATGCAGCGTTTTCACGCGCCCGTCGAGCATTTCCGGGAAGCCCGTGTAGTCGGCCACTTCGGTAACGGGCAAACCCGCATCTGCGAGCAGTTTCGCGGTGCCGCCGGTGGACAGGATCTTGACGCCGAGGTCCGACAGCGATTTGGCGAAATCGACGATGCCGGACTTGTCGGAAACGGAGATGAGCGCTTGCTTGATCATGATGAAGAATGAGAAGCCGAAGGGGAGGTGGCAGGGGCGTCAGGAAACTACAATGCGCTACAGCAGACCATGCTGTTGCAGCTTCTTGCGCAGCGTATTGCGGTTAATGCCGAGATACTCGGCGGCCAGCGACTGATTGCCGCCGGCCTGCTCGAGCACCACCTCGAGCAACGGTTTTTCGACACACGAAATAACCATGTCGTAGACGTCGTGCGGATTGGAGCCGTCGAGGTCCTGGAAGTACATTCCCAGGCTGTCGCGGACTGATTGTTCGATATTGTTCTTGCTCATGCTGCTAGTCGGTCGGATTGGTCCGGCTCGCCGTTCGGGTTGACATCCTCTTCCACGTAGACGAGGCGGTCGGAGAACGCCTTTTGGGCGTCGAAGAACTCGTTGACGGCGAGCAGTTGTTCGCGCGTCGTGTCCAGCGTATTCATGCGGTGGCGGAACACATTGGCGCCAGAAAGGCCGCGAGTGTACCAGCCGATGTGTTTGCGTGCCGTGCGCACGCCTGTAAATTCGCCGTAGAACGCGTAGTGATCTTCGAGATGCTCGTTCATGACCTGCTGGATCTCGTCGATGCGCGGCGGCGGCAACAGCTCGCCGGTTTGCAGGAAATGCCCGATCTCGCGAAACAGCCACGGACGGCCCTGCGCCGCGCGGCCGATCATGATCGCGTCCGCGCCGGTAGCGGCGAGCACCTGGCGCGCCTTATGCGGCGAAGTGATGTCGCCGTTGGCGACCACCGGGATGCGCACCGCGGCCTTCACGGCGGCGATGGTTTCGTATTCAGCGTCGCCGTGGTACAGGTCGGCGCGCGTGCGGCCGTGTACGGTCAGCATCGAAATGCCGGCGTCTTCGGCCAGACGCGCCACACTCAACGCGTTCTTGTTGTCACGATTCCAGCCGGTGCGGATTTTCAGCGTGACGGGCACCGCGTCGGGACCCACGCCCACCGCGCCGACCACCGCCTCGACGATGCGCTGCACGAGCGGTTCGTTCTGCAGCAACGCGGAGCCGGCCGCCACATTGCACACCTTCTTGGCCGGACAGCCCATGTTGATGTCGATGATCTGCGCGCCGTTGGCGACGTTATAGCGAGCCGCCTCCGCCATCATGTCCGGATCGGCGCCGGCGATCTGCACGGCGATCGGCTCGACCTCGCCCGTGTGGTTCGCGCGGCGCATGGTTTTTTTCGCTTTTCCACAACTGCGCGTTCGATGCGACCATTTCCGACACGGCATAGCCCGCGCCCAGCCGCTTGCAGAGCTGACGGAACGGCCGGTCGGTCACACCCGCCATGGGGGCGACGAACAGGTTGTTGCGCAGATTGTGGGAGCCGAGAGTGGGCATGACAGGGGCGCAGCCGCGGCACATCGAATCGATGAGAAACGGTCGCAGATCACGAGGGAAAACGGCTATTTTAGCGTTAACGGATTCCCGTCACCGGACTTGAGACGCTCCTAAGCCATTAAATCTTCTATGAAAGTGCCCGGGTTCATAGACCCGCGGAACGCGAATCACCGCAAGCGGGCAGCGGGGCGAGCCGATGCACTGGCCCGGCGCACGGTCTGCGCGCGATGCGATTCCTGAGCCGTCTAGCGGCGCTGTCCGAACATCATTTGGCGTGCCAGTGCGGTCTTGACCGGCGGCACGAATTCGAGCGCCGTCAGCGCGAGCCCGCGCAGCGTGCCGAGAGCCGGAAGGTCGACCGTGAAGAGGCGCGCGAGCGTATCGGTGGAGCGAATTGTCAGACGCCGGTCGAGCGCGCGGCGCTGGGCGAACAACGCTAGTGCGAGCGGTGTCGCACCGTGTTGCGAGAGCGCGTCGGTGAGGGCGTGGGCGTCGCGCAGCCCGAGGTTGAGCCCCTGGCCCGCTACCGGATGCAACGTCTGCGCCGCATTGCCGATTGCCGCGATCCGGCCCTTGACCAACGTATCGAGTGCGTTCAGGCCGAGCGGGAACGAAGCGCGGCCCTTGATCTGAGTGAAGCGTCCCATCCGGTCGCCAAACGCGCTGCCGAGTTCGCGCAGAAACGCATCGTCGGGCAATTGCGCGTGGCGCGCCGCTTCTTCCGGGGCGCAGCACCAGACCAGCGCGTAGTCGGCATCGCGCGCGCCGCCGGTCGGCAGCAGCGCAATCGGCCCCTGGTCGGTGAAACGTTCCCACGCGACATTCGGGCGTGGCCTCGATACCGTGACCGTGCCGACGAGCGCCGTCTGACCGTAATCACGCGTGCCGCCGGTGCCACCGCGTTTCTGTTGCTCATGAAACAGCCCACCTTCGGCGTTCACGAGAATACGCGTGCGCAGCGTGCGTGCGCCGTGTTCGGTTTCCACCGGCAGCGTTACGCCGTCTTCTTCCTGAACCGGCGTCTGGGCGGAGGTTGACTGGAACCAGTGCACGGAAGTCGGCCGCACTGCCTCGGCGAGCGACTGCACGATCGAGCCATAGCGCAACACATACCCAAGCGCGGGCAAGCCATGCTCGGTGTGGTCGATCAGCGTACGGCCGAAATGTCCGCGCTGCGATACATGGATGTGGTGAATCGCGGTCGCGTCCGAGGGCCAGCGCAGCGGCTCGAGAATCATCCGGCTGCCTTGCGACACGGCGATTGCGCGTGGATCGCGCAAAGCGTCTTCCGGCTTGCGTGCGTCGATCAGCGCGATCGACAGTCCCTGGGTCGCACTGCGCCGCGCGAGCCAACCGGCCAACGCGAGCCCGACCGGCCCCGCGCCGACGATGGTCACGTCGAAATCGAACGACGCTTCAGTAGAATCTGCGCCGCCAGTGGCGTCTTGTGAGCCGGCTTGCACAACGCCGGCTGGTTGAGAAGCGTCGTTCATGAGCGATCGGTCGGTCCGTTCAAACCGCGCGCGTGGCGCTGGCTGTTGCCTGCGCTTCCCGCATCAGCGCTTCGATCTCGTCGGCCTTGACCGGCACGTCGCGCGTCAACAGTTCGCAGCCGTTCGGCGTGACGACAGCGTCGTCTTCGATGCGGATGCCGATATGCCAGTAACGCTCGGGGACGTTTTCCGTCGGGCGAATATAGAGACCCGGTTCGATCGTCAACGCCATCGACGGATGCAAGGTGCGCGACGGCAGCGCGCCTTGCGCATCGCGCGGTGCGCCGCGTTCGCGATAGTCGCCGCAGTCGTGCACGTCCATGCCGATCCAGTGGCTGGTGCGGTGCATGTAGAAGGGCGCGTAGGCGCGCTCCACGATCACATCGTCGACGGACGAGAAGAGCCCCCGGTCGACGATGCCCGTATCGAGCAGGCCCTGCGACAACACGCGCAGCGCGGCGTTATGCGGGTCGTCGAAGGCGGCGCCAGGCCGGGTGGCGGCGACGGCGGCTTCCTGGGCGGCGAGCACGATGTCGTACAGCTCGCGCTGCGCCGGCGTAAAGCGGCCGTTTGCCGGGAACGTGCGCGTAATATCGGAAGCGTAGCCGTCGAGCTCGCAGGCGGCGTCGATCAGGATCAGGTCGCCGTCGCGGGCAATCGTGTTGCCGGCTGCGTAGTGCAGCACGCAGGCGTTGCTGCCCGCAGCGACGATCGAGCCGTATGCCGGCCCTTGCGCACCGTGTTTGCGGAATGTGTACAGCAGTTCGGCTTCGAGTTCGTACTCACGCACGCCTGCAAAAGACGCGGCCATCGCGCGGCGATGCGCCTGCGCCGAGATCTGGCCGGCACGACGCATGATCGACAGTTCGTGGCTGTCCTTGAAGAGCCGCATCTCGTCGAGCAGCGGCAGCAGGTCATGCGCGGCAACCGGAGCGGCGACGCCGCTGCGGGCTTTGCCACGCACCGCGTCGAGCCAGCGGCGGACCTGTTCGTCCAGATCCGCCGAGCTGCCGAGCGCGTAGTGCAGCGCGGGCTTGTCGGCGAGGATCAGCGGCATCTGGCTTTCGATATCTTCGACAGCAAACGCCGCGTCGAAGCCGAACGCCTCGCGCGCGGCCTCGGGGCCGAAGCGGAAGCCGTCCCAGATCTCGCGCTCTTCGTTCTTGGCCCGGCAGAACAGGATCGAAGCCGGTCCGCTCCCGCCTGCGCTGGCGTCGAGCACGAGCAGACCCTGCGGCTCGGTAAAGCCGGTCAGGTAGTAGAAGTAGCTGTCGTGCCGGTACGGATAATCGGCGTCCCGGTTGCGCACCACCTCCGGTGCGGTGGGGACGATGGCGACGCCGCCGCCTGCCGCGCGCAGCGCAGCGAGCACGCGCTCGCGGCGCTTGCGGTAAACGTCGATGGCGAGAGTGGGTTCGTTCGGCTGGTTCATAGCGAGATTGTAGCGCCCAATTGAGCCAGGATTGCGGCGCGCACCCCCTGGCCATCTGGCCGGATAGACGTCCGGCGCGGCACACGGCAATGTTGCAATCCGTCCACAGGTCCGGCCGCCGCCAGTCCAGAAGATGGGAGCGGCCGTCTGTATCGCGGTCAACCAACGTATACTTCCGCCCAATTCCAGAAAAGGCAAATGGTGATGATGAAACTCATCGGTTCGCTCGGCAGTCCGTTTGTCCGCAAGGCACGGATCGTATTCGCCGAAAAGAAGATCGACTACAAGCTGGTGCTCGAAAACGTCTGGGCGCCGGATACCAGCATCCATGCCTTCAATCCGATCGGCAAGGTGCCGTGCCTCGTGATGGACGACGACGAGGCGGTATTCGACTCGCGCGTGATCTGCGAGTACGCGGATACGCTGTCGCCGGTCGGCAAGCTGATTCCGCCGTCGGGCCGGGAGCGTGTCGAGGTGCGCTGCTGGGAAGCGCTTGCGGACGGCGTCATGGATGCCGCCGTGCTGATCCGGCTCGAGGGCACGCTACGGGCGGAGGAACACCGTTCGGACGCGTGGCTCGCGCGCCAGCAGCGCAAGATCGACGACGGGCTGGTGGCGATGTCGCAAGGGCTGGGTAGCAACCCGTGGTGTGCGGGTAGTCGCTACACGCTGGCGGATATCGCCATGGGCTGCGCGCTCGGCTACCTCGATTTCCGCATGCCGGCGCTCAACTGGCGCGAGGCCTATCCGAATCTCGACAAACACTTCCAGAAGCTGTCGCAGCGGCAGTCGTTTATCGATACGTTTCCGGCGGACTGAGCGCGCTGCGCAGGCGTGACGGACGACGGCTTCGCCGCCTGCGTCCTCAGGTTCGTTGCAGGCATCAGGTCGCCGCGAGTTCGATCTTCGGCGCGAACGAGTCGGCGCTTGCCACCGGCCACCACTTCTCGTAGATCGAGTAGCGGTGGTTGCCGTTCAGCAGATCATTCGGCTCGAGATACTTCAGCAGATCCGACATGAGGCTCACCTCATGCGACGACACCCGCCGCACGATGTGATGCGCACGCAGTTCCGCCGGATGCTTGAGACCCGCCGCCTGAATGATCTCCTGCAGCGCGTGCAAGGTGTTGTGATGGAAGTTGAAGACGCGGTCGGACTTGTCCGGCACCACGAGCGCGCGCTGGCGCACCTGGTCCTGGGTGGCCACGCCGGTCGGGCAACGCCCCGTGTGACACGTCTGCGCCTGGATGCAGCCCACCGCGAACATGAAGCCGCGCGCCGAGTTGACCCAGTCGGCGCCGATCGCGAGGGTTTTGGTGATATCGAAAGCGGTGATCATCTTGCCGCTCGCGCCGATGCGAATCCGCGTCCGCAGGCCGATGCCTACCAGCGTGTTATGCACCAGCAGCAGGCCTTCCTGCAGCGGCACGCCGACGTGATCGGTGAACTCCAGCGGCGCCGCACCGGTGCCGCCTTCCGCACCGTCGACGACGATGAAGTCCGGCAGGATGCCCGTCTCCAGCATCGCCTTGGCGATGCCGAAGAACTCCCACGGGTGGCCGATACACAGCTTGAAACCGGTCGGCTTGCCGCCTGAGAGATTGCGCAGACGTTCGACGAATTCGAGCAGGCCGCGCGGCGTGGAAAACTCGGAGTGGGTCGCGGGCGAGATGCAGTCGCGGCCCATCGGCACACCACGCGTTTCGGCAATCTCCGGCGTGATCTTGGCGGCCGGCAGCACACCACCGTGGCCCGGCTTCGCCCCCTGCGAGAGCTTCACCTCGATCATCTTCACCTGCGGCTCGTGCGCCTGTTTCGCGAACTTGTCGGCGTTGAAGCTGCCGTCGTCGTTGCGGCATCCGAAGTAGCCCGAAGCGATTTCCCAGATGATGTCGCCGCCGTGCTCGCGGTGATACTTCGACATCGAACCTTCGCCGGTGTCGTGCGCGAAGTTGCCCTTCTTGGCGCCGAGATTGAGCGCCATGATTGCGTTAGCCGAGAGCGAGCCGAAGCTCATCGCCGACACGTTGAAAATCGACATCGAGTAGGGCTGCTTGCGATCCGGGCCCACGACGATGCGGAAGTCGTGGCCGTCGAGTTTGGTCGGCGCGAGCGAGTGGCTAATCCATTCGTGCGCTACCGCCTTCACGTCGAGCTCGGTGCCGTATGGACGGCTGTCGACGTCGTTCTTGGCGCGCTGATAGACGATGCTTCGCTGCGCGCGCGAGAACGGCCTTTCCTCGGTATCGTCCTCGACGAAATACTGGCGGATCTCAGGCCGGACGAATTCGAACATGAAACGGAAATGGCCCCACAACGGATAGTTGCGCAGGATCGCGTGGCGCTCCTGGGTCAGATCGAACAGGCCGAGCGCGACCAGCAGCACGGGAATGATGATCCAGAACCACGACAGGTGTTGTGTCGCGGCCAGCGCCGCGCACGCGACGAGCAGGGCAACTGCACACCACATGGCCAGGTAGCGTCGAGAAAACATGGGGACTCCGTTGCAGAGAGCGGTTGACCGCTGATTGTTATCTTGCTGCGCCGCTGAGCGCGCCCCTTACCGCGCGGTCAGCAGTGCAGCGCTTTGAGGTTGCCGCACGGCCGGCTGTGCAGTTGCTGCGTGTTCGATGATGCCACCGCCAAGACAGATTTCGCCATCGTAGAGCACAGCCGATTGCCCTGGTGTGACAGCCCACTGCGCGTCCTCGAAATGCAGCGCGAAGTGGCCGTCTGCCTCGCCCGTCGTGCTGAATGTGCAGGGGGCATCGGCCTGGCGGTAGCGCGTTTTCGCGCCGCACGCGAAGTCTTCGGTCGGCGGATGGCCCGCCACCCAACTGGTATTGCCGGCACTCAGAGAATGGCTCAGCAGCCACGAATGATCGTGGCCCTGTGCGACGTAGAGCGTGTTCGACGGAATATCCTTGCCCGCCACGAACCACGGCTCGCCGCTGCCTTCCTTGCTGCCGCCCAGACCGATACCCTTGCGCTGGCCGAAGGTGTAGAACGCGAGGCCGATATGCTCGCCAACCACCTTGCCGTCGGTGGTCTTCATGGGCCCTGGTTTGGTCGGCAGATAGCGGTTCAGAAAATCGCGGAATGGCCGCTCGCCAATGAAGCAGATGCCGGTCGAATCCTTCTTCTTCGCATTCGGCAGACCGATCTGCTCGGCGATCTCACGCACCTTCGTCTTGGGGATTTCGCCGAGCGGAAACATCGTCTTCGACAACTGCGCCTGATTCAGGCGATGCAGGAAGTACGACTGATCTTTCGTGTGGTCGAACGCCTTTAGCAGTTCAAAGCGGCCTTCGACTTCGCGCACGCGGGCGTAGTGGCCAGTCGCAATGGTCTCGGCGCCAAGCGTCATGGCGTGATCGAGGAAAGCCTTGAACTTGATCTCGGCGTTGCACAGCACGTCCGGATTCGGCGTGCGGCCGGCCGAGTATTCGCGCAGGAATTCGGCGAACACGCGGTCCTTGTATTCGGCGGCGAAGTTGACCGCCTCGACGTCGATGCCAATCAGATCGGCCACCGAAACGACGTCGATCCAGTCCTGCCGGGTCGAGCAGTATTCGCCGTCGTCATCGTCTTCCCAGTTCTTCATGAAAAGACCGACGACGTCGTAACCTTGCTCTTTGAGCAGCCATGCGGTGACCGACGAATCGACGCCGCCCGACATGCCTACTACGACTTTCTGCTTGCTCATGGGTTGCCTGACTTGCTTGATCGGGTGGGCCCGACCGAATGCGTATGCACGAAGTCGAGCGGGAAACGCCGGCCTGCGAGGTAATCGTCGATACAGCGCATCACGAGCGGGGTGCGATGCCGCTCGGGGCACGCGCGCAACTCGTCGGCGCTCATCCACAGCGTGCGGACGATATCGGGATCGAGCGCGCGGTTGGGATCGGCTGCCCCGGCACTGCCGCAATAGGTGAAGCGCAGATAAGTGGCGCCAGTCGCGCTGCCGTCCGTATTTCCACCGCCCGCATCCTGCGCTGCGCCTGCAGCGGCGGGCCGTCCGAAATGCGCCATATAGACGCCTACCAGGGCCTCGGGCGTGAACGGATGCGCGGATTCTTCGAGCGTTTCGCGCACGGCCGCTTCGACGAGCGTTTCGCCCGCCTCCAGATGGCCGGCGGGCTGGTTCAGACGCAGCCCGTCGTCCGTATGTTCCTCGACGAGGAGGAAGCGTCCGTCGCGCTCGACGATGGCGGCCACGGTGACGTGCGCAGCCCAGGTTTCCGGATTCATGGGGCGGTATTTTACCGTCTATGACGGCTGGCTGCCCGGAAGCGGTCGGCTGCCCCCCGGATTGTCCCTGATTTCGGGGAACCCCCCGGTTTCGGTTACAGTGGCGTCGTTGCCGTTGCAAGTTCAAGCCGGCGTGCCTCGTCGGCAGCTCTGTCGTAACAACAGGAAGGCCGAGGAGGATTCAACGATGCACATCGGAGTGCCAGCCGAGACGCGAGCGCATGAAACACGCGTTGCCGCCACCCCCGAGACGGTCAAGAAATACGTATCGCAGGGCCACCGGGTCACGATCCAGAGCGGCGCCGGGACTGGCGCCAGCTTTCCTGACGAGGCTTTCAGCGCGGTGGGCGCGGAGATCGTCGATGCAGCCACCGCCTTCGGCGCCGATCTCGTCCTCAAGGTCCAATCGCCAACCGAAGCCGAGCTGCCGCATCTGAAACGCGGCTCGGTGCTGGTGGGCATGCTCGATCCTTTCAATGCCGACAACGCGGCGAAGCTCGCAACGGCTGGTGTAACGGCATTCGCGCTGGAAGCCGCGCCGCGCACGACCCGTGCGCAGAGCCTCGACGTGCTGTCGTCGCAAGCCAACATTGCCGGCTACAAGGCCGTGCTGCTCGCCGCCGATCTCTACCCCCGCTTCATGCCGATGCTGATGACCGCCGCAGGCACGGTGAAAGCGGCGCGTGTGCTGATTCTCGGCGCCGGCGTGGCGGGTCTGCAGGCGATCGCGACTGCCAAGCGCCTAGGTGCGGTGATCGAAGCCTCGGACGTGCGTCCGGCGGTGAAAGAGCAGATCGAATCGCTCGGCGCCAAGTTTCTCGACGTGCCGTATGAGACCGACGAGGAGCGCGAGGCCGCACAGGGCGTAGGCGGTTATGCTCGCCCTATGCCGCCGAGCTGGCTCCAACGCCAGAGCGCTCTGGTCCACGAACGCGCCAAACAGGCCGATATCGTCATCACGACCGCGCTGATCCCCGGCCGTCCTGCACCGACGCTGATCTCGGTCGAAACCGTGCAGGCCATGAAACCCGGTTCCGTGCTGATCGATCTGGCCGCCGGCCGTGGCCCCGAGTACGAAGGCCAGCGCGGCGGCAACTGTCCGCTCACCGTGGCGGACAAGATCGTGACCAGAAACGGCGTGCAGATCGTCGGCTTCACGAACCTGGCCTCGATGGTGGCCGCCGACGCCTCCTCGCTCTACGCACGCAACCTGCTCGACTTCCTGAAGCTGATCATCAACAAGGAAGGCGCACTCAACATCGATCTCGCGGACGACATCGTCGCGGCCACGCTGCTGGCCCGTGACGGCGAAGTCACGCGCAAGGCATAACTGGAGCCGGCGATGGAAGTCATCAACCATACGGTCATCAACCTGATCATCTTCATCCTGGCGATCTACGTGGGCTACCACGTGGTCTGGAACGTCACCCCGGCACTGCATACGCCGCTGATGGCCGTGACCAACGCGATTTCCGCGATCGTCATTGTGGGCGCGATGCTTGCGGCCGGCCTGACGGTGGGCGGCACAGGCAAGTTCTTCGGGACCCTGGCGGTCGGGCTGGCAGCGGTCAACGTGTTCGGCGGCTTCCTCGTCACCAGGCGAATGCTGGAGATGTTCAAGAAGAAAGAGCCGAAGAAGCTCCCCGCAGCGGCAAAGGAGAAGGCGCAATGAGTCTGAACGTCGTCACGCTGCTTTATCTGGTTGCTTCGGTCTGCTTCATTCAGGCGCTCAAAGGGCTCTCGAATCCGAAGACCGCGCGCATCGGCAATACGTTCGGTATGGCCGGGATGGCGATCGCGATCCTCACCACCATCGCGTTGATCCTCAAGCAGGCGGCCGGACTCGGCTCGAATCTCGGGCTGGGCCTCGGACTGCTGTTCGCGGCGCTGGTGGTAGGCGGCGCGATCGGAGCGTTCGTCGCCGCGCGCGTCGAGATGACCAAGATGCCCGAACTGGTCGCCGCCATGCACTCGCTGATCGGTCTCGCTGCCGTGTGCATTGCCTATGCGGTCGTCTCGGAGCCATCGGCGTTCGGCCTCGTCGATCCGGACAATCCGATCCCGGGGTTTCTGCCGTACGGCAACCGGATTGAGCTCTTTATCGGCACCTTCGTCGGGGCGATCACGTTCTCCGGTTCAGTGATCGCGTTCGGCAAGCTCTCGGGCAAGTACAAGTTCCGCCTGTTTCAGGGCGCGCCGGTGGTGTATCCGGGTCAGCATCTGATCAACCTGATGCTGGCGATCGGCATGATCGGCTTCGGCGTGATCTTCTTTCTGACGCAAGCGTGGCTGCCGTTCATCATCATGACGCTGATCGCGTTCGCGCTGGGCGTGCTGATCATCATCCCGATCGGCGGCGCGGATATGCCGGTGGTCGTGTCGATGCTCAACTCGTATTCGGGCTGGGCGGCGGCGGGCATCGGGTTCTCGCTGAATAACCCGATGCTGATCATCGCAGGCTCGCTGGTGGGGTCGTCCGGTGCGATCCTGTCGTACATCATGTGTCACGCGATGAACCGCTCGTTCTTCAATGTGCTGCTGGGCGGCTTTGGCGCGGAGGCGGGCGCGGCGGCTGCGGGCGGAGCCCAGGAACAGCGGCCGGTCAAGTCGGGTTCGGCCGAGGATGCGTCGTTCATGCTGGGCAACGCTGAAACCGTGGTGATCGTGCCGGGGTATGGTCTGGCGGTGGCACGGGCGCAGCATGCGCTGAAAGAACTTACGGACAAGCTGACCGAAAAGGGCATTGATGTGCGGTACGCGATCCACCCGGTGGCGGGCCGCATGCCGGGGCACATGAACGTGCTGCTCGCTGAAGCCGAAGTCTCCTACGACATGGTCTACGAGATGGATGACATCAACAGCGAGTTCGGCCAAGTGGACGTGGTGCTGGTGCTCGGCGCGAACGACGTGGTGAATCCGGCGGCGAAGAACGATCCGAAGTCGCCGATTGCGGGCATGCCGATTATCGAGGCGTACAAGGCGCGCACGGTGATCGTCAACAAGCGTTCGATGGCGGCCGGTTATGCGGGTCTCGACAACGATCTGTTCTACATGGACAAGACCATGATGGTCTTCGGCGATGCGAAGAAGGTGATCGAGGATATGGTGAAGTCGGTGGAGTGAGGGTTGGGGCCGCAACGGTATGCGGCCTTGAACGCTGTCGCTGCAGTTAGCGCTGTTTCACCTCGACGTGCCTCAGAAAATCCGCGAGCCGTCTGCCCTCCATATCGGGGAACGGCTCGACTACCTGCAGTTCGCGAATCTCTTCGACGTCGAAATTGCGGAAGTCTCCGCGCAACTCACACCACGCGCCGATGGTCCAGCGCGCACCCCAATAAAAGAGCCCGAGCGGCCAGACGCGCCGCTCGGTTTGCGCGCCTTTGCGATCGCGATACGCAAAACTCACGATCCGGTTGCGGTCGATGGCCAGATGCAGCGCATCGACCTTCTCCGCGAATTCACCCTTGATGTGAAACGAAGGCGCAAAGATCGGCAGCCGGTCGAGCGTCGCGCGCTTGTCAGCGGGCATGGTCGAGGCGATCTTCGCCAGCGCGCCGCGGGCGCCCTTGGCGAAGCTCGCACCACCCCATGTTTCGAGCATGCGTGCGCCGGCGGCGAGCGCAGCGAGTTCGTCGACGGTGAAGGTGAGCGGCGGCAAGCTCGCCGAGCGGTTCAGGCGGTAGCCGATTCCCGCTTCCCCTTCGATCGGCACGCCTGAGAGTTGCAGATCGCGCACGTCCCGGTAGACCGTGCGCGGCGAGATATGCAGCCAGTCCGCGAGCTGTTGCGCGGTAGTCAGACGCCGGCCGCGGAGCAGTTCGGCGATCTGGAACAGGCGGTCGGCGCGGCGCGTCATCGTGGGCGTCTTGTCGTGTTGTAGTAGGGGCGGGGGTGTTGCGATCGCTTCACCCGAAACGGAGTGGCCCGCGTCACGGGGGTTGCGAACCGCGGCCCGCAAACGGGCATTCCCGAGATCATAGCGCCGCGTGACGCTCATGCGGTGCTGCGTGGCCGTCACCCCTGCGCGGGCCAATCGGTCAACCGTTCTTCGGCGAATGCAGCCCGATGCGGTTACCTTCGGTATCGGTAAAGAAGCCGATATAACCGATATCCTGCGGCAGATCGATGACCGGCCCTTGCACCTTCCCGCCGGCCTTCTCGACGCGGCCCAGCACGGTGTCGACGTTCGGCTGCGCGTTCAGGTAAACGACGACGCCATCGCCGGAAGGCCTGGCGTTGGGGCTCTGGATGATACAGCCGCCGGTGGACGGCTCGGTGTACTGAAAAATGCCGATCGGCTCGCCGCCGAAATTTTCACGCCGCAGTGTCGTGCCGAGCGTAGTCTCGTAGAAACGTGCGGCGCGCTCGAAATCGGTGACCGGAATTTCGAACCAGGAAATGACGTGGGATGCGGCTGCTGACATGACACTCTCCTTGGCATGACCCGAAGGCCCATGTGATGCGCCGGATGGCGTGATCAGGAGTGTGCGGCGGGGCTACTGACAGCGTTCTGTCAGTAGCGATTGGCTGGCTGCGAAATTCTTCCCGGCGTTGACTTGCCGGCTTAAGCCGCCGGCGTGTCGCTCGCCGGACGTTGCCTGACGCTGCCCGCGATCAGATCGAAGCGAAACAGCCTGCATTCAAGCGCGCCGTTGAAAAGCGGCGTCTTGGTCGATTCGCGCAACCTCAGTTGTCCCGGCAGCTTACGATCCGACGTCAGAATGAACGCGTGCCATCCGGTGAAACGCTGCTTGAGCGCGTCGCCGAGCGACTTGAAGAATTCGCTGTCCGGTGCTTCTTCCTGAGCACGGCGAAAGCTGTCGTCATCGCGGCTTTCACGGCCCGTCTCACGAAGTTCGCCACGCGCGTTGCGGCCACGCACTTCGATCCGCTCGCCGTACGGCGGATTGGCCACCAGAATGCCCGGCTCCGACGACGGCGGGGTCATGCCGCGTGCGTCGACCTGCTTGAGCGAGACCGACGACAGACCGGCGCGCTCGAAGTTGGCGCGCGCCTTGACCAGCATGTCACCGGAAATGTCGCTGCCGAAGATCTGCAGATCGGTGCGCGACGTGCGGGCGGCGTGCTTCGCATCCAGTGCCGCGGCTTTCAACGCCTGCCACGCTTTCGCGTCGTACTGCTTGAGATTCTCGAAGCCGAAGCGCCGCTCCGCGCCCGGCGCGATATTCAGCGCCACTTGCGCAGCTTCCGCGAGGAACGTGCCGCTGCCGCACATCGGGTCGTACAGCGGTGTGCCGGCGGTCCAGCCAGTCAGGCGCAAGATGCCCGCCGCGAGATTTTCGCGCAACGGCGCCGCACCTTTATCGAGCCGCCAGCCGCGCTTGAAAAGCGGCTCGCCGGAGGTATCGAGATACAAGGTGCAATCGGTCGCGGTGAGAAACGCAAACACGCGCACGTCGGGCGCGCTGGTGTCGATGTTCGGACGCGCGCCGCTCACGTCGCGCAGGCGGTCGCAGATCGCATCCTTGACGCGCAGCGTGGTGAATTCGAGGCTACGCAGCGGCGATTTGATGGCCGTGACGTCGACGCGCAGCGTCTCCTGGGCGGAAAACCACTGTTCCCAGCGCTGCTCGAGCGCGAGGTCGTAGATGTCCTGCTCGCTGCGATACGGACGATGCGCGATCTTCAGCAGCACACGGCTCGCGATGCGCGAATGCAGATTGGCCGCCATACCGGCCGCCCAGCCGCCGCGGAAATGCACGCCGCCCGGCACCTGCGCGCCCGCAGTGAACGGTGCTCCGTTCAGGTGGCGCGAGGCGATTTCGGCGAGTTCGGCCGCGAGCGCGGCTTCGAGGCCGCGAGGGCAGGGGATGAAAAAATCGAAGGACATTGAAGTTGCCGGGAGGCGTTGAATAAGGCGCTATTGTACGCGGTCGGGGTGTGCTTCCCGCGCGCTGGCGTTCAATGCCCTTCGCGTGATGCGCTGACCGGCCACACCAGATCCAGCGGCCGGTGGAACACCCGGCGCCAGATCGCGCCGCGCAACGAGCGCACATAGTTGCGCCGCAGATCGCGCGAACGCACGGCCATATGAAACGCGAGCGCAAAACTGACGGCCACGTTCAGGATTGCCATGCTGAACGTGCCGGCGATGGCCCACCAGAACTCCGGCAGGTCCAGCGCGCCCTTGCCGAGCACACCGAGTGCGACGCCGATCGAACCCGAACTCAAGGTGACGTGCCGGACTTCGAAGGTGAAAGCGAAGGCGGTGAGGATGGCAGGCACGAGACCAAGCATCAGGCCCAAGGTGATATTGCCCGCCACGCCGGCGACGTTGGAGCGGCAGAACCTCGCCAGCCGGGCGGCGCCAGCGACGCCAAGCGTCATCCGCAGGCGGCGGTTGTAGGTCAGCGCGTCCGCGACCCGGTGCAGCACGAACCAGTTGTCGGCCCAGCCCGCGAGCAGGCTCGACGACCACAGCAGCACGCCCGTCAGCGCCGCATAGAGCGGCGTCGGTCCGAGCAGCGAGAACGAATGCAGCGTGGCGTGGGCCTTTTCCGGCGAGATGATGTTCGTATTGAAGACGGCGTGCCACAGCAACTGCACGCCCAGCGACACGGGAAACACCAGCATCACGTTGCCGAGCACGGCGGCAGCCTGGGTGCGGATCAGCGCGACTACCGAGGTGACGAAACTGTCTACCCCTTCAGGTGTACCTGCTCCGTCGAGTTCGCGGGCGATGGTCGGCGCTGTCATGGCCGGCTGCTTGGTGGCGAGCGAGAAATGCAGGAAGTGCATCAGCAGGAAGCTCGCCGCATAGTTGATGCCGGCCAGCAAGCCTTCCAGCATTGCATGCAGATGCAAGCCGGTGATCGCAAACTTGACGCACACCGTCACCACGGTGACGAGGCCGCCGCCTGCCGCCATGCGCAGCATCTTCAGATATTCGGCGCGATCGCGGGCAATGTAATGCTCGCCGGTATCCGCGCTATATTCGACCACCTTGCGCGCCAGCAACGAGAAATTGCTGCGCATCAGATGGGCGACGCTCTGACTCGCGTGATTTGCATTGACCAGTTCGGCGACGAGGCGCGAGCCGGCGTGCAGGTCGTCGGACGCCATCCAGGCGTCCAGCAGATGTTCTGCGCGCTGGATGCGCATACGCATGCGCTCGACCTGAAACACGATGTCGACGCTCACGCCGTTGCGGTACAGGTGGGTAAAGACGTTATCGGTGGCGATACGGCAGTCGTCGAGCAGCACACGCAGATAGTTGACCTCGTGCAGCAATTTGCCCGGCTCTGCGCCGCCTTCAGGCGCCTGATGGGCGGCCTCGACCGCCAGCATGGCTCGTGTGAGCCGGTAGAACGGCTGCTTTTCCATGGCGACGCGCACGTCGGCGTCGCCCAGACGGCTGCGCACCGTTTGCGACAGCCCGGTGGAGCTGATCTGGCAGGTCAGGTTGTGCAGCGCCGCTAGCAGATCGAGCGAGAACGGCGCCGCCTCTCGCTGATCGCTCGCCTCCTGCCCATAGATGAAAAGCTCGCGGATACGCGTGAGCAGGTCGGTAGGTAGCGCGGCAATCCATTCGGCATCGCGCGCTGACGTGAACATCAACGTGAAGATCGCTGTCAGGTCACGGCGGTTCGGTGCTGGCGGGATCAGCGACGACTCGAAGCGCTCGAACAGGGCGCCGAAAAATGCCGAGTGCACCGGCATGCCGGCATCGCACAGTAGCGAGATGCCGTCGCTTTCGCGCAGCAGCGCGCGCAGAATCCCCGCGACGTTCGCTTTCCACGCCGGGTTGCGATCCAGCACATGCAGCAGATAGCGCAAACGCGCATGCTCGCGTACCCGGCGCACGTTGTCTTCGGTCGGGTCCTGCGTGACCGAAGGCACGACCGGCTGCACGCTTCCGTCGCGATGAATCCAGTGAGCCACCTCGATCAGCCATTCGCTGCGGTCCGCATACGGCGCGTTCTGGTCGGCAATCGCCAGCAGCGCATCGAGTTGATGGCCGCTGTTGCGCGACGCGCGCCATTTCTTGACGAAGGTTTTGAGAGAGCGAAACATGGATTGTCAGATGTGTGGCAAGGCGCACTCTTGTGGGCCGAAGCACTCAGGATCGCTAAATACAGAGGACCCCGCAAGCTGGCCGGATGGGATAGTGCGTAGGCTCGCGGGCGACGGTGGAGTTCGCCGCGCGAGCTTCAGGAGCCGGTCAGCCGGTCGTGCGATTGTCCGCGCCGGCGCTGTCGAGCGCAGCGCTTGGGCCGGTGGGCAACGGGCACGGCACCGTCGGGGGCGTCATGCGCGCTTGCGTGCCGGATGCGCCTTTTGCGGCGGTACTCGTCGGCATCCGCGGCGCGGCAGCGGCCAAGGCCCTGATGCCGGCGGCGATCTGCATAGAGATCTGCTGCACGGCCTGCCGATGACCGTCGACCAGCGCGTCATAGCTGCCCGTCACAGGCTCGTTGACGACGCTGCGGCACGTCATGATGGCTTCGCTGCGCACCGCGCGCACGCTCCACACGGCATCGATCAAGGCATGCGAACCCGGCCACGATTCGAACCGTTGCACGTTCACACTGACGCGATAGACCGGCGTACCTTCTGGATACGGCGTGCCATACACATCGATCGTGCCCAGTTGCTGCGTGAGATCGGTCGACAGCGCGCGGCGAATCTCGTCACCCGGCAACGAGGCCCAACGTTCCTGCTCGAGCACCTGCACCTGGGTCGGGCCAGTCTGAACCACGAGCTGGTTCTTCGCGACCTGGGACGGTACGTCGACCGGCGCTACTTCGATCAGCAGTGAAGGAGCCGAAATCGTGCTCGCGGTGCTTGGCGCGCCATTGGCGCCCAGCGTGTAGAAATGGCTGGGCGGCGACGACGAGCATGCCGCTACCGCCAGCAGTCCGGCACAGGCACCGAGGCACGCGGTGGCGCGGGCAAGCCCGCGCGGCGAACGGGGGAGCCGGGCAAACATCATGGTTTATCTCCTGGTTTTCCGCGCAACAGCGATTCCGGATGGCGTTCCAGATAGTCCGACAGCGCATTCAACGACTGCAGCGTGCGGGTCAATTCCTGCAGCGCCTGATGGACGTCCGATTGCAGCGGCGAGTCCTGCTGCAGCGTCGCCTCGGCCGACCCGAAGGTCTGCTTGGCGGCGGCCAGCGTGTCGCGCGCTTGCGGCACCACCTCGGTATTCAGGCGCGTGAACAACTGGTCGGCGTTCTTTAGCGCGCTGTTCAGGTTGTCGCCGATCTGGTCGAACGGCACCTGATCGAGTTTCTTGGCGATATCGGCCACTTGCACCTGCAACTCGTCGAGCGTATTCGGAATCGTCGGCAGCTCGAGCGGATCGCTATTGACGTCGACGGTAGCCGGCGGCGCCTTCGGGAAGATGTCGAGCGCGACGTACAGCTGGCTGGTAATCAGGTTGCCCGTGCGCAGCTGGCCGCGCAGGCCGTGTTGCACCAGACTCTTCAGCAACTGCTGACCGGCCACGCTACCCGGCTCCGGCGCCGTCTCGCGGAAGCGCTTGCCGAGGCGGTCGGGGTACAGGTTCATCGTCACCGGCATGGTGAAGTTGTTGGTCTTCGGGTCGTAGTCGATGCCGATGTTGGTCACCTGACCGAGCTCGATGCCGCGGAAATCGACCGTCGCCCCCACAGACAGCCCGCGCAGCGACTGGTTGAAGGTCATCACCACCCGCAGCGGCACGCCGTCCGGCTCGCGCATGGCGTCCGCTTCGTCGGAACCCAGGCGGAACGTCATGTTGTTCGGCGCCTGCGCTCCGACCGGCTGCCCCGGTGGCGACTGGAACGACAGGCCACCGACCAGCACGGTCGCAAGCGACTGCGTGTTCAGCTTGAAGCCGCCCGAGTCGAGCCGCAGATCGACGCCGCTCGCATGCCACCAGCGCGTGTTGATCCCGACGTACTGATCATACGGCGCGGCAACGAACACCTGCATGGTCACGCCGGTGCCGTCCTTGTCGAGCGAGAAGCCCACCACCTGGCCGACCTGCACGCGCCGGTAGAAGATCGGCGAGCCGATATCGATCGAGCCGAGCGAGTCGCCATGCAACGTGAACTGATGGCCCTTCTGCCCACCGGTAATTGGTGGGGGCGTTTCAAGGCCGACGAAGTCCTTCTGCGTATCCTGCGAATGACCGGCGTCCACGCCGATGTACGCGCCGGAGAGCAGCGTGCTCAGACCCGAGACGCCGCTCGCGCCGACCCGCGGACGCACCACCCAGAAGCGGCTGTCCTTGACGGCAAAGTTCTCGGCTTCCTTGGTCAACTGGACCTGAATCAGCACGTGTGAAAGGTCTTTCGAGAGCGTGATGGCCTTTACGAGGCCAACGTCGACGTCCTTGTACTTGACCTGGGTCTTGCCCGGCTCGAGCCCTTCGGCATCGTTGAAGCTGATAGTGATCTGCGGCCCTTTCTCGGTCACGGACTTGATCACGAGCGCGACGCCGATCAGTGCGGCGATCAGCGGAATCACCCAGACCAGCGACGGCAACCAGTGGCTGCGCGGCTCGATCTCGGGATCGGGCAGGTTGGGTGGGAGCGTGGGTCCGTTCGAATCGTTGCGCGGCGCGCTGGGAGCGGGCGTCGGTCCTTGCGGGCTAGTCATGTTTGGTCCTGAGTTTGTTGGGTACCGCTTTTTGCATCTTTGGCACGGCGGGCGCGCTTCGCATTCTTTGCATTTTCCGAGTTGTCCGCGCCTTCCACGTTGTCCCAGATGAGCCGTGGATCGAACTGCATCGATGCCAGCATCGTCAGAATCACCACCGAGCCGAACGCGATCGCGCCAGGCCCCGCCGTGATCACGGCGAGCGACTTGAATCGCACCAGCGCAACCGTCAGCGTGACCACGAACACGTCGAGCATCGACCAGCGGCCGATGCGCTCTACGATCCGGTACAGCTTCACGCGTTGCGTGGGGCGCCAGCGTGAGCGGCGCTGAGCCGTAATGCAGAGCAGCACGAGGATCGTGAGTTTCAGCATCGGCACCATGATGCTGGCGATAAACACAATGACGGCCAGCGGCCAGTCGCCCGAGGTCCAGAAGTAGACGACGCCGCTCATGATCGTGTCGTCTTCCGAGCCAAGCAACGAGGAGGTGTGCATCACCGGCAACAGATTCGCCGGAATATACAGCAATGCGGCTGCGATCAGTAGTGCCCATGTGCGCATCAGACTGTCCGGATTGCGCCGGTGCAGTACCGCGCCGCAGCGCGCGCAGTGCTGTTTCGTGATCGAGCGGATGCGTGGTGCCACGCTGCCGCACGCGTGGCAGGAAACCAGGCCCGCGCGGCGCGCGGTAATGTAATTCATCGTGCGTTATCCCTGATGGGGCGCGGCGGACTGGCTGTCCACGTTCGCCGTGACCGCAGCTGCCGCGCTGTCGGCAGCCGTGCGCGGCATGGGACGCGCACGCCTTGCGTTCAGCTCGTCGGCGAGATCCCACAAGGTGCGCGGATCGAACGTGACGACCACGGCGAACATCAAGGTCAGCACTCCGAAGGCGAACAGCGCGGCCTCGGGGATCACGCGGGCGAGGCTCACCATCTTGACGATGGTGATCAGCACGCCAAGCATGAACACTTCGATCATGCCCCACGGCCGCACGAACTGGATGGCCCGCAGCACCTGGTTAAAGCCCGGCGCCACGAAGCCCGAGCGGATCGGGATCAGCACGTAGAGGAGCGCGACCAGTTCGGTGAGCGGAAACAGCGTGGTCGCGCAGAACACCATGACCGCGACGATCTGCATGTCCTCGTTCCACAACGCGACGAGCGCGCCGAACAGCGTGGTTTGCGAGGTAATGCCGTTGGCGTCCAGTTCGACGATCGGATAGCCCTGGGCGATCAGAAACGTGATCAGCGCGGCGAGCGTCATGGCGCAGATGGCGTCCAGCCGCCGCGAGATGCCGCGATAGAGCGTCGCGCCGCAACGCGGGCAGCGCGCCACCGTCCGGCTGCCGAGCAGACGCGGTTTGGTGAAAAGGGTATCGCACTCGTGGCACGCGATCAGGTTGTCATGTTCCATACGGCAGAAGGGCAAAACGACATGAGCGGGAGCGTGCATCGAAGGCTTGCACGGTATGGACTGGCGAAAGAATGGCGAAAGCCTGGAGCAATAGTACCAAAGGCGCTCGCTCGTGCGTAACAGGGCTGCTTGTGCGACGTCCGTCAGGCAAAACGGCAGCACCGCGCAGCATACCCTGACAGCTGTCGGACATTTTCCGGCCCCAATTGTTCAATCCTTCTTGTTAAGCTGTATTTGACGCCGCATAGCCCCGTGCGGAACTTGCCAGCCGGCTTTTTCGGCTTGGAGTAGCATGGCGGCCTTGGCGTGCTTCGCTGTTGTCTGCCGACACCTGGCAGCCGCGTTCTGCGCAGTTCGCATAGGGGGACTCCACCCTCGTGCGCCGCTAACCTTTCAGCTTGCGTTGAGCTTTCATGGCACCCAAACCTAACTTCGGCTCCCGCGATTCGTACACGCGAACAGCCATCGCGCTTCACTGGCTGATTGCGTTGCTGATTGTGTGCGGCTTCGCGCTCGGTTGGGTGATGACCGATATCCCCGGCTTCACGCCTACGAAGCTGCGCTATTTTTCCTGGCACAAGTGGATTGGCGTGACGGTGTTCGGGCTTTCGGTGCTGCGCATCCTTTGGCGCGCCACCCATGATGCGCCGCCGTTGCCGCGCCGGATATCGTCGTGGCAACGGGGCGCGGCCCATCTCGTGCATCTGCTGCTGTACGTGCTGATCATCGCGATTCCGGTCTCCGGCTATCTGTACAGCTCCGCGGCCAATGTGCCGGTGGTGTATCTGGGGCTCGTGCCGCTGCCGCGCCTGATTGCGCCCGATCCCGTGCTCAAGGTGTTGCTGAAAAATATCCACATCACGCTCAACTACACGCTGCTCGTCCTGTTCGTGCTGCATGTGGCGGCGGCGCTCAAACATCAGTGGCTCGATCGCGACGGCCTGCTGTCGCGCATGATCCCTTTCCTCAAATAAGGAGCGACATGAAGGTTTCGTTTTATCGCTACATGTTGGCGGCGTTTGCTGCCGCGTCCCTCAGTGCGGCGGGCAGCGCGCTGGCCCAGGTCGACATCGCGAAGAGCACGCTCACCGCGACCTCAAAACAGATGAACGTGCCGGTGGAAGGCAAGTTCGGCAAGTTCAGTGCGGACGTGAAGTTCGACCCGGCGAAGCCGGCCGAAGGCAGCGCGCAGTTCAGCGTCGACGTGAGCAGCTACGATCTGGGTGACGAAAGCTACAACGAGCAGGTGCGCGGCAAGGAATGGTTCGATGCGAAGACGTTCCCGCAGGCGACCTTTGTCTCGAGCGCAATCGCGCCGGCAGGCGGCAACCAGTTCAAGGTGACTGGCAAGCTGACCATCAAGGGTAAATCGCAGACCATGGTCGTGCCTGTGACCGTCACGCAGCAGGGCGGGAGCGAGGCGTTCGATGGGGCGCTGACGATCCAGCGTTCACAGTTCGATATCGGTACCGGCGAGTGGAAGGACACCTCGGTGGTGGCCGACGACGTCGTCATCAGGTTTCATATCGTCGCAGCGCGTAAGTAAGGCGTACTGCGCATCAGCATTGCCGGCAGGCACGCGGACTAGAACGCTCGCACCAAACGACGGCGGTAAACAACAAAGGCCGGTTCCACTGAACCGGCCTTTGCGTTTGTTCCCGACTGTCTCGAACTTCAGACTTGTGCGCCTGCGTTCGGGTCGCTCGGGTCGTGACGTTCCTTCTTTTCCTTGATCAGGTCGTCGCGCTTCACGCCGAGCCACATCGCCAGCGCTGCCGCAACGAACACCGACGAATAGATACCGAACAGAATACCGACCGTCAGCGCCAGAGCGAAGTAGTGCAGCGTTGGACCGCCGAACAGGAACATCGACAGCACCATCATCTGCGTACAGCCGTGGGTGATGATGGTCCGCGACATCGTGCTGGTAATGGCGTGGTTGATGACCTCGATGACCGTCATCTTGCGTTCGCGGCGGAAGGTTTCGCGAATCCGGTCGAAGATAACCACCGACTCGTTCACCGAGTAACCGAGCACCGCAAGCACGGCAGCCAGCACCGACAGCGAGAACTCCCACTGGAAGAACGCGAAGAAACCGAGAATGATCACCACGTCGTGCAGGTTGGCGATCACGCCGGCCACGGCGTACTTCCATTCGAAGCGGAACGACAGGTAGATCACGATGCCGGCCACCACGCAGGCGAGCGCGAGCAGACCGTTGGTGACCAGTTCCTTGCCGACCTGCGGGCCGACGAACTCGACGCGCTGCAACTGCACCTGGGCATCTTCACCCTTCAATGCGCCCATCACCTGATCGCTCTGCTGGGCCGAGGTGAGGCCGGCCTTGACCGGCAGACGGATCAGCACATCACGCGAAGTGCCGAAGTTCTGCACCTGAGCGTCCGGATAGCCGAGTTTGGCGAGTGTGCCGCGCACCGGTTCGAGCGGCACCGTGGTCGGATACTGCACTTCGATGACCGTACCGCCGGTGAACTCCACCGACAGATGCAGCCCGCGATGCAGCAGGAAGAACACGGCAGCAATAAACGTCAGCAGCGAGATCGCGTTGAACACCAACGCCCGCTGCATGAGCGGTAGATCTTTGCGAATGCGGAAAAATTCCATGGTCTTGTTCTCCGGGACTCAGCGGGATGAACCCGGTTTCTGCGGCGTGTTGCCGGGGGCATTGCGACGGCGCACCGTCGGCTTGCCGGCGCGGGCCTGAGCCTGGGCCGCGGCCTTCGGCTTGGCGGCTGCTGCGGTGATGGCCCGTCCTGTGTCGGTTTCGGCATCTTCACTGCCGAGATACGCGGCAGCGGCGGCGCCTTCGACCGCTGCCGGCCTCCACACCTGGCCAATGGCCAGCGACTTCAGCTTCTTCTTGCCGCCGTACCAGAGGTTCACGAGACCGCGCGAGAAGAACACGGCAGAGAACATCGACGTCAGGATGCCGATACAGTGCACGATCGCGAAGCCGCGCACCGGACCCGAGCCGAACGCGAGCAGCGCCAGACCGGCGATCAGCGTGGTTACGTTCGAGTCGAGAATGGTCGCCCATGCATGCGCGTAACCGTTCTGGATGGCCAGCTGCGCCGGCGCGCCGTGACGCAGCTCTTCACGCACGCGCTCGTTGATCAGCACGTTCGCGTCAATGGCCATACCGAGCGCCAGCGCGATAGCCGCGATACCCGGCAAGGTCAGGGTGGCCTGCAGCATCGACAGCACCGCGATCAGCAGCAACAGGTTGACCGACAGGCCAATGATCGAGACCACGCCGAACAGCATGTAGTACGCAATCATGAAGACGGCGATGGCCGTAAAGCCCCAGATCACCGAGTGGAAGCCCTTCTTGATGTTATCGGCGCCGAGGCTCGGGCCGATCGTGCGTTCTTCGATGATGTCCATCGGCGCTGCCAGCGAACCGGCGCGCAGTAGCAGCGCGAGGTCGGCGGCAGCTTGCGGGGTCGGCTGGCCAGTGATCTGGAAGCGGTCGCCCAGTTCGGACTGGATCGTCGCGACCGTCAACACCTGGCCCTTGCCCTTTTCGAACAGCACCATCGCCATCGGCTTGCCGATGTTGTCGCGCGAGACGCTCGCGACGGCCCGGCCGCCGGCCGAGTCGAGACGGATGTTGACCGACGGACGCTGGTGTTCGTCAAAGCCTGCCGAAGCGTCGATGATGCGGTCGCCAGTGAAGATCACCTGCTTCCTCAACATGACCGGCGCCTGGTTGCCTTCGGTGAACAGTTCGTCGCCCGGCGGCACGGCGTCACCCGGATTCGGGTGCAGGTCGTTCGGATCGGCGAGACGCGCTTCGAGCGTCGCCGTGCGGCCGATGATGTCCTTCGCCTTCGCCGTGTCCTGCACGCCTGGCAGTTCGACCACGATGCGGTCGGCGCCTTGCTGCTGGATCACCGGTTCGGCCACGCCAAGTTCGTTGACCCGGTTATGCAGTGTCGTGATGTTCTGCTTGAGCGCCGCGTCTTCGACCGTCTTCTGCACGGCCGGCGTAAACGTGCCGACCAGCTGATAGCTGCCGTCAGGCGCCGTCTGCGTTTCCCACTGGAGCTCGCTGATGCTGCGCGAAAGCTGTTTGCTCGCCGCGTCCGCCGTGTCCTTGTCGGCGAAATTGATCACCACGGTCTGGTTGACGCGATTCACGCCGCCATCGCGGATGTTGTTGTCACGCAGCAGCGTGCGCGCGTCGGAGGCGTCCGAGTCGAGCTTCTTGTTCAGCGCGCCCGCCATGTCCACCTGCAGCAGGAAGTGCACACCGCCGCGCAGGTCGAGGCCGAGGTACATCGGCAACGCGTGCAGGGCAGTCAGCCAGCGCGGCGACGCGCTTTGCAGGTTCAGGGCGACGACAAAATTCGGATCGTTCGGATCGCTGTTCAGCGTCTTCGACAGCAGGTCCTTCACGCGCAACTGCGTGTCGGTATCCGACAGACGCACGCGAATATTCGCGTTGCTCGACGAGTTGTCGTACGTCACGTCGGAAGCGGCGATCTGATTGGCGGCCAGCGTGGCTTCGATTTGCGACAGTGTCGACGAATCGAGCTTGACCGTTGCCTTGCCGCTCAGCACCTGCACCGCCGGCGCTTCGCCGAAGAAATTGGGCAATGTGTAGATGAGGCCGATGGCAAGCGCCACGACCATCACGACATATTTCCAGAGGGGGTAACGATTCATGGAGTGGTCCAACGGGAAAGTTGGCTCGTAAGCGATGCGTCCGGCGATGGGCGCGGAAGGCGCAGCGTACCTGTTGGCATGGATGGCATGACAGGCATGCTGGCTTCAGTTTCGCGAGGCCGCGCCGGACGCGAGAGAGCAGGCCTTACAGCGACTTGATCGTGCCCTTCGGGAGAATCGTCGTGACCGATGCTTTTTGCACGGTGATTTCCGTGCCTTCGGCGATTTCGACGCCGACGTACGCGTCGCTAACCTTGGTCACCTTGCCGACGATGCCACCGTTCGTGACCACTTCATCGCCCTTGGCCATAGCGGCGAGCATGTTGCGATGTTCCTTCTGGCGCTTCATTTGAGGGCGAATCATGATGAAGTACAGCACGCCAAACATCAGGATCAGCGGCAGGAAGCTCATCAGGCTTGATTCTGCACCGCCTGAGCCTTGAGCGAAGGCGTTGGAAAAAAACGACACGTTGGTCTCTCCGTTATAACGAACAAAAAAATCAGCCGATTATTCTACCACCGGCATTTGGTACGACGGCACGGCAAATGAGCTTTCCGATCAAGCTGTTAAAGGCTTCTTTGGGCCGTCGCGAAATGGAATTGTAATGTTCAGGTCTCGCGCCGACGGTTTCTTCGGGGGAATCCGTCGGCGGGCGCTATTGTGCGCCTTCCTTGGTTACTTGCTTGCGTCCGCATCTTCTTTTTTGAGTTCGGGCGCCGTCAGCGAAATCTTTCAGCGGGGCTTTTTTAGAAACCCTCTAGGCGGCCTGTTCGACACCCCGTGCCCGGTTTTCGTGGAAGCGCGTGCGGAACGCCTCGAACGTCTGAGTCTCGATTGATTCGCGGATCTCGCTCATCAGTTCGAGGTAGTAGTGCAGATTGTGGATCGTGTTGAGCTGCGCGCCAAGAATTTCACCAACGCGATGCAGATGGTGCAGGTAGCCACGGGTGAAATTCCGGCAGGTATAGCAGCCGCAGGTTTCGTCGAGCGGGCGCAGGGAGTTCTTGTGCGTCGCGTTGCGGATCTTGACGTCGCCGAAGCGGGTGAAGAGCCAGCCGTTGCGCGCATTGCGGGTCGGCATCACGCAGTCGAACATGTCGACGCCGGCTGCCACGCCCGCTACCAGGTCTTCCGGCGTGCCTACGCCCATCAGATAGTGCGGCTTGTGGGCCGGCAGCTTCGGGCCGATGTGGTTGAGCACGCGCATCATGTCTTCCTTCGGCTCGCCCACCGACAGGCCGCCGATCGCGTAGCCATGGAAGTCCATCTCTCCGAGACCCGCCAGCGATTCGTCGCGCAGATCCTCGAACATGCCGCCCTGGACGATCCCGAACAGCGCGTTCGGATTGCCCAGCCCGTTGAATTCGTTGATCGAACGCTGGGCCCAGCGCATCGACATGCGCATCGAGTCGGCGGCGTCCTTGTGCGAAGTCGGGATGTTGTTGGTGGCGTAGGGCGTGCATTCGTCGAACTGCATGACGATGTCCGAGTTCAGCACCTTCTGGATCTGCATCGACACTTCCGGCGACAGAAACAGCTTGTCGCCGTTGATCGGTGAGGCGAACGTGACGCCATCTTCGGTAATCTTGCGCAGATCACCCAGCGAAAACACTTGAAAACCGCCGGAGTCAGTGAGGATGGGCCGGTTCCAGCCCATGAAGCGGTGCAGGCCGCCGTGCGCGCCGATCGTTTCGAGTCCCGGCCGCAGCCACAGGTGGAAGGTGTTGCCGAGGATGATCTGCGCATGCATCTCTTCGAGTTCGCGCGGCTGGACTGCCTTCACGGTGCCGTAGGTGCCCACCGGCATGAAGATCGGTGTTTCGACCACGCCGTGATTGAGCGTCAAGCGGCCGCGGCGCGCCTGGCCATCGGTGTTGAGCAGCTCGAATTTGAGGCCGTTGTCGGGACGTTCGGCGGAGTTGCCGTCGTGATTGGCGCAGCTTGGACAATTGGCGCTCGAGGCGCCGGTATCGTGGTTATGACCTTCGGTCATGAGAACTCCTGTGCCACCGGAGAACAGTCCGGCGCATGACATGAACGCCGCCGGGCTAGCCCCGACGGCTGGGTAAAGAAATCAAGGTGCGGCAGACTACCCCGAGCGAGGCGCGCGCGCAACGCTACCGGACGGCATATCGTCATGCGGACGCGTAACTACAGGGGCTCAGCTCAGCCGTCTTTGCGCGTGAGCAGCATCGCGTCGCCGTAACTGAAGAACCGGTAGCGCTCTTCAATGGCATGCCGGTACGCGGAACGGATCGTCTCGATGCCCGCAAACGCCGACACCAGCATCAACAGCGTCGATTTCGGCAAATGGAAGTTCGTCACCAGCCGGTCGACCACGCGAAACCTGTAGCCCGGCGTGATGAAAATATCGGTTTCGGCGGCAGTCGCGGCAAGTGGTCGGCCGGCGGTTTCGGCGTCGCGCGCGGCGGCTTCGAGCGCGCGCATCGACGTCGTGCCTACTGCGATCACCTTGTTGCCGCGGGCTTTGGTCGCGGCGATCCGGTCCACCAGCGTTTGCGGCAACTGGTACCACTCGCTGTGCATCTTGTGCTCGGAGATGTTCTCCACCCGCACCGGCTGGAACGTGCCGGCGCCGACGTGCAACGTGAGCGTCGCGCGTTCCACGCCGCGCTCGTCGAGCCGCGCCAGCAGCGCGTCATCGAAGTGCAGCCCCGCGGTCGGCGCAGCCACCGCTCCCGGATTCTGCGCGAACACCGTCTGATAACGGGTTTCGTCAGTCGCGTCGGGATCGTGCTCGATGTAGGGCGGCAGCGGCAGCCGGCCGAACTGTTCGATCAGCGTCAGGCAGTCTTCGGGAAAGTGCAGGGTGTAGAACGGCTCAACGCGCTCGCCGACGGTCACGTCGAAGGCATCCGCCAGACGCAGCGTCGTGCCGGGCGCCGGGCTCTTGCTGGCGCGGACCTGCGCGAGCGCGGTGCGCTCGCCGGTCAGCCGCTCGACCAGCACTTCGATCTTGCCGCCACTGGCCTTTTGGCCGAGGAAGCGCGCCTTCAGGACTTTGGTATCGTTGAACACCAGCAGGTCGCCTGGCGCGATGCATTCAGGCAGCTCCGCGAAGCGGCGGTCGGTGAAACGCGCCGGCGTGGCGAAGCCGTCCACTTCAAGCAGACGGCTCGCGCTGCGCTCTGGCAACGCCGTTTGCGCGATGAGTTCGGGTGGCAGGTCGAAATCGAAATCGGAAAGCGTGAACATGCGGACTGGCTGGAAGCAGGACGTGAACGAAACTGAATTGGGCCGAAGCCGGTCGGATTTGCACCGAAGCCTCGCGGCCTGCGGCTATGATTGCGGGACGCCGCAGCGGCGTCGCGAAACCTTTGAAAGCCGATATTGTACTTGCGAAGCAACCCATGCCTTTGTCCGACCGCCGTTTGCCCTCCGCTACCGACGAAGTGAGCGTCGAGCCGAAGCGCCCCGCCGCTCGTGGCAAGGGGGGCGAACTGCTCAACCCTGGGCCGTCGCAGGAAGCCAGATCGGTGAAGGCGGTCAAAGCGCCTAAAGAGACGAGCGCATCCGGCGAGGCCAAAGCGCCCAAGGGAGCGAAGGCACCCAAGGCGGCAGAGAAGCCCGCTCCGGCGCTTGCCAAAACCGCTGACAAGCTCGCCAAGCTCGGGCTCACGAGCGACATCAATCTGGTCCTGCATCTGCCCATGCGCTACGAGGACGAGACCTCGTTGACGCCGATCGCGCACCTGCTGCCGGGTGGCATGGCGCAGACCGAAGGCGTGGTGTTCGATAACGAAATCGCCTATCGCCCGCGCCGCCAGTTGCTGGTCAAACTACGCGACGACACCGGCGACGAACTGGTGCTCCGCTTTCTGAATTTCTATGGCTCGCAGGTCAAGCAGATGGCGATCGGCGCACGCCTGCGGGTGCGTGGCGACGTCCGTGGCGGTTTCTTCGGCATGGAGATGGTGCATCCGGCCGTGCGCGTCGTCGATGAAGACACGCCTTTGCCGCAAGCGCTCACGCCGGTGTATCCGAGCACGGCGGGCGTCAGCCAGGCCTATCTGCGCAAGGCGATCGACAACGCGCTGTCGCGCGCGGCACTACCGGAATTGCTGCCCGAGGCCGTCGCCAGGACTTATCTGGACCCGCTTGGCGTGCCGCCACTGATGCAGGCGGTGCGCATGCTGCATCACCCCGGCGTCGACTCGGACGAAACCGCCCTGATGGACGGTACGCATCCGGCATGGGTACGCATCAAGTTCGAGGAACTGCTCGCCCAGCAGATGTCCCTGAAGCGCGCGCACGATGAGCGCCGCACGCGCGCGGCGCCTGGCATGCCACGACGAACTGCGGACGATCCAGCCTCACTGGTGGCGCGGCTCCTGAAAGCGCTGCCGTTTTCGCTGACCGGCGCCCAGCAGCGCGTGGGCGGTGAAATCGCACTGGATCTGACGCAGCCACATCCCATGCAACGTCTGCTGCAGGGCGACGTGGGCAGCGGCAAGACCGTCGTCGCCGCGCTTGCCGCCGCGCAGGCCATCGACGCCGGCTATCAGGCCGCCTTGATGGCGCCGACCGAAATCCTCGCCGAACAGCACGCACGCAAGCTGCGCGGCTGGCTGGAGCCGCTTGGCGTGAGCGTCGCGTGGCTGGCCGGCAGTCTGAAAACCAGGGAGAAGCGCGCAGCCATCGAGGCCGCGGCGCTCGGCACCGCGCAACTGGTGATCGGCACGCACG